>CALMEE010000089.1 GCA_937862885.1 uncultured Planctomycetaceae bacterium
GCGAGCAAGGCTGTGTCTTAGGGCCTGAAATTCGGCTTCTGTTTCCACTCCGTTGTCATGGCGAATCCACTGAGCAGGCTTCAGGATCGGCAGGTAGCACAGCAATCCTTCCGGGCCGCTTCGAACCGTTGGTTTCAAGCTGGACCACTCCCAATCTTGACTTCGCTCGACCATATTCGCCCGCAGCGGATTCCGCTCCACATAACGCAGCACCGTCAGATAAGGTTCATCGGATTGGACGGGAAACGCTTTGAATCGCCCCTGCCAGACATGGCCGCTTCCCTTGTAGTGCCGATGATAACGGCGAACGTGCGACGTCATCAGCCATTGCGTCCAGCGGTTCAGAACTCCATCTTCATTTGGCCACGACAGCAGGTGGAAATGGTTTGTCATCAGACAAAATCCAGTCAGCCACATCGGTACCTTTTCGTGAGCCTCCCGCATCATGTACACAATCGCGGCGAAGTCATCATCTTGATGAAAGAAATCGTTGCGGCCATTGCCCCGGTTCAGGACATGGTAAACAAACCCACCTCGTGATGCTCTTGGTGTGCGTGGCCATGCAGCATTCTAACTGAACGAAGTTCGCAGATAAAGTAGAATGTCCCCTTTTGGCCCCCGAGTGAGTGTTGCTGATAACGCACTAACTTGAACGAAGGAGCCCGTTTTTGCCTATATCAATCGATTAAAATCCATCTCGGAAAATGGAAAATGTCGAGCTTAGTCGAGAATTATGCTTGAGTTGTCCAACAGACGATTTCCGTTGCATCTCACCCGTCTCGAAAAACCAAACAAGAATGCGAGCCCGACAATCATCAAAGAAGATGGTTCAGGAATCGCCGTAAATAAAGTAACGCCGTTGCTGTGGTAGGAAATGAACAGATCGACGCCGTTGAGCGTGGTCACTAGATCGCCATCGTTGAGTTGGTTCCAGAACTCATCGCGGAAAAAGCCTGAAAGAGTACCGCCCACGGTCAAAATGTCGAATGACTGATTGAAGTCAAGCTCGAATCCATTCCAAGCCGAGACGCTGAGCAATGGTGAATTGAATGGTGAATTGAGTGTGACATCACCCAACACATTCAATTGGTCATAGCCCGTGCCGGCGAGCAATCCGCCGAGCTGAAACTCCATTTCACCAGAACTAACCAAGTTTCCGTCGATGGTCAGGATTCCGGTCGAGTTTCCGGGAGCGATGATGCCGAAGTTCATATATACGTCTCCAATGATGGTCATGTTGTTGCCGGTCAACAGGCCGTTTTGGATGGCAACGTTTCCAAGGATGGTCCCGCCGTCGCCGGTCAAATGGCCGTAAACATTCAGGCCGACTCCCACGTCAACGAGACCCCCGTCGTTGACGATCAACGTGCCCGAGGAATAGATCACGCCGTTATTGGTCCAGGTTGAACCAGCACCTGTGATGGTAACACTGCTTCCATTATCAATAGAGCTAGTCGAACTAGTGACACTGCTGCCTCCTTCAATGTTCAGCGTCCCAACGCCGCCGAACAAGCCGCCGACATATAAATCACCACTGTTGATCCAAGTCGAACCACCGGAAAAACTGGCCGCGCCAGTTCCCCAATATCCAACGCTTGCTCCGGTGCTGGTAACGTTACTGCTTCCCTCAACACTCAGCACCCCGTGTTCTACATATCCGATATAAATTACGCCGTCATTGGTCCAGTTCGATCCGCCGGAAAGGTTCACGGTGCTGGTTCCGGTATAGCCAACATAACCGTCGGTGTTAGTGACGGTGCTTCCGCCTCCAATATTAACTTCCGCTTGCCCTCCGCTTCCTACCCACAAAGCCCCGCTATTGTTCCATGTTGAATTCCCGGAAAGAGCCACGCTGGCAGTGCTGCCTGCAGTGGCAGCAACATAGCCGTTGGTATTGGATACCAATCCGCCATTGGTAATTGAAAGGTCGCCAGAATTGTATCCGACAAAGAGGTCACCACTGTTCGTCCACGTCGATCCCGAACCATCGATCACAGCGCTAGAGAAATTGCTGATGTAGCCGTTGGTGTTTGAAACAGTGCCTCCGTCAGTAATATTCAACGTGCCAGAACCTGGCCCCCAATATCCAAGATGGAACTCGCCACTCATGGTCCACGAGCCGCCACTGCTGACATTGACCGTGCCGCCGCCGGCATTGGCGTACCCCAGAATTCCCCAGATGCTGGTAACACTTCCCCCATTGAGAATGTTCAATTCACCGGTTCCTTCGTAACCGACATACAAAGTTTGGTCATTCGACCATGTTGCGTTGTTTAAAGTCGCTGTACCGCTTGCCCCCGCGAAAAAACCTAAATAGCCATTGTCGCTGGTAACATTGCCGCCACTGAGAACATTCAGATAACCGGTTCCGCCGAAACCAATTCCCAATTCACCGCTGTTGTTCCAGGCAGAACCATTGCCGCTGACCGTGGCGTAGCCGGTTGACCCCGAGCCGATTCCAATTCCGGCCGAACCAGCGAAAAAGTTTAAGTCTTCAAATACCCACGAATTGGTCCACCATGGTTCCATGTTGCTCAAAACACTCCCACCGTCGATAAGCAGTGTACCCTGTTCGCCGCTCGACAAACCCACAACGACTCCATGAACGCCATTGGTTGTGGCGCCATTGATGAGTGAAAGCGAGGCGTCGGTGCCGACGTGACTGATCACGATCGCTTCGCCGTCAGGAGGATTGACATCGAAGACGCCGCCATTTTGGACCTGAGTATCAGTAATGTACACCTGGCCGAAGGCCAATTTGCCTCCTGAAAGCGAGACAGAAATCACTAGTAGAAAGCCGATCAAAGTACCAATTGGGCGAACGCGCAAAGCTGGATTGTTCTGACAGGTAATTCGTTTTTCGGTTGACATGTTTGAAATCCTCGGCGTATTAAAAATTAAACTGATGTAATTCTCTGTCTACAACGGACTGATCTTCCATCGATCCTGCTTGCAACAGAGCCGATTCTAATTGTGCAGAATCTGCCCTGTAAGTCGCATTTTGATGACGTTCATTTGATGACGTTGTCACGATTCCCAAGTTATGGTGCTTCACTTTGTTTTCGAGCAGCTTGGCTGTCCACGCCGTGGACGCGAACCGACCAGACCCCCAATTCATTCGCCAATGAAACCACATACAGGACTAACTCCAAACGGCTACGAGTTCCGGTCTTCTCAAAAATTCGCGTCAAATAGGTGCGAAATGTCGATAACGTGATGCCCAATGAATTTGCAACATCCCGGTTATCAAGACCACAGAACAATGCCTCGATGACTTCGATCAATCTTGGAGACAAGCCCAATCGATTCACAATCGCGGACCACAATTCTTGTGGCAACGGAATTTCTCCGAAACCTTTCGAACCATTCGCTGCTTTGACACGACTGAGATGTCGCGCGCGGTCACCTCCTCTCGGCGAATCTCGATCAACGCTTGATTCGTGTTGATGATCCATAATTACATCGAGTCTTGGATTGCGCGGTTTAGGAACATGCGGTGAAATGACTATCGTTAAACTCGTATTTGAATGAGATTAACCGGCGCGCAAAAATTCCTAGATGGAAAGTTTTTTGCGTCAACACTTGGACAAACCCTCGCGACAAGTTAGTATCACGATACAATTTCCGTCTGAACGCTTCGCGGCAACGCATGACAGGTAAGAAATTCCAATTCAACAGCGATCGGCGTTTTTTCTGGAATGATTGTTTTCGCCCCCATATGGAATAGTAGCTGCCTCGAATTGGCAGTTCGTATATCGATTCAGCACCTTGGCTTCGACAGCACCAAAGGGTCTGGTAACATGATCACTGTCTGATCGCTTGAAGAATGATTTTGAGTCGCCCTGTGGCAAACATCGAGCACATTTCGTTGCTCCGAATCACAGAGTGATCAATAGACTCAATCTATTGACAAATCGATTCGCCGGATTGGCAAGCTTGTACCATCGACCAAAGTGCAAGGGTTTTAACCATGAAAGAACACGGCTCCGTTTCTGAATGGATCGAACAATTGAAAACGGGAGAACAAGGCGACGCACAGCAGAAGTTGTGGAATCGCTACTTCCAACAATTGGTGGTCCTCGCTCGCAGCAAGTTGGCTGGAGTGCCACGCGGTATGGAGGATGAGGAGGATGCCGTGATCAGTGCCCTGAACAGCTTTTTTCAACGCGTCCCTCAAGGCCAATTTCCACTGCTTTTAGACCGAACAGATCTGTGGTCCCTTTTGGTCAAATTGACTTGCTGCAAGGCGATCAATCAGCGGCGGCGTGCGCAGGCAAAAAAACGGGGTGGAGCGACGACTAATCGCCAAACATCATTTAGTCTTTTTGATGATTGGCTTGCGCACATTGCTGATCGGCGGATCACTGCCGAGTTGGCTGTCGAGACCGCCGAGGAGTTGCGACGTTTGCTCGATTTGCTTGATAAAGAATCGCTTCGCTCCGTCGCCCAACTAAAATTGGAAGGTTTCACCAACCGAGAAATCGCGGCAACACTGGGCGTGATCGAGCGAACGGTTGAACGCCGGCTCGTTTTGCTCCGCGAACTGTGGATTGGAGCATTTGAGTCATGAGCAATGATCCTGGTTTTTCTCAACTGTCGGCGGAGTGGCAGGCCCAGATCGAAGAGATCTGCGAACAATTCGAATTGGCTTGGCAGGCGGCTCCTCCTGTTCCTCAGTTGGAACAATTCGAACGCGACTGGCCAAATCCACAGCGGTCCATTCTCCGGAATGAGTTGTTGACAATTGAATCTGCTTACCGTGCAAATTTGCAGAAGCAATCCAATGACCAAACCATGTCAGTAGCGTCACCCTCAAAAAGCTCGTCAATAGCTGAAAAGCAGTCCAGCGGTAAGAAAAGTGACCTGACACAAATTGATTTGAACCCACAACGCCAAACCGACGCTGGCAATCAGCAGAAATCCCCACCACGGATGATTGGTCATTATCGCCTGATCCAAAAATTGGGAGAAGGCGGGATGGGAGAAGTTTGGCTAACTGAGCAGCAACATCCGGTCAAACGGCAAGTGGCACTGAAATTAATCAAGGCTGGAGTGGGTTCGCGCGAGGTCATCGCCCGCTTCGAAGCCGAGCGACAGGCGTTGGCTTTGATGGATCACCCCAACGTCGCACGCATCATCGACGCCGGTACAACCGATGACAATCAGCCCTTCTTCGCCATGGAGATGGTGCGCGGAGAACCGCTAAACCGATATTGCGACCAGCGCCGTTTGAGTATCGAACAACGGTTGCGACTGTTCAATGACGTCTGCTCCGGTGTCCAACACGCCCACCAAAAAGGCATTATTCATCGCGACCTCAAGCCGGGAAACATCTTGGTTACCGAAGTTGACGGAAAACCGGTCCCCAAGGTGATCGACTTTGGACTGGCCAAGGCCATGGAAACCTCAGAGCGGTTGACCGACAAATCACTCTTTACTGGGATCGGTCAGATTCTGGGGACGCTGAAGTACATGAGCCCAGAACAAGCCGGCATGGAGACTCATGACATTGACATTCGTACCGACGTCTATGCGTTGGGCGTGGTTCTGTATGAACTGCTCACTGGCAGCACCCCGCTCGATGAAAAGTCGTTAAAGGGACAGGCCATTCTGAGTGTGTTGGCGACGATTCGGGAACAGGAACCAGCAAAACCGAGCAGTCGACTGAGTCAAAGCGATCGGACAGCCGCCTCGATCACCGACGCCCGCCGGACCGACACCAGTAGTTTGCATCGAATTCTGGTTGGCGATCTCGACTGGGTGGTGATGAAGGCTCTGGAAAAGGATCGCTCGCGCCGCTACGACTCAGTCTCCAGTTTCGTCGCGGACATTCGCCGTTACTTGGGCAGCGAGCCGGTTCTCGCCCGCCCCCCGTCGCTCAATTATCGCGTCCGCAAATTTGTCAAAAAGAACTTTGCAGGTGTATTGGCTTCTTCGCTAGTCCTATTGGCCTTGATCGTGGGAATCATCGGAACGACTTGGGCCTTGATTATCGCCAATCGTGCTCGCGCAGCGGAAACCATCGAACGCCGTCGTGCCGATCAGCGAACCGAGGGAGAACGCCTAGCTAAGCTCGATTCCCAGGAACAATCCCGCAAGGCCCTCGAAGAGAAACAAATTGCTCAGGCCGTCAAAGATTTCCTTCAGAACCGTTTGCTGGGCCAGGCAGACATCCGGTTACAAGCCAACGATTTGCTCGAAGCCGGACAACTCGCGTCCGATGCAAAATCGAACGTGACCATTGGTGAATTGGTCGATCGCGCCGCAGTTGAATTATCTTCCGACAGGATTGAATCCCGATTTCCCAATCAGCCGATTTTGCAGACCGAAGTGTTGCAGACCATTGGGAACGCTTATCTGTCGATGGGACGGTATGTTGAGGCCATTTCGCACCTGGAACGCGCTCGAAGTCTGTGTACCGCTAGTCGGGGAGCCGACGATCCCGGAACATTAAACGTGTCGCATGATTTGTCGTATGCCTTTCTCGCCGGAGGCCAATATACCGAGGCGATTGAACTCCTCGAACGCATCCACACTCTTCGCAACGAGCGATTGGGTGAGGCGCATTGGGACACGCTGGCGACGCTGAGCTTACTGGCAGTGGTCTATCGCGTGGTTGGCAAGCAAGCAAGAGCGCTCGAACTTTTTCAACAAGCTCGCCACATTCGAGAGCAGACTTTGGACTCAGATCCGATTGCCGCCTTGGCAACACTTGCCAATTTGGCTAGGACACATCGCGAGATCGGAGAGTATGCATTGGCCTTGGCAATTCTCGAGCAAGTTCACAAGTCGCAAATCGAAAGACTCGGTGCGCAACACCCCGACACGATGTCCACGAGCCGCGAGTTGGCAATGGTCTATAACACGGTTGGCCGATACTCCGATGCAATTGATATTCTCGAGCCCCTGTATCGCACGCACGTTGCAAAACAGGGAATCAGTCACCCCAGCACCTACAACATTCTTAGCAGCTTGGCCATCGCCTACTCGACTGCCAGCCGGCATTCCGAAGCGATCAAACTGCTCGAAGAGGCATGTCTTTTAATTGCAGAGAAACTTGGCGAAACTCACCCCAGCGCATTGAGCGCGCGTGTCAACCTGGGTTCGGTTTACCGCGCAGCTGGCCGTTACGCCGAAGCAATTGAACTTCTGGAATCATTGTATCCGATCGCGTTGGAAAACCTGGGTATCGAGCACTTCCACACCATGAGCCTTATCTCCAACTTAGCTTCGACGTACCGCAACTTCGGTCGTGCTCCGGATGCCGTCGAGTTCCTCAACAACGTGCTCCCACTGATGGAGGAAAAACTGGGAGCCGAACATGCGACTACTCGCAACACGAAGGCCGGTTTGGCTGTGGCCCATCGCGATGCGGGCAGAGTTGACGAAGCAATTGAACTACTGGAAGAAATCTTCGCCGTAATGCGCGAGGCGCCTGGCTTGGATCATCCGAACACGTTGACCGTCGTTGGGCAACTGGCGATCACCTATCGAGTGAGCGGTAATTCTGAGAAAGCCAGCGAAATGATCGAACTCGCGGGGGTTGGCCTGGAGAAACTTCAGTTTCAAGTTCAAAGCTCAGTTTGGATCGTCAACGAAGCGATCAACTCCTACGAAATCGCCAATCAATTTGACCGAGCCGAAGTCTGGTTGAGAAAGTGGTTGATTGTGATTGGCAATAAATACGGCGAAAACTCGACAACCTATGCAACGCTTCTCGCTCGCAACGGACGAAACATGTTGCTGCAAAACAAGTTCGACGAAGCCGCCGAAATCCTCAACCGTTCGCTGGCGATTCTAGCTTTAGAGGAGCCCGATGTGTGGACAACTTATAACACCCAATCATTGCTGGGTGGATCGTTATTGGGTCAAGCGCAGAACAAAAGCAAAGCAGACGATGCGGCGTCCCGGACTCAAGCCACGGGATTGTACCGCGAAGCGGAAAAGTGCTTGCTCGACGGTTATGAGGGGCTAAAAAAACACGCGGCTTTAATTCCCAGTCATAGCCAGAACTGTCCGCGCGACGCAGTGGATCGCTTGATCAATTTATACAAAACACTCGATCGACCGACTGAACTGAACCGTTGGCAGGACGAACGCAAAAACTGGTAGTCGGAATAAGGGGGACATTCTACTTTTATAATTTCTTTGGCCTGACATTAGGTCGCAGCGAGGATTAAAGACCAAGTATTGCAGTAGTTTTTGTCTACCAATGAGTATCACCGATTGGAGTGCCGCGAGCAAGACTCTGTCTCAGGATTCCGAGTTCGGCTTCTATTTACTCTCGGTTGACATGGCGAGTCCACTGAGCGGGTTTCAGGGTCGGTCCGTCGCACTGTAACCCTTCGGGGCTGCTTCGAACCCTCGTTTTCAAGCGGGACCACTCCCAGTCCTGACTTCGCTCGACCATGTTCGCCCGTAGCGGATTCCGCTCCACATAACGCAACACCGTCAGATAGTGTTCATCGGATTGGACGGGAAACGCTTTGAATCGCCCCTGCCAGACATGGCCGCTTCCCTTGTAGTGCCGATGATAACGGCGAACGTGAGACGTCATCAGCCATTGCATCCAGCGGCTCAGAACTCCATCTTCATGTGGCCACAACAGCAGGTGGAAATGGTTTGTCATCAGACAAAAACCAGTCAGCCGCTTCCGTACCTTTTCGTGAGCCTCCCGCATCAAGTTCACAAACGCGGCGAAGTCATCATTCTTATGAAAGACATCGTTGCCGCCATTGCCCCGGTTCAGGACATGGTAAACAAACCCACCTCGTTATGCTCTTGGTGTGCGTGGCCTTGCAGCATTCTAACTGAACGAAATCCTCAGAAAAAGTAGAATGTCCCTTTTTTTCCGCGAATCTGGTGTTTGAACTGAGACGAGTTGCCAAAGAACGCAGATCGTCTGAATTTACGTCTAAGGAAAAAGTCCCACACTCATGACCGAGCACGGATTCCACGAATTGTTGGCTGCACTCCAGCAACACGGGGTGGAGTACATATTGATTGGAGGCTTGGCTGGAATGGCCCATGGATCGGCAAGGGCGACACTGGATGTAGCCATCGTGTATCGCCGCTCCCGGGCGAACCACGAACGATTGGTGGCCGTGTTTGAGCCTTACAGCCCCTACTTGCGCGGCGCACCGCCGGGATTGCCCTTTCGGTTTGACGGGCAAACGCTGGCATCCGGTTTGAATTTCACGCTGACGACGATTATCGGAGACATCGATGTATTGGGCGAGGTTCCTGGAAATGGAACATGGGAAGCGCTAATCCACGACTCCGAGATCATGACCATCTTTGGGATCGAAACTCGCGTGGTGTCGTTGCCGCGACTGATCCAACTGAAGCGGGCTGCCTGACGTCCGAAGGACTTGGAAGCAATCGCCGAGTTGGAGGTACTCCGAAAAGAGCGTGAGACGATGTGAAGGGTTGAAAAAGGAACAACATACTGTCATGGCCGGGTTTGCGAAACGGGCACGGCGCGCTCGTCAGGAGTGCTCTGAAGAAAATCGATGGGATGACAAAGAGAATCATGATGTTGTGTGTCAGCGCCAACAAGGACAGGTCGCGACACTGACTCCAGTAGTTACGCCCACTGGTTGCCGTTACCTGTCTTCTTTTGATCGCGGACAAAAAACATATTGAATTACGATAGGCGATTCTAAGAATCCCAAGGACTATGGTCTTAAAATGAACTGGGTCGATGAAACAGATTCGCGTTGCGTTCATCGCAGCCGCATTGTTTCATCGACCCTGTGAAGTTGGCGATTTTAGGCCGACGCCCACTCGATATCGTCTAACGCGGAGCCGATCCGCCCGCTTTGGGTTGCAGAGGCGGAGCAAGGAGAGCATCGGATGACGGTGGCACCTGATGGTAATTAAAAAACTCACTAGGCAACAACCGATTGTTGAAAGTTCCACCTGGAGAATCTGGCCAGCCCAGACCTTCAGCCTCACTGAGGGTCATCTCAAGCTTCAGGTCTACCATGCGTTCCTTCGCGATGTGGCGACGCTCGAGTTGTTCTTCCAGTTTGACAATCCGCTCTTTCAGTTGATCGATTTGTTGTTGCTGCAGCCCAAGGAACTCATCGTATTGTTTGGCGAGTTCGACCCGGACGTCCTCGCGCTTCGCCGATTTTTCTTCGCCGGTCGCTTCGCGGTAGGATTTGATTGCCGATTGAAGGGCCGAACCAAGTTGATTCGCCCGGCTATTACCAGAGTTGAACGCGTTCCAATGTGCATAGTAGCCTGATGCTTCTTGACCGCGGTTTCCAAATTCAGTTCGAGGCTGCCCAGTCGTTTGTGTTAACGATTGTATGGCTTTACTTCCATCAGAGCTTTCTCGGACGACAGCTATCTCTCCAGACGGAAGTTGAATCGGTGTCTCTCTCATTTCGCCGGGTTTGAGGGTCCGCGTCGAATCATCGTCTTGGGGGTGCGGGACTAGCCACAACGTAGCCGTCATCATTGCCAACAAACTACTCATCAATTTAGTCATTAGAATTCTCCTTTTGCGAATGTGTTGGTGGGACAGGTTGGCAACCTTTCCCACATTTTAAAACTGTTGTGATTCGATTTCGCCGAGTAATCGCTGTAACGCTTGGACTTCGCGCTCAAACTGAACCGACGACGGGTTTGCTTCTATTTGGGGAACCGGCCGACTTCGCAGTTCGGCATCCAGCACACTTTGCTCCAGGCGGATCAACTCTTCAGCAAACGCTTGTTCCTCGCGCAACATTTCCATCGCGCCGCTCAAACTGACCACCGTTGGATTGTTCAGCGGAAGGGAAGTTTCAGGTTCAGCGATCTCGTTCGGCTGCCGTTCAGGATTCTGCCAGAGGAAGGCACTCCAACCACCGACAGTCAGGACCCTCGCCGCCACTATACCCGCCAACCAGCGGCGCATCACCTGTTGACGTTTTCGTCGTGACCAACCGACACGAGGTTCGGGGCAGGTTTGTGGGTGTTGCAAGTGGGCCAGATATTGTTCCAAATGTTCACTTAATAGTGCCGCCGAGCCAAAGCGATCACGAGGGTCTTTTTCCAGCAATCGCATGATGGTACGAGAAAATTCAGTCGGAATGTCGGCGTTGACTAAATGGGGGGCGAGCGGCTGGCTCTCGCCAATCAAGCGGAGAACAGCCAGCGGCGATTCACCGCGAAACGGCTGGCGCCCCGTCGTTAAAAAATAGAGGACACTTCCCAGGCTGAACAGGTCGCTTCGCGCGTCGATATCGCGCCCCGCCGCTTGTTCGGGTGACATGTACAATGGCGTGCCCGCCAACCAACCGGTCTGCGTGGCCGCCACGTCGTCCGCCGCACGGGCCAAGCCGAAATCGGTGATCATCGCTCGACTGAGATCATTCTCCAACAAAATATTGGCGGGTTTGATATCGCGATGTACAAGCCCCTGACGATGAGCCGCATCAAGTCCAGCGGCAACTTGTTGAGCGATCCGCACGCTCGACTTGATGTCGAGGGGACCGTATCGATCGACCATCGATTGCAGGGAATGACCTGGCACGTAGGCCATGACCAGATAGGGGCTTTCCCTTTCGGCATTCACGGCATGAATGGGAACAACATTGGGGTGGCTGACGGCGGCAGCCGCCTGGGCCTCGCGAGCGAATCGGCGGCGAGCCACGCCACTTGAAGCCAGATGCGGAGCCAAAACTTTGATCGCCACCGCTCGATTGAGTTCCGTATCGTGCCCTTTGAAGACTACACCGAATCCGCCTCGACCCAGCACTCGTTCGACGTCGTAACTTCCGATGCGGCCTAACATTTCGGGGTGTGAAGGGGGATTCAGCAGTTGTTCGACAAGCTGTGGTACTGGATCGCCCTTTGATGGTTTCCGGCCATGAGCCCACGCGGTCGATTCGCTA
Organism: uncultured Planctomycetaceae bacterium; assembly: GCA_937862885.1. GTDB lineage: Bacteria > Planctomycetota > Planctomycetia > Pirellulales > Pirellulaceae > CALMEE01. Next base: position 11,886 of record CALMEE010000089.1, read on the forward strand.
TCGTTTCCCAAATGGCTGACGGAGGAGAGGTACCCACCGACCGCCTCCCACCACTGCGGCTCAGCGGCTTCTTCACTCAATCGCTGACGGCAGTTCGCACAATGCTCGAGATGCATTTCGATGGTGGGCGTTGCCTGATTTTGGTCGTCTTGCAGCAGTTGTTGAATTTGTTGACGCGACAGGCATTGATCAGTTTTCACGGGACGTTCCTCCCAAATGCTTCAGGTTGACGGAGGTCCCTTCCATTTGCTGAACCAATTCCTTGATCTTGGCCAAGACGCGACTGCGGGCAATGTACACGGCACCGATAGACAATTCGAGCTGCTCGGCGACTGTTTGGGGCGTGTGGTTCTCGACGCAGGTCATCCAAAACGCTTGCCAAGTCGTATCGGTAAAACTTTGTCGTGCCCTTTCGCCAGCCCAACAAAAGATTTGGCGTTCTTCTTCTTGTTCGAACAGGGCTATTTCTGTCGGAGCGTTGATGTCGGCCAAGGCCAATTCGCCTGGAAGACTCGGTCGTCGCTGTTCCTTGCGAAGATGATCGACGACCAAATTACGAGTCACTGTCGCGAGCCAACTGCGGAAGGAGCCCCGCTCGCGATCTGGGTTCCAGTTTGCGATTGAACGGGCGACGCGAGTCATGACTTCTTGGCAGAGGTCGTGAGCATCAGCGGCTTGCAGGCCCCGCCGCATCGCCATTCGCACGACGACCGGTTCGTAAATTTGTACAAAGTCCTCCCATGCGACTTGGTCGACTGGCTCGGCCAGACGCAACAGCAAGCTCGGTCGTGTGTCTGGAGATTCGGTCATCATGAGCTCCTCGGTCGAATAAAATGGGAGACGTTAATAAGATAACGCACGCCGCTCCGAAGTCTTTCAGGATTTTTTGCCAGCAATTTAGGGACTCCCCCATTTCGCACATTTCTGGGAAAAATTTTGCGAGAAAAATGCGATATGGGCCTCGCACTGGGGCACAATCAGACCGAAAGTTGTGGGCCCAAATTCGTCGGTTGGCTGCCGAGGATTCCCTGCATAGGGTTTCGAGCTGCTTATGCCTTGAAAACAAGGGCCAATTACCCCGCCGATCTTTTTTGAAGAGATCGTTTTCCGGCGGCGACAACCGGTTCGTCGCATCGTTCGTTTGCCGTTCGCTTCAAGTTTTTCATTCACTTCGACAACCCATGCCGACGTCCAGGCTGAAGGCAAACAGTTCCACGGTACAGGGGCGCACAAGTCGGCGGAGTCCGTCGACGACGGCTTGCTTACAGTTTAGCGGGATTGGGTTGGCAAGTAAATTTATTTCGTTACTCCTGAAGGAAGTTGCGGTGACGCGGATCCCCCCCCTGTTTTTCATTCCCTGCACAGGAGTGTCCACCATGCCCAGTTACGACAAACCCAATTGTTCGCAACATTTCAACGGCTCCCTCGACGATCAGATTGCGCAAGACCTGCACATAACCGGCAAAGCACATCGCACGGTTTATGGCAACCTCCGCGCCGTCAGCAAGCCAGCCGATTCCTGCCAGAAGTCACCCGATCCAATCTCCGAAACCCAACTGCGACGCTACTTCCTCCACGTCAAAAACCAACGCAAAGCCACTTACCGAACGCGGCGGCTGCGCGCGAAACTCCCTCGCAGATTATCTGAGGTTTCTGGATACGGCCTATGGCTTGTCTCACGAAGTAGCTCATAACATTTCAATTTCGAAACAACTACACCTTGGTCACGTTGATAACTTGATGCAGAAAACGGACAAGCGTTTTAAGCCAATCCCCTCTGATATGCGTGGCATTACAGCATTCTAACTGAATGAAGTCCGCAGTAAAAGTAGAATGTCCCCTTTTGTGCTCCCCGCCGTCTTGTCCGCAATCTTCTTTTGAATGTCGGCTTTCCTTTTTTGGATGCTGGCGATGTCGCGTTCGAGGCCCTGTGCCTCACGTTGTTTGCTTTTGATTGTTGAAAGGCTAGAGGATGAACTGATACTGCGGCTGATAGATGCAACGCGGTCGGACTTCGTGGCTTCTTTGGATGCCTCGTTACTGAGCTGACGATGCAGCGATTCGATTTCACGCTGCACTGATTCGATTTGACGCTGGATTGAGCTAACCGACATCCGTGAGACAGCTCCGTGTTCTGTGCGTAACGTCGGCGTTCACGGGGCGGGCCGTGAGTGTGTTTCCGTTCAGAGTCGCGTTGCTCGGCCCGCTCCCGTGCAACGCATGGTTCGTCGTGATTCTTCAGGTTAGTCAAATGAAGATTCGTAGTGTTCGCTGGATCGAGCGATACCGGGCACCGCGTCTGCCACTGCCAGGTGCTGATGCCAACTCCGGCCCCGATCCTTTGAGACAGGGTGCGAACTTCGCTGAGCGAGTTGCCACGGGATTAGTCCCCGTACCATCGACGGCAATGGCGTCATTGATGGTATCACGCAATTCCGCACCTTTCAGTTGCGGCTCCCTGTCCGCATTGCAGGGCCACCTGAGCCAGAAGATCAGGTTTTCCCGGAGCATGTTGGTTCGCCGATGGAACCGCAGCATATCCATGAAGGTCTTTCATGGAACTTCGGGCCGGACTTCTGCAATGCGTGTGTTGCGGCGAATCGCCTTTGCTGTGACGAACACGCCGCAACTTGGTTTTTTGTTTTGATTATTATCGACGAACTTGTAATTATCATCGGTCAGCGAGTTATAAATTGATAAAACACCGCCGAACCCTTAGATTAAGCCTAGATAAATCTTAAACTTTAGTCAATCAGTTGGTTTCGCTAAAAAGCTTGTCTAGCGCAGATATTCCTGTATCGACACGCTGGCGGCGGAAGCAAGTTGACGGGAACAGTGATTTTTGAATTCACCAAACTCGTGCAAAACGAGAATTTATCGCGGACAGATCGGGAGTGGTTCCCAAAACTCTTGACCAAATTCGCCAAGTGATTTCTTTCTTTAAAGGACAGACAAACTGGACTTTAGGTGAGCTTGACTTCAGAGTTGAATACGAGGTAATTCACGAGGGTGTGACGTAACTGGGGTACTTGATTGAAGACCTGTCTGCTGAAGTTGGATTGCTTCCGATGCGCAATACTGCTCATGCAAAATCAGAGACCTTGCCTTGAGTTTGCGTCCTTAAGTTCTCAATTCAAAATTTGATTTCCTCAAGGTCGTGAGCGGAATGCGCGCGATCGTTTGTTAAAGCACATCGCGCCCGTAGTTCGCTTGGCTAAAGTCAAGCAATTTCTGGAAGGACGCCAGAATTAGACTGGCAAGTCAGTCTTTCCAGCGTTGGTTTCGCGCTTCTTCAGGGCGCAAGTCATGACTGAGCATACAGCCGGATTCTCGGTCGATATTAACCCTGGATTTTGCTTGTAGTCGCGCTTACACGCTTCGCACGTACTGGCGAGTGACGAGATGAACGCTTGCAGCGAATGAAAGACCGGCCTACCAGAAGAGCATTTCGGCGCTGAGTTCTTGGCGTTCAGGCAGACTTGCTCGGAGGTTTCACGAACCTTCGTTTAACAAAACGAAAGGCAATGAACGTAGCCTAATTGGTTCTCGTTCATTGCCTTTGAATGTTTTATCAAGGCACTTATTCAAGCGGCAATGCCGGATGACGATCGGCCCGTATCACTTGTTTTTAGAGCCACCCGGGTACAATCCGTGATCTTGCTATGAGTTACAAATTTATTGGTCTTGAATTGTGCCACCGATCGAAGCATTTAGAGCTGGAGTCGGCAGTGCTTGCATGAAGGATTCTGTTACTTGCATGTGGTACGCGCCACTTGGCGTGTGGGGCAGGGTGGTCGTCATTACGACTGATGCTCCGCCCAGGTGTCCGTACCAGCGATCGACAGTGTCTTTAACCGATGCGATGCGGTGGTCGATCAGGCTTGTGT
>CALMEE010000090.1 GCA_937862885.1 uncultured Planctomycetaceae bacterium
TGGCTCGTCTTGGAGGTGGGGGCGGCGGGGGGGGGGCGGGGGAGTGGGGGGTCGTGGGCGGGGGGGGGGGCCCGCGGGGTCCACTTCTTCATCTCGGACTCCTTTTGAAACAGGATACGCATTAAGATTCGGAACTTGCAAACCAGATCGATAGTTTAACACTTGCCTTCAAACCCGTCAACCCTCTATGTGAAATTAAATGACAACAACCGTTCTTAGAGGATATTTGTTGTCCTTATTCATGCGGGCAGGGGACCATTTCGGCGTTTTCAACCGAAATGACCGCCGTGCCGTTTAACCGTATAGACTTGAATCGTCCGCATGTTTGACCGTGACGTCGCGCAGTATTCCGGTGGTTTGCAGCGCGTCGTTTGCCGCAGGAAATTGGACTCGAACGTAGCGGCATGATGTACCTGCGGAAACGCCAGCGGCAACTTCTTCCACTAACACTTGCAGGCGTTGGCCAACCAAGCTCTGTAGATACGCTCGTTTCAATTCGCTCTCCACCTGCGTTAACACCTGGACGCGCGAGGCTTTCACTGCATTGGTAACTTGATCGGGAAATTCTGCAGCAGGCGTACCGCGACGCGCGCTGAATGGAAATACGTGAATTTTCGAGAATCCGATCTCGCGGCAAACGTCGACCGTGTCTTGAAAATCGTCGGCGGATTCACCCGGGAAGCCGACGATCACATCGGTCGTCAAGGCGGGCCGATATAAGGTCTGTTTAATGAGTTGGCAGCGATCAAGAATTCTCTGCACGCTCCAACGTCGTCGCATACCGCGCAAAATTTTGTCGCTACCACTCTGCAGACACACATGCAAGTGCGGGGCAATCTTGTTGGGGAACTGTCGCATTACATCCAACAACTCTCGGGTAACTTCGGTGCACTCAATGCTGGAAAGGCGGACGCGAAAGTCTCCCGGTAGTTGAGCAATCCTGTCTACTAACGTCGATAACCTAACCCATTCCGTTTTCTTTTTGCCATGGTTGAAGTCAACTCCGTAGTGCCCAAGATGGATTCCAGTTAGGATTACTTCACGGTATCCAGAGTCAACCATCCGCTGGACTTCAGCAAGAATGTCGGCGGTCGGGCGGCTCTGGAAGTTGGGCCGAACGTACGGAATGATGCAATAGCTGCATTTGAGTAGACAACCATCTTGCACTTTGACATAGGCGCGATGCCGACCATGCAATCCGCTTATCCCGTTTGGGATATCAATGACACCAAACCGCGCCAACATGTCGGGGAGTTCTCGTTTGTCGGTTACTACCTCGGCGACACCCGGCAACTGATGGATGTCTTGCGGGGCACGTGTCGCGTAGCAACCCATAACGATAATTCGGGCAGCCGGATTCGCTCGGTGCATCTTGCGAATTACCTGACGACTCTTGGCATCACCTTCCGCCGTTACCGTGCACGTATTTACAATACAAAGATCAGCGGATTCACCGTCAACGGCGTCGCGAAAACCCACTGAGTTGAGCCCTTCGCGAAGATACTCCGTTTCATATTGATTGACTTTGCAACCCAGGGTTACAGTTTTCAGGATCCCCGTCATAGCGTCGTAATTGAACTTACCTTAGGGTTGAGGAAAAACATTCGGATAAAGCTCACCGCAGGATTTTTGAACGGTGCATGTCGTCGCGCTACGAAGCGAGGGAAAGCAAATCATCTTCACGCTTTGGCTGAGCAGGCGAGAAGGGCCCTGGTGAATTTAGAATAGGAAAATTCGGGCAGCTTGGCAATCGGTCCCTGCTCGAGCGTTGGCATTTCGCACTTCTCTTCAGAAGATGGAGCTGACTCGTCCAATGTGTAACGGGTAAACGCGTTCGTCTTACCGCCAGTAAGAATCGAGTAAAGCCCCAACCGATCAATATTCGCGTGATAGTTGATGCGATATTGAACAACACTAATCGCAGGGCACCGGTTCAATGGTCGCGGTCATCGACCCTTTACATCGTGCAATTAACACATCTTTGCCGTAGGCATGAATTTGGTCACGTTTCAACTCGGCATGCTCGCGCGTCGTCGTTAAGCAAATCGCACGACCTGCATTGTCGACAACGGACGCAATCTCCAGCCCTTTCTCCGGCGGATGACCGAACAACTCTTGCATCATCACAATTACGTATTCGTAAGAATGATCGTTATCATCCCACAGGATGACGTTATAGCGTGGCTGTCGCTTGGGCTTAGCCGAGGATTTCGTTTTTGACTTCGGCTCAATTACAGCTGTCTTTTCCGGATCAGACATAGTAATAACGTTGCTTGGTATGAGTTGATGTTAGAGAGATACGCCAAAACATCCGAATTTGTTTGCAGAAATTTCTCTAGAGTCTGAATGCAAAAGAATTTTCGACTAGAAGTTCGATTTAATATCCGAACTCCACGAATACTGATGAACACAATTCTGAAATCTACGTTGCTTGCGGAATCAAATCCGGAACTGGCGACTAGATGCGGTGTCGGCGCAGATCGTGCTTCATGACATGAATTTGCATTGACTTGGTCTGAGCCGCCCGTTTGCTTACCTAACCCAATATTGTAACGAAGTTGACCAAAAAAGAAGAGGAAAAATGCATTTACACTACAGTTTTTCATATCCATCCCGCCGGTAGTTCATTCAACGTAAACGGCAGCGAAAGCTAAAGTGAAACATCCCGGCTGTGATTTCGGGCAATCAGCCTCTTGGTAAATCGAGTGACAAGTAATGCTAAACCGTCTGCCTCGCTTCCGGCAGTTCCTTAGACACCTAGCAAGGTTTGGAGAATTTACACAAGCCAAAAACATCCGCTCAATGCCGGTGTCGGCTCACGAATGGCGTTGAGGTGCGATGCGTCAGCCAGCGAGTGCGTTTCTGGTTGACAATTTGCTGTCGCAACGACTCGACCGAATTATGGATGCACAGTGATTGGACGTCGAACATCGTTCTTCACTCGCTCCTACACGAAGAGTGCACAGTTCTAACGTGATTCCAACGTCCGTTCCTTGTCTAGCAACTTACGACAGCGTACGGTAAATGGTTCTCGAGATTCGTCAATGTATGCTTCCCCATTATTCCTGTACTTCGATTCGAATGTGAGAAAGTTGCCGCCAAAAACTGGCTCAACGGCCACGTACATCGGTCTCGCTGGGAACGAATCACATAACCGCTGCCGATGCCGGCAAAATTCGTTATACTGTCTTTTCGTCACTGGTGTTCTCAACTCTCTGGAGCGTAATCATGCCGCAAACGACAGCCGACATTCAAACGTACATTAACGAAAATCAACAACAATTCGAACAAGCGCTCATCGAATGGCTGAAACTTCCCAGCGTAAGTACGGACAGCGCATTTAAGCAAGATGTTCGCCGAGCGGCTGAGTGGTTGCTGAAACGTTTCGAAAACATTGGTTTCAAAACAGAGTTAATCGAAACCAACGGTCATCCCATTGTTTATGCTGAGTCACCGCCGGTTCCCGGTGCTCCTGTGGTGTTGGTTTACGGACACTACGATGTGCAACCGCCGGATCCGTTAGAGTTGTGGCATACTCCCCCGTTTGAACCGAGAATTCAGGAAGGCAAAATTTTCGCGCGTGGCGCCACCGACGATAAAGGGCAAGCGTTAACCCATGTTTTATCGGCCGAAGCATGGATTAAGACTCAGGGTTCTCTGCCGCTGCAACTCAAGTTCTTAATTGAAGGTGAAGAAGAATGTGGTAGCGCGGCGCTGTACGAGTTCCTCGAAGGGAAATACGATAAAGGGGGACCCGCGGTGCAAAAGCGTCTCAAAGCAGACGTTTGCGTAATCAGCGACGGCTCCCAATATGATCACGGCCAGCCTGCAGTTACGTACGGCTTAAAGGGCTTGGCCTATTTTGAACTGCGACTGACTGGACCGAATCGCGATTTACATTCTGGTGCGTTCGGCGGTTCTGTGGCAAATCCAGCCAATGCCCTGACAAAAATATTGGCCGCCATGATCGACGATCGAGGGCGCGTCCAAGTTCCGGGGTTCTATGATCCAGTAATCGCAATCAGTGACGAGGAACGTGCACAGTTCGCAGCGTTGAATTTTGATAATCAAGAATTCATGCGAGAACTTGGCATCGATGCGATCGCGGGTGAAGAGGGGTACACGACATTGGAGCGACGATGGGCTCGACCGACTTTCGATATTAATGGTCTGTGGAGTGGTTATCAGGGGGAGGGCGCAAAGACCGTTCTACCTGGGAAGGCCGGTGCCAAGTTCAGTTTCCGCCTAGTGCCCAATCAAACCCCAGAATATGTTTACGATCGCTTGCGGAGTTTTGTCGAGTCGCTCTGCCCGCCGGGAATCAAAATGGAATTGATCGACTTGCACGGAGCCCCTGGGGTGCTGGTGCCCATTGATAACCCGTTTATGGATGCGGCGAAAGCGGCAATCGAGCGCGGCTTTGAGAAAACGCCAGTATTCGTGCGAACCGGAGGTTCGATTCCTGTTGTGTTGAAATTTAAGGAACTGTTGGACATGGACACGTTGCTGCTGGGCTGGGGTCAAGATGACGACAATATGCACAGCCCTAACGAGAAATTCCTGCTCGCCGATTTTCATCGTGGAATCAAGGCCAGTGCATTTCTCTGGGAGGAAATTGCGCGCGTTCACGGCACACGTGCGCGTTAATTTGCCGCGCGAACAACAACTGGATTACAAGTTCTGAATGGATGAGTTAATGCTCGATCGAAAATTTATTCTCGAAAATGTTGAAGCGGTCAAAACCAATTGCCAAAATCGCGGAGTGACATGCGACGTGGATCGGTTGGTCGAATTAGAAGAGTTGCGCCGGAATGCACTCAAAGACGCCGAAGAATTCAATCGACAAGCCAATGAGGTTGCCAAGAAGATTGGAAAGGCGTCCAGCGACTCCGAACGTGAAGCGCTGAAGGAGATGGGAAAGCAGTTGCGCGATTCGAAAGCTCGCGCGCAAGCGAGTCATGATGACTTGGAAACGCAAATCTTGGGGGTACAGCAAACGATCCCCAACATGGCTCATCCGCAATGTCCGATCGGCGGAGACGATTCCGCAAATTTGGTATTGAAATACGGCAAGCACACGCCGCGCATATTCGATTTCAAACCGCTGGATCATTTGGAGCTGGGGCAACGGCGGAACTGGATCGATTTTGAGGGAGGAGCCAGGACGACCGGTGCTGGTTTCTACTTCCTCAAAGGTAATTTAGTCTTGCTGGATTTGGCACTCCAGCAGTTCGCGGTCAACTTTCTCCACGAGCGCGGATTTCTGCCGACGTTAACGCCTGACCTAGCCCTTGATGAGATCCTCTTTGGCATTGGATTCATGCCGCGCGGCCCCGAAACACAAGTATATAGTATCGAGAATTCGCCATTGTCGTTGATTGGAACTGCTGAAATCACACTTGGGGGTTTGTACAGCGGCGAAACCATGTTTGATACGGATTTGCCGCTGCGCCTATGCGGTATAAGCCATTGCTATCGAACCGAAGCTGGTGCAGCTGGTCGCGCATCGCGCGGCCTGTATCGGGTCCATCAATTTACCAAAGTTGAAATGTTCGCCTTCACCTTGCCAGAGCAAAGCGAAGCCATGCACGATGAATTGTTGCGGATCGAATGCGACATTTTTGATGCGCTGGAAATCCCCTATCAAGTGGTGGACACGGCCACCGGAGATTTGGGTGGTCCAGCCTATCGTAAATTTGATCTGGAGGCCTGGATGCCTGGACGCGGCGACAACGGTGAGTACGGCGAGGTCACCAGTACATCTAACTGCACAGATTATCAGGCGCGCCGGCTAAACATTCGCTATAAGGTGAAAGATCAAAAGGGCACAAAGTACGTGCACACGCTCAATGGCACGGCGATCGCGCTTTCACGCGCGCTTATCGCCATCCTGGAGAACCATCAAAACCAAGACGGTTCGGTAAATATCCCAGCCTGTTTGCATCCGTGGATTAACAAGACCGTGATTTAGGCTGCGCGTCGTGATGGCCGTGCGTCGGCATGGATGTCGGCCGCCTTGGCGCGCGCGAAATTCGCGTCTGCCTCAAATACACGGCGCACTTGAGCGCGGGTCAGCGATGTGCGATGTCTAGACTTGAAAGTCAATCTGTCGATCAAATCGCTGAGCAGATGCCGACCGCGTTCCCAGACAGTCATCGCTGGCAACAAATCAGCGTGCCGGATGCGCAATCGTTGACTCTCAAAACTCGTGAACTGTTGTTCCTTGCGGGCCAGATCGAATTCGCAGGTCACAGCTGGCTGGGTCACGAATTCGAAAAGGTAATCGAGTGACTTTAGGGTCAAGGCAATATCGACATCCACTTCTGTGTTCGCCAGTCCTCCACAACATCCGGTTCGATTTGAAAAATATCGATTCAAAGCTAACCGATCATAAAAGGCACACCATGCACTGGGTCCAATCAACCCTTGTTCGCGCCATGCATGCTCGCCATTTGTTTCGTTATCTTGTTGCACCAAGCGGCGAACAATGCGTTCGGTGAGTTCAATGCCCTGTATTCTTCGTGGTCGGTGAGCCCGATTGTGTTGCACTGGAATTGCGACCATTCCGACTTGGTTGTCATTACAGATGGTCGCCACTGGCTTCTGGGTCCAGTATTCACAAACTTCGATGCCTGGAAGGACCAAATGAATGACCGAGCCAGATGCCTGCTTCACAGCCTCTTGCAATAGTGCACTCAAGCCAGGTTCACTTGAGCGCTGGGAGATCCCGGGCGAATCTGACGCGCAACGGACAAATTGTACTTCACCTGATAAACCAAATCGATCGACGAATCGTGGACCGTGTGGAACAAGCACTTCTGAACGTTCGGGCTGGTAACGCAAAATGGTTGCCAGCGTTGTTTCATACTGGGCGTCGTCACCCATCCATGGGACGATGATCGAAAGCAAGAGATTGGAATTCACGCGAATTCGTGGCATGTTTAGGCCCGTTCTTCCTTGATACTAGGCACATCAACTTCGATAATCATTGATTCAAATTCAAAGTCATGCAGAACCCTCAGCGCGGTTGCTGACAAACTTTGACTGACCGACGAAAAAAGGTTCACTCCATCCTGCGTTTGACTTCGGATTGCCTCTTCCCGTAACGTGTTTCGAGAACATGGGGAAGCGTAACCGTTTGGGTTTTCTCGGTTCAAAATCAATTTTGAATCACCCGACTTTGGCTTACACGATTCTCGGAACTGACCACCGTGGCCGACCGACAACGATTGCAGCGGTTTTCTCGATTTGAGATATCGCTTAAGGGGTACGTCGCGGATGACAATCGATTATTTCGACCTTTTTTTGCTGAAAAGTTGACTGAAACCAGTCGCTACGGGATTTTCGGCAACAACCGTCCAACGCAAACGATCCTGATTACCGCCGAAAATTTTCGCGGTTTTTTGCTCAAGTTATGAAGGCCCAGCACTGTAAGCAAAATGAACTGGGTCCGTTGACAAATGTCCATGATTGGCGACGATGAGGAGCACTATAGCTAGCAGACGACCGAGCAGTCACTTTGCCCGCGTTTTCCCAATTGAACATAAACTAATCAGTTTTTCTAACGAATTGTCATGATCAAAATCTATCCATTCCGTGCCTACATGCCTTCTGGCGAGACCGCCGATGAAATCGCCTCTCAACCTTATGATGTCATCAGTGTTGAGGAGGCGCGCAGGGCTGCCGAGGGAAAACCGCACAGCTTTTTACACGTAATTCGCTCGGAAATTGACCTGCCCGAAGATATCGATCCTTATGATGAACGCGTGTATGCCATGGCGGCCATGAACCTGGACTCCATGATTACGCGCGGCCTGCTTGTCGCAAGCGCAGAGCCCAGCATCTTCGTTTACCGACTGACTTTTCAAGGTCTGTCTCAATCGGGAGTGGTCGCCTGTGTGGATGCTGCCCAGTACCGTAGCGGCGCGATCAAGAAACACGAGAAAACACGCCCGGATAAAGAAGACGATCGCACTCGTCACATGACCACCTGTAGCGCCCATGCCGAACCAGTATTCTTGACCTTTAGAGATTCGAAACAAATTCAACAGTTGTTGGATGATGATACTCACGGAAGAGTTCCGCTGATTGACTTCGTGGCCGAGGACCAAGTTCGTCATCAGATCTGGTCTGTTGGAAGCTCCGCCGCCTACGTTAACGCATTCGCCTCGGTCGACGCCTTGTATATAGCCGACGGTCATCATCGGACTGCAGGTGGTGAACGGGCAGCCCTAGCGCGAGAGAATGTCAATCCCAATCATACGGGGAATGAAGAGTACAATCGAATCATGGCCGTGGTTTTTCCCGCAAGTCACTTACGCATCTTGGCCTACAATCGCGTTGTTTACGATTTCAATCAGCATACCGAGCACGACTTTCTGAAAAGACTCGAACAAGTCGGAACACTTGAGAAAACTGACGATTCGGTACCGCGGCAAGCTGGCGAAGTCTGTGTGCGGGTAGGCAGCGGTTGGTATCGCCTGCAATTTCCTCCCGATTCGATTGACTACGCCGACCCGATTGGCTCTCTGGATGTCTCATTGTTGCAGTCACGTGTGCTGGCCCCAATTTTGGGCATTGGTGATCCGCGAACCGATGCCAGAATCGGTTTCGTCGGTGGAATTCGAGGCACGGGCGAACTCGATCAGTATATTACTTCGGGCCGCGCGTGCGTCGCCTTTTCGATGTATCCGACATCGATGGACCAGCTATTGAACGTCAGCGACGCAGGAGAAATCATGCCACCCAAGTCGACTTGGTTCGAGCCAAAACTTCGTAGCGGGTTGTTTGTGCATCGCTTCGAGCGGTATTGATCCATTGCCATGCTCAGCAGCAAATGGGGCAACCTCCGCACACAAGCCGCGCGAATGATGTCTCATTGCCCGATACGAAATGTATGTTTCGCTGCCTGTGCATGCTGGGCGGCGACCACTTGTGTGATTTTTGGATAAAAGGCGCGGTTGAGTTTCCTGGCGCGAAGATACGTCCCCCGTGGCGAACATAATAACTCGAATGATAGAATAAGTGAGAAAGAGTTCATCCAACTATCGCAACTCGTCAAGGAGTCCATAACCATGTCTAACGCAACTGTCGCTACCAGAGCCTTCAACTTTTCGGCTGGACCGGCCGTGTTACCAGAATCCGTGCTGGAACAGGCTCAGGCGGACCTTTGGGACATCGATGGATCTGGCATCGGGATTCTAGAGCATAGCCACCGCGGCAAAGTGTTTGATCGTGTGATTGACGAATGCGAAGCCGATTGCCGCCGTGTCGGGGGGATCTCGGATGACTATGCGGTCCTGTTCTTGCAAGGAGGTGCGTCTTTGCAGTTCGGGATGATTCCCGTGAACTTCTTGCCCAACGGCAAGACGGCTGATTACATCAACACCGGAGTGTGGACTTCAAAAGCCATTGCTGAAGCGAAATTGTTCGGCAACATTCATCTGCCTTATGACGGCAAACCGGAGAACTTTAAGCGGATTCCAAATGCCGACGAATTGAAATTTTCGCCCGCTGCCGTTTATCTGCACTATTGCAGCAACAACACGATATACGGAACGCGTTTTAATCATTTGCCCAAAACTGCAGCGCCGTTGATTGCTGACATGAGCAGCGAAATGTTCAGCCGACCGATTGATATTGACGCTCACGCCTTGATCTATGCCGGAGCCCAGAAGAACTTGGGCCCGGCGGGCGTAACCTTGGTCATCATCCGCAAGGATTTTGCGGAGCAAGGCAACGCAAAGGTTACTTCAATGATGAGTTACCAAAAACATATCGCTGAAGGTTCGCGTATGAATACCCCGCCAACGTTCGGTATTTACATCATGGGATTAGTCTTCAAATGGATCCTGCAGCAAGGCGGCGTGGCGGAAATTGAAAAATTGAATGATGCGAAGGCCCGGCTTATCTACGATGCCATCGACCGGCATGCTGGTTTTTATCTTGGCCATAGTGAAGTAGACAGTCGCTCGGTAATGAATATCCCATTCCGCACACCTAGCGAAGAACTCGATAAGAAGTTTTTGGCTGGTGCGGCCGAACAGCGAATGGATGGACTGAAGGGACATCGCAATACTGGCGGTATTCGGGCCTCAATTTACAATGCGTTCCCCAGAGCCGGATGCGAAGCGTTGGCCAATTACATGGACGATTTTGCCGCAAAACACGGCTAAATCATTTGAACTTTCTGGCCCAACAACCAGCGAAATAATGCACCCGTAAATATGGACACACATGGACGCGAAATCGGTCATTCGCTTGAATCTCGAAACGGCACAGATGATCTCGTTGGGTTATCTGAGCGATCTCTCCGACAAAGAGATGCTGCACCGTCCTGATCCGTCATGCAACCACATCAATTGGCAGTTTGGGCATCTGTTGATCAATGATCACAAAATGATCGAAGGGTGTCTGGCGGGTTCACTGCAACAATTACCAGCCACTTTTATGGCGAAGTATGCTAAAGAACTAGCCAGGTCTGACAACCCAAGTGACTTCGAGACAAAAGCTGTATTGCTCGACATGTACCATGTGCAGAGACAAGGCATTCGTGACGCTTTAGAGAAGGTTCCGGCAGATGACTTGGATAAACCTGGCCCAGAGATGATGCGTTCCTATGCGCCAACGATCGGTGCGGCATTTACCATGGTCGGTCTGCATTGGCTGATGCATGCAGGACAATGGGCAGTCATACGCCGACAACTCGGCCGCAAGCCGATGTTCTGAACGCATGACGTGGCAAGCGCAATTCTATTTCAAGTCTTCTTCAAAGCTTGTATGGCTCGCTTGACGAGTGATCTCATGCTCATGATCGTCGGATTCATGCATCGCGGCCTTGATTCTTTCAACGGTTTGCCGGTTTTCGAAATCGACAAATTCAGAAATTACATCATTTTCGGTCAACAGCATCCCCGAGATTTTCCAACCGACTTTTTCCTTCTTCAAATTCCAAAAGAGTTTAGTCGAATCTTGACCGTCATGCACGAAAAATTCGACATGCGCTACCTCTCTCTTGTTCGTAGCGAATAGGGTTTCACCCAATTTAAACTGAGCACTGCTACCGCCAGGTGCGTCCAATACTAAATCTGCTCGGCGCGTTTCGTGCAAGGCTTTCTTGGTCAGAAACTGTCCGGCTGTAGTCGGGTTTTCTGATCGCAATGCTTTGAGGAACAGTTCGCACACGGCTGCAGGCGCCATATCTTCGGATGCAGTCGCTGCAAATTGCGCCGGAGATATTTCGTCCGTTGCATCGACGGGAACGATCACATTGGATTTTTCAACAACCGTGTTGGTCATTGTTCCCGCCCTCTGTTGATCGTCTGAAACGTTAACTTCAGAGTTGCAACCGAGGCAGGGCAAAAGTAGTGAAATCAAGGCAATGTATCTGAAGCCCCTTGCAAATCCATTGCTAAAGGGCGTGTGAATGTATTGGGTTCCGTAATTCATAGTCGTTCCCTGACAATGTTAAAAGTAACCTCGTCGACTCCATGGCTGGTAAACTGCCCATCTTTGTTGCGTGTGACACGGCAACCAAATCATACACCAGATGGCACAAGATACCGGAGATCGGTTCTATATTTTGCTAGCACCCGTGTTGGACATAGCGAAACGAACGGTTAGTCAGGTCGGCATTTTGAAAGCTGTATTCAACCACGTCAAGGTGTGTTTCTTCCCGTCAAAAATGCAGTTTTGATGAGTCAAATTCCGGATGCCCGCTTCGAATCTCATTCAGGCCCGTGATCGAACCGCTTTGACTCATTAGAGATCAAATCTCGCCTATACCTTGCGCTGAGCGGCGGAATACGATTGTTGCCGATCACTCTTCAGATTCCGCCCACGTTCGGCGAAGCGCATCCATGGCCGCTTTGCAGCGTTGCCGCGAATTCTCTACAGAAATGCCAAGTCGGCTGGCAATTTCCGCATGAGACAACCCGTCGTTCTGACGCCACTGAATCAATAGTTGGTGTTGCTCGGGCAATTGAGCCAACGCTTGCCGCAAGCGTGCCAAATTCTCTTGACGAACGGCCGCAGACGAGGGCGTAGACTGTTCAGCCGGTTGATTTTCTACCGAGAAATCAGTCGGATCCACCATTCGCTTCTTGGTTCGGCGCTCGGCTTGCCAGTATCGTCGGCTCATCCGCGCTCGATTTCTGGCAATCGAAATCAACCAGGCCTTCCATTCTTCGCAACTCGCGCCGCGAAAGTTGTGGAGCTGGGCGATTGCGTCAGATAAAGCTTGCTGGACAATGTCAGAATCGTCTTCGGAAACCTGCCGGTTGCCAGATGCTAGTTCGCTGTGAACAACATACTTCAAGAATGGACGCAAGGCTTGCGTCAACTGACCGAGGGCCGAAGAGTCACCTTGCAACACAGCCGCGAGAACTGCATGGCTATCGTCGATTGACTTTTCAAAACTTTCCATTGGCAATACTTTTTCACCTGGCGGCATGAATTGGCAAACTTCCTCGCTCTCATGACAAAAACGCCACGATCGAAGGAGTGATTTGCGACAATCTCGATATTCTAATAAAAAGTCTGGGCCAAATGAAATATTTTCCGCGAATATTTCACGCCACCATGCATATCGCATCAGTAATAGATGGGTGTTGGTGACAAAAAAGGGACCAATCTTTACGGATACCCAATGTAATTTGAATTTTGGCTCTGATTGATGATTGCGGTCGAGGCGACAATGCAAGTCGCGACTCATAGCAATTATCAATGTCCAAACCCTGCGGAACGGTGAACCTCCAAGTCAGGCAAATCGCAAAGCACGTCGATTTACGTTCGGAACTTCGCGCTTGTCCCAACCGGCGTATGCATTAATTTGAGTCCAGATGGCTGAATAAACGCCGAGAATTAACATCGATTCCCGCGTCAACCCCAGCAGCACCAGAATACATGACATTTGCATATATTATTGAGGTTGTTCATAGGGTCTATGAACTTATGTTGGCTTTTGTTGGGCACTGTTGGGTCATAGCGCTTCCTGAAGAGATTCGGGAACAGCTTCAGTTTGACGCTTGTCCCAACAAACAGGTCAACAGTTTTTGATTAGAATTAAATTCGACAGTTCGACAAGTCACTTGTTGCTAATGCATATAACCTGCAACGCGATAAGCTTGCTGGCCCAAAAAATCTCACGGGAGAAATGACCTCGTGGGGCCTAGATTGTCGGTGGATAGAGTTTCATGGGGAAACGGACCATGCCACAAAACGAATTATCTTGGCGTTTAGGGGTTTTTGCTTGGGAAGCCGACCTAGTTGAAGCAGAGCAATTGGCGACTGCCGTTAGTCGCTGGTCTGATAACACAGAGTTATCCTTGCTCGACTTGGTTGTCGAAGGGGCAAGGCTCAGTGCGGACGACGTGCGACTACTGCATGCATTATGGTCCGAGCATACTCAGGAAATGCACAATGGCTCAACTCAGGCCGAATTAGAAATAACGTACTATGATCAGACGCCGACTCAAACGACCGAAAGTCCGAGAGACTTGTTGTCGACATTCGAGTCACGGCACCGTTTTGAATTGATCAGTCCTCTGGCCAGCGGCGGATTAGGGAAGGTCTCGATCGCCAAAGACAAAGAGCTAAATCGGCATGTCGCGATCAAAGAAATGTTGCCGAACCATGCCAACAATCCAGAATCTTGCATACGTTTTGCGCGCGAGGCTGAAATTACGAGCCAACTTGAACATCCGGCGATTGTGCCGATCCACAGTCTGGGCTTATCTAGCGAAAACGTCCCCTTCTACAGCATGCGGTTGATTAAAGGCCGCACATTGCGCGAATTGGCTGTAGACTTGAAGCAAAAATATTCGGGGCCGGAACGGTTCACCTCATTAGAATTTCGCCGTCTATTGAGTAGTTTCATCACCGTTTGTCAGGCGGTCGAGCATGCTCATTCTCGACACATCATTCACCGTGACATTAAACCCGCGAACGTCATCGTTGGCGAACACGGCGAGTCTATGCTGGTCGATTGGGGACTAGCCAAACTGATTAAAGATGCAACCGAAACTCTTAAGGGGGGTGCCGACTTCGAGAGTAGTGTAACGGTCAATGAGCAATTTACCAACCAACCAAAGGATCAAGATTTCGAAATTGACCTGACGACTCAAGGAGTTTCGATTGGCACCCCGGCATATATGAGTCCAGAGCAAGCAAACGACGCGGCTACCGCTGGACGGGCAAGCGATGTTTTCAGTCTAGGGGCTACGCTTTACTTTCTGTTGACTGGTCAAGCCCCGTACAGAGGAACGAGTTCTCGCGATGTGCTCGCGGCGGCGCGGCATGGAGTATTCTCGGCCCCTCGCAAGGTCTGTCCTTCCATTCCTAAACCTTTGGAAGCCATCTGCCAGAAGGCGATGCATCAAATTCCTCAAGAGCGCTATGCGACCCCCGCAAAACTGGCGGAAGAAATCGAAAAGTGGTTGGCCGACGACCCGGTTTCGGCTTGGTCCGACTCGATCGGCACAGTGGTACGACGATGGATTAAGCGGAATAAAGTATGGTCAACTGCGGTAGGAGTTCTCTGTATTGCGAGCCTGCTGGGTGCATTGCTGTTTTCATTCGTCGCAGCACACAATAATCGGCGTCTGAGGATCGCCAATCAGAACGAACAGCATGCGCGTCAAGTAGCTGATCAACAAGGTGCCCTGGCGCTGCAAACCTTGAAAACAGTGGCTGGTGAACTGCAAACAAATTTACGACACATTCCCGCGGCCCAGCGGGTTCGTCAGAAATTGTTGGTCACGTTCGTGCAAGGTTTGGAAAAAGTTTCAACAAATCTGGCCCTGTCTAAACAAATCGATTTGAACACGCTGATCGCGCATCGTGATTTAGGCGATCTGTACTTCGAAATTGGAAATATCGGCGAACATCAAGGAATTGAACGTGCAAAGTTCGAATTCCTAGCGGCTCGTGCGATCGCCGAGGCTCTCGTCGCCAAGAAACCCGATGATATTGAGGCTCATCGACAATTGGCGCTAACGGTTCAGCGCATGGCCGATATTGAATCGCAATACGGCTCGACAGCTGTAGCCCTGGACATGCGTCGTTCGGTGGTTGCGGATCTCAAAAAATTGAATGACTTGGCCCCACATAACGAAGTGGTGTTACGAAGCTATGGAGTGGCAAACAATCTGCTCGGCGACCTCTTGATGCAAATGGGTGAGATTGAAGAGGCAGGTACCAAGTTTCTGACTGCGTTGCAAGTTCGTCAAGATCAAGCCGATCGACAGACGAGTTTGCCGGAGGCGGACCGCGATTTAATCGTTTCGTACAACAAGCTGGCTGACTATTATTCACGAATTGGCGAGACCACCCTGGCTTACGAGTATTTGCGCCGCTCGCTTGCGTCGTCTGAGTTGTTAGCCGTCTTAAATCCGGACGATTTTCAAGCATTGCGAGATTTGTCAACGGCCCATTATCAGCTCGGCAAGCACTGTTTGAAACTAGGGAAAATTGAAGAGGCCATAACGCATCACGAAGTCTCACAGGAACTGGACGCGCGACGGTTGCTGCTTGATCCGGCCAACAGTTTGGCTCATCGCGACTCGCTTGAGTCAACCATGCAATTGGCGGACACGCTCAAACGGGCTGGAAATTTCGTAGCAGCCATAGCGCGTTCGCACGAGGCTATCCGAATTGGTGAAAACCTGAGATCGGAAGAGCGTCGTGTAGGGAAAGAGTGTAGA
>CALMEE010000091.1 GCA_937862885.1 uncultured Planctomycetaceae bacterium
GTCAGGCCACAATTCGGCTGGAATTTCAATGATTTCCAGCGGTTGGCCAGTTTTTGGCGAGAAACGGAGGGGGATGTTCAAACCTTGTAGAGTTTGTTAGGCTAATTGTCTGGCGAAAGTCGCCATTAAGGCACAGAGGCGAAAACCATGACTAAATTGTCGGAATACATGCACACCGCACGGGCGGCCGAGTATCTTGGCGTCCACCACAACACGATTCGAAATTGGGCAGCCCGTGGCGATCTACCAATGCATCGCAATCCGGTAAATGGCTATCGATTATTCAAACGAAGCGATCTGGATAAGTTGTTGAAGAAGGTGGCCAAGCCCGTAAATCAGAAGTAACGTCAACCAAGCCTCGCGGAAATCGTTAATGGCACCAAACACGATGGGTAATCGACAAACAAAATCGCGTCAGCGGGTCATCGACCATGGAGAGGTATTCACCCCTCCTGAGTTGGTCAATGATATGCTCGACCTGGTCGCAAATGAATGCGAGCGGATCGAATCTCGATTCTTGGAGCCAGCTTGCGGGGATGGTAACTTTCTAGCAGAGGTTTTGCGGCGAAAGCTGTTGACGGTTGACCATCGTAACAAAAGCAACCGAGTCAAATGGGAACGCGATGCGGTTCTGGCCGTGTGCAGCATCTATGGCATTGATCTTCTGCCTGACAACGTCGAGATATGCCGCAAGCGACTCTTGCAGATCGTTCAAGATCGATATCAGGAACGGTTTCGGGAGTCGCTGTCGATCGATGCGGAAAACGCGTTCTCATTCATTTTGTCGCGAAACATCGTTCAAGGCGATGCACTGAACATGCGAACGTCCGAGGATCGCCCGATTGTCTTTTCGGAGTGGTCGCCAATGAATGGAACGATGCTCAAGCGACACGACTTCGCTTACGATCAACTGTTGAACGAAGCCCACATCGCAAATCTGCCGCTTTTTAGCGATTCAGGGAAGGATGTGTTTATGCCGACGTCAGTGGGTGCATTCCCACCATGCCATTACTTAAAGGTCCATGAAGCGGAGCAAGTCGTTGAACGGACATAATCCCGACATCTTGACATGCCTCGCAAACCTGAGTGCCGACGAGGTCTTCACACCGCCTAAGTTGGCAAATGCGATGCTGGATATCCTGCCTCAGGAATTGTTCGCATCACCGGACACGACATTTCTCGATCCCGTTTGCAAGAGCGGTGTCTTCTTACGAGAGATCGCGCGGCGACTTAACGAGGGCCTAAAGCATGAGATCCCAGACGAGCAAGCACGAGTCGATCACATCCTGACGAAGCAAGTCTTTGGACTGGCGATTACCGAACTTACAAGCTTGATTAGTCGCCGAAGTCTGTATTGTTCAAAAACTGCAAACGGCAAGTACAGCATTGCAACCAAATTCGTTAACGCAGATGGCAACATACGACTGCCAAAAGCTAAGCACGTTTGGCAAGGCACAAAGTGCAAGCAATGCGGAGCCAATAAAGACGAGTACGATCGTGACAGTTCACTTGAAGAATACGCATATCCATTCATTCATGGCATCGATCCAAGGAAATTATTTGATATGAAATTTGATGTCATCATCGGAAATCCACCCTATCAACTAAGTGACGGAGGGCATGGAAGGAGCTCTTCAACCATATATCATTTGTTTGTTGAGCAGGCCAAAAAATTTGAACCGCGTTATCTCGCAATGGTAATCCCATCAAGGTGGTTTGCTGGGGGTAAGGGACTTGAATTTTTTAGAAGCAAGATGCTTGAAGATGATCGAATTCGGCAAATTATTGATTTCGAAAACTCTAGCGAAGTTTTTCCTGGCGTTGATGTTGCGGGGGGGATTTGTTATTTTCTTTGGGACCGCGACAATCGCGGCTTGTGCAAGGTCACAAATATCATAGATGGTGAGCCAGTTTCGGCGCTGCGAAAACTAGATGAATTCCCTGTTTTTATCCGCAGCAGCCGTGCAGTTCCGATCGTCCAGAAAATAATCAAGACAAACGAAAACGGAGGAAAGACTCTTCGAGAGGTTGTATCGCCCAGGAAGCCGTTTGGTCTACCGACCAATTATGCACCTAAAACAATGGGTATTCCGTGTTGGTTTATACAGCGCGTGGGCAGAAAGTTTGCTCGAGATAATGACGTCAATGACGACAATAAGTTGTTGAAAAAGTGGAAGCTGCTTATTCCAAAAGCCCCGATTGCTGGTCAAACTGACTTTTCAAGACCTGTCCGTTTTTATTATGATGAAAACACACGAATTGCGAAGCCTGGCGAATGCTGCACTGAGTCGTGGCTTGTAGCGTGCGCTTTTGACTCAGAATCAGAGGTTTTGGCGTTCAAATCGTATTTATTCACCAAGATAGTAAGATTTCTTTTACTTCAAACTGTTGTCTCGCAAGATGTGACTAGAAGAAATTTCGCATTTGTGCCGGATATTGGTACTTACAAAGGCAGATACACAGACGAAATGCTGAGAGACCGGTGGGGAATTACAGCTGATGAATGGGAATACATTGACTCGAAGATTGGATAAAAGATGAACACATTTTTTCCCAAACGTCCAGCTGCTAACCCAACCGTCTACGCATTCGCGAGCACTCACCAAGACCACGTTGGTTTGCTCAAAATAGGTTATACCGAGCGTGAAGCGTCATATCGAATCGCCGAGCAATGGCCAGGCGGACTTAAAGCTTACCGAATCGAACTGATCGAATCCGCGATGCGTTCCGATGGCACGAGCTTCACGGATCATGACGTCCATCGCCATTTACGAGCTCGCGGATTTAAGAACCCGACGCACGAGTGGTTTAAGTGCACGGTCAAGGATGTGAAGGCTGCTATCGTCGCGGTCATGAACCGCGATTCGAACGTTGAAGACCGAACGCAGATCTTTGGACTTCGTCCCGAGCAAGAAGAAGCGGTCGCGTTAACTGCCGAGTATTTGAAGCGATCAAAACTGGAGCGATCGAAGCGTGCACCGCACTTTCTGTGGAACGCCAAAATGCGTTTTGGCAAAACATTCGCTAGCTACCAACTTGCGAAGCGAATGGGATGGAAGAAAATTCTTGTGCTCACGTTCAAACCCGTTGTGAAGCACGCTTGGGCAGATGACTTGAATCAGCACGTGGACTTCGAGGGGTGGCAATTCATCAGTCGCGATACCGATTTGACATACAAATCCGCTAATAAAAAGAAGCCGATCGTTTGCTTCGGTAGTTTTCAGGACTTTTTACAGCGAACCAAGAGCGGTGCCATTAAGCCGAAGAACGAGTGGGTTCATGAAACGGCGTGGGACTGTGTTATCTTGGATGAATACCACTACGGAGCTTGGCGTGAGAACGCGAAAGGCCTCTTTGGCGCGGATGAAGAAGATGAGGGCGAAGTTGCGCAAGAAGTAACCGCTGATGAGTTAGCGTTTGATGAATCGATCCTACCGATTCAAACCGGTGGTTATCTGTATCTATCAGGTACGCCGTTTCGGGCGCTTGGTTCCGGTGAGTTCATTGAGGAACAGATCTATAACTGGACGTACAGTGACGAGCAACGGGCGAAACGCGATTGGGCTGGTGATGGCCCGAATCCTTACGCAGAGCTGCCCCGATTGGTGTTGATGACCTACACACTGCCCGATGAAATACGTCAGGTTGCTGAGCAGGGGGAATTCAACGAGTTTGACCTGAATGAATTCTTTCGTGCTGATGGTGAAGGCGAAGACGCAAAATTCGAACATGAATCAGAGGTGCAAAAATGGCTGAATCTGATTCGTGGTGCGTATAAGGGTTCCACTGTTGATGATTTGAAACTCGGCAAGGATAGGCCACCATTGCCGTTTTCTGATTCTCGGTTGATGGGCGTCCTCAACCATACGTTTTGGTTTCTTCCCAGCGTGGCATCCTGTCATGCGATGGCGAACTTGTTAAAGGCAAAAAACAACGTCTTTTACCATGATTTCAACGTCGTGGTAGCGGCTGGTGCCCGAGCCGGTATCGGTGCTGCATCCCTGCCTCCCGTTCTGGATGCGATGGACGACCCGCTCAAGAGTAAGTCCATTACGCTTTCGTGCGGTAAGCTGACCACAGGAGTGACCGTCAGGCCATGGACTGGCATGTTGATGCTCCGTAAGCTATCTAGCCCCGAAAGCTACTTTCAGGCTGCTTTCCGGGTTCAATCGCCATGGACGGTGAAAGACGAAGACCAGAAGACGGTGATTGTGAAGCCAGAGTGCTACGTGTTCGACTTCGCGCCCAATCGAGCTTTGCGACAGATTGCAGACTACGGTTCGCGATTAGCGACGGATGACACGACACCCGAGCAACGCGTGACGGAATTGGTTGGATTCCTACCGGTTCTTGCTTATGACGGCAGTGCTATGCGTCAACTGGATGCAGCAGCGATTTTGGACATTGCTACCAGTGGAACCAGTGCGACTTTGTTGGCAAAGCGTTGGGAGAGCGTTCTGTTAGTCAATGTCGACGACAGTACGTTGACACGCCTGATGAACGACCCAAAGGCAATGGAAGCCCTGCAGGCAATCGAAGGATTTAGAAATCTCAATGCCGATTTAGAAACAATCATTAATCGTTCCGAGCAGATCAAGGACGCTAAGCGTCGAGCAAGCGAAGGCGACGAACCTGATGCAAAAGAAAAGAAAGAACTGACTGATGCGGAGAAAGAGCGAAAGAGCTTGCGTAAGCAGGTCCAGGAGAAACTGATTAAGTTTGCAGCACGAATCCCGGTGTTCATGTACCTTACTGATTTTCGAGAACAAAGGCTCAAGGATGTGATCACTCGTATTGAGCCTAAACTTTTTCAAAAGGTGACAGGTTTAACCACCAAGGATTTCGAGAGATTAGTCAGCCTGGGCGTGTTCAATAGTGCTTTGATGAATGACGCCGTGTGGAAATTTCGCCGCTACGAAGATGCCAGTCTTCGCTACATGGGTGTCGACAGGCATCAAGGCTTGCAAATGGGGCTTTGGGATACTGCGTTAAGTGAAGACGATTTCCAGGCAACGTTCGAGGGGTTGGCCAGTGAATGATCTAGTGGCGGGAATGAGAAGGGTGAAAGATTGATGGGAAACTTCAGTATCGATCTGAGCGAGCAATTTACTTCCCTAAGAAACGCACCGATAGTCGAGGCCGTGATTCAGTTTAACGCTCCCCCAGTTGAACCGTTCGAACAAACAAAGCTCAAGGAGCTGCTAGAATTGCGTTTCGCAGGCTACAAACTTCATGGCCAGGTGCAGGTTGAAGCAGGATTCGAGAGTTCGGTCGACGGAAACGTGGCTATGCATCACAAGTCTCATTGGGATGGCTTTCGACTGCAATCCGACGATTGCAAGTACATCTGCCAGTGGAAACGCAGTTCCCTGGTGTTTAGTCGCTTACAGCCTTACGAGACGTGGCCAAAGTTGCTTCAGGCTGCAATGCCCTTCTGGACTGCTTACCAAGAGGTTGGCCGACCAGATATAATTGAAGGCATTGGAGTTCGATTTATTTCGCAGATTCCGGTCAAAGAAAACGAAAAGCTGTCGAAATTCGTACAGAAGATACACCCACCGCTGATCGGGTTAGGCCTGAGGGCAAATTCATTTTTTCATCAAGACACGATCCCGCTAAAAGGATATCCTTATGAAGTACGGCTGATTCGCACGTTGCAGCCAGCCGCTGAGAAGTCGGGAAGTAGGAAAATCTTGATCGTTGACATTGATGTTTCAACCACAAGAGCCGTAACGTTGGACCAACTCGAGAAGGCGCTCAACGAAATGCGGTATATTAAGAACAAAGTGTTTTTCACGTACATGAAAGACGCGGAAGAACGTTTTAAATAGACCGAGGAACGAATGACAACCACGTATTCAGGCGTGAGCGATGCCGCTCGCTTGCTCGAAGAAACTCGGAAGCAAATTTTTGCCCGCTGTAACAACGCAGTCACACTTTCACGCAATGAAGCGGTCGAAGCTGTGTTCGAGGCTTGGCAAGCGACGGACGAAGATTGGAAGGTGGGGCCAGACGAAATCGCTGTGGCCGAAGAGGTTAAAGATGCCGCGATTCGGTTTATCCAGAACCTGCCGCTGGGCTTCCCGCAACCGGAGGTCAGTCGCGAAGCGGACGGGCACATCAACTTAGCGTGGTATCGAACGCCTCGTCGCGTTTTCTCTGTCAGCATTGCTCCGAACAATCGGCTGCATTGGGCTGCTCTTATTGGGACCGAATCTCCTCGTGGAACTTCTTGGTATCTGGATAGAATTCCGATTTCGATCCTTGATCTTATTGCGAGAGTATTCGAAGGTGATTGATCCCGAAAATATCCCTTCAATAGCCGACAACGAACTATTAGCTCGATTCATCGTTTACAGTGACGAAAAGCGGTCAGATGGCTCGGTAAAGCACAAGGTGTTTTTGCCGTACAAGCTTGTTGAACTATCTGTTAATCGGCATCGAGAGGCGACTCTTGAGGAAACGTGGCAGGTAGGATTCGACGTGGCAAAGGAACGACAAAGAACTCTTTACGGCTTGGTCAATATCCGCGCAAGTAGTTGTCGAATCGACACTCTTCATGTGTTACCGGCTCCGATTCTTCCCAAAAATCCGAATCACGCAAATATTAGCGGCTACCCTGCAGCGAAAGAAGATCAAATGGCCCTTGCCAAGAAACTTGCTGCCTGCATCGAGGGCAAGTGGAAAGAACCGCCCTAACAAGCGTAGCCCCGACGAGCCGCCGGGTTGCCAACCCGACGGCTCACTGCATTAGACCAGATTGTCAAAGAGCAATCGAACGCCAGGGGCGTTCGGACAGGATGGACCTGCCGGGCAGGATTGATTCGATGGGCAGCGATCAGGCTTCCCGCATGCGCTGTTCGACCTGTTCTCGTTTGCGAAGCAGGTCGGCTCGAGATTTCTCGTTGGCAGCGATACGGCGTCGGAGGGATTCGGCTTGCTTGCTGTGCGATGTCAATTTCTCGCGGCGATGCTCGCGGTCGCCGGTGTTGACCTCGCGTTCGGCCAGCATCGCTTCGGTGTCAGCCTTGTCCTCGAAATAGGCGGCTTGGCTCAGCAGGTCGCGATTGGATTCGCCCAGCCGTTCAATCTCGGATTCGATCCGTTCCATCTCGGCCAGCAGCGAGGGGTCTTCGCAGGTAGTCACCAATTCCTCGCGGGCATTGGTCGCGGTTCGGATCGCCTCGTTTGCTTCGCCAAGTTGGCTCTCCAGCGGGAATCGCTGCTCCTCGTACAGTCGCTCGGCCTCCTCGAAGTCGCGGTCGAGCTGATCAAGCTTCCGCTTGATCTCATCGCGTTCCTGCTGGTAACGGGGCAACGCTTCGGCCAGGGCTCGCATCGCCATGCGGTTGCGATACCGCTGGACGTCGGCCTTCAGGTCGTCCACGGACTTGTTGGCTCGCGCCAGGATGCGATCTACCTCTTCCGGCTCGGGCTCGGTTCCGATCGACACCGCAGCGACGACATCGGAATACTGTTCGACCTGCTGCCGCTCACGCTTGCGCTGCAGGCCGGTGATCTTGTCAAAGAATGATGAAACGCTCATGGGTTTTCTCCTGGGGTTTGAGTGTCGGATTGCCAAAGTTTTGTGAACGATATCGGTGGTGCTGCTGACAGCAATTGCCGCAGCGAAGTTGGTGACTTGTTCAGCTCGCGTCGCAGCGATTGGACGTACTCGCCAACCGGCGACAAGCCGTAGCGATGGGTCGGGCAGACGCCCGCAAAGCGTAGGTCGTAACCCAACCGCCGGGCTCGTGCTACCAAATGGATCGCCAGTCGGATGAACGACGGGCCATGCCCGTAACGTGGCTCGGTGGTTGGATCGCGATCGGTGACGTTGGCCACGACCAGCAGTTCAAACAGGATTTCATCGGCGTCCTTGTCGCTGGTGGCGACCAGCTGGGGTCGATCCAGAATATGGGCCAGTTCGTGCATGGCAATGCACAGCAAGATTTCTCGATGGTCGCTGGGATGGTAGTCCTCGGCGATGGCCAGATCGTTAACGACCAA
>CALMEE010000092.1 GCA_937862885.1 uncultured Planctomycetaceae bacterium
GGACGATCCATTACTTTTCTGCCAAGATCAATCTTTGGAACGGTAAACAAGTACCTATTTTCTAGCAGCTGTTGTAAGTTAAGATGGCTTTTTTGTTTTGCCTCGTAGAGAAGGTTGAATAGATTTCGGTGCTAACTTCAACTCTACAATTTTCAAACCGAGAGATTTGAACCGTTCTTGCTGCGACCGTTCCGGACAATAAATGAAAAGTTCTGATTTGGCTCGACTTAACGCGACATAAGTTATTCGGTGCTCTTCATCACCTGCTTTCGGGTCAAGGATGTGCTCTGCCTCTCCGTTGTCCAACACCACGAAAACCGCGTCAGCTTCTCCTCCCTTAGCTTGGTGAATTGTTCGAACCAGCCTAGTTTCGTCAGTGGTTTTGATTCCGTGCACTAGGTCGGAATATGCGGACGACTTCATTTGGTCGCAGAATTTACCTCTTATCGCTTTCGTGAGTGATAGCCCGTCTAGGCACGTGCCGACGACATCTGTGAGACAACGATATACCTCAAGGGTCGATTTTTGAAGCATTGCTTCGTGGTTCGATATCGCATACTCCAAGAAAGATAGGGAAACGGCTCGCCGTTTCTCGATCGTCACATTGCCGTCGTATTTCAATGGAGGACGGAATCGCTTCTTTGAGGAAATGCCTTGGACTAGTCGCTGAACCGCCAAGTCGAATAGCCCTCGCAATGCCAAATCTGTTGCCGACGCGATTGCATACAATAATCGAAAGCGATCGCTATCCGTTTTTTCAACATTTTCCCAAGTCGCAGCATCGGTTGCGGAGTCTGGTCGGCGCGCTTTAAGGACATTCTTGTGGCTTCGAGCCAACACAAGCATCGATGATGCGAAGCGGGTATTCGCACGGGCATGCGACAAGGCATCAGCCAGACTGCCAAAGTAGACCGTAGGCGGCGTTCCATTTTCAGTTTCAATGGGCTGCTGTTCCAACCCATCGGTGCGGAGGCTATTGAGAAAAGAAACGATCGATTGCGTACTTCGGCGATTACCATCGATTGAATAGGCTCTGAATCCGGAAAGCTGAAACCCGTTGAAATGCGTCGGACTTGCATCCAGAAAGCTGTAGATCGCTTGTTCGGGATCGCCGATAACGCCAACAACTGTTCCTGCGTCGGCAAGCGACCGAACGACTGCGGCCTGTACAGGCAATGTGTCCTGGAACTCGTCAATGTAAAGATAGGGAAATTTCGCACTCAAGAACTTCCGGAGTGCAGAAAACTCCGCCAGCAATCGATAAGCAAAGTACAGAACGTCTTCATGATCAATGTGGCCACGTTTCCAATACTGACTCTTGTATTCCAGCAGCCGCTCGGGAGTCAGCAAGCCCAAAATGTGCTTGTCTCTTGCTTCGGTTTTGCAAGGTGCATGAAATGGCAATCCATGGCCGTCTATGCGAACCGAGATGCCGCGCAGTCGAACTTTCAGAAGTTGCAAGTTATTCGGCTGCATAAGCACTTGGCGTCGGCCGTAAAAATCAAGCCAGCCATCAAGAATATCGTGCGCGATGAAGTGCTCGGAATGCGTGTCAACAAGATTATGTGCCGCAATGTCAGATCCGCTCGAATCTTTCAACAAGTGCAGATAGGGGCGAACGACATTGCCAAAAAGAAAGCTATGAATGGTTGAGACTTCCGTGACATCAGCCGCCGCTCCAAGTCGCCGTTGAATCTCTCGTACAGCGATATTAGTATATGAAATGACGCCTATGCGAGAGCACGGCGTAATGCGCTGAGATTCCTGGGCAACCTGACGCACATGCCCGATGAGCCAATGTGTCTTCCCGGAACCTGGTCCAGCCGTAACTCGGAAATGATGCTCAATGTCATCAAGGCGATCCGATGAATTTAGCGACTTAGGATCGGTCATGGCGAAGCTGCTCGTGAAGCTGGCTGCACCGTCCCTAATGTCACCCATTTGATCGCATTGGCGATATATTCTGGGCATTGAAGGGGTGTCGAATTCTCCGGCGGGATACGGATGATCTTCTCAAGGGCAAAGGCATGTTCGCCCTTCGCATTCTCCACACATCGAAGATAAGTCGCGGCGAATCGGTGCGCATTGCGATCATTCACGTCCTGAATTGCGTTCAGGCTGGCAAGTTCATCCGTTTCAAATTGCTTCTTCAGTTTTGTAGGGAGCGTGTCGGGGGCTGCACACAACTCTATGAGTACTGCACCGTGGGTCACCGCGTCCGTAACAAGTACCGGGTTTGATTCATTCGCAAGTGCCAAGTCATATTCCAGTGTCTTCTTCCCGGAAAACACTGCGAGAGTCGCACTCCCGGCTATCAGAGCGACAAGCGTCTGTTGCACGCCGGATGTAGCGCGATATTCAAAGCTTCTGGAGTCGCCATTGATTTGAAATGGGAAACACGACTTCCAGCGGGCGTTTTCGACGCCACTTTCTCTTCGGCTGGGATCTGCATCAACGAGACAAGCAACCCGTCGGTGGAGTGAATGCTCCAAGAGATTGGTGGCGACTCCGGCACCGAAGAGTGGCAAGAAATGCTTGAATGTCACGCCGTCGACTCTAACAACGGCCACATGATGATCGTCGAATGACAGTCCATCCCGCAATGCAAATGCTGGAACCAGCATTTGCTCGGCTATTCCCTCGACGAACAAAGTAGCCTTTGCGAACAGCATCGCGGACTTGGTGGCATCTAAATAACGTTCCACGTATGTTCGCGACTCCTTGCCTGCGGTGGTTTCCGGAAACAGCCGAGACGGATATGCGATTCCGATTTCTCCAGTTTCGCGGACCGACAGGCAGATGATCGGCGCGAGGCGAGCGGCTGATGTAACATGTGTGGAGTGCGTCGTCATAAAGACCTGGCGATTCAGATGGGGTTCTTTCTCGACACGACTGACAATGTGGCTGAGTAACTTGTATTGAAGTGCAGGATGCAAATGCGCTTCCGGCTCCTCAATGAGCAGCATTGGGAACACAGCAGCATTTTGTCCTCTGCGTTTCTCTGATGCGCGAAACGAGATGCTGGCCAGCAGGAGTGAAATATAAATCAGATTGTTGTACCCCAATCCCTGATGGGTTGCGGGAAACGCGAACGACTCGCGTTCAATAAACAGCTTCAATGCGGCAACTAGATCGCTCTCCTGAACGCCTCCATCGAGAGTCGGCGTACCACCGTCGCTAGCTCCTGTTTCCGAAACAAGTTTGAACAGCCGGGGAGTATCAAGTCTGCCTATCAGTTCGGTGCGAAGTGCTTTTGAGCGTTCGCGAAATGCAGATCTTAATTGGCGTTTTTCACCATCTTGCTTGTCGATGTCCAAAACTTCCTCAAGCATTGATCGCAAAAGCGGGTTCCTGCCTGAAAACATTTCGCTCTCAACATCTCGCAGGGCATCGAGGAATTGGCAATCGAACTTGGACAATGTATCTGAGTCAGCACTTACGACCGTATCAGGATTACCTCCATAAACGCGCGTGACATATTTCGGGAGGAATTCGTCGATGATCTCGAAAAACAAGGTCCGATCAGTCGTACCGCCCAATGCATCGCGAAAGGCAGCTTCGTCTGTATCTGGCAAGAAGAACTTGTAAGTGAGTTGCGCCTCCCACTGAGTATCAAGGCTAGTAAGCCATGAAGCAACAAGTGCGCGATCAGCCAGAGTGTCAGTGGCCGATGATCTAAGTGTTACAGAAATAGTGATCCGAGGCGGCGCATCAATCGGCGCAAGCAGGCTATAAAAATCGTGAACGGTTGGACGATCTTGCGACCGTCGATCAAAGACTAACGCTATCGCTTTGAGAAGTGTTGTCTTTCCAGCATTGTTTTCACCGATTATTACATTTAGGCCGGGCTGGAACTCAACAATAGAATCCCGAAAACATCGGTAGTTCTGAATTCGGATGCGGGCGATGTACATGTTGTCAAACTACTTGGATAAATTTAGTACCAAGGTTACCAGAATCACCTCGTTGTTTGAACCGCTTTGGTTTTAAACAACGCCACAATTTCCTTGTTTTCAACATCTTTTCTCACTTATATGGTCGGACATCAGCTGCCTTCGAAGACTCTCAAAAAGCTGGCCTCCTTTGGGCTTTAATCTATAGTAACTCTCGATTTGCATCCGCGTGCCATTAATCAACGCGGCCTCTTCCAGTTCCTGAACCTGTTCCGTTGTCAGAGATGCCAAATATTGATCAAGTGCCGCGTCCTGTTCGACCTGGAGTTTTTCCATTTGAATCTCTTTCGCAGTTTTCGGTCGAGTCGCTACAGCTGGTGGTTGCGACCTGGATTTTGTTTTTTCTGTTGATTTTCCGATTGACTGGTAGTTGTCGCGAATCGAAGCCACCAAAAACCCGGCACTGTTTTTAGCGACTCGCGAATCGCCGGATTTGACTAGATTGTCATGCATCTCAATTTGAGATGCAATTAGGGATTTTGGGTGTTTCGCAACCAGTTCTGACGCCACTTTCCGACTGACGCCGCGTTCAATCATTTGATCACATAACTTAGTACGCACGTCTGAATTTGAAATTAGCTGCACTGCTTTTCCCGTTTTCGAAAACTCCCGATTGGCCAGCAAGACTTCAATCCAAACAAATTTGGACGGTGTGTTTGGAGCCTTGGGAGGACTTGTTTCAGACATTGAGGCGAAGCTGTGAAATTCAATGGGCGATGACCGTTCCGCAACACGCGGTCAGCGCTTGGATAGGCCACAGCGAGTTGGTCTCAGCCAAGCATTACCTCCAAGTCACCGAAACGTTGTAGGACCGGGTGACCGGGTTGGGTTCCGAGGGCTGTAAACAAAAAATCGCAGCAGAAAGCGCAGCAGTAAAACCGGGCATCGCGGGGCAAGACGGAGAAAGTGAGTCAGACGACACACGGACTGATTTAGCGGGCACACGAAAAAACCCCGACAATTGCCGGGGTTTTCTCGATGTTGCTGCTACGTGCCAAGTGGTCAGGGCCGGGATCGAACCGGCGACACATGGATTTTCAGTCCCTTTGCCTGCACCCTCTGAATCGTCCTTAAGTCCCGCTATAGCAGAGACTTATGACTTTTGCCAACTTTCTGAAATCCACCGCGCGCAGCAGAAAGCGCAGCAGTTTTCACCCTCATCATTTTATGAGCTTACGGACTTGGCTTTGATCGTCGAGGCCTGGCCATTCTTACCACCCCAAGTGCGAACGGCTCTGGTGACATTGGTCAAATCGGTGAGTAGCCAGCAACTTGAGCCCGTTCACGAAATGACAAAGGGTATAGCTGCGAATCGGTAGGATTTCAGCAATTGATTCGCGTCACCCAGACCTCCGTTCCTCCGGTTGGGAGACGCGATAACGGCTCAACGTATCGATTTGTGTGAAACCAAGTGTCCACTCGAAAAAATCAAAAATTTACATCAGCCACGCATGACACCCGACAGGCTTCGCTCCTGGGGTCGCTTCGCCCGTACGGGAGTCATTGCTTTGGCTGGCGACACCAATTGCCTGCGATGATTTTGTTGCGTCGGCAATTATGGTGGTTGTACTTTTGCTCCCTTCGTCCGCTTCAAGAACAACCACCACGGCAATAGATGACCGTTTGATCACAGCAATTTCAGCCACCGGCGATTAAGTTTGATGACATGGTCAAGTTTACGACCGGCAAGCTCCGTGCCTCCGCTTGCCCGTCGTAAACCTGACTTTGCCTGTCTTATCCTCGGCAATCGCTTGATACGATTATTTGCTGATTTCCACGGCAACTGACGACAGCGATGTCGTTTTCTTACTGAAAAACTTGGGGCTCTGCCCCAAACCCCGGGATTTTCTCAGGCATTAGCTCGCATCAAAGTGATGTTTTGTTGCGCGTGCCTGTCGTTTTCGCAACTAATCAATCAGGGGCGAGAACCACCCCGCAAGTTTGAATTTATTCCTGTCTGTTTTACGGAGAGCGCTTATGGACACTACCATTTACACCGTTGGCTACCGTCGGTGGAACACCAAAAATCGAATGACCAAGATGATTGAGGCACTACATGCTGCCGAGGTCACTCACTTGGTCGACATTCGACTTTTTCCTTGTGTTTATCGTCACGGTTTTTCAAAAAATGCAATGCCGAAAGACTGGCATTTGCAGGCTCAGGGAGGAATTTCCGATATCTTGGAGGCAGCTGGGATCAAATACTTATGGATTCCGAATCTCGGCAATCCAGAGTTTCACGATCCTGAAATGCGAGTTCTTCGAGCACACTTGACCCATTGGTGCCGTTGGCCAATCCAAAACGGTCTTACAGTGCTGTCAACTTACGTGTCCAATCGAGATGAAACTGTGTGTCTGATGTGCTCTTGTGCAAATGAAAATACTTGCCATCGCCGGTTGGTAGCCGAAAGTCTGCGCGACCGTCAATCAATGAAACGGTTCAATATTCACATCGAAGAACTTAAAAGCCAAGTCGCCCGCCGAGTTTAGGCGATTGTCTTCATGAACCTGGTCAGTGCAAAGGGAAATTTGCGCTGACCATTTTTTTTTGGAGAACGAAAAGGCGGTCAAACAAGTAATGATAACCATCGTGCCCTCGACCGCTAAGAAAGCAAAACCTTCCAGAAAAATGGGGATGGGCGAATCTCTTCCCTTTGCAACAACCACCCAAAAACGTGCTTGAAGACAACTATTCTCAGCTTGGATTCCGTTTCAACCAAACGAACGTTCTCAAAATGCAATTGAAAACCCGTTCTTCAACAAGCCGATCTAAATGGCTCAAGACCAAGGACGCCTAATTCAGTTGGCAGTTACCACAAAAAACCGATTCAAAGTTCAAGCGGCGAGGGAAGGCGGAAAGCCATAACCCTCGGCCGCTGGAACCATGCAAAACATCTCTTCGACGCTTCGGCTTGGTTATTCCTGACAGGTTGTTTCCCAACAGAGCCTGTTTCCGCTTCACCAAGCGGGAAAATAATGCAAAAGATTTAATCGAAAATCAAGCCCGACGCTCGCCCTGATTTATGGTAGTTGGCAACTTGTTGGTTTCACTACTTCACTTCGTTACAGTCCACGGGTACGGGGAATCCAAAACCCCTGTCCATGTCGCTAAAATATGTTGGTTCCAACACATGGAACATGACGCATTCACCAACACAATTCCCAAAATGAATTCCAGAGAATCACGATGGCTCGATCGACACTTGAAATTCTTTCCGAGTTTGAAGTCCAGTCCGCGAAACAACTACCGATCACACTTGAGGCGTTTTATCAGGGATTAGGTGAGCTTGAGCGTTCAAACGCGCTATTTACCGATCTGGCAAGGGCAGAGCTCTACCTAAAAAAATGGCCAATTGGTCGATTGTCCGAGATCATTGCTTTTGCGGATAGTCTTGGCGGTTTGGGCGAAACATACAAACCGTTTCTGGAAGGCGTGTATTCAGATCAGGTCGAATGCGGGCACAGCCCAGACCTCGCTGACTTTTCAGGACTTGATTTGTCTGACGTTTGTTTGCGTGCTCCGAACGATCCTTTGGCGTTAGGTGAGCACTGCGGTTCGTACCAAGTCGTTCGGCGGATCGCTGCCGGGGCTTTTGGTGTCGTCTTCGAAGGACAGGCAGAGTCTGGGAATTCCGTGGCAATTAAATCGCCATTTAGAAGCCCGTCTGCAAGTCGACGGCAACTGGGTGCTAAGCTGTTGAAAGCCGAGGCCGATGCAGCGATGCAACTTGGGGGTGCTCGCTTCCCCAAATTTATTGATTGGATTGAAAGCGAGGGTGGTTCGCCATGTCTTATAACCGAATTGGTTCAAGGTATTTCGCTCAAAGAGTTAATTGCGTCCAGTCCATTAGAGTCCAAGACTGCCGTCAACATTGTGGCAGATGTAGCCCTTGCCCTGTACGCTGCTCACTCCAAACGGCTTCTTCATCGGGATGTCAAACCAGCAAATGTGATCGTTCGCGATGACGGGGGCGCGGTTTTGTTGGATTTTGGTTTTGCCGTGGATGACGAATCGATGTTAAACCTCGAAGGACAGGTAGCTGGAACGCGCGGCCATCAAAGTCCTGATGCGATACTTGGAAACACGCCTGATATGGATGCCAGAAGTGATGTTTGGGCTTTGGGGCCGCTGCTACATGAATGCTTAACAGGCAAACCTCAATTTGTAACCGACAATAAAGAGGATGCCTTAGTGCAATCAATTCTGGCGGCAACGCCAAAACGTCAGACTAAAGTCATTCCGGAAGAGCTGCAAAAGATAATTGATCATTGTGTTGAAGCGAATCCGCTGGCTCGATACGATACCGCATTGGAAGTTGCTCAAGACCTCCAAAAATTCAATAACCCCACGCTGACATTCCCCACGATTGAACGAATACCGCTATTGGCGTTCCGTATTGGCCGGGAACTAGGAGAAGCGCAATGCCATGTGGACGCGTTTTCTGACTATATGCAGATGGAGCCCGGAAATCAGCATAGCCGCATTTTCGCAGTAGGGGCATTGTTTGCATTGAACGAGAAGATTAGGCACTGTCGTATTCTAATTGACAAGCCACCGTTTGCTGAATTTGAATGGCCTAAGTTTGATCTTAGCGTCATTTCGATCCTCTTTTATCAACGCACTACCGGGCGAGCAAATGGCGATGAACCATTAAACGCAGCCGCCCAAAAGGCAATGCGATGGCTGGAAGCAGCTTGCGAGCTATTTCAAGAAGCGTTGGCGAGGGAACCGAAATCAACTCTGGCCTTGTTTGAACTTGGATTGGTTGCAGCCACGACAAAAAGTGTTGACAGACGTTTTCGTTTTGTTCAGCTTGAAAAACTCGCAAAGCTTGCGGAACTACCTGAGTTTATCTGGCAGAGCTTTTCCCAGAGCCTATCTACTTCATCGCCTTCCGAACAACCTGCCGACGAGCTGCGCCGGTTTTACAAACGAGTCGAACATTACTTTCTTTACCCCGATAGCGACTCGCGATCCTCTCCGAATCCTTAATCGTTTTAATGCTTTGCCAATAGCGGGGCTCCACCGGTACCAAGCCCCAAAGGCGTTTCCCAACGCCGCGTGACCTGTTGGCAAAGGTCAACCTTCCTGGGCGACGGATTGCTAAGAATTCCAGCGAGTTTGTCGGCTGACGATCCTCTAGTTTTGCCCCTCAAATATTTGATTAGCGTTTTGGTTAGTGGCAAAATCGGCTGTTCTCTGAAAGGTTGGGGGCAATGCCAACCGTTTTGATGACCTCAACAAAAATGTCCCTCGGTGAACAGGCTAGGAGTTTCAAACACTTCCCGACTTCACCTGCTGACCGAGAGAGATCGTGATGCGTGTCAAGGTTTGATCTGTTTTTTACCCAAAGAAAGGTTTGGTGGATTATGTCTTCAGATCGTCCGGCACACGAAATTCGCATGGGGCGCATTAAAGCAGCCATCTGGCGAAATCAAAACGACTCAGGAACTTGGTTTAGCGTCACCATCAATCGGATTTACAAAACCGAAAGTGGATGGGAGACGTCAAGTTCGTTTTCACGCGATGAATTGCCGTTGGTTTCCAAGGTGGCCGATTTGGCCCACACTTGGATCTATCAACATGGCAGCGAGCGCGAGGATTCCGAGTCGAACGAACGAGAAAAACCTAACTCGCGGCGACGCGACATGGCTCGTTCCAAGTAAGTGGTCGATTCCACTTTATGTACCGAAATTTCGATTGTCCGACACTGATTCAGGAAATCGTTTCCCGATCGACGGCATATCGAATTTTTTTCTGTTGCAAGCTGGCTAGTTGAGCAGCTATTTCGCAGTTCACAACCAGCAAACAACTTGTCTCAATGGTGAGAGGGGACATTTCCCAATTATGGACTTGCCGCATCACGAGTCTCTCACTTTTTTCACAATTCATATCGGGTAGAAGTCTTTGCCCACCAGCTTCCATTGACTGCTAAGGCGTGGCAATCAATGGAGGCAGGTGGCGTGCATCCAAAGGTTTTTATTTTCTCCCGTCGTCGGCTTTTCTGAGCTTAACGCGGCGTCAATGTCCGCCGCCCTATTTCTTGGGTTTAGCGGCTGCTGCTCGCCCTATCAGGCGAGACTCCACATTGACGTTCCGCGTTCTGCCAGCTCAGGCCGCCGACGGGTCTACCCAAACCCCTTTTTTTCAGTTCGCGACAGTCGGAGCGAACAAGGAGGAATGTATGAATCGAGATGATGCTTTGAAAATGAGCGATCAAGCATTGCAAGAATTGGCCAATGCGCTACAGCAAGGCAAAAGCGAAGAACTGTTGACATATTTGGACTTTTGCTCCAAGTTTCATCGTTATTCGTTTGGAAATTGTATGTTGATTGCGTTGCAGTTTCCCGCTGCCAAGATGGTGGCGGGATTTAGTCGATGGAAGGAACTTGGGCGTTTCGTCAAAAAGGGCGAAAAAGGCATTGCCATACTCGCGCCGATCTTGTCTCGCGCTAAGCAGAAGGACAAGGACGGAAACGAAGGCGAAGAGCCCGAAGACCGCAAAGCCCGATACTTGCGAGGTTTTCGAGTCGTTCACGTCTTTGATGTATCCCAAACCGAAGGAGCCGAAATTCCCGACTTGAACCAAGTTGAAGGCGACCCTGGAGACAATATCGAGCGCCTTGAGCGACTGGTGGAGTCAAAAGGAATTGTCCTTCATTACGAGCCTGATTTGGACGGAGCCTTTGGCATGTCCAAAGGTGGTTCAATCTCTGTGTTGGAGAACATGCCCAAAGCGCAAACGTTTGCAGTTTTGGTTCATGAGTTTGCCCATGAGTTATTGCATCGTGGCGACCGTCGTTCGGAAACCACTAAAACGATGAGGGAGACGGAAGCTGAAGCCGTGGCCTACATCGTCTGTCGGGCTGTCGGAATGCCCAGCAATAGTTCGTCTGCGGACTATATCCAACTGTGGAACGGTGATCTGCCCATGTTGGCTCAGTCATTGGAGCTGATTAGAGACGTTGCTGCCAACATCATCACTGAGCTGGAGACGTCTGTTTCCGAGGAGGTGGCCGATGCTGCATAAGTCACGAATCTGGTCCATCACCACGGCTGAATCGCCTGAAAGTCTAGCTTACATGTTGACTCAGCAGACTTGGGTACTTTGCTCAGCATTTCAGTTGGGCAACTACTTTTATCTCAACGATGCAACGTCTGCGGATGGAGCGCAAGAGTACGGAGTCGTTCGCATGTTCACGAGGCCAGAACTCTTAGTTCAGGTTGAGTCGATCACGTTCTCTTGGTGTTCAACGGAAACTGCGTTGGAGTTGATTCAAAGGATCAATGCCAACGAGTTTGATTCTCAATTGTTAGGCCGTATTTCGGCTCGGCAGGTTCAAACTGCTGACGAACACGGTTCCTGTCATCTCTGTGTCTAACTGCGAAAGGCGGTAAACATGAAGGCGTTGTTTTGGCAACTGGAATCGCCGATTCTGGTTGCACGTCGTGCGTTTCCAACGCACGACTTTGTTTCACTGGTGCTGAATGAATAAAGGGAGGCTATTTCATGAACGTCACCCAAGTTCAGGAAGACAAACCGGTTCATCCAATCATCCGGCAGATCATCGATCGCGATTGCCATGTGGCTGAAAGTAACTTAACAGTTATTCGGCATGTGGTGTCCAAGCTCAAACATGGATACGTAACTTTCAAGGCGATGCCCAAAGGAGATCGTCGGGAGTTCATCTTGCAATGTATCCGGCATCATCGACAGAATCTCAAGATTTATGTCGAAGTGATGAGCGGGTTCTCCAAAACGGTTGGCGCTGTTAAGGTGGATGAAGTCGTTACGACATTATCCGGGAAACAGGTAGTTCAATTGATGCGAAAGCACAAAAAAACTATCGAGAGCTTGGCATTTCGCCTGGGAACTTCTCAAAAACGTGTTCGGGAGGCCAGAGAAGCCGGGTTAAGTGATCCGTTGGCCGTTCGTGATTGGATGGAAGCGATCACTGGAGACGATCCTGGCCCTTTGCCGGAACGTTATCGCATCAACCACATCACCGAAGAGAGTAACTGCAACAACTGCGGTTATCCGATGGGGGTAGGGGATGAAGCGTATGGTTATGTCGGGGACATCTTTTGTTCGATTTCCTGTTGTCGTAAGAGTCGCAACTGGTAATTTGACATCCTGTTTCCCTGAGAGGTCTTTGTTGCTGCACGCCACCAAGACCTCGCATTTGCCCTTTTGACCTGCATCAAACAAGAAAAACTTTTGCTTTTCAGGTGTTTCAACACGTGATACAATGCAAAGGAGAGGCTCGGTACGCAAGCTGAACAAAGGATATTGAAAATGACCCAGATTTCCGAACAAATAAATCAATTTCGTGAATTTGCGCTTTCACGTTTAAGTTCAGGCAAACAAGACGTATCGATTGACGAGCTTTACGATGAGTGGCGCATGCTGAATCCCGACTCGGAGAAGTCCGAAGCCGATGCCAAAGCTGTTTCTGCCTCACTTAATGACTATCACCGAGGAATCAAGGGCAAATCGGCGGAGGATGTCATTCGAAACTTGACATCCAAACTTCCTAACGAGTAATGACGGAAAAGTATCAGATATCCGTAATGCCTCGTGCCGAGCGCGACATTGAGGCGATATTCTCATGGTTGCTAGATCGTAGTCCAACTGGAGCCCGTAATTGGCTTGCAGCATTGGATGACGCGTTGGAGCGTATGTCTTTAGATCCGCTCTCTTTTGGCCTTGCTCCTGAAGCTCAGACTGTGGCACGCGAATTGAGGCAATGCCTTTTCCGAACTCGTAAGGGCAGGACGTATCGGGCAATTTATCTGTTTGAGCGAGAAGTTGTCATTGTGTTACGCATTCGAGGTCCAGGCCAACCTTCACTCGAATCGGATGAAGTTGATAAATAACAGCCCGTAGCAAGCTCGATTCTATCACGGCGTCAAGGTACGCCGCCCATTTTTTTAATTGTTAGCGGCTGCTGCTCGCCTATCGGCGAGACTCCACCTTGACTTGCCGTGAGCGACATTCCTCCAGCTTCGGGTTGGCAAGATCGCCGATTTTGCTGAACTCGAAGCGTAAACCCAATTGAACCACGGAGGAACATGACTACCAAAAATGCCAAACAGAAACAAACCAACATTGCCGATACATTTATTCGCGATGTCCAAGTGAACTACGTTTCGTCAAAAACACCGAGTTTTAGGATCACAGGCCCAGCCAACGCCGTATCCTACTTGCGTACGTTGTTTCCTGACAACAGTCGGGAGCACTTCATCGTAATTTATTTGGACGGCAGCAATTGTGTTGCCAGTTACTCAGTGATTTCAACCGGGACAGCCAACAGTGCCCAGGTACATCCACGCGAGATTTTTCAACGAGCCGTTTTGGTGGGTGCAGTCTCGATAATTGCCGCCCACAATCATCCCTCAGGGAATTTGAATCCAAGTTTGGAAGACCGGAATGTCTCAACGAGAATCCAAGAAGCTGGCGAGCTATTGGGAATCCGAGTGCTGGACTCGTTGATCATCACCAACGACTCAGCTTACTCGATCATGACAGACGATACGCTTTAATCTTTCCAAGCGGGCGGCTGCAAAGCGTCAGCCGCCAATTTGCATTGAATTCGCCAATAGTGGGGCTCCGCTGGTGACAAGCCCCTAAAGACGGCTTCAGCCCGTTGTGTGATCTGTTGGCGAAGTGTGATAGCAAAAAGAAAATG
This sequence comes from uncultured Planctomycetaceae bacterium, assembly GCA_937862885.1. Classification (GTDB taxonomy): domain Bacteria; phylum Planctomycetota; class Planctomycetia; order Pirellulales; family Pirellulaceae; genus CALMEE01. Next base: position 13,644 of record CALMEE010000092.1, read on the forward strand.
GCCGACATAATGGTTCTATTAGGTCTTCGAAGGGTAATTTTTCAAGTGACTCAATGGCCTAGTTGTGCTAGAATGTGGGTATGAGCAATCAATACCTCACCAATATCAATGTCGACAAAATCAATGCGGATGAGCGAACGGCACTGGAGCGCTTATTGGGGCATCCGTTGGACGCTGGCCAGCAGGTTTTCATTTCTTCATATTCGCCAGGCATTGAACCGCCACCAGCTCAGAAGGCCAGTGCCGCCAAGGTCATTGAGTCGGTCACGAAAAAAGCTCAAGAAAATGTGGACAAGCAGCACCTCGCCGATTCGGATGTGGAAGACGCTATCCAGGAGGCAATTTCTCATGCCCGAAAACGTAAATGAGAGTCGTCCTTGATACGAATATCTTGGTTCGTGCAGCATCTATTCGAAATCGCGGCCCAGCATTCGAAGTCCTGAAAATTCTGCTAGAGCCAGAACATGTGCTTTGCAGTTCACCATTCATGCTCGATGAACTGATTCGCGTTCTGAGATATCCCAGACTTCGATCCGTCCATCGCCTAACAGAATACGAAATGGACGCTTTTGTTCTTGCTATTCAAAAAGCAAGTTTGATGGTGAGTCTTTCCAGTGAAGTAGAATTTGCCATCGTGCCAAATGACCCGAAGGATGACCCCATAGTTCAAACCGCCGTGTTAGGTAAAGCTTCCGTAATTTGTACCTTGGATCGTCATTTATATGCGCCGGAAGTCCTTCGATATTGTAGCGAGCGAGACATATCAATTTTGTCGGATGTCGAGCTATTGGAAAGGCTAAGGCCTCAGTCATCGTCCTAGGCTGATTGCAGCCGTCAGCCGAACTTTCGCCAATAGTGGGGCTCCACCGGTACCAAGCCCCTTAAGACGGCTTTAGCCCGTCTCGTGACCTGTTGGTGAAATTTTTGAGGTGACTCGTTTTGCTCTCTAAGTCTAATTGAATGACCGTGACTCTCTTCCGGTGCCTTGCAGACCCATTTTAGCACGGCGGCAAGGTTCGCCGCCCAATATTCCAAGATTTTAGCGGCTGCTGCTCGCCTATCGGCGAGACTCCACCTTGCCCAGCCGTGCAATGTTGCACTTCGAGCCCCCGGCAATAGGCACATGGGCTAAACGCTGCTGCTTGGCCGGATGCAGCCAAAACTTGGAGATGAATATGGGTTTAACAAATAAGGAAAGGGAACATTGGCAGGACAGAATCTTTGCCAGAATCAAACTGGCGTCGGATCAACTGGTTCAACATTGCGAGCCTGATTTTAGGGAGCGAGTATCGGAAAGAGCTACTGAACTTGCCAGAAAACAACTCGGTGTGGGGCAGCAATTTAGATGCCTGGAAGAGAAACAACAGAAATTAGCGGAGTTAGAACGGGATTTCGAGCGGCAAAAATCGATAATCAAACAGGAATGCGAGCAGCTATATGAAAAGATTGGCGATTTAATCCAACTGCCCCATGATTGCTTTCATTGGACGCATACGCTGGAGAAAGAAATAAACTCTAAGCTGGATGACCTAAGCTTAAAGAAGCAGACGGAACTGATGAGCCAAAGCCCGCTAGGTCAGAAACTGTTGGAGCTGGAAGCTGAACAACAGGCACTGATCGATTTGTTGTGGCTGGCCAAAAACTCAAAACAAGTAAGCGAGCTTTGGGACAAGCTCAATGAGGCATTGAATCAAGTTCAAGACTTTGTCGGTAAATCAAAGGTTCCCAAAGCCAGATAACTCATTCAGCCGCCTACCGGAATAACCAGTTCAGGCGGCTTTTTGTTTTGCTCATAATCGGATTGGGCCAGCAAAATGATTCCAGAACGAATCTTGAATCTCGTTTACGACGGAACTGCGATCCGAGTATTTGAAGGAGAGTCTCCAACGGCCACGACCGATGTTCGAATTTCGGCTCCCAGTGCTTCGAGAATTCGTTTGAATCGCTCCACAGAAACCCCATGGTATTCGTTCCGCTCGTCGCGAGACACTTGTGATTCATGAATTTCCAGTCGCTCGGCTAATTCGCGCTGAGACAGTCCTTGAGCGATTCGCAATGCGACCAAAAGACGGCCAATGCCTTCAAAGTTTCGCAGTTCATCAAATTCGCCCCGTTTCAGTTTTTCGTAGCTCGCAACCTCTTCTTTGAGTTGCTCATGAAATGAGCGTACTGGGTCAAGGACTCGTTTGATCTCTTCCTTGGACAAGTCCATTCCCTGCAACTGCTTTTGTTGTTCCTTGATTCGTTGTGCCTCTTCTTTCAATCGCACAACCGCTTGCTGATATTCATTTTCACTTCGGATCATGATTCACCTCCAATACGGATGATTCCTTTGGGTTTTCCATCGCGGCGGGATTGCCTAAATGCCGACGGAAACTCCAAATCGTTTCCAAACCTGTCTTTTATTCCGGAAAGCTGTCCGACGTGCGGGTACAGCTCAACTCGATAAACATGCCACATAGGCAACTGCAACTTCGGATAACCTCGGTAGGGACGACGGGAACTGGGGTTCCAGGTCCAGATTTTGTGCGGATCAAGAACATTCAAATCACGTTCTAACTCACCACTTGCCAATTGGTGCAAATCACAAACGAAATATCCATCAATATCATTCGGGTGATCTTTGTCTTCTACGAACGATCCATCAATGAAAATGTCATTAATACCAACTTGCCAAAGTTGCCGACACATGACAGCGAGGTTTTGAACCAATTTAAAGCGCCATGCAACGTCCCAGTTTGGTGTTGCTTTTGATCCTAACACCAAAATGGACTTCTCAAGCTGACTGATGGTCAAGCCGAAGTCTCTTGGTGGCAGCAGCCCATTTTCGTCAAAGTCTGGAATCATCTGGTACCTCAAGTGAAAGTTTATCCCAACTTAACCTAATTGTCAAGCTAGACATTTACGTCTTACTCATCGGCTTATTTTAGTACGATTTACCCTTGCCAAAGTACCATGTTTCGTGGCACATAAAGGACGTTATGGTTCACGATCCGCCAGTGCCAAGCCGCCGCAAACACAACGTTTCAAACGTCGTGTCGAGCCGTTTGCTAAACGCAGCTCCTACCCTGATTCGGCATTCCGGCGGCAAGGCCGTGAAGCGGTACTTTGAATTCTTCACTGCCAATATTCGGAACAAGAACACGCGAGACGCCTACCGCAGAGCCCTCGGTGATTTTTTCAGTTGGTGCGATGATCGCGGCTTTCAGCTTGTCGATATCGAACCGATGGTGGTAGCGGCCTACATCGAGTATTTGGGTACTTTGTATTCCAAGCCATCGGTCAAACAGGCATTGGCTGCGATTCGGATGTGTTTTGATTGGCTTGTTGTTGGCCAAATCTTACCAATGAACCCAGCATCGTCGGTACGTGGCCCCCGATATGTCATCAAGCGCGGCAAAACCCCTGTTTTGACTGCCGAAGAGGCTCGGCAATTAATTGAGAGCATTCCGGTTGACCGTGTTGGTGGACTGCGTGACCGGGCATTGATTGCCGTTATGATCTATTCGTTTGCCCGAGTTGGAGCCGTGGTCAAAATGAAGGTTGGCGACTATTTGCAGGTAGGAAAGCGACATTCCTTGCGGCTACATGAAAAAGGGGGCAAAGATCACGAAGTTCCAGCTCATCACAAAGTGGTCGAGTATCTGGACGCCTATCTTCAGGCGGTTGGCATCGGCGACCAGATTGACACTCCCCTATTCCGTTCTGTTCAGGGGAAGGGCTGTTTGCTAACCGACCGCTCACTTTCTCGGCATGACGCCTATCGCATGGTACGCCGCCGGGCATCAAAAGCAGGCTTAAAACACCGAATCGGCTGTCACACGTTTCGAGCCACTGGCATCACCGCCTATCTCGAAAACGGCGGATCGATTGAAAACGCCCAAGCCATTGCTGCCCATGAATCACCCAGGACAACAAAATTGTATGACCGAACGAACGATGAAATTAAATTGGATGAAGTAGAACGGATACGGATTTGAACGTCAAATTGAGGAATAATTCATGACAATTTGCGTTTCTCTAGATTGCTTATTCAATTTACATAATCTGTATGCACGAGCCTTAAAGCTTATTTCGCAATCCGTATATTCTTTCCGTCCATTTTTCTGGAGGCTATAGGGTGTAGCACAGGCGTAACATCGAACTATCGTAATTGAGCCACGAACTAGGCACTTGCACCTCCAAAAACGACGGAATCTGGCTGCCATATATGCCTTTCTGAATTTAACACCGCTGACTGATAGCCCATTTCTCTCTCAACTTGGATCGTGATAAGACTTTCGCTGGGCTTAGTAGGGCCGAGTTCGATTCTGAGGTAGTCAAAAAGTGCCCGGTCGTGGACGGCGACCACTAGTTGTCTGTCTGCCTGATGAACTATGGCTTTAAGAAGTGCCCCCAAGTTCACTACGTGTATGTCGTCCATATTTTGAACCGGGTCATCGAGGATCAGAACATGGTGCTTCGGCTCTTCGACCATGTTAAGAGTCAGGAAAAGACTAAGTGCTGCAGTGTTTAAATTGCCGGAACTTAACACCGCAGCAAGATCCCGATAAGACATTTGTCCGTCTCTTCCTGCGCTTAAATAAGTTTCCATTCGTCCCCGAACGATCTTTGGCGCCGGAAGAAAAGGGTGAAAGATCTCCGAAACCACCAACCTCTGAAAGAGCTCGCACCAGAGAGTATTCAATGTGCCACTGAATACCCTGTCGATGATCTTTCCTTTCTCCTCAGCAGCATGTCGAGCTACCAGTTTTGCGCTCTCTACTATCCCATCAAGGCGACTTTCAATGCGTTTAAGTTGTTGCCTTCTCTTCTTGATTACATCAATCTCCTGCCGAAGCTTTACAATAGTTTCTTGATATTTTTGGTTCTTTGATCGAGACTCGCGTTCGCCTTCAAGTAATTTGATGCGACTACTAACAAATTCCCGCAAGAGGATAGCTCGTGCTAAACTGTCGGTCTGCTCGCCTGATGACTTAACGTCATTTCGCCCCTCTATCTCTACGAGACGCTTCAACTCACTTGTTCGCTGTTCACTGGCTTTGGCAATCCTTAGCAAGTTCGATTTTGCAGTTCGTTGCATTTGCTCATTGTGTAGCCAGCTATCTCGAAGCGGAGTTAACTCGGCATGTGTAGCAACCAAGCCACGTCCAATACGTAAAGCAGATTCCATTTGCTGAACCCGGGACTGATACTCCTTTTCTTCTTTGGCCATATCGCCGATTAGCTGTCGCTGTTTTTCACGTCTAGATTGCAACTCCAGGACGTTTGCAACGAGTTTCTCCCGTCGTAAAAGAGACTCAATTTTCTGTCTCAAGTGCTCGACGAGACTGCCCTTCCCAAGTTCGGAATAGTCCCGATCGCAAACTGGGCAGACATCGCCTTCTATCTTGTCTACAAGCAACCTGAACGCCTCTGGCTTTTCCGTATCAGGTCTGCCTTCAGCCTCCACTTGCCTCGACAACTCTTCCCACTCCTTATCGATTTCTGTCTCAGCCGTGCGCGCAACCGCCAAATCTTGGAGCCACTTATTGGCCGAGTTAACTTGCACAATCAGTTGCGAAACCTTTCTTTCACAAAGTGCGAGCGTTGAGGTCCATTCTTCACCCAATTGAAGCACATCGTCTATCACGGTTTCATCGCTTACGGGTCGTCCAATGAACTCGCCTGCCTCGACAAGGTGTTGCCGCAATCTCACTGCGAGGTCTTTTTGAATGCTCTCACGATCCGCAAGCTCGCGTTCCAACTCTTTGGCCGGTATCGAAGCCTCAGGGGCCTCCAAGCTGCGCAGCACTGTTTCCGCTCGCTCGATTGCATTGAAGTCTGCATTCAACTGATTTAGCGTTTCAGAAAGCTCTTCGTCAGAAAGCTCTATCGCACCTGAAATTTCGCTCCCACCTTCGGACAGCTTTCGATCTTCGCTGAAAGCACTTTCGGCCTCTTGAACAGCGGAACGCAACTTGGTTTGAAGCGATTCTTCACGCAGCGCTAGCTCGCTAACTTCCTTTTCAAAATCGGCATAAGCTTTAATATCTCGTCTAATGCGTCGTTTGTCGCCAGTCACTTCCAGACCCGACGTAATATTCTCAAGGACATCCAAACCGAGAAGTTCACGGACAAAAGTTGCAAGGGGAGACTCTCTCTTTTCTTTATCGACAGCTTGGTACATTTCAAGAAGCCTTGCGAGTCGAGACTGGGATAGGTAGCACCTGTCGTGAAAATGTTTGAGGTCGGCACGCGTGAGGAAATCGCCAGCCATTTTTGGTGCCTGGCTCTTCTGAAGCGTTACCGTTCCCTCTCTATAGACATCGTTCTCATCCTGATACCTGAGTTTCAGCCAGCCGCTCTTCGGCGCTGCAAAATGCATTAGGCAGTCCGGGTAGCTGTTTGGATACACTTCCAAATCTGCAACCCGCCCAGTGAGACATAGCTCTATGGCGTGGAGTAGACTGCTCTTGCCACACCCGTTTGCTCCATGAACAAGGACAACGCCCGCATCGAGTGGGACTGTTTGCTCGTCGAGAAAGACTCGAAATCCTGAAAGGGTCAATTCACCAAGCCTACGCATCTTCTGAGCTCTCCCCTTCCGACGCTTTAATGGCAGCTTCGATGGCGCTAGCAAGCTGCTCCTGTACGTCTTTTCCACTCCTGCGGCCAGCCGCAAGCAGCGCGTTTACAAACTTGCTTTCTGCTACAGTCCCAAGTTGATTGCGCAACTGCCGACTTGCATCCGGCTGAGACTCCTGTGGTTCAGGCAACTCTAATGGCAAGAGCGAGCGTAGCTGGGCAACTACTTGATCTTCATTGGCTGCGGTGACTGCAACAACGCGGCAAATCCGTGACAAAGCTTCCAACAAAGGCGAACTCTCTTGGTCAACCAACATGACGAGGGTCAACGGCCGCTTAGAACCACTGCGAAGCATTGTGTGGCTCAATGCCCGAACCTTTGAAATGATGCTTGCAACACGTTCTTCGTTACCAGTCACGACAACTACCATTGCTTCGCTGTCACCAGGACCACGAAATACAGCATCAAACTGGAAGTCTACATCCGCTACTGTTAGCAACTGGGGTTGTTGCCGATAGGTCCCGCGTTGGCTGAGAACGTTGAGGACGTTTTTCAGTTTCTGCTCTTTCATGTGCATACCAATTCATGTTTCAAGCCATCTAATAGCGAAGCCTGATCGGGATACATTTTAGCCAGATCCTGAATCCAAATCTCAACCGGTCCCTCCTGCGGTGGCGTATAGGGCAATGAGTGAGCCGGAGAATGGCTTAGCGACGTCGGACGATTGCCAATAGCATATATAACCGTTGCTTTTCTGCTTCCATCGGCCAAGATGAACTCACGATTCAATAGGCGTGCCCTCCCTGAACCACCATCAGGAACAATAAACACGGAAAGTTCATGGCCATGCAAGACCAACTCGAATTGACCGAAGCATCCCTCTTTCCCGACCGTACTCCTTATAAGCCACAAACCCTCACGCACTCCCGCGTAGATGCTAGCAACTGCAAACAGAAACCATGTCATCGCCGAATTGTCTTCAGTGCTAAGTCTGTCAGACAACTCGCGATACGATCGAGGGAAAAACGGGTGATATTCCTTCATCGACTTGGGTATGTCATATTTTAGGAAAAGCCTGCTACATCGTGCGACGAAAGGAGGTAGCAATTCGACAAATTGTCTCCATAATACGGCATCGTCATCAGGGTTGCGCAACGAATCGAAATGCGCCGTCAACGAATTTTCTAGTTGCTGAATAAAATCGCGAACGAACGCCTGCCATTCGGGAGACAACTCTTCAAAGCTAGCATCAGCCAGAGTATCTAGCTTCTTGCGAAGCGCTATGACGTACAGGGCACCCAGCAACGGCTTGGCGAACAGCTTAAGCGTTGCTTTGCCTTCGATTGCAATTCGGTCATTCTCATAGGCCGAGTCGCCGAAAACGTATTTGATTACCGTCCGCTGAGCCTGCCGTAATTCTGGTTCTGCGAAAAGTACGCGAGATATGCCAGGAAGCGGACCTTTGCAATCTAAACAAGCGGCTAGGATTTCCGACTGTAGATTCCAGTCTTGACCTGAGAGCCCAATGAAAATAAAGGGGCGCTCGCGAATAACAGTGCGAAGCAAGTCCTTTATACCCTCCCGACCCGGGCCGCGCTCCCATTGTTGAATTTGGGTGCGAGTTGCTACCATCTGACTTCTCTTCGACTGATCATCTAAGCACCTACGAGCGCATCCATGTACTTTAATAATCCTAGCTTTTGCCTCTCGACTACCCGGAATATCAGCCGCTTCCACTACTACTGACAGGTTGTGGCAACCGGAGGCACAAACATCAAAATGCGATTGTTCTACGAGCGCATCCCAGTTTGTTGTGACTAATTCATAGAATGCACCCTCAGCAAGTAATAACGCCAGTAGCGTGTGATCGGAATCTGCGGCGACTTCATTGTTACCATAGATTTTATCCAGATGCAGAATATCCCAGGCCATCGAATGAACCCTGACGCCATCATTCACTTGAAAATCCAGCACATCGGAATAGCGGTCGACTAACAGCCCGATTGTTGATGAAATACTGTCCCAATTTTCCGCCTCAATTGCCGGGGATACAGAAGCAATATCGCATCTTGCAAGGTCCAATATATCGTTTAGGCATTTGCGCCATGGACATCTTTCATCTTCCTTGTCAATGTGTCGGTAAATTTTCTTTAGTAACCTTTGGACTAGCAAATCGAGTCCAGGAAACCGTGTCCTTGAAATACCAGACCCAAGCCAACAGGCGTACTGGCCAGCTAGTATTGCCTCAACTTCAGCAGCGAAATTATTGCGAAGGTGCCCAATCGCATCTGAAAGGGTAGCGTTGGAGGGGCCAAATGCTTGGCCGCTATGGGCTGAGGCCGGTTCCATCTCACTCTTCCCCTTCAAGATTACCAATCTTGCGAAGCTCTAGACCCTCGATCTCCTGCAGTGTCTTTCCAGCGATGCCTTGGAGATCCCCATACATGCCAGCAGTTGACTCGATCGTAATTCGAAGTTGCTCCTCACGTTTGGACCATAAACGGGTCATTGTTCTTCGCTCTTTCTCCAAATCTTGCATCATATCAGAGAACTTTTCTACGATTGCCTGAATGCGGTGACGGAAACGCGGACCAGTTAAATACTGGTAAATCAACTCCATCTTGGTCTGCTGGCCTTCACCGGCTTGTCTTGCCAAAGATAGCTCAATCAACGTATGACGAAGAGCAATGGCAACTGGTATAACGTTGCGGGGAGACGTTACCCAAACGCCTTCCACGAAATCGAATGTATCCACATCTTTCGGCAGTGCTTGGGACACAATAACTGCAAGCTCAGCCTTCGCAGTCCGCTGATCTTCACGAAGCTTGGTCAACCAACCGTCACTCCAATTCTTGGTGCGCTTGGACTCCCACAGAATTGTTCCACAAACTTGTTGCAATGGGCCAAGTACACGATGAAGCGCATCCCCTCCGTGTTCGCCCTTGGGAACGGGCTCGATTAGATCTCGCGGGAATTTTGTTCGTAGTGTCCCTTCCAGTTCGAGTTCTTGGACTTCTCCTTGCAGTTGCTGGGAACCCTGCTCGGCTCTGCGTTTCAACTCTTCAATTTGCTTCTGCATCGAGAAAATGGTTTGCTCTTTTTCGGCAACTTTAAGCTTCAGCCCCTCTTCAGCTTCGAGCTTCGCTTTGTCTCGAACAGCCACTAGCGATTCCTCCACCCGCTTCTCAATCGTAAGATCGATTTCCCGTTTAGCATCGTCCAATTCTCGCTGCTTACGAATCAATTCCGCTTGAGCCTTTTGAGCTTCGGCCAGCTTCTCGTCTCGCTGTTTCAGGACTTCTTGCAGGTCAGTCAATTCTTTTACCTTGGATTCAATATCATTTGCCAATAGCTGTCTAGCTTTTTTGGCCTCTTCAGCGGCTATCGAAACTCGTTCCTGCTTGAGCTTATTGGTTACTTCCTGATCGATTGAATCTCTCGCCTTGGCTAGTTCCGATTGCTGCTCCCTAATAGCAGCTTCCCGCCTTGCAACTTCGCTTTCCTTTTCAGAAAGCCGACTCTCGTACTGTTGGCGGGTTGCTTCCAGTAACGGCGCGGCCAGTGACTCAGTGAGTTTGATATTGGCGCGACAGTGTGGACAAGTAATTGTCGGATCGGTCATGATGTTCATGCGAATATCATTTTCTGTCATTTCACCAACTCCATCAACTTACCATAGCTATTGACCACGTCGTACTTCACTTGATCAGAGGTGATCTTATGGAAAAACTTGCGGGCACAGGCTATCTTGCTGTCTTCAATCAAACGCAAGTCCATGGACGACATTGAGCCCTTGGTTTCGGCGATGAAATAGACGTGTTTCACTTTACCCTCTTCAAAGGCAATGGCCCAGTCGGGGTTGTAGTTGCCGACAGGGGTCGGAATGTAAAAGCTCTTGGGTAGCTTGGCGTAAACGACGACTTCGACGCTCGTATCAAGCTCCCGCACAAATCTTCGTTCGGTTTCGGAGTCCGTGAAAACGTATTCATAGATGTGACGATTGACAGGCAGAGCCTTTTCGAAATTCTCCTTGGGCTTCTCGCGCGTGAAAATGTCAGCGTCATACTTTTCGTCGATCATGTCATAGGTCAGATGTTCGACAATCACCGTCGCCTTTTGCTCATTGATTAAGCGACTGGCTTGGGCAAGGAAGTCTTCTGGGTTCACCCGATATTGCTTGAAAGTCGGCTCGCTGATCCCCTGCAAGATGGCGGCAATGGTTCGGCGGGTCAGTTTTGCGGATTCCGCCAACTTGCCGATCAAATCGTACTGCACCGCTGAATGAACCGACTGTTTTTCCGATGCCGTGTCCGTTTCATGTAGGACAAATGTCTGGCCTTTTTTCAATTCATCGAATAGCGCCTCATCCTTTTGGGCACCACGCTGGATCGTGTATTGGAGCGGAGCTACTTTCAACTCAACATCAAGCGACCGAATACACTTGCGAACCAATTCGTCCGTGTCAAAGTGAACGGTATAGGCCGCCTTTTGATTGATTCGATTCCAAAGTTCTTGGAATTCCTTCTTCTCAAAATTCTTGCTGAGCGGATTTAGCTTAGACTTGCGATCATCTTCGATTTCTGGCATCTGAGCGTCGCTAAATACGCTGTCGATCAGGGTAAAGATTTCCTGAGCGTGCTTTTGCAGTGATTCGGGTAGCGGGGCAAGCTCTTCCCTTTTCTTTGCATCATGATACGCCTGGGTGATGTTGTCAGCACTGTCGGTGTAATCGTTTTTCAGCAGATAGCGATAGATCTCTTTGGCCAATTGCGGAGTGATCGCGACATCGCCCCCTGGTGTCTTCAACACCTTTCCACTGAAGTATTCTTCGTTGGCAATCCGTGGACGTTCAGATAGCGACTCGCTGATATCTTTTTGCAGGGCACTGACAAAATCTTTGTAACTTTCACTGGCAACGACGGTTAACACGTTGGTTTTGTGAACTGTTGCCGGATCGTCCATACGTTCACCCCGTTGATTTACCGACAATCGCATTCCTCGGCCAACCTCCTGACGACGGGAAATCGTGTTGTCGCTGTGCTTGAGCGTGCAGATAACAAAGACATTTGGATTGTCCCAACCCTCGCGCAATGCAGAGTGAGAAAAGATAAATCGGACAGGTTCTTCAAACGAAAGCAGTCGCTCCTTGTCTTTGAGAATCAGGTCGTAGGCATCGACATCATCGGTTTCACCTGCCGTTTCGCCGCGAGTCTTGAAGCTGGGATCGATCAACCGACTAGTTTTCTTATCAATCGAAAAATATCCATTGTGAGTTTTAGTAACCGGAATCCCCTTCAGATACTGGTCATACGCATCACCGAATATTGAAATCATCTCCTCCATTTGAATCTGGTATTCTTCTTCAAATATCTGGGCATACTCGCCAGCAACCTCCCCACTGTCGTCATACTGCCGATACTTGGCTACCTCGTCAATGAAAAAGAGTGTTAGCACCTTTATCCCCTGATGAAACAGCACCGACTCCTTTTCAAAATGGGCGCGGATCGCTTCCCGAATTTGAATTCGCCTGAGCGAAAGCTCGTTGACATCGCCTGTCGCTTCTCCGGCTTGTAATTGAACTCCGTTTGAAAAGCTGACTGTGTTGCTCACTGCATCAATGTCGGAGATCACAAACCCCTTGTACTGATCAAGGCCACCAGACAACTCGTACAAATTATCGTTTCGACCCAGATTGCGGTGAATTCGTTTGATTCCGGTCTTTTGCTTGATTTCTAGTTCCACCTTGGCAGTCGGAGGCTTGCTGGTGGAAATTTGAATGCCCCCGACATAGAGATAGGCATTCGTTCCGTTCAATCCTTTCACCGAAATTCCGCGAACGGCAATTTTTTTGACAAGCTTCTGATTGTAGGCATCAAGTGCATCCAAGCGGTGGATTTTATTGTGTTGGGTTTTGTGGGTCGCCGAGTACCGTAGAATCATCAGCGGATTGAACTTGGCCAACGACTCAACCGTCTTTTTCCCTTCCATCTTCTGAGGTTCATCCAGAATCAGAATCGGGCGATTGGCCTGAATCACATCGATTGGTTTTCGAGATTGAAAATCGTCCAGTTCTTCATAAATCCGGCGGGCGTCCTTTCCGGTGGCATTAAACGCCTGAACGTTGATGATCATCACGTTGATACCGGCATCGGATGAGAAACTCTCAATTTCGTGCAGACTTTTAGAATTGTAAATGAAGACTCGGGCACGTTTGCCGTAGTCTTCCAAAAAGTGTTCGGCGGTTATCTCAAACGACTTTTTTACCCCTTCTCGAATGGCGATGCTGGGAACCACGACAATGAACTTGCTCCAGCCATACTGTTGGTGCAATTCGAACATCGTCTTGATGTAGCAATAGGTTTTCCCCGTGCCGGTCTCCATCTCGATATCGAGATTGATTTTCGAGACTTTGGTACTGACCAATGCAGAAGAAAGGGGCAGATTCTGGCGACGCTGTACGGCTTGGATGTTTTCTAAGACTTGTTGCAGGGGAATAGCCAAGTCGGCATTCTTGAAACCGGAAAGCTCATCGAGCGATTGCATCCGCATTTGACGCGAGTCCTGTTCGCGACCCGGATCGATACGGTACTCAATCCCGGTGGACTTAGGTTGACCGGCAAAGCAATCGGCCACCGCTTCCACGGCATCGGTTTGGTAGTTCTGTTTTTTGAATTGAATTTTCACGATTCGTCGTCTCCCAGATCTTTCCGTTTTTTCTTTTCAATTCGCTTGACCTCTTTTTCGAAGTCACTCTCAAAATGACGGTCTTGATTTACTCGAAAGACTTCGTACTTTTCCTCCGCCAGTCGTTTGGCCACTTCCGCAGAAACAGTGCCAGCATTTGAAAGAACTTGGTACTCATTGAATTGGAGAAATGCGTCAAGCTTGGCAATCCAGTCGATCATTTTCATAGGTATTTGCCGAGCGGCTTGATTCTCCGCGTAGTCCAAGTACATCGAGACAATCCGTTCGAGTTCCTTGATCTCATCCTCGATCAAGTAATTCTTGGCGATGGACACATCTGACTTGAGAATCTTGCCGGTGGGGGCATTCTTCCATGTTGTCAGACCCATCGAAGGCTTGGAATCATCGGCACGCGAGGCAATAATTTCAGCAGCGGTTTTTCCCGTAACCGCCCAATGAAGTTTGTTTTGGACAGTCTTAAAGAACGTCTGAGTGATTTCGGCCGTTTTGTCATAGTCGATGCTGCATTGTTCGTAGATGTCGGTGATCTTGAGATAGAACCTGCGTTCACTGGCTCGAATCTCCCGAATTCGCTCCAGCAACTCATCGAAGTAATCTTTACCGAATCGCTTGTTAAGCTTGAGGCGCTCATCATCGAGTACAAATCCCTTGATGATAAACTCACGCAGCGTTTGGGTCGCCCAAATACGAAACTGAGTGGCCTGAGTGCTGTTAACTCGGTAGCCAACCGAAATGATGGCATCGAGGTTGTAGAACTCGATTTCCCGGCTAACTTGCCGATTTCCTTCAGTTTGAACTCTTCGAATTTTTCGAAGAGTTGCCTCCGGGGTCAGCTCGCCGGACGCGTAAATCTCTTTCAGGTGGTAACTTACGGTGTGGATCTCGACCCCGAAAAGCTCAGCGATCCGCTTCTGGTTCATCCAGAAAGTTTCCTGTTCGTAGAGCACTTCGACCTTTACCGCGCCGTCGGACGTTTGGTAGAAGATCAGTTCTCCTTGGAAGGAATCATCAGGCAAGTTGCTCATTCGACCTCCAACATTGACAGATATTTGCTAGCTGTTTCAATTCTCCACCCGCCGGGTAGAGAATCGCCTCAGCCAACAACTCGCTACCTTCTAAATAGCGAATATCTGAGTAAACGTACCCAAACGCCCTATCATCCTTTATCCTTCCGCCTTCATCCTTTTTCGTCATATCACCTTGACCTCCGTTCCGGGTGACATCAACTTGAAAATTTGTTCGACGTTGATTTTGACGGCATCGCTGGCGAAACCAGCATCGCGAAAGACGACTCGTAGGGGTTTGTGGGCCGCCAGTTTCTTCACCAGCTCTTCCGTGATCCCGGTGTCGAAACAAGCGACTAGTGCATTGCTGTCAACAAAGAAAACTTTCTTGCCGTCCATCTCTTTTTGTTCGATGGGAAGACTGAGATCAACGCCCCAATCCAGCAGCACCTGAAACAACAAATCTTCCGGCATTCGGTCTTCCTTGATGTTTTCGACATGATCGAACAGTTCATCTCTTTTGATTGCATCGGGCTTGTAGTAAACGTCTTTCATGTTGGAGGTGTCCACCTTGAGGACGCGGAAGCCGATGTCGAGGTCTTGGCCGTGAAGACCAGTTTCTTCTTTGATTTTTTTGCCAGCACGGCGAATGCGCTCCCGACTCATCTGCGCAATCGTGGCGTATCCCGCTTCACGGGCGGCCGAGCCTCCGGCTGTTGCCTCGCCAAGTTGAACCATAACGTACGTTCGCTTCCCACCGTCTCTCGCGTTTTGCGCCATGACAGAGTGAGCAGTCGTGGACGATCCTGAAAACAGATCAACAACGATGTCGTTGTCCCCAGTCATCATCTCAACAATTTCTTGAAGGACGATCTCGTCCTTCGGAAACTCGAATAAGTCGCCATCCATCAACGCCCGGAGTCTCTTGGAAGCGGCACGTCCATCTTGGTAAAAAACGCTGTACGGAGTTTGCAATTCCTTATCATTCAAATGCGACTTTATACAAGGCACTGCATTCTCGTCTTCGCCAAAATGCACTCTGTCATCCTTAATCCATTGCTTCATTTTCTCAGGGTCACTGGTCATCCAGCCACGGGATGGAATCTTTACAGGTCGCTTTGTAACCGGATGAAGCACTTCATACTTTGGGCCACCCCCGCCTGGCCACGAAATGTTGTCTGGAAAATAGACACCGCGCGAATCAACATGGCAGTAATGCTTGTGGGCCTTTGCCGGATGGGAATCGGGAAGGCTGCGAAACCAGTCTTTCAGTCCTTCGGTCATCGCCCTGAAGTCGCTCTTGTGTAACCGCTTTAGCCTGGCATACTCGGAATAAATGTCTTCCAGACCCTTCTTGCGCTGCCGCCAAACAACGCCCTTATCCCTCAGGTATTCAACATCGCGTGCATAACAGACGATGTATTCATGCGACACCGAAATAAGGCGAGAATCATTCTTCCGCCCCGCTGCCCACACCATGTCAGCGACAAAGTTGGTCTGGCCAAATACTTCATCCATCATCAGTCGCAGTCGCGGCTGTTCACCCTCATCGCACGAAACAAAGACTGCACCGTCTTGAGAAAGCAAATTCTTGGTCAGCCGCAAACGTGGCATCATCATCGTGAGCCAGTTCGAGTGAAAACGTCCATTCCCATCGGGGTTGGCCACAAGCCGTTCGTCATCTTCTGTTCGTTCTCCAGCAGAAATTTCCTGGTCGTGTTGCGAGATCGAGTAATTATCACGATAGATAAAGTCTTTCCCCGTGTTGTAGGGAGGATCCATATAAACCATCTTAACCCGGTTCAAGTAGGTTTCCTGCAACAACTTCAACGCATCGAGATTATCCCCTTCGATGAAAAGGTTTTTCGTCGTGTCAAAATCAACACTTTCTTCTCGACACGGCCGCAGCGTCTTAGCAATTGGCGCATTGGCGGCCAGCAAGGCTTCTCGTTTGCCCGGCCAATTCAAGTGATACCGCTCGCGTGGCCCATCAACGACGTGATCGGACAATTCTTGTCTTAACTGATCAAAGTCGATTGTTTTTTTCAGATTCCCTTGCTCATCTTGAGCTTCCGTCACACAATTCGGAAACAACTCGGCCAGCTTGGCGATGTTCTCTTGCGTTAAATCCGGGCTGTGCATCTTGAGTTTTTCCATGTTGTTTCCCTTTCCTATTACTGAATTCCCATCAGACGGTCTATTTCTTGTTGGCACATGCGAAGCTCTCGATTAAGCTCCACTTTGCGATTGAATTGTTTTTCACGACTTAGCTGCTGCTCTACTTTTCGAAACTCAGACTGCTTGCTGCGGAGTTGGTTGTTGCGTTCAACCAGAGCTTTAAGACTTTCATCCGCTCTTGCGGGTAAAGTGATAAGCTGTCTGAGCATCTGTTCGTAAAGTGAACCGAGGTTTAGGGCGACCGGCAAAGGCTGGCGTGCCGTTGTCTCAGGTTGCCATTCCGATTCAAAATACGAATCAACCACCCAACTTGACGAGTCCGTTTCGCTTGGGCGCTTGTAAGCGGCGGAGATTTTACACTTTCCCTGATGATTTAGCTCATAAAAAATCGGAAATGAAATCGCCTTGTCGATGGTACGCAGGACTGATTCACTCAGGTCATCGGTTCGTAGAGTGATTCCAAAAATCTGTATCTCAGGAGCAGTTTTTGTGGATGGCAGATTCAGCGTTTCGGGGGATAGCTTGTGCTTCCATACTATCTGGTCAACTTCGTTTACGAATCGCTCACGGACGCTACGGCTAGGCTTTGCGTAATTGTAAATCTTGCTCTTGGGCAGAACTCGATTGAAGCTGGTTTGTCGAGGGTAAGCAAACAGTGGGTTGTTCATTTTTCCTCCTGGATGACGAGGAAAGAAATGAGTTCAAAATCTTCAAGGCCGTTAATCTTATCCACCAGAGCCGTCGTTCGTTCCGACACAAACAGGCTGTCCAGATCGCGTTCCTCCTTTAGCTCAATCATGGAAAAGATCGACTTGTCCAGTAGGTCAGAGAAAAACTGCATCTCTCGACCATCACTGGTCGCTTGATTGAAAGCGCGACAAGCAACCTGAATTGGCTCATCGCGTCCCTTGCAGGCAAGGCGAGCCAGATCGAGCAGCTTTTTCACCTCCGTATGTCGAGTAATGATTTGGCCGTTATTTCCAATGTAAATCAAGTAAAACGGGTGCAGTCGGTTTTGCTGGTTGATGTTGACACTATGATTCAGATTTCGGAGCGTAAAGATGACTCCCGGTAACAAGCCGCGCTGTGGGTCTGCTGGTACTACGGCGTGCATTCCATTGGGGACGCTGGCAAGGTCACCATTGGCCTTTACGTAATTCAGAAGATCCATGCGAAAATCGTTGAGACCAAGATCTGTAATGGAGACGCCTGTTTTTACGTCTTCCATTTCGATTACCTCTTCTTGAAGTCTTCGTAGTTGCTCTTTCCGATAAGCAATCTCGTTCGATTCTTGATTTAACGGGTTGTCGTCACCGGTTGCGGTCACATCGGCGATGATCATTCGATTTTCAACCCGTTCTTTCAGGTTGATGTATTCATCGAGGGTGATATCCGGCCAATAGTTGATCAGTTGAATACTCTTGTTTGGTGAGCCAATTCGGTCGATTCGGCCAAATCGCTGGATGATGCGGACGGGATTCCAGTGAATGTCATAGTTCATGACTGTATCGCAGTCCTGTAAGTTCTGACCTTCAGAGATGCAGTCGGTTCCAATCAGTACGTCAATTTCACCTGGTTCATTGGGAAGGATGGCCGCTTTCTCTTTTGAACGTGGCGAAAACAGAGTTAAGAGCGATTGAAAGTCATAGTGCTTTTTTAGTGTCGATTTTGGTGAGTCCGAGCCGCTGACCCTTGCTGTATGGACTCGATCCGATTGGAGCAAGCTGGCCGAAAGATTTTCGAACAAGTAGTTGGCTGTATCAGCAAAGGCCGTGAAGATCAGGACTTTTTTGTTCCCCGGATTAAAGGGGCTGGCAATCTTGGAGTGAACTTGAGCTTTGAGATGCTGTAATTTGGCGTCATCGGCTGGAGTGATTTTCTTCATCTCCACGAGCAGCATATTGATTACTGCCGCATCGGCTTTTAGATCATGCTCCCAGGAAGGCAAGTCCATATCGGCAAGGTCGATTTGCACCTTACCCCCAATACTGGCACTTTCGGGATCAGGATAATCATCATCGTCATCGGGCTCGGTGTTTTCAAAGGCCCCGGTAATATCGACTACGCGAGAACTCGCGCCAGTCCGTTTGAAGGCTTCGATTTTTTCAAGAGTGCTTTCGCAGAAATGCCCGAGTTTGCCGAGTGTTATTCGGAATGCTTCAACAGAGCTTTCGAGACGCTTTAGCAGATTGACGGTCATCAGGGCTTGTAAGCTGCGTTCGCGATCCGCTTGACGGAGTTTTCCTGCTCCTTCTCTGACCTCCGTGTCGTAGAGTTCTTCGTATTTTCGCATCCGACTGGGCAGGATGTAGCTGAGCGGTGCGTAAACGGCAAGCTTCATCAGGGTGAGCTGGCTGTAAATCTCGTTGAAGCCAATAACATCCGTGCGGTCGGTTAATGGACAGTGAAATGAAAGTGGCTTTCGACGTTCGGGAAACGTGCCAATGTCAGTGGTGTCGTAAAAGGTCTGAATATGTTTTCGCGACCGGGCAATGGTGACACTGTCCAGCAGTTCAAAAAAGTCGAAGTCAAGGGCGCTTAGGATTGCCGAAGCCGTGCGTTGCTCTGGTGGTAATTGAGACCAAGTGTTGAATGCGGCCTGGGCACGTCGGAAGATGATGTCAATGTCTTTGCCGCTTCGCAGTTTACCGCTTAGATTTTCCGGCTCTCCTTCGTAAGCCAACGCCAGTTGGTTGCGAAGATCGTTGAACCGATTATTGACGGGAGTTGCCGATAACATCAGGACTCGCGTCTTTACCCCCGAGCGGACTACTTTGTTCAGTAGTTTTTGGTAGCGGGTTTCTCGATCTTTGAAGGCATCGTTGTTGCGGAAATTATGTGACTCGTCGATTACCAACAGGTCGTAGTTCCCCCAATTGATTCGGTTAAGGGGGGTACCGAAGGACTCACCGCTTGTCCGTTGCAGATCGGTGTGGCAAAGAACATCGTAGTTGAATCGATCTTTCGCAAAGATGTTCGTTGTCAGGTTCCGATTGTAGGTCAGCCAGTTATCGGCCAGTTTCTTTGGGCAAAGTACCAAAACAGATCGATTTCTAAGTTCGTAATATTTGATGACTGCCAGAGCCGTAAATGTTTTACCCAGACCAACACTATCGGCCAGAATGCACCCGTTGTAGGTTTCCAGTTTGTTGATAATGCCAGTCGCGGCATCTCTTTGGAAGTTGAAAAGCTTTTTCCAAACAAGACTCTCTTGATAACCGGTCAAGTCGTTAGGTAGCACATCTTCGTTGAGGTCTTCCAGGAACTCATTAAAGATGTTGTAGAGCATCAGGAAGTAGATTCTCTCGGGAGAATTTTCTTGGTAAACCGAGGCAATGTGCTCACAGAGACGTTCGGTAACATCTTCCAGCTTTTCGGGATCACGCCAAATTTGATCAAATAGGTTGAGATAAATGTTCGTTGTGGCTGCATCATCGAGTTTGTTGACGAAGTTAGACACCGCATTGCCCCGCTGGTAGCCTAAATCTACAGCCGTAAATCCGTGCAAGGGCAGGTAAACGGAAGAGGCGTCCTGGTCTTTGACGCATACGAATTGCTGCATCGGGGCTTTGCTGCGGTTGGAGCGAAAGATGGCTTTTCGTTTCATCCATTCGGCACATTCCTTCGCGATAGCCCGTTGGGTTAGTTTGTTTTTGAGCTGAATCTCAAACTCTGTCCCGTAGAAACTCTTTTCCCGTTCCGCTTTGGGGATGTGAAATTCGCGGCGTTCCTTCTTTTGAACGTCCGTGACTTCGCTGGGCACAAACGTTGGCGAGGTAAAGATGAACTCCAATGACTCAACCTGTTCCAGTTCTACTTTCAACGCCTCGAAGGCATAGATTGAAAAACAGGAAGCTGCGATCTTCAGTTTCGAGCCGGTATTGACCGTTTGTTTCAGGTTGTCACCAAGCAAGTTGTTGATGTTGTCAATGAGTTCCACGAATCAGTTGCCCCCCAGCCTAAGAGGGGCATCTAAATTCACTGTCGCAATCCCAATAAACTTGCAGCAGTGAGACTGTTCGAAGCTCTTCGAGTTTGTTTCAATCGCTGAGTCTCTCATTTGGCTTTTCTCGATTGCTTCTTGGTTCGCTTTAACACCACTCGAATTGGCTGGCATAGGCAGGCGTTCAATTCCTCTAAATCGGCCTTTTTGTATAGACGGTAATTATTGATGGGGTGCCGATATTCTTGGACTTTGCCAGTCTCGCTCCAACTTCGCAATGTGTTTGGAGCGACACCTAGAAATTTTGCGGCATCTGAGATCTTCAGAAAATCGGTTTGTATTTGCGGCATCGGTTTGTCCTTTCTACCCCTTGAAATATCCCAAAACTCCCAAACCTTACCAAATATTCTGGTACCTGCCAAGCATGCATCAAGCTGCCTTTTGTGGTTTGATTAGCGACCTAAACCGTGGCAAACTCTGCTGTTCGACTTTTTTCATGGAGGTAGTTATGAGCGAACAAAGTGAAACCAAGGGTCGCAAGAAAGTGACCAGCGGGGATACCGTTGAGCCTGTAAATGTGATCCGCAAGGGAGCCATCGCGGCTTCGATCTGGCGGCGGCAAAGCCCCAGTGGTTACGCCTATTTCGACTTCTCGCTGAGCCGGTCATGGAAGTCTATGAGTAGCGATAAAACAGGCTATTCCAAGAACTTCTTTGATAGAAACGTGCCCGAGCTGCAGGAAGTAATCGAAGAGGCTTCCCGCTGGATTGCCAATCAAGGGCAATCTGCCCAACCCGTCGACGATGGGACTTCGATGGTCGTGATCTAGCGATCTTTTTTCTGATCGGGCGGGTTAATGGTTGAACCATCCGGAATTTCCGAATTGTTCGGTCGTGATCTAAACGATCATTTGACCTTTGCAGACCGGTTCAAACCTCAGTTCCTGAGCACTTTGCCGGTCATTTTTCAACTCTTCGAATTCTTCGAACAGTTGCCCCGGCTTCTCACCCTTCTCTTCAAATGGCCTAACAATCCTACGCTGATACCGAATGACATCGGTTGGCAGTTTGTCGTAGCCCATCGATCCACGAACCTGATTCATGCGCCGAAGAACCTTGAGGTACTGCTTTCGAATCGGTGCATAAGGCTCGAAGGGCTGGTTCCAAAGTTCCCAGCGAAGGGTTTCCAAGTTTCTGTGAGCGGCTCTGTCAACCAAGTCCGCGTACAGATCGCGATACGCCTTGCGGCTGATTGAGACACGGACTCGGTACCTGCCGTCAGGCGTGGCTGTTTCCTCCCCCTCCACTTTCTTGAGAAAGCCCCCTCTGCGAACTGTGAATGAATAGCCGTGGAACTGTAAAGGGTGTTTGCGAATGTCCTTCACGTTCTTTTGTTCCGAACTAAAAAACGGATGTTTGCCGTGGGTGGCCAGGATGACAAAAAAGTTCTGAAATCGGACGTAGTGCAAATTGGCCATGCCCTGTTGTTTTCGTCTTGCTCGCTGTTGCCGGGATAATCCGATCTGGTACTTGTCGATGATTTTGGCATCGACCGCGTTTGCGTCTTTGCCAGACGGCACCTGGCCGGTCACGTAAAACCAGTAACCGTGTGGCAAATAGTTGCTGGCCAAAATCTGAACGAACCCCTCCACCGAGGTTGCTTCACATCGATACTTCATGACTACCTCCCTGAGTCAAAAATTGGGGAAATTGATTCTGTGATGGCTCAACTCCCCCCAAAGCCCAAATCCTTCTTGGCAATCGGCATCGCCTGGACATCGTGTCCAGCCATGCCGCCATGTCCCTCTCGGAAAACCTCATCGCACCTTAGTCAAAACCTCGGGCGATGAGCCACGGATTGCGGCAGCGCAGCTTTCTTCCAAGTTGCACTGCCGCCAATTCCATTGGCGTACCGCTTAACAACCGCAACGGGGACTGTCATGGTGCAAAAATTACACGTTGACTGTCCGCCGCGATTCAACTGCCAAAGGACAAATCTCTGCCAAGAGATTTCTCGTTTGACCGCTCTTTGCATCCTGTCACGGAATTCACTGCGGGGGACGCAACGACCATGTTGCAGTCCCCTTTTGCAGCGAATCACAATTTCCATCTGGCCACAGCCAGTCGGATCTTTCGTCGGCCTATGTGCACAGCACCACCTGTCAGCACAGCACGGGTTTTGAGTGCCTTCCCAAAACACCGCTCGCTCGATACCACTGCTCCCGCAGAGGCTCTGGCGACTTTCTACTTGATCCCTACTCCCAGACTTGAGCATTTGTTCATGGCAATTGAAATTGCCGTCACATGAACCTGATGACCATCAGGCTCCGAGGAACCACCCCCGGCAACTCAAGTCCTTCCTGCGTTAGTCATAACCGTCATCTCTACGTTCCCGCGACTAGCGAATATTACTTCGCGAGGTCTATTTCCTGATCCTTTGTACGGCTGTCAGGCCGTCAAACTTTCGACTTGCATGAGTGCAAGCCATTTCAGGGGGCAGAAGAAAGAAGCTCCTCCCTTACCGATGGATCAGCGACCGTTCGTCGTTTCAAGGCTTCCTATTGGTTCCTTGAAACCTGTTCGGCAACGACTCCGTAAAGACTTACCAGCAAGCGATTACTCGCCTTTCATCGTTGAGCTATTCGCGTTCGAAGACTTACTTCGATACCCGGTGAACGTCACGTCACCGGCTGTTGGCCTCACGGTCAACAGGCTCCCGACGCTGGCACATGTTGAACGCCCCTTGCGAGAGGAAGCGAACCCCATGGGGGGATTTGCAAGAGAGTATAAAGTCTTGCTCACCCACTTCGGCTATGACGGCTTGTTGGTGCAAAAGAAAGAAACTAACAGCACCGAACAAGTCTGTCCGCATCGCCCTTATTCGAGCCGTGGGGGAGTGGTTTGGGAATTCCTGAGTGGGCAGGTTTAGAAAAACTGCTTGGCAATCCGAAAAGTCAACAACCCCCTTCGGCCTGTTTGTATTGGATAGAAATCCTGAGATTACTTTCGTCCGAAACAAAGGGACGAGGATTACTTCAGGAAGCCTCCATCGAGCACGGACAAGCCTGTCTCCAGGCATCCGGCTCTACCGGCAAAACGCATGATGGGCGGTTAACTCCATCCCCTTAGCGTGGTTGGTAGCCACGTTTACCGGGCGCGTTTTCCAAATGGAAATGTGTTGCAATGCTTCATTGCATCGTCAACTTGCTCGGGCTATCCATAACCCGGCGCGGGGGAGATTAATAGAAGTCATTGTAAAATTCAAGTGGCAAGCAGGCACTAAATGACTACAAACATTCACACTTCTAATTTTCCTGGCTCCTTCGCGAAAACTATCTCACAACTTTCAAGCGTTTGCATTTAAGTTATTGGCATAGCAGCATATTTATTTAGCAGCCTAGTCCCTAAAAGTTCATACTTGGCGAGCAACTGAGATACTTCCGAAGTTGTTCCGAATCCTGGCAGATTGGCTACCGCCTTACAAAAATCGCGGAACGAATCTCGAAATGACGCAAGTTCATTAGCGGTGATGATTCGGGATCCTTTAGGTAAAGTTGCAGCCTGTTCGATCTTTCGCGATGGATGCACTAAAATGGGTGTTGCTTCACAAGTTTGATCATACTGTTCATTGAACCAATTCATAGAACCAGCGAGTTGATTGCAGTAGGCCTTTGAAATTGTCTCGACTGTCCGGAAGATGCCAACGATTTTGAGACAACGTTTGACAGATAATTAGTGTAGCTGA
>CALMEE010000093.1 GCA_937862885.1 uncultured Planctomycetaceae bacterium
CCCTGCCAATCGGTAAAGTGTTGTGCGCCCATCAATCATGGAACAACTTTCAGGAATCTGCTTACTCTTTGGCGATATTATTTCGAGCGAACATAGCGAACGATCATGATGGCTACGGCAAAAACGAACAAAATCGCGAAAACCAAACCAGTCCAGGTTGTGATTGGCCAGTTCTGTTTTCGAATTCGAATTGGGAGTTCTTTTTCGCCAAGCTGTTCAATCGTAATGACGTCAATATCACGCACAATGTCACCATTACGATACTCGTACCCCAAGCCCGGCTGATCCACCACGCGTACTTTGCTGTTTTCCGGAACATTGATCCGTTGAAAAACCAGTTTTCCGGTATCGCGATACGAAAACGGCTCAACCTTGAGCCGCCGCGTTTCATAAACTGTTGGCTCTTTTTGCCACCTCGCATTGAAGTCTTGCGTTCGAATCAGGATAGGTGCAACGGCATCAGGATCCGAAGCGTCGTATTCAAACGGCCAATGAATCGTGTGAACTCGGGTTTCAGGAACTTGGTCTTGAGCTTTCTCTCGATCGGCGTTCTTGTGTTTTATGGTGTGCTCTAGATCTTTATTGTTTGCATTTACGCCGTCTTCTTCAGTTGGGAAATTCCCGAGCGGAACTTCATTGTCCGGCTCTAGGGGATCAGAGATCGCATCCCCGATCCGTTTTATTATTTCAACTCTACGCACTCGAAGAGTGGGTGGGCCTTCGATCCAAATCCGATAGATGCCACGTCCAACAATCGACG
Source organism: uncultured Planctomycetaceae bacterium (assembly GCA_937862885.1). Classification (GTDB taxonomy): domain Bacteria; phylum Planctomycetota; class Planctomycetia; order Pirellulales; family Pirellulaceae; genus CALMEE01. The sequence goes on from CALMEE010000093.1 coordinate 761, forward strand.
ATTCCAATTCGGTACCAGTAAAACCGTCGTGGTTGACGATCATTCGCACACTTGAAGAAGCGGACGGATGGCGGAGCAGACGACTAAGCAAATCACCATCGTATTGTGAAAGGCCGATCCAAATTGAAATCCAGCTTCCCATAGTAGATTTGATGGGAAATCCGCTTAACCCCATTCGCCCCCATAGCGAATGAATATGTTTTCCATCCACCTTTTGATCCATATCTAGAAAGCGATCAACGTTTGAATCAAGCGAGGCGAATAGGAACCGACCTTGCGATACGACCGTTTCACCACTCTTAGCGGTATATTCGCCGAGCTGTCGACCAGCAGTTTGATAGCTTATATATTTATGTCCAGGCGATGTCGAAATGGCCCTGAGATAGGCAGAGTCAATTCCCTTTGCCTCCGCTTCTGGAGTTCTCTGTTCTAAAAAGACCGTCTTGCCCTCAAACGCCTTTTCGAATCTCTCGATCGCCGAGATGCATTCTGCAACACTAAGCGGCTGATCCGACTGCGCATACAATACGCCATGCCAAAGGGAGCAAAATAGAAGGACAAATGATCTCACCAGCCGAATACAAACGACCGAAAAATGGAACCGGGAATCAAAGTACATTGGAACCCCTCTCTAACAAACAACCGCGTAAAGCGATTTTAAGACAGTTTAACGGGAACATCCTTGCTGCAATGCCCCCGTCTTCCGAGGGCGCATTTCAAACATTTCGGACTGGCCATTTCGGCCCAGCGAAATCAAGTTATCCTGAACTAACGGCATTCATCGTGACAAAACCTATATAGCCCAAGCACGATTGAATGAATTATAGACCAGACATCCCTAAAGCGAGCGGATGCTAAAGAGTGCAAATCAATTGACGACTGAAACAAAGAACCCAATCAATTCGTTCCTCCACCAACGAGAACTGAATTGCAGCCCTCATAATTGTTCCGAAACGGTTTGTCGTTGCAATGATAAGTGAATTCCGGCTGATAGTTTTTACAATTGTCGTATCCCACAGGTCGAAAATCCAAAGTATCTCCTGGGTTACCGTCCAATGGATTATTTGCATCAAAATCTTCGCAGCCCCCGATACCTGTACACTTCCCGCCATCTTTTTTATGAGTACAGTCTTGCTTGCTGCCTCCTCGCTGAGAGAGCGAACTATTGCTGGCTTGGCGGGGTCCAGAATTGAGCAAAAGGAAAATTGTCACTGGAAACGCGACAAGCAGCAGCCCCCCCCCCCTCGTTGGCAAAATAATTAAAAAACTTCATTTCATCTCTCCTTTTGGTAAAAACAGTTGGTTTAGAAATTGAAGATGTTTGGCTGAAGTCGTACAAGAGGGTTGAACCAATCGAGGCTACTGATCAGGTTCTTTGTCAGGAAAAGTGAGCACTGCAAATTGGCAGAACTCCTCGCCGTAACTCCTGAATGTATCAAATGAAAATGGAATTTCAAGCAAAAAATATCGTTTTTTCGGATGATAAAAGGTCATTCATTTAAAGTTTGCATTTTAAGTTTTCAAATTGTAAGCTGTGCTCTGACGTTCCAATGTATTGTACGAACAGTGAGCCAATTAAACCGATGAATTTTCGGACAAGAATGATCGCATTGTCGATGTTGGTTGTGTTGCCTAGCTGGGTCTGGGGGCAAGTGGAGTTGTGGCCGCAGTTTGAGGTGCCTGGTGCGGAGAGGGAGATGGAACTTCTTAACCGGTTGCACGAGGCCCATCACGAGCGGGCGTTTTCTACTTGCACTTTATGGGATCGTTGGTTACCGCACGCGACATTGTGGGCGAGCGAATCAAAACGCCAAAAGGTGCGGCAATCTTTGCAGAGTCGCCGTATCGACGACGAAGGCTATGTTGCCATGCAGCAGCATCGAGGCATGGCACACAGCGACGGCTGGCCTTTTCCAGCTTGGCAACAAAGCACAGGCATAGGTTTCCATTTTTCAGTTGATCGTGAACTCTGGGCCGTCCAACATTTTCGCTTGAAACCCTTAGAATCCTGGGACGACTGGGGCATCGTCGGGGCAGAAGTCGACGGAATCGAACCACAGCTTGGTTTGCAACTGCGCTCGAACGCCGATCAAGTCCAGATCACGACGCCTTCATTTCAGTGCGGGACGATTGTGGCTCCGTTTGTGCGAATTGAATGGGCACTGTCGGGGCAAAGTCAGGAAGCTGAATATCGTTTGGAATGGTTGCTTGAAGGAGAGTCTGATTGGCCACAGGAGCGTTTTTTGACCGGACGTGTGGCAAACCAAGAAGCGGGGATGCACTATTTAAATTTGCCGCTGTATCGGCAGACAGGCTACCAGGGAATCGTAACCAGATACCGCCTGACGCTGTTTCAAGCAAAAGGCATGCGCATCGACTTCAAGTCCCTGATCACCGCGATCGATACCCGACATCCGATTACAAACTTCAACTACTTGCGGGGCTGCATCGACTATTTTTGTTGGACTGGCGACATTCCTTTTCTGACTGAAAACATCGAGCGGATGCGGCATGCATTGCGTTTTGCCCTGCAAGAGTTTCGCGTGCGTGAGGGAGGACATGTGCTTGTGCCCTGGGTCGGCCATGATGGCCGCAGTGGCATCTTGATTGATGAAGCTGGAAACAAGACGCTTCGTCCTGGCTTGGGGGTCGGAAACAACTATTGGGACCTCTTGCCATTTGGCGGGCACGATGGTTTGGCCACGATTTACCTGTACGACGCGCTTTTGCGGATGGCCGATTTGGAAGCGGCAATTGAGACTCACCCCGCATGGCAAGTCTCGGTTGCCAATGGAAATCAATCGGCAGTTAACCTGCGAGAATTAGCGGAGCGTGTGCAAGCCGACTATCAAACGCGTTTCTGGAACCCCCAAACCGAGAGGTTCGTGGGCTGGATCGATACGGAAGGGACGGCTTACGACTATGGCCTCACGTTCGTAAATCTGGAGGCGATTGCCTACGGTTTGGCGTCAGAACATCAAGCCGAGAAAATTTTCGCCTGGTTGGATGGACGGCGAATCGTGGACGGGGACACATCAGTTGGCGAGGACATTTATCATTGGCGATTTGCTCCGCGAGCCACCACGCGCCGCAACATCGAATCCTATGTTTGGGCTTGGAGTGCGCCCGAAACTATCCCCTGGGGAGGCCAAGTCCAGGACGGAGGTGCAGTGTTGGGCTTTTCGTACCACGATCTCCTCGCGCGGATCAAGGTACTGGGTCCCGATAACGCTTGTGATCGACTAAAAGCGATCCTTGATTGGTTCGCCGATGTCGAGGCTGCGGGAGGATATCGAGCCTACTACGCCGATTCCAGCCGAGGGACACTACAAGGTGGCGGAACCGCTGGAGGACTGGGGTTGGATCAGGAGTTTTTGGAAAGTGTCCTGATCCCGCAAATCATGTTGTATGGTTTCCTTGGTTTCGAGCCGACTCCCGACGGTTATCGCCTTAGTCCACAACTGCCCAAGGATTGGAAATCGTTGACCATTCGCAACATCCAGCACCAACATTCGCCTCTCGCCATCACTGCTTATGCCGATGGTCGTGTGGAAATCGACGAGGTTGCAAACATGCAAGAGTCCGTCCAAGAGATTTGGATTTTTGTAGGCCCCAGCGAGCATCCCCCTGGAACCCATGAAGTCCCCGCAACTGCTCGCCTACTGAAACACATACTCATGAATCAATTGGCCGCCAAAGTGGAGGTAAAGATCATCGAAACAGTTGATGAGGCAATGGCGGAGCGGGACGATGTAGCCACGATCATTTGTTTGGGAGACTTTTTTCCAGCGACTCGCATGGAAAATGGAGCCCAGATTCAAGATCGCTTGCGACGCTTGATGGATCGTGGTTGCGGAATGTTGTGTCTGCATTTTGCGACGGGGCTTGCTCAAAAAGATGTCGCGGCAGACGGCCATCATCCATTGCTCGAATGGATCGGAGGCTATTTTGCGACGGCCTGCGAGCATCATCAGTCGATAGCGAAAATCATGCAGGCTACGATTGAGCCGTCAGAGGTTGAGCATCCGGTTTTGAGAGGATGGCAAGCGTTTGAGTTTTTTGATGAACCATATTACAACAATTACTTCGGCCCACACGGTCCCGATTCCCGTTTGCAGGTTTTGGCTACGGCTCAGATTCCTCCAGAGAATCCACATCGTGAGATCGTCGCTTGGGGCATAGAGCGAAGTGACGGAGGCCGCGGCTCAGGCATTGTGATGCCCCACTTTTTCCGTAGCTGGCGCAACAACAACTTTCGCAAGTTGGTCGTAAACGCAGCGCTCTGGACAGGCGGTTTTGAAATTCCTGAGGTTGGCGTTGAAACCGAACTTCTCGATCTCGAAGCCTTCGGCCCTGCTGCCATCGAGTAGAAACGAATTTAAGTACGACACGGGATGTCGTTTAGGAAAGACTTCAGCAATACCGGTGTACTAGCGAATCGCATCTCCGAGCCGACAACTAAGCTCTTTCTCACACGGATCTCAACCTTCGCCGTGGGACTTGTTCGCAACGTCTATTCCAACTCGCGCAGCAAGTCTACCAGCCACATTTGCTGATGCGCAGGCAGCATCATTGTAGTCTGGCCAAGAATCCGTTATCAACGGCCACTCAAATTCAGAAGTAAATAACGTCGGCAAGGCCGATGAACCACGCGAGCCATCACTCAGGCAAAGCGTGTTCTGGGATTTGGTACCTGTCCTTTACAAAAAATAAAGGAGACGCCGCGCTCGGCCGTCTTGATTGACGACCGATGCTGCTCGTCCCCTATTTATTCTCGTTACACGTTAGTTCGTGGGGCGAACTCTTTCGGCGCGCGGACCTTTAGGACCATGCCCGACTTCATACGATACTCTTTCGCCTTCACGCAGGTCATCATAGCTGCAGGCTTCAACTGACGAGCTGTGAAAAAACAAATCGGCTCCTCGTTCATTCGAAATGAAACCAAACCCTTTGTCCGTAATGCGTTTAATCGTACCTTCTGCCATAGTAATCACTCAACTTCTCAAAAAAACAGGTGCGCTGTCGTTAGTAGCGAAACGCTCGCAACCAATTGGACAGCATCATTTCAACTCGTGGCTTGAAACGACTTCGCCAACTTAGACGAAATCAGTTCAATATTCCGAAACTTATTGCGGATTGCCATAAATTGCTTTGTCATTGTCCGAATTTTCTTGCAGACCGATTGGCCGGTCAACTGATAAAGTCTCTTGAGACGTTTTTCGCTCTAAGCGTTTCTTCAGTTTGTTTTGGGCCTTAAATTTCTTTTCCATTTCACGTTGCCGTTTAGCGAATGTGTTTTGATTCTTAGCCATCGCAGCTCTCCTTTGGGTTCGAGGTTCGGTATCTGGGTGTCCGCACTGATCAGCCAATCTAGCCTACCAGCTTGCTGATTGGGTTATCGAGGTCGCTTCGTATGTAGACGTTTTCGGCCGCCGTTTGTCGGACGCGGTTTCGGTTTAAACGTGGCTATCGATTTCACGAAATTTCGAGCGATCTTTTCAATTGGACGGTCCTCCGAATGAGTTTGGCGATTCGCAGTACCGCTGGCCACCGTGCTTGCCGAAGCTCGATTCGAACCGGCATCGGTTCGCCTTCCCACCTGGTGAGCAGGCTGATTGCGTTTGCCAGAACGTCGTCTTTGGCTGCGGCGCGATCCACCTGAGTGTTCAGAACCTCTGCCGGTACAATCGCGAGCTTCTCGTTGATCGGAATGAACGCTTATCCGTGGTCGTCTGGAAGAGTTGTTATGTCCTTCTCGATTTGTCGTCGCTGGTTGCGGTTCGAGCTGATCTGGAGCAAGCGGGACTCTCTTACCGATTAATTTTTCGATTGCGCGCAGGTCTCCCCGCTCAGCCGAACTGCAAAATGACACAGCAATGCCTTTCGCTCCAGCACGTCCGGTGCGTCCGATGCGATGGACGTAACTTTCGGGTTCGTTTGGTAAATCGAAATTGATCACGTGGGTCACGCCATCGATATCGATCCCGCGTGCCGCAAGGTCAGTCGCTACCAACACGCGAAGTCTTCCGGACTTGAAAGCTCCGAGTGCCCGTTGACGAGCGGCTTGTGATTTGTTTCCATGGATAGCCGCAGAATTGACGCCGCTGTTTTGAAGGCGCTCGGCAACGAGATTTGCTCCACGCTTGGTCCGAGTGAAAACAATCACGCTGTCGACATTGGGACTAGCCAAAATATTCTGCAGCAGCATTTGCTTGCCGTTTTTCTCAACAAACATTACTTGTTGTTCGATTTGTTCGACACTCGAAGCCTTGGGCGTCACATTGACACTGACAGGATCAAAAAGCAACTGCTGGGAAAGCTCGACGATACTTGGTGGCATCGTGGCCGAGAAGAACATGGACTGACGCTCTTCAGGCAACTTGCCAATGATCCGTTTGAGATCAGGTAGAAAGCCCATGTCGAGCATGCGATCGACCTCGTCCAACACAAACATCTCTAAATCTTCGAGATGGATGTAGCCTTGATTCATCAAGTCTAACAATCGTCCCGGTGTCGCAACCAGCACGTGAGCGCCGCGATTGAGGGCTCGAACCTGGCTGGCCTGGTTTACGCCACCGTAAACCAGCACACAACGCAAGCGAAGGTGGCGACCGTAGGTTTCAAAACTCTCGCCGATTTGTAGAGCAAGTTCACGTGTCGGAGCGAGGACAAGCACGAGCGGACGGTTGGAACGTACTTTCTGTTCTTCTTGCCCCAGGTAATCTAATATCGGCAACGCGAACGCGGCCGTTTTTCCAGTCCCAGTCTGAGCGCATCCAAGGATATCACATCCGTCAAGCGCAGCAGGTATGGTATGTGCCTGAATCGGGGTTGGAGTGTGGTAGTTTTCTTCGAATAGCGCGCGTTGCAACGGCTCAATTAAGTCGAGTTCGGAAAAAGTTTTCAACGTGGTTCCTTCAAGGGTTTTCATCAATTGGTATTCGGCGAAATGGCCATCGAAACGGCGGCGATTCGCACAGGGGACACTATCACATTTTCACGGTGATGTGCTGAAGGCGGTGAAACGCTTCTCCGACTCCTTGGCCGTCAACTGTTGGCATTTGAGAGTTTTTCAGACTTCGTTGCACAGCCGACGCCGCTTTTAGATTGCTGGACAAACAAGAAAATCACAGCAAACCATTGCGTCCACCAAGACGCCAGCGGCTTTCCAGAGCGGTATTTGACCGATAGTTGGCGGCAGATAGGTGCTAGTGTGTAACCAGCACCGGTAGTTCAGGTCTCACAGAATTCGCTTCTGCCTATTGAAACCCACGGAACTAGAAGACATTGGCTCATCATACAGAGCACCGTCGCTCGCTTTTTTCTAGTTCTCTTACTTTCGACCGCATGAAGACGTGTCTTTGCGGAAATCAAGTATTTGAGGAATGTAGCACCTCGCGCCAAGCTCGTATAGCCCGAAATTCAGAAAATGACGAAATTTCCCAAAGCAGCGCAGGATTAATGGACCAATTCTGTTAGCGAGGATTAATCTTGTATTTTTTGTTGCTCGCCCCAAACCACGTAAAAGCATATCTTCTGAGTTGGTCCATATTCCCCAATCCGAATCTAAAAAACTCCGTTTGGCGACCAAATCGTCGTATCGAACTGGCTGGCTTTACATTGAAGTTGTTGACAATCAGCTGAATTAAGGCCGGCGATAATTGGCGGAGTATTCCAGGTGTTTAGTTCGCAACCGGCCCGGTCGCTTCGAGCCGCGTGTAGTCAAAAAGAGTAAAATTGCTATAGACGGATGATGCAGCCAAGACGCGAACTGCGCCAACAAGCGCAAAAGGCTCGTGTGGCACGACGGCGGCGTTGCCCCTTAAGGCGAGCGGCAGTTGAAAATTAACCGTAGCTGACACGTTGCACAGGCTCCCAGCCTTTTTATACCCCAAATCTTTTGACACTTCTCGCTGAACGCCACCTACGTTTGGGGGTGAAATCCCGCAGGACAAGGAGATTGTCCGGCTTAATCATCCCGATTTTTCAAGCATTTTTTCGTTGCGGAGT
>CALMEE010000094.1 GCA_937862885.1 uncultured Planctomycetaceae bacterium
TGTTGGGACTCTCTAGCCGGGCATGGGCAAGCGGGATATCGGCAAGTGAATACACGGCGCCGACGTGTGGCTTTAACATGCCGCGTTCTACCAATACGCTCAGCTCATCCAGCTTGCCCCGGTTTTGCCTCGTGAAAACGAAGTGGTAACTTGCGTTTTTGCCCCAGGCCTGAATGAGATTTTGCGGCTGTTCGATGTCCACGATTGTGACAACGCGGCCAAGTTGTGCGAGCGCGTCAGGGCTGCGCGACAATGTGTTGCCACCGACGGTATCGAATACGACATCCACTCCACGACCACCCGTTTCCCGCAGAATGGCTTCGACGTAGTCCTCCTGTTGATAGTTAATGGTGACATCGGCCCCCAAGCCGTGTGCGAAATCAAAGTTCGCTTCTCTTACTGTTGTAAACACTTTGGCTCCCATGGCTTTTGCAAGCTGGATCGCAACATGACCAACCCCTCCCGCACCACCGTGTATCAGGATACTTTCCCCAACTCTTAGAGCCGCACGCACGAACAATGCTTCCCAGACCGTCCCGCCCACCAATGTCAGGCTTGCTGCTTCAAGATGGGTTAGCTTTTGAGGTTTCTTTCCGACAATGCTTTCGGCAGCAACGTGGTACTCGGCATAACTTCCAGGCCCACCAAAAATCTGCGGCGTGTACCAAACTTCGTCTCCTGGTGAAAAGTTCGTTACGCCCGGCCCAACTTCTTCGACAACGCCAGACACATCGTGTCCGGTAATGGTCGGCAGTTGTACCAGGTCGGGATAGCCACCACGCCGTATTTGGTAATCCAATGGATTGATGGAAGTTGCATGGACCCGCACGAGGACTTGGCCTGCCAGTGGTACAGGCTTGGGTACGTCACAAAGTTCGAACGCTTCCGGGCCACCAAATGATTTTAGTACGATTGCCTTCATTGCTATCCTCGTCTCTTGGGTTTGAGTTCTTTCGGGTTAAACGCCGCATCCGCATCCGGCTTCCCAGACACGACCGTCGGCGGCCATAATGCGTGTGTGGCTTTGAGGAGATGGCGGTGTTGAGTCGGAGTTGTTGTACCCACCAAATCTGGCGACGGGAGACCATCGAGGACTTGCGGGCGGAAGCTCAGGTGCGATGGCTGCGTATTCCCCAATACCATGAACAACGCGACCTCCGACAATCGTCAGTACGCTCTCGATTCCGCGAATGGCGTCGTCCTCGACTGCAAAATAGTCATCACTCAGTGCCGCCAGATCCGCGAACCGTCCTACCTCAAGCGTCCCCTTTTTGTCATCTTCGCGGCTGAACCAGGCACTGCCGTGCGTGTAGAGTCGAAGTGCTTCTTCACGCGAAAGCCTGTCGGATTCGTCGTGCAGAACGGTTCCGCCGACAGTCTTTGAGGTTACCATCCACCACAGACAGGTCCACGGATGATAACTGGCTACTCGCGTTCCGTCGGTACCGGCTCCAACGGGCAGACCCATCTGCAACATTTTTCGAAGTGGTGGGCGGCGCTTGGCAGCTTCTATTCCGTATCGACGAATGTAGTATTCGCCTTGGTACGCCATGCGATGTTGAGTGGCGATGCCGCCTCCGAGTGCCTGAATGCGTTCCAGGTTTTTCTCTGACACCGTTTCCGCGTGGTCGATGAACCAGCGAAGATCGTTGATCGGACACTCTCGATGCACTCGCTCAAAGATGTCGAGGAAGCGGCTGATGGACTCATCATAGGTTGCGTGAATTCGCCATGGCCAACGAGCCTCGGCGAGTTTACTGATCACGGCTTCGAGTTCATGCTCCATCACTGGCCGTAAGTCGGGGCGAGGTTGCAGGAAGTTTTCGAAGTCGGCGGCGCTCCAGACTAAATTCTCACCGGCACCGTTCACGCGGAGCGAATCGCTGCCGTCACCAGGCCTGGTCATTCCCAGCCAACGGGTGTAATCGTTAAGCTCTTCACCCGGTTTTTGCGCAAATAGGCTATAGGCAATGCGAACTGTAAGATGCCCGTCTTCGTCGAGCTTTCTCACCACGGAGTAGTCTTCGGGATAGTTCTGGCCACCTCCACCGGCATCGGACACGCTGGTTACGCCAAAGCGATTAAGTTCTCGCAAATAGTGTCGTGTCGAATTGAGTTGATCCTCCGTGGACAATTTTGGGGCGTTCGCAATTGTCGAGTATAAAATCAGCGCGCTTGGTTCGGCAATCAGCAAACCAGTGGGATTGCCCCTTGAGTCACGGGCAATCAATCCGCCAGGAGGATTGGGAGTGTCGCGATTAAAGCCGAGGACACGTATCGCCGCTTGATTAAGCAGTGCCGAATCATAGAGGTGCAGTAGAAACACAGGTGTATCGGGAGCGGCTTTATTGATCTCATCCAACGACGGCATCCGACCTTCCTTGAATTGAAACTCGTTCCAGCCACCGATGACGCGGACCCACTGCGGAGGCGGCGTGTTATCGGCCTGTTGCTTGAGTTGCTCCAATGCCAGCGATAGGCTCGGTACACCATCCCAACGCAGCTCTAAGTTGTAGAAAAGTCCAGCTCGAATGACATGCAAATGAGAATCGTTTAGTCCTGGGATCACCCGACGATTTTTGAGGTCGATCTTCTGCGTCGATGCGTCGGCTAGCGCGAGTATCTCATCGTTGGTTCCAATCGCCGACACAATTCCGTCCTGGATCGCAATCGCCTGGACCTCAGGCTTATTGGCTGACTGAGTTGTGATTTTTCCGCTATGCAAAATTAGTTGTGCAGACATGACACTTTCCTCTGTAATTTTGGTTATTTGTTGTTCGACTTGTGAAGCCATCTGGAAAAAATCTTCGTTAAGAGTGGCATCACAGCCCAGGCGAGTGTGACGACAACGAAAATATTGACGATTGCCAGGACAAGCCATTGTGGAAGGGGCACGAGGAACGGCGTCAGCGTTGTCGACCAGAACAAAACTGATGGAAAAACACCCAGCCAAGTGACGATCGCTATCTTCCAACGAGGCGGCGCATGTTTTGAATCGCGAAAGAAGGCTTCCAATCCATGCAGTCGGCGAACGATTGGGGCTCCGATCACGAAATCGGAGACCCGTTGCTGCCATTGCTGAAAGATTTCAGAATCGTAGAATCGGCGACCTGCCTCTTCGCTCTCGAACGACCGAAGTATGCCGTATTCGCATCCGCTGCTTCCCGGAACTGGTTGGATCAGATGCACACCTGTAGTACCCGGTTCTCGCAACGACTCACGGGCAAACTCGCGTAAGGCGTTCTCGAATTTTACTTCGCACCCCGGTTTGACGTGACAAGTTACGGCTACGTGAACGCCGGTCATGGATAGCTCCTTGATCTCTCAGTGAATGTTGCGGTTTCGAGGCTGGTCACGACTATTATTCAGGGTGTTGCGTCAGCCTGGGACAGGCTGACCTACAGTAGCCGCCGCTGTCCCAGCGGCGGAACCCTGGCGAATGGAGATTGCTGTAGCCTCAGTTCTCGATCCACCAATCGCTACTTCAAAACTTTGCGAGCAGGTGGAGCTTTGTGGACCATCGTATAGGCGTACTCGATGCCGACACCGTAACCGCCACCATGCTCGCGGAAGATGTCCATCAATGCGGCGTAGTGTGTTTTGTCACTCCAATCACGCTGGAACTCCAGCACGGTAGCGACCGTTGTCATTCGGACTGCTCCGGCCTGGACCATTCGCGAAAGAGCCGCTTCATGGGCAGCCGGTGAGGTGCCAGCACAAGCATCGTCCACCACGTAGATGTTGAACCCTTCGGCCAACATGTTGAGTGTCGGCCAAGTGATGCAAACCTCCGTCCAAAGTCCAGAGAGGATGATGTTCTTTTTGCCGGTCGCCTTGATGGCATCTCGAAACGCTTGAGTGTCCCAGGAATTCATGCCGGTTCGCTCAATCGGTGTGTGATCGGGGAAGACGTCCAACAGTTGCGGCCAAGTTGGCCCACTGAACGACTCCGTTTCGACGGTCGTGATAATGGTTGGAACGCCAAATTCCTTTGCCCCCTTGGCCAGCATGAGAACGTTGTTGACAAGCTGTTGGCGGTCGATGCCGCTGGCGACACCGAAGGACATCTGAGGTTGCAGATCAATAAAAGCGAGGGCGCAATTGTCTTTTGTTAGCAGGCCGCCGTCTGTGTTGGATAATATGTTTGACATAATAGTGCTCCTAACGTGTGATTTGGAATGATACTCGGGCCTGGCAAACTACTTGGACGACAAACCAAGGAGTTGCAGCTCCCAGGCCAATGCCACTGAACTACCGCCACCATGCTCTAAGACGATGTTTGCAACGCCACTTGCGGTCTCTTCACGCGCCCAGTCTCGTTGCCATTCGGCCAGCACTGCCATCCAGGTGATAGGTACCGCACCTGCGGCAACCATTCGCCGTATCGCCATGTCGTGGGCTTCCAAAGAGACGCCACCCGAGGCGTCGGTCACGATGAACACGTCGTAGCCTTCGCCCAGTGCATGAATCGCCGGCATGGCCAGGCAAACTTCGGTCCAAAGTGCCGCGAGTATGAGTTGCTTGCGACCACTCTTCTTGATGATGTCGGTTACCTTGGGGTCTTCCCAAGTGTTGATCAGGGTGCGATCGATCGGCTTTTGATCGGGGAAGACGTCCTGAAGTCCCTTGATCAGATAACCGCCACGGTCCTCAATCACGGTGGTCAGGATCGTCGGCACGTCGAATACCTTTGCCGTTTTGGCGAGTCCGATGACGTTGTTGACGATCATGGTCGGCTCATGGCTGTGCAGATTGGCGAATTGGTACGGTTGGTGGTCAATCAAGACCAAGATGCTGTCCGCAGGGCGAAGCAGGGCATTTAATCCGGTTTTGTTCATAATGGCAATTCCTTGAAGGAGTTTGAAGTTCTGCGGAGGCTGCTCGCCCCCTTTCAAACATAATGAGCGTGAGAGCAGGACAGAGTCGTGTATGAGATGAGGTAACCGTTCACAGGGGCATCGCATCCCGCCGAAATTTGGCGATCAAGTCCTTTTCGGAGGCAACGTGCAAACTCGCCAAATTTACTGTGGGACGCGGGCGATGACTTTGATTTCGAATTGAAAGCCGGCCAGCCAGTTCACGCCGACGGCTGTAACGTTGGCGAACGGCTCGCGCGGGAGCGCCTTTCTCATGGCATCGAGTACGAAACTCATGCTCGCTTCGGGATCAACGAGAAACATCGTGACATCGACGACATCGTCAAACGTGCAACCAGCCGCCTCCAGAACGCCGTGCAGGTTCTCGAATGCGAGTTCCACTTGTCTTTGAAGGTCGGGCTCGGGAGTCCCATCTTTGCGGGCACCCACCATGCCGGAGACAAAAAGCAGGTCTCCAGACAGGACCGCTGGCGAGTAGCCGTGCTTGTTGTACAGTGCATGTGGAAATTGCGGGAAGATTGCTTTGCGGGTGCTCATGATTCGTGGAGCAGGGATTGGTTATTGGATTCGGTCGAAACGGGCACCTGCGGTTGGCAGAGATTAAGCATTTCAGGGAGCAAAATCGATCAGGAGTTCAGCAGCGGCCGCTGACGAGGCTGGGTTCTGGCCGGTGATCAGCAAGCCGTCCCGCAAGGCGTAGAAAGGGGCAGCCAACTCCTCGAGCCAGAAGCCGGTTTTCCGTCCTGTGTTGCCGAGTTGATCGTGCGATGTTAGGACAATGAGAACGTTCATAGGTAGTTCCTTCATGCTTTTACGCGATAGCCTTTGCCTTTTGGGTTAGCGGGGGAGTAGTTCAACTACGTCATGCAGGCGATGGCAAAACTCGTTCCAAAAACTTGCGGACGACTGGAACGATCTCCTCGCTATGCGTTTCCAGAGCAAAATGCCCGGTGTCGAAAAAGTGAATCTCGGCATCTGGAATATCACGCTTCCACGCCTCTGCACCTGCCGGTCGGAAGAATGGATCATTCTTTCCCCATACGGCGAGTAGGGGTGGCTGATGTTCGCGAAAGTATGCTTGGAACTCGGGGTATTTCTCGACGTTGGTCGCATAGTTCAATAGCAAGTCGAGTTGGATGTCCGCCATGCCGGGTCGCGAGATGTGTAGTCCTTCGAGCGTATAGCCATCCGGCGAGACCACGCTCGGGTCTTCCACTCCTTCGACGTACTGCCACTTGATGGATGCCGGCGTCGGAAACTCACCCAGTGCGTCCCGGTTTTCACGGGAAGGATCTTGCCAGTACTTCTTGATCGAATTCCAGCCATCAGCGAGTCCCTCTTCATAGGCATTGCCGTTTTGCGAGATGATCGCCGACACTTTCTCGGGATGAGCCACTGCCAAACGCCAGCCCACCGGGGCGCCGTAGTCATGCACGGCTATCGCGTAACGCTCCAAATTCAGCTGCGTAGTGAACTGATCAATCGTTTTCGTGATGTTGGCAAATGAATATTCATACTGATCCTGCCTCGGCGACTGTGTGAATCCGAACGCCGGTAAATCAGGTGCGATCACGTAATATTGGTCTGCCAGCGCAACAATCAAATCACGCCACATGAAAGACGAGGCGGCGAAACCATGCAGTAGCAGAACGGTCGGCGAACTCGGATCGCCCGCCTCGCGATAAAAAACTTTCACATCGCCCACCCGTTCGTACCGGTAATGAACTTGACGAACATTGGCTTCGCTCATCGTGATTCTTCCTTTGCACGGGCAAGTTTCGCGAGATCACGCGACCTCGCTCACTTTTACTGAGCGTGTTAGGCGGACAATGCTGCAATTTCGCAGCGGTAGCTGCTTTATTTCCGTATTCGCGACGCTTATAATTCCGCGTATGGCACACGGAAACACCACCATCGAGGTTCAGAGATACCTGCAGGAACTTGGGGGTGACGCACCATCAGAACCGATCGTGCGGGCGTTGCTCGAACGGTCGGCTGCCCGCTTGCATACGCTGTGTACATCGATGCTGTTTCGAAGGTATCCGCGACTAATGCGTCATCCGTTGAACCTTCAGTCCGAAGAACTGCTCAGTGCAATTGTGGAACGGCTGCTGAAAGCAATGCGGAGCGTCCACCCGGAGAACCCTCGACAATTCTTCGCGCTGGCCAACCGTCACATGCGTTGGGAGCTGAATGACCTAGCCCGACGCTTAGATCAACAGGCACAAGTCCTGGGGCTGCATGAGAATGCCGCTCCCTCACCTGAAACCTCTGGATCCACTCTTGGATCCGATGCGATCAGGATGCTCGACGCGATAGAAAATCTTCCGCAAGAGGAAGGCGAGGTATTTGAATTGATCCGTATCCAGGGTATCACCCAGAGCGAGGCTGCTGAATTGCTGCAGGTCTCCGTTAAAACCGTGCAACGACGGTTGAACCGAGGCCTATTGATTCTGAGCGAACAGCTCGGCGATCTCCGCCCGCTTGATGAGGAGCAGAGTTGAACCCGTGAGTCATGAATCGCAGCGTCCCTTTACGTCTACTGACGGTTTCTTGTCGCCCTTTGAGGCGCGGGTTCAACTGTTGCTTGAAGAAATACTAGAGACGGACGCTTGCCCCGAACAGGTCAGTGGCGGGGATCGTGAACTCGAACGCGTGCTTCGTGAGCGTTTGCAACAGGTTCACCGAGTGCATACCCAGATGGAGGCGCTCTTTCCCACGCCTATCGAAGGAGTCAACCCGGCCCGGCGGTTATTGCTCGACAGTCTCCAGAAGGAAGATCGGTTACCCGAGATTGCCGGATACGAAGTTCTCAATGTGATTGGCGCCGGGGGGATGGGAGTTGTGTACCGCGCCCGGCATATTAAGCTCAACCGCCTGGTCGCGATTAAGATGGTGCTGCTCGGTTCGTATGCTTCGCGGCGCGACATGGAGTGTTTGCTACAAGAGGCTCAGAGCGTTGCAGCGCTGCGCCATCCGAATATCGTGCAGGTGTATGACGTCGGGGAACACGATGGCTTTCCGTACTTTGCGATGGAATTGCTGGAAGGTGGTGATCTTGCAAAGACACTTGAAGGAAAACCTCGAGCTGTTCGTGAGGCAGTGGACTTGATCAGAGTGTTGGCGGGTGCGGTCCATGCAGCCCATCTTGGTGGCATCGTTCATCGCGACTTGAAACCTGGAAATATTTTCCTCGACTCCGACGGGGCACCAAAGATCGGAGACTTCAGCCTTTCGAGAAGATTTGATCTTGACTCTACGATCTTGACGAATGTGCGACAAGCCGGCACGCCTAGCTACATGGCACCCGAACAAGCGGCGGGCAAAGCCAAGTCTATCCAGCCCGCAATCGACATCTACTCCTTGGGAGCAGTCCTCTATGAGTTGCTCACCGGGCGTCCTCCGTTCACGGGAGAAACGGCCGAAGAAACTCGCCGACAAGTCATCGAAGAGGAGCCCGTTCCACCTATTCAGCTGAATCCTCGAGTACCTCGCGATCTGCAAACGATCTGCCTCACCTGTCTTCAGAAAGACCCAGCGCGACGCTACAAAACTGCGATTGATCTCGCAAACGACCTTAAACGATTTAGTCGCGGAGAGCCGATTCATGCTCGACCAGTCGGTATCGCGGAGCGAGTGGTCAAATGGTGCCGACGTCGTCCTGCTACGACTCTCGCCATTTTCGTTACCGTTGTTTCAATGATCGGAGCCGTTGGCGGTGGCATCTGGTTGCAGCAGGTGGAACATGCTCGATATACCCAAGAGACGGTTCGGCGCGAGCGAGCGCGAACATCCATTGCATCAGCCTTGTCGCTGCTGTCGCAATATGTGAAGAGTCGGCAATGGTCGGATGCGGCGGGTGTGCTCAGCACCGCTCAGGCAAATCTGAGTGATGCCGATTCCCCGGAGCTTGATGTTCGTGTGGCTGCGGCTGCGGAGGAGTTCGAGATCGCCCAGGACCTCGATCGCATTCGCCAGAGCTTTCCCGAATATGAAGTGGGAGAAACGGGCTTTACCATCCGTCCTACCAGCGACTACTACGGAGGCATCTTTCGTCGACTGGAAATTGGAGGCGACGTTGAAGTCCACACAGCCGCAGAGCGGGTGAGAATATCACCGCTTCGCGAACAGCTCCTGATGGCTCTGGATCATGCTGCATTCGCCGAGCGATATCGTAGCGGTAAAACCGATTTCAGTCGGCATCTCGCGGTGGGACGCATCGCCGTGCCGAACCCCTGGCAGGACCGCTTACGTGATCCGGCGACTTGGGGAGATCTGGCAAGTCTCCAACGGCTGGTGAATGACGCCGCAACTGCCGAACCTGCCCCGCCAAGCCACCAAATGGTAATGATCGCAATTCGGCTCCGTTCACTGGGTGCCAATGCCACAGCGGTTAAGATCCTGCGCGAAGCCCAGCTACGCGAACCGTCAGATTTCTGGGTCAACCTTGAGTTCGGACATACCCTGCGAATCGACGGAAATCCGTCCGAAGCGGTTCAGTTTCTGCGGGTGGCCACAGCCCAGAAACCGACAAACTTTGTTGCTTGGACCGAACTTGGGCAGGCACTGGTGTCAAGCGGGAGATCGGAGGAGGCGATCGCGCCATTCCGTAGGGCCATAGCGATCCAGACGGACCTTCGAGCCAATTGGGGGACTCTGATCTATGCATTCGCCGCTTGTGAGCGGTGGGATGAGGCCCTGGCTACAGAGCGCGAGGCCATGGCAACAAATCCGAGATTCGAAATGCCCGCCGTAACGCGGGACTTGCTTCACGTATGCCGCGCTCGATCTGCGGCCGTAAGGCGAGAGTGGCCGATCGCGGCGATGGCCTATCCCCAGGCCCTGGAGGGAATTTACGCGAACAATGTTGAACTATGGTTTGAGTTCGCTGCGGTAAGTGTGCTGGCGGACGATGCATCAGGGTATCAAAAGATTTGCGCGTCGATGCTTGAGCAGTGCGAACAGGTCGGACTACGGCGATTCCTCGTCGCGCGAGCTTGTACGCTCGGGATCGTGTCGGAACAGGAACTCGCAAATGCCTCGAAACTCGCCTTGCCGGAGCTGGACCAATATGCCAATAGCTACTGGTCGCTTACCCAGCGAGCGGCATTATTATGTCGCGCGGGAAAGTACGAGGACGCGATCCCCATCCTGGAGCGAAGTCTTCAGGCCAATTCACAGCCAGAACAGTGCGTCATCACCTGGGCGTGGCTCGCGCGAGCGCACCTGGGGCTGGGAGATCATGACGCGGCGAAATCGTGGCTTGAAAAGACAGCTTCCTACCTGGATCAAAGTGCAGGCAAGCCAAAAGAAATCCACTTGCATAATTGGCTAGAAGCACAGATCCTTCGCCATGAAATGGAGAGCAATTGAGTGTTTACGATTCCATAGAAGCTGTGACCGTGAGCCTGTTAAAACTCTGCTGAGGGGTGTTAAGGGGACATTCTACTTTTATTGTCTCTTTGGCCTGCCTGGAGGTCGTAGCGAGGATTGTAGGCCGAGTATTGCATCAGTTTTTGTCTGCCAATGAGTATCACCGAATGGAGTTCCGCGAGCAAGGCTGTGTCTTAGGGATTGGAGTTCGGCTTCTGTTTCCACTCCGTTGACATGACGAGTCCACTGAGCGGGCTTCAGGATCGGTCCGTCGCACAGCAATCCTTCCGGGCCGCTTCGAACCGTTGGTTTCAGGGTAATCAAATGGGTCAGGACTGCTGCGTAGAAAACCTATGAGATGACAAAGAGAATCATGATGTTGTGTGTCAGCGCCATCAAGTACAGGTCACGACACT
>CALMEE010000095.1 GCA_937862885.1 uncultured Planctomycetaceae bacterium
TTTCTCATTTGTCGATGCAATAATCAGACCAATTTTTCAAATGCGCTGGCCCTGGGAGATCGGAGAATTGATCTGGAGCTTGATCGAATGGTTTCGCCAGGAGGAACGAGCAGGCAGATACTCGATCCAAGGTGCGCTCGGAGGAGACGGGGATTGGGCGCGGGAATCATTAGCTTTCGGCTTCATGGTTGAGAACGAGTACTATGCGGTTTACCGTTTCTGGACACGCGCCTGGCTCATCACGAAATAAAACCAGCTAAGGCGCCGAGGCCAGACGAGTGAGCGCACAAATGAAGCGTCGAAGAAACTGGTCCAGGAATGTTATAGCCCAGTATACGGGCCCATCGCCGCTGCTACTCCCTTCGCGCGGGTATCGGAAAACGTAGCGAATTTGGATATCATGCAACTAGGCAGGATCGGAGTGCCCGGCTTCTTTACAACAACACTAAGGGCAACGACGCTGCACAATGAATGGCCGGAACTAGGAGCGATCATGATGCAACTGGGATTCGTCAGCGCGATTTTGGGCGAACAAACACTGGATCAGGTTTTTGCGTTTGCGAACGAGGCGGGCTACGCATGTGTCGAAGTCATGTGCTGGCCGATAGGACGCGCCGAACGGAGGTATGCGGGCGTTACGCATCTGGATGCCGAGAACTTTCCTGATTCCGACGCAAAAAAGATCGTCGAGTTGCAAGAACGATCAGGTGTGGTCGTCAGTGCATTGGGTTATTACCCGAACGCCCTATCTCCCGATACAAGCGAAGCGCGATTGGCCGTCCAGCATATTCGCCGCGTGATCGATGCTGCCGGACGCTTGGGAGTTGGCATGAATACGTTTATCGGTCGCGATCCAGGGAAAACCGTCGAAGCTAACTGGCCGCGCATGCTCGATACTTGGGGACCGCTGGCTGAATATGCCGCAGCACGCGGTGTACGGATTGGAATCGAAAACTGCCCCATGCTGTTTACCGCAGATGAATGGCCAGGAGGCAAAAACCTTGCGACCTCTCCCGCGATTTGGCGGCGGTTGTTTGCCGACTTGCCGAGTGACTATTTCGGGTTAAACTACGACCCATCGCATTTGGTGTGGCAACAGATGGACTATTTGAAGCCCTTGTTTGAGTTTTCCGACCGACTCGTTCATCTTCATGCAAAGGATGTTAAGCTCGACCGCGAACGCTTGGACGAGATTGGGATTTTGGGATTTCCCAATCAATACCACACGCCAAAGATCCCCGGATTGGGTGAAATTGATTGGCACGCCT
Organism: uncultured Planctomycetaceae bacterium; assembly: GCA_937862885.1. GTDB lineage: Bacteria > Planctomycetota > Planctomycetia > Pirellulales > Pirellulaceae > CALMEE01. The sequence goes on from CALMEE010000095.1 coordinate 1,269, forward strand.
TTATGAGTGCGCTGCGAGAGATCGGTTATCAAGGTCCCATTTGCGTCGAAGTCGAGGATCGGTCGTTTGAAGGCTCACTCGAGCAACGATACACGGGCCTGCGTCAAAGTGCCAACCACCTACGCCCACTCACGATCGAATAAACAGACAAAAGGGGACATTCTACTTTACCTGCGGATTTCGTTCAGTTAGAATGCTGCGATGCCACGCACATCACGAGCATCACGAGGTGGGTTTGTTTACCATGTCCTGAACCGGGGCAATGGCCATAGCAATGTCTTGCATCAGGATGATGACTTCGCCGCGTTTGTGAACTTGATGCGGGAGGCTCACGAAAAGGTACCGATGCGGCTGACTGGATTTTGTCTGATGACAAACCATTTCCACCTGCTGTTGTGGCCGCATGAAGTTGGAGACTTGAGCCGCTGGATGCATTGGCTGATGACTTCTCACGCTCGCCGTTATCATCGGCACTACAAGGGAAGCGGCCATGTCTGGCAAGGGCGGTTCAAAGCGTTTCCCGTTCAATACGATGAACACTATCTGACGGTGTTGCGTTATGTGGAGCGGAATCCGCTAAGAGCGAACATGGTCGAGCGAAGTCAGGACTGGGAGTGGTCCAGCCTGAAACCGACGGTTCGAAGCGGCCCGGAAGGGCTGCTGTGCGACGGACCGATCCTGAAGCCCGCTCAGCGGACTCGCCATGTCAACGGAGTGGAAACAGAAGCCGAACTCCAAGCCCTAAGACACAGCCTTGCTCGCGGCACTCCAATCGGTGATACTCATTGGCAGACAAAAACTGCTGCAAAACTCGGTCTTCAATCCTCGCTGCGACCTCGAGGCAGGCCAAAGAAACAATAAAAGTAGAATGTCCCTTTACAATCCATCCGTTTTGAACCATTGTCGCTTGGATCATTTCTAACTCAAGTCGAGAGTTTAGTTCCAAGCTGACCCGCTTGGTCATCTTGCGGCGAAAGATGTCTACTGGCGTTTTCGCCAAAAACCTTAGCAATTGAAAAATTCAGAAATCTCGGTTTTACCGCCTGAATTGTCGCGGGACGCACTTAAGGTGAGTCCCGCGATTGGGGAGTGGGCGTTTTAGGTTTTTCAAAAAAGCCGCGAATTTTAGCGTAGGAATAGAATACATGCGTCCCTCGCTAATTCCATGATGGCCTCTGCATCAGCAGTCGATTTTCTAATGTTTAACCGCATACCCGTCACTTGAAAGGCTGACTCTCAAACTGAAATGGGAGCGTTTTATTGGTCCGTGTTCGTCGGATGTTCGTGAAACTCGTGTCCGTGAAGTAAATGCATATGGTAGTGAAGATTCGGAAACTCATTCATTATCGCTTTGGCCCGCATGACTTCATCGTGCGAACCAAGCGCAACGACTAGGCAGCGGCCACGGCGTACCATTTGTTCATATTCTGAAAGGGTGGGAAGATTAACCGAGTCGTCTTCCACAGCATGTTCAACTCCAGCCATGCCACCCACGATCATACCTGTCATGCCACCAATCGCAGCCATCCCCCCCGCCAGAATAGGATTGCCGGTAAACAGCCCTGCCAGCAAACCAGTTCCAAACCCTGTACCCCCCCACTTGGCTGCACTATCGACCAGCGAAGTCCCTGTCGTTTCGTGAACTTTAGGAGTTTGCATTTCTGGAGATTCTGTTTTAACGTCATGGGTTACCAGCTCAAGCTTGTCGGGAGAAAAACCCGACTCGCACAATTGTTTGATCACTGCCTCTGCGGTCGGCAGGTCTTCAAATATAGTAACCAGAGCCTTCATTCCCAGTTTTGATTCATTCGCTTTCATATCTTTTTCCTCATATTGGAGTGTTCAATCTCTTATTGTAACACTTCAGTCGTCTGATGCGAGAAGTCGTTTAACCGGGAGCCAAAGCGAATTTTGTTGAGGAAAAAGCTCCGAGCATTGCGAATTTTAAAGGACAGGCTTCTTGACCCTTCCCGGTTTTTTTATACACAGGGAAAGATTGAGCCCCAAAACGGCCTCTCAAAGTTCTGACCAACCGTTTCGGATGGAGAATGTTCGCAATAACACTCCCTGCTCGAACAATGGCTGATTTTCAAATGAGGACAACTAATCGTACGTGACCTGCTATCTCAGTGGGAATGACTTATTAAATGGAATGGTCCATGGTACGCACCACCCATACGATTGCAAACAGTCCGACGATGATCAGTACATCCCACCAACACGGAGATCTGCGGAACATCCACCACTTGGCATGTTCAGCAGCTCCTTCTCGCAGCGCACCGGCAGTCACCAGACGCAGCCCAATAAAGCCGATAAGCAAGCTCAAAGACAACGCACGCCAAGTTGAAAAGTCGATGTCGCGCTCGATGACGGCCTGGGTCGGATCGGCTGGATCGACAAATACATTGATCGTCGCTCCCGTTGGATAACGAGCCACAATTTCCGCTGCCGGCTCCATAAAACTCATCCAGTCGTCCTTGTTTTGGCCAGAACCTGAGGATTCCTCGCCAAACTTTCGCCGTTCGGCTTCGTATTCATTGCCGTTCACCCAATAGGTGTACCGCACTCGAGGCCGATAGCGCGTTTCGGACCGCACGACGGAACCTTTGGTGTTGCGCGATTCCCACGTCGTGTTGTCCACCGCGGATTCAACGACTTGGGCTTGAACTTGAACCCAGCCTCCGCTGCGCGCCCAAGATACCAGCCCCACAGTAGCTTGGCTGACGCCAACCCCAGCGGCGACCAAGAATAGCGTGCCCAGCAGCATTCTGCCTAACTTGCGAGGCCCACCGAGAGTTCGACGCTCGTAAGCGGTGCCGAGCTGATCCATTTTCTGGTCGCTGCCGCGTGTCATCTGTCCACCTCGACCATAGCGGGCCGGCCATCGAACATTTCCGTCACACGGCCATCCAGGAAAGCAATTACAACGGACTTACCCTTGTGGCCAAAACGGAAGAATGTGCAAGCGAGATATTTGGACTCACCATCGACGGTGGTCCACATTCCCAGCGGCATACCTCTACCCTCGGGGGCGTTTGTCGGTTCCCCTTTACCGAGCAGCCGTTCGACTTCCGCTACAGTCATGCCAAAGCGGATGTTGACTGCCGGAGAATCGTTGCCCTGTGAGGCCTGAGGAGGAGTTGGTCTTTCGGCACCGTTCGTTTGGCCTAACTCGTCGTCTTCGATCTGTGCCTTTAGATCGACGTACCACCTGTCCTGAATCCGCCGGAAATAGACACGTGATCGGTCGTCTGATGAACCGTATTTTCTGTGAACCCATCCCGCGGCGCGGTCCCCCTCAATCGTCAGGTCCTCCAATATTACATCGGACGGATGGTCGTACGTCGATGGTTGTGATTGCTCGATGGACTTCGCCAGTGAGTCGAGATCCTGGAAGAATGCCATTGGGTCGGAGAGCCGAGAAACAAACTGCGTCGGTCCTTCGATATCGCTTTCCACCCAGTGGTAGGCGAAGTTTGTAAACTTTTCCGTGTCGATTCCGTGCCGACCCAGCACTGCGCCAAATGAAACAAGGTATTTGGAACGCTCGCAGATTCGGTAGATGTGCATCATGCTCACCGCAATGGCTAAGTCCCGCGATTCAGGCGTGTAGTGCTTGAAAACTTCGATCATTTCCTCGTTGCCGAGGGCTTGATTCATTGCCTCAACAACATCGTAGGGAGAATTAGTTTCGGCATTAATTCCTTTCGGCACGGATAGACCGCACCCTGATCCGAACAGGACTAGCAGGGCCAGGCAAGGGACCGCGCGACGTGCGCTGATACGGTTACCACAGGCGATTATAAAACTGGAATTCATCGCTCATTCTCTCGAAAAATTGAAGATGTAACAGATTTCAGGTCTCTTCAGCCGCCAGACATTCTTCGGCATCTTAGTCTGTTCGCGAACGATTCAGGTGCCTTCTGCATTGAGGACGGAAATCGCTTCCACCACAGCGTCGCCGATACTGGTTAGCTCTTCCGTGGACATCGCTTGACCGCTCAGATGAGATACTAGGCCTGACAAAACAGCGGCCAGGGCCGTCCCCATCAGCCCGACCGAGAACGCCAGGAAAAGAATGAAAACCATCGGCGGCTCGTTAGACGTCATCAACAGCTTTGCAATCAACAAAAGGATGAAAACCAAGAATGCCGGAACCAATCCGATGCTGACTGCCAATACGTCGAAGACGCGTGAATGCCGCTTGATTCGGACATTGACTCGATTGCTCCAGGGGCGAAGCGTCTTGAATTCAACGGAAAATCCGCGCAGCCTTCCTCGATTCCCTTGGATCCGCCAACGGTCGTAGCGATCGTTGCCGTAGGGTTGTGCCGTTACGGCGAACCCAGTGTTCGGTGAATATTGATCGATGACACGCGCCAGGACTGCGGTGACATAACTAGGTCGCTGAAACTCGTCATAAGTTAATGCATGTTGGTTTACGTCAAATGAGTAGCGGCATCCAGAGTGATTATTGATAGCGCCTTGGCGTGTACTCATCCTGCATCTCGTGGTCTGGTGGAAATATCGGTTCTGCCTAACGACTTTCCTCTCGTTATCCGGAACTGCAGCGCGTAACCGACAGGCTTTTGGAAATTTGTCGCTGGCGCTGTCAAACGGGGTCCGGCTAAGGCTCGTGGTTGTCGGCAAACCGGAGTAATTTCGGATCAAAACTATGGGCCGGAAACACGGCCATCAATCGCATTTCCCTGGCAGCGTGAGCCAGGGAGGAAACAAGCTTGCGATTGCTTACCATGTGCATCAAAGTGAAAGGAACGTATCATGTCCGTTTTTCAAAAGTACTTGCGACTGGTTGGGCCGCTAATAATGGCAATTGCCGTAATCGTTTCCATGTATTCAATGACCGCAACCGTGGTTCACGCGGACGACACAATTGCCCGCATGCAGCAAACGATTGACGCCGCCGAGGCACGAATTCGCGAGATCGTGCGGCAGTTGTCAACGCCGGGCCTGTCAACGGAGGCGGTCGCCCGCTTGAACCGCGAAATGAAGGACCAGGAGTGGGTAAAGAGTCAAGCGGAACTGGCCATCGTGAAGGAACGAGATCGTCAGCAGAAAGAGCGAGCGCATGAGGAACGAATCAAACGGGAGGTTGATAATTACGTTAAATCAGTCGCGTCGTTTACGGCGCAAGGTAAAACGCTGAACACCGACATCGCCAACTTTAACTCGGAAGTGCGGCAATACGAAATCGAGGTCAAACGATTCAACTCCGGCGAGTGGAACCAAGCCGAGTACAATCGGCTCATCAGGTGGGATGCTGATCTAGGTGATCGTGAGCGGCGCCTGGATGTTCGGATCCTCAAACACGAGGAATGGCGTACCCGACTACTTGATTGGCAACTCAAGATCGATGCTCTTTTCAACCAGAAGTGAGAATCGACTGGAAACACTTCGGGATCTTAGGGCAACCTCCGAATGAAAATGCCTCGTGTCGGCGTCACGACTGAGGTCCCGAATGGTTGATCTTCCATGTTCGCCATCCGCGTTACCCGCGAGAAAACTCGGCTTCAGCCATTTCCTGCCAGCGGGCACGAATCAGTGCGAGCTTTCGCTCGACTGTCCTTTCGACACAGTCAAGTTGGGCGGCGATCTCTGCGTTGGTCAGCCCGGCGACATGACGCTCGGCAAAGGGACGAAAGGCTTCTGGCAGCTTGTCGATATAGAACTCGTAACAATCGGACAGGATTGCCTCTTCGACCGGAGTACGTTGGTCGCCCCCGACCCCTTGCAGGCCGCCGCCCAAATGTGAGGCTCCACCGTCATTACACTCCGCGCGACCATCCAGCACCGACTCGCCGCGGACTTGTCCACCCCCACGTTTGAATGCCAGATGCCGTTCAATTTGGGTTGCTGCCTTGCAGGCCACAATGTGTGTCAGCAGTGCAAACAACTCATTGCGTGATTCCATTTGCGGCACACGGCCTTCACGCACACTTTTGAAAAATCCCCAAAACGCTTCCTGCGCGACGTCTTCATTGTCCGCTGCACCCGACAATGGCCCTCCCAACCGACGCCCCGCCATTTGCACCAACCACGGCCAGCAGCGTCGATGCAGGGCCGCCAATGCCAGTTCGTCGCCAGCACCCAACTGCTTCAGTAAAATACTGATTGATCCTCTATCGGGCATCGGTACAAGCTCCATCGATGGTTTAGACAACTGCGACAACGCGGCCATGGCTCGGAGGTTTGTCAAGACAGACACCGTCATATGTCTGGGTTGCTAATATCTATCCTACTATGGAGTGGAAGGACTTGACAAGAATGACTGTCGGAAAGTCGCACAGAATCCGGATAGAAAGAGTAGCCAGGCATGAGAAACTGCAACGATGGCTAAATCGTCGTTGATCTTTTGCGGACGAAAGGCACCTCATGCGTGTAATTTCGTTCCGAATTAATCAGTGCGATTGTCATAAAAATGCCAGCTAGAATCGTCAATTTTTTGGTCAATGCGCAGTATCGCTTTGCGCCATAGAGACAATACAAAATGGAGATCCGACAATGAGAGGTTTGATAGGTTGGGCTTTCAGCCTTTGTAGTTACTTGATAATTGCCAGCGGTTTATTTGTTTGTTTGATCGGCGGCTTAAACATCACAAATACATCAAAAAACAAAGACACAATTGCACGGCTCGAAGGGACGGTTTTCTCCGATGTCAAACAGACGATCGATAGCAAACACGAAATTGAGCGTACTTTTGGATTTTTAGCCTTGGGGGTTGGAGGCGTTGCTATATTATTAGGGATGGGGGCAAACGCTGTGGGGAAGTCGATTCGCGACAGTTAAAATGAGCGAGGGAAAGTGGCACTTTCAGAAACCATTGATGTTGTAGCCGATCAGTTCGAAGCCGCCTGGCGGTTAGGTCAACGGCCGAAGATTGACGTCTATCTTGATCAAATTGCTTCACACGAACGACATGCGTTGTTAGTTGAGTTGATCCGAATCGAAATATCTTGGCGCTTGCGCCAAGGTGAAACGCCAACCCTGGAAGAGTATTTGACGTCGCATGCGGACCTCGCTTCTTGTAATGAAGGGGTTCGAGAAGTGGAGCAATTCTTCTTATCTATTTCCTCACCAACTGTTGCAACGCACTCTGATCGGTCGACAAATGACAGCAAATCGAGTTCAGCAAGTACGTTGGGCCAAATTGCGCATTTCCGTCTGCTCGGTATCTTGGGGCGCGGCAGCTTTGGTACCGTTTATCGTGCTATTGACGAACGATTAGGACGCTTCGCGGCCGTCAAAGTGCTGAACACAACGGCTGCTTCCGGACCAGAGGAAAGAAAACGGTTCTATCGCGAAGCGCAAAGTGTTGCTAAGTTGCGACACGAGGCGATCGTTTCAGTTTATGAGGCGGGAGAAGATGACGGCATCCCGTTCTTGGCTCAAGAGCTTATTTCTGGCTCGACACTCGAGGATTGGGTTCGAACCCGGCGACTTGATTTTCGACAAACGGCACAGCTTGTTTCGACGATTGCTCGTGCCCTTGATTTTGCCCATCGAAATGGGGTCATTCATCGCGACATCAAGCCTTCAAACATCTTGATCGACACCGAAGGAAAGCCTCATATTGCTGATTTTGGGCTGGCGAAAACCGCGGCTTTGAATGCCACGATGACGGCTGACGGACAAGTGGTCGGCACGCCTTCGTATATGAGCCCCGAACAAGCGGCAGGGCATACCGAAAAAATCGATGAGCGTAGCGATGTGTATAGCTTGGGGGTCGTGTTCTATGAACTGCTGACAGGTGAACGCCCATTTCGCGGTGAACTACACATGCTGTTGCAACAGGTTCAGTTCATCGAGCCCCGTGCCCCGCGCATGCTGGATGATCGTATTCCGAGAGATTTGGAGATCATTTGCCTCAAAACACTATCCAAGTCGCCAGCCGAACGTTTTGCCGACGCGTCGCTGTTAGCTGACGACCTGGAGCGTTTTTTGCGGGGTGAACCTATAATGTCCAGACAAACACCTGCTTGGCGGCGCGGCGTCCGCCTGCTTGGCAGGAATTGGCGAACGGCCCTACCAATTGCGATCACATTGTTGTTGGTCGCCATCGGCACCATCGGCGCGTTGTTCACCACTTTCCGAGAAGCGAATTTGCGTGCCATGTTCGCCGAGAAGGAAACAGAGCAGCTGCAGCGGGAAGTCCTGATCCAATCATTGAACAACCTTCTTTTACAAAACCAAACTAATGGGTGGTTCTCCAGGGCAAGCATTGGACTTGGACAAGCGGCCGAAATACGTCGCGACGAGAAGTTGCGAGATACCATCGTGAGATTTTTGCATGGGTACGATGCGTACTCCAAGTTGATTTTGCGCGGTCAAAGTGCGTCACACGTCACCTTTGACTCCGCAGGTGAGCATTTGATTGTCAGTGGGTACGACGACAAAGGATTTACGCTCAACTTGAATACGAAAACAAAGCAACCTGGCGGCTTGCCATATCGCGGTCCAGTGGTCTGCACTGCGGCGAATCGAATGCTGCAGCTGGCAACCTCCGGACGGCAAACACTGACACTGTATGATTTGTCGAACCATCGCGAGATAAATTCGTTCGAACTGCCGCTGCTCGACGAACGAGAACCTGCCATTGAAAAACTGCATCCGTTTCCACTTTCCACGATATCGAGCAATGGCAAGTCGATCGCCGGCGCTGTCCGGTTGAGCAGTGAAGAAGGTTGGGTCGTCGCCTGGGATGCCGAAGAGGGGACGGAACGAGGACGGTGGAATATCGTCGCCGTTTCCCTGGCCTTATCGCCCGACGGCACGTGGCTGGCCATCGGGGACGAACATGGCCAGATTTACGTCGGTCCAGTGGATCAGGCCGAACCGCCGATAAGACTGGATGGCGGCCACAACAAGATAACCGCACTCGCGTTTCACACCAATCCAAGTCGGCAACTCGTGATCGACGATCATGAGGAACGCATCGATAACCCCTGGCTGTTGGCGTCAGGCGACGGAGGTGGAAATGTGATTGTCTGGAATCCAATGTCTGGCGTGGCGGTCTCCCGTGGCCATAGCGCTAGTTTCTGGATCACTGCATTGGCATTCAGTCCCGATGGTTCATTGCTGGCCGGAGGTGCTCATTCCGAAGTTCGTATATGGGACGTAGCCAAAGGTCAGTTGCTGATGATCGTTCATGGAGTTGAGGGCACCTCGATTCAACTGGTCTCGGATTTGGCTTTTTCGCCACAAGGCGACCGCTTGGCGATTGCGTCACTCAAGATGTTTGCCGACGCCAACATTTACGTTTTCGATCTGGAGAACGGTCGTGGAATTCGCACGTTGACGGGCTTAACGGTGCAGTTGTCCAAAATTTGTTTTTCCGACGACGATCA
>CALMEE010000096.1 GCA_937862885.1 uncultured Planctomycetaceae bacterium
GCGTTGTCGCACCATTGGGAAATTGGCGTATGGCGGACGAATGACGGCACGTTCCTGCGCAAGTTTGCCGCTCCACCCGGTTATTCAACTGACAATGCGGCGTTAGCCTTTAGCCCCGACAATCTCGAGCTTGCGTTCAGTTCGCTTAACCAAGCTTGCCTGTGGGATTTAGGAACCGGACGCATCATCGGGAATTGGCGATTACCCCCAGGACTACAAGACAATTTGGCTTTCGATTCAAAAGGCACCATGTGGTTACTGCGCTTCGAGACTCAGCCGCGCGATCCGTCTGCCCAAGATCCACAACTGCCACCATTTAACACGGCACCACCAGACGAATATCGCCGCGTTTGCCGATTGCGTACGCTCCAGCCCGCCAATTCGATTGAATTGGTGAAAGAGTTCCATGATTGGGACGTCCATATTGTTCAATTGGTTCTCGCGCCGGATGTTTCATACTTCGCCGGTGAAGGATTCCGACTGGACGACGATAGTGTTCGACAGAGATGGGTCGGATCGATTGACGTCGATTCTGGCGAAGCGTTGAAATCGCAAACGTCGCGAGGCATCCTGCGGCATCGCGAAGGCCCCCATCTGTTGACGTCGGACGACGCGGGAATGATGTCCCATTGGCGGCCAGGCAATAGACCCGCGTCTGATGTAAAGAGCATCCAAGACGTTACAGCGCTGGGCAGTTGCTATCGATTGGCGATTCGCTTGGCCCAAGCATCGCCGCTAGATCCGATCGCTCGTCAAGAATTGTTTGATATGGAGAGTGGGAAATCATTGATGGAATTGGCGATGACTTTCAGTGCATTTCCGGAATTTACAAAGGACGAGTCGAAAGTCGCTTGGGGAGATGCCTACGGCAATCTAAAGCTCGCCGACTTGGAGGAGGTCCGAGTTCAATTGAATCGCTACGACCTCGGTTGGTAACGCGCAGCGACCACCACGCTGCCAAGGTTCGTCGGGTCGAATCAATGACGCGACGTTTATGGACGTTGCACACTCCGCCAATACTCACCGCAAGCTACAAGGCGCGGTCAGGCTCTGCTAACCTAATTCGAACCATCCCCGGCCGACACGCCAGGAGTGGTGGTATTGCACATCAAAAGTCTTGACGTCAAATTTCTAAATGCGGATTCCATTTTGGGTCGGATCACGCCATCCATTGCGAACATGACGCCCGGCCAATTCTAGTCGTCCTCTTTTAGTCGTCTTCGATTTCGATTTTGGGGACGAAGCCCCCTTTGCTTTTGCCGATAGCGATCTTGACTTGGCTCTGTAGGGCTTTCCGCAACACGCTGCCGATTAACTCGCATCGCCAACCCTCGGCGAGCTTGGGCGGCTTCGTTTTGTGTTTCGATTCATGCCAGGCGATCAAGTCATGAACATCCTGAAGCGAGCCGACCAAACCCGCAGCTATTTTTTTTTGCTCACACAACGCAGACAAGACCACATTCAACATCTGGCCAGCCAAGCCGTAATGAGGATTTATTTGCTTTCGGACCTTTTCAGGAAGCTGGTGAGTTTTGAGTTTTTTCGCTTCCGAAATCGCAAGTGAAATGTCATCGATATGGCGGCGAAATCGTTGTTGAGTCATTTCGCGAATCGTGAAGATCTTGCTGTGAGCTTCCGATCCCAACTTCGCAAGTTCAATGATTAAGTCATCGCGCAACAATCTGCGCACCGGACGATCCAATTCGGCTGCCTTTTTTTCTCGCCAAATCCAGAGTTGACAGGCGATTGCCAATTGAGGCTCGGAAAGCACTGACAAGCCTGCCATCTGTCGCCATCGATCGTTCGATTCATTGTTGCGGATCCGCGTCTCCAATCGATGAATCTCTTCATCCATCCAACCAATGCGTCCAATCTTGGTCAGCTTAGGCTTCATCGCCTCGTGCATTTTTAGCAAATACGCAACATCTTCAGCAGCATACTTGAGTTGGCCAGCATTCAGTGGGCGTTTTCGCCAATCCGTTCGCGATTGGCTTTTCTTCAATTTAACATCCAGGAGCTTAGAAACTAGGTTGGCATAGGACGCTGGATAATCCCAGCCAAGTAATCCCGCTCCAATTTGGACGTCAAATACCTTTTGCGGACGGACGTTAACGGAATTCAGACAGAAATGAAGTTCTTGTTGCCCGGCATGCAAAATGATCTCTTTACCAGGCATCGTAATCACATGCCAAAACCGACTGATGTCCTTCAATTCGATAGCATCGATGATTTTGTTACCTTGTTCCGCAGCAACTTGGATCAAGCACAGCTTAGGGCGGTAATGGTCTTCGCCAACAAACTCCGTATCGATGCCAATCAACGAACACGATTCAAGCGTGTCGCAGTACTTGTGGAATTGATCAGGTTTATTTAAGACAACGGTCAAGGGTTGGTCGGTGTTGAGAACTCAAATTCAATGGATGTCAATGTTTTGTCGCTAGTTCGGCCCTGATGCAAAATAGCAACTCGCCCAACTCAGGCATCGACGCAGGAATCGCGGTACGGAAGTGTAGTACATTCGGATTTAACTGGCTCAACCCGCAGAAACGCGTTGGGGAGTTCTCAACCAAGAGAGGCCGAGGTAACCGCGTGCATAATACGCTTGGCCCCAAATAATTTCCGCAGCCGGACAAGCATGCAGTTTAACTGCAATTCGACACATTTTGAATCGGTCTAAACGTTGAAATTCCGTCTCGGCTTGCCTTTAGCCTGCAATGAGACTGCGGAATTAGCAATTTGTTTAGCTTCACGTGATCAAAGGTTGCCAGAATTACAGTGACTGATTAGAGTAATGAAATCTCAAATCGGATTTTCACGTTCAGTGATTCTAAAAGGACGCCAAGCATGACGCGCATGATTGTCAGCGTTAATAACTGCCAGGAGGCAATCATTGCACAACTGGCGGGAGCCGATCACATTGACCTGCAAGGTTCGCAGGACAGCAACTCTGGAGCGACGGATGCCAAGATCGCCGTCGATGTTGCTCAGAATCCGTTGTTGAAAACCACGACTTTGAGCCTCTCGTTGGGTGAACTTACTGAAATAGAGCCCAGTTGCGATTTTTCTTTCGCGCATGGTTTCTCCTATGCCAGAGTCGGATTGGCCAACACCGGAGCCGTGAGTTGGCGAGAAAAGCTGGTGGAAATTCAAGCAGGGCTGCCGATCGGTACGGAACTAGTTGCTGCTTTTTATACGGACCACATCACTTGCGGTGCTCCAGATTTTTGGTCCGTCCTAAAATTCTCTTTTGTGCATGATGTCCCTGCCATCGTTTTTGATGTATCCGCGCAGTCTCACGGGTCGTTGATTGACTATTGCTCGTTGTTGGAACTGAAAGACCACATGCAGGCGTGCGAATCTGCTGCCGTAAAATCGGTACTTGCAGGAGGTCTGAACCTCGGACAATTAAACCTTGTACACCAACTTCAACCTGATTTCGTGGCCTTGCGTGAGCCCATTTGCTATCCGCATGGTTCGGGCTCGATCAATCCGGTCGCGGTCGGAGATTGGAAAGCGAAACTCGTCGCGCGTCGGGCGATATCGCACTCTACACAAAATTCTGTTGCCACGGTCAGCATGGATCCATAAAGCCCAGCGGCGCTAAAGCAAAATTTTCATAAGCGGCTTGACATAGAGTGCTAGCATGTGAAAATGGGAATCGCTTTTATTAGGAGGACGAAGCTTAGAGAAGAGAATCGTTACATGGATGCCTACCTTGTTCAATCTGTTTCACATACTTGTTTGAAAGGAACAACAAAGTGCGCGAATCCATCCTTCATGCAATTCAGAATGGCAATTGGGATTTTGAACCGGTAACGACAGAGGAAGAAGAATTTGCCGCGACTTCGGCTCTTCCTGGCTCTGTGGAAAAGCTCGACATCTTAGCCGAGAGAATTGAAAAGGGCTTACCTCTCTGGCATTCTCAAGATCGCCTGGATTACGGCGACACCGAATAAGACCACGCTCCATCTACAAGGTCGCCGTTCGAAATAGCAAATCTGGCGATCAGGTGTGATGATTGGCTTTCAAACCAAGTATGCTTAGTCAACTATTGGGTGCATGCGAAACCGGGAATCGTCGCGTCTTATCGTCTGCCTTGTGGCGAATGATAAGGTCCGACGCCGGTTTCGATTCAGGCGATAGCGCGAGCTATTTGGTAAACTTTGACCTCGCCACGTTTGGTGATGGTGGCAAATTCATTGGGAGCGTTGGTGGGTAATAGGGCTAACGATTCCGAAATTGTCAGTTCACCTACCAAGGCAGGTAAGTCGTCACGCGTACTAAAGATTTGGCAATGATTGTCCGTAGCTGCCACCAAATGTCCCGATCTCGTAAAGAGCATGTGAGGTCTCTCCATTTCGCTACATAAGATTCGGTAATTCGATGCATCGATATGGTCTTTGAAATAAGCGATGCCATTATCAAGGGCCATTCCAACTCGCAGCCTTGTATAAGGAGGACTGGTGGCGATTCCACAAATGAGTTGATCAAAATCAATCGACTTCCGATCCACACTGGAAATAACGAATGATCGGTTTCCGATTCCCAACAAGAACTTACCTTCCAGTACGCAGATCGGAACGGGAATCTGGAACGACGGGAGATCCTGCAGAGCGATAGACACCGTTGACGTTAAGGGATTGCCACTGCCAACGATCTCTAATAGCAGAGAGTTATTTTGCAGACGTAGTTGCAACCACTCTCGGTTTGAAATTGCCTGCAATCCCAAGACTTCCTGGGTAACACCCGCAGGTTTTCCTAGAGTGAACGATGGCATAAGTTCAGTCCTCATTATTAGCTCAGTTGAGACCAATGATGAAAAACTGAGATCTGTCAAACGTGTTGCCAATGGAACTTCAGCCTGCTGTAAACGGTTGCTTATAAAGATCGCCACAAAGTTCTCTCGATTGCTGGCGATTATGACATCGTTAGCCGTCAGTCCGTCTGGCGGAACGGGTCGACTGAAGTAGAAACAACGAGTATCAAAACTTTGATAGCGCCAATCGAATCGCTGGATCACGAATATATCGTGACAGTAGCCTAGAGCAAAAACCGTATCGCGAATCGAATGTGCTGTTACCCAACTCAAAGGCTCACTATTTGCGGGAGGGGGCTGACCCATTAGCCTGCCCCATAACTCGCGATTTTCGTCCAATACTAATGAGCGGTGAAGAGTGACTGGTTGACGGCGAGATGAACGTGGTCTCGTAGTCGACTTTCTTTTTGGACTCAGGTCATTAACAACTCTTCCACAATCACGGCTAAGCAATCGGTCGGCGGGAGCAAGTTTACTCAAATTCTTTATCAACGCATATTCTGTAGAAGGCCTGTTTCCCGCAAGGTATTGGGATACAATCTTTCTGGCGGTATCGGCTGCCAATTCTCGAGTGGCTTGATCAGGATATTCGGTTGCCTGGCGGATGACAGTTTCTGCAACGCCGTTGATCGTCCTGGGATATTCGAGAACATAGGTGCGCGCTTTCTCCAGCCACGTTTGCGCGACCTGATGTCCACCCTTGTTGCCAAGAATACGAAATATCTCAGGCAGACAGAATGACTTGCCTTTTGAAAATCCACTCGACAGCGTTTTTAGCGCAAGATCTGGCTCACCCAATTTATATTCTTCAATTCGCGCTGCGTGGATAAGTTCATCCCGATGTTTAAACTGGTCCGTTGCTCGGAGATAGAATTGAATTGCGTTTTCTGGTTGACCAATTTTCGCCAAGATATCACCGATTTGCTCGAAGTCTTCGCGTTGTTCCAGCAATTCAATTGCTTCGCTCCATAATCCGCCTGATTTTAGACAGCGAATCGCCGTCAGGTCATCTTTCAGGTGGGAACGATAGATAACAGCAGCCTCACGAAAGTGTTTACCCGCTTCCAAAGCACGAGCTGCAGCAGGCAAGTCGGCCAACAGGTGAGCGTAAATGTATGCTGCGCGGCGATATCGACCCAGTGAAACTTCGCGTGCAGCCAAGTTACGATACTTGCAGTGCAAATCATGGCGAATACGGGCCGGAATTTCCCACACGTCTTGTGCTCGCGGCGTCGTCAGTTTGCCATAATCAAAATCGATTTCTCGTTTTCCCAACTCGCCACCGGCATGTTCCAGACCACGATGGGAACTTACGCTGTCGATAGGCAGAGCGAATTTGAGACCTTGGTCTGGGTCGTTATCCAGCAAGTCCATTAGTCGCAAAAGCTCTTTGTTGCGCTCACGGAACAGCTGGTCAGAAAGTTCCCTGAGTCGATCATTCGCCCATTTTTCCCACCGATTGATCCAGGTCTCTTGACTGGCAGTCGCCGGCGCGATCTTTGTCATGGCTCGAACTATTCTTGCTATGCCGAATAAAACCGGATTAACTTTGCCGCTGAATACCTCCTTGGCCGTGATCGGTTTGCGTGGTTGTGGTTTCCAAGAGATCTGATCCGCCTGCGCTCCGATATCTTCTTTCCCTTCAGCCAAGGTCTCATCGATATGCGCTGGCGGACTCGATCGCATCGTATACAGCCGTTTATTGAATTTAGGTCCCGCGACACCTCGATCCCAGCCAGATGCTTCCTCACGCGGCAAACGCAATAACTGTGAACATCGAAGAATCTCCACATCGTCAATGCCAATCAATCCGATCTTTGGATGCCAAATGTAGGTTAAATTAGGAACTCGGATCGCGTCAAAATCGATGGCCGACACAGGGTGATTTAGGGTTGCTCCATGGGGAATCCATAGGCGGTCTAACCACCCCCAATACTCAATACATGTCGGTGCTGGTGAAATGCACGTTCTGGTCAAGGGATCACGTTCACCAGCTTGAGCGGCTTCCTGATTCAGTCCTTTACCAGAATTCGCAGAAGAATCAAAATAGACCAGGGCACCGGTTGGGCTCCGGTCACTCATCGAGGTCGGTAGTATCAGGAAACGTAAATGTTGATGTGGCAGGTTCCAAGTCGCAATCTCATTCAGCCAACCGACAGCCAACGGGCCCGGTAGTAGCCAAGCCGTCGAGCGAACGAAATTCGTTTCCGCTTTATCGGACTGACCAGTAGCTTGAGCAAGCATAGGATCCGTTTCTTGGCGGCGTCCAATTTTCGAAACCGTTTGGGGCGGATTGAGTTGTACGTCAATCTTCAACATGCGTGTAGCACCTGGTTGATAAATGGCTCAATATTCGTTTGATAAAATTCCTCGGCTGTCACATTGGGTTGCACTCCAAAGAAGAATCTGTCTCCCACAAATTGGCCACGTGAACTCCAGCCGGATACCCGATCGTTAGCAATGATCAGGGAAACTTCTGGAAGGAATGGATCAGCGCTTTTCAAATGCACCAAACCACGGGAGTCCAAAAACAGACTGCTACCATCTGGAAATCTCGCCCGGAACAACTTGTATTTGTAACCACCGGTATTCGCAACGTCTTCAAATTGAAAGCCTTTCGTAAGCCCCGATATGGGACCTTTTTCGAAAACGAGTTGCAATTTTCCATTCTCTATAATTAGCTTGCGCTTTTTAGGTGGCTGCGAATTCAAAACGAGATTTCCGTCATCCGAAATCGTAACAGACCTGAAACGATATTGTATGTTTTTCGGCCGAACTACCCTTTGGGCAATTTGTTCCCGCAAACTCCTCCAGTAACATCTTTCAGATCGTTGCGTCCTAAGATCAAAAACATATAGTTCGCCATTGCCGACTGAAAAAACAACTAGTTGCGTTCCATTCGTGGACACTTCCCGACAAACAAAGGGGCCCGCCGCGTTGATCTTGCACGAGATCAGCTTTTCGTCACCAATAAAATACAGTTCTCCGCTGGACAGGAACGCGATCGCCCCCTCAACTCCCTCGCATTCGAAAACGTTCGTTACGTTTCTCATGAATTCATTGGGAAAAGGAAGTCTGGTCCACGTCAGCGCAAGTGAATCGGCTGAGAGTGCGTAGAAATCTTTGTTGAGTTTAAAGAAGCGGTTAAAAACTTGCTCGTAGTTGAGACTGCTCAGGCTATGCCCTACACACCCTGAATCCGCATCAATGATGGATGTCTGATCGGAAAATATCGCAATCAACGTATGGTCATGATGGCAAAACCCGATCGGTTGGTTAGGCAGTGTCAGGGTGACTTCGGTCACCTCGTCGTGTCGGTTGATTCTAAGTAGACGATAACCTGAGTCGGTTCCAATTGTTTTCAAAACGGCATAGCAATTCTCAGCAGTTTCGAATGTGTGCAAAACACTCACGCGCGGTTTAATGACAGCAATTTGTTTACCTCCCAACTCGGGATCGCTCCACTCTAACAACCGTCCGTCGTTGACAATGGAAAACGTACTCCCCCACCTCGTATTCCAAAAGTTTTTTGGATTGAAACCAAAGCCAAATCGAAATGGGAAATTCTCAGTTTTCACAATTGTGGGCAAATCGCCTCCAATCGACCGATTCACCAAATCGACTGAATTGATATTTGTCTTGGAAATCGCACTCAGATCAAGTGATATCGACTTGAGAGTTTTTCGCCCGGTAATTGTGATTTCCAAAAGTTGACAGGTTCCCTCGCGGTCCACGGTAATTAGATAGACGGGAATTAATCGGCTGGCGTTTAACGCTTGAACGAAGTCAATATCGGCCGCGGCTGCGGGAGAAGTGATGATGACTCGCTCCAATTCATAGTCTGGCAGCTTCGCCGCAGATTCAAATGATTTCAAGGCAGCGCCGACATGTGTCTCGAAGCTCAGCGATTCTAACGATTTGATGATGCCTGCTGCGCACGACAAATCAACTCTCGCCAAGTCTGTTCCCTGCGCTTGAAATACATCCACTGTTGTATCCAGCGACGAATTGGCCGCCAACGCCAGCGCAACCGAAGTAGCAATCACTCGAGGGATACCCCATTGTCGGATGCCGTTATCAATCAAGATCAAGCGGTTTAGCCGCAAGTTTTGGGAGGGATGTTCGCGACGCAAATACAGTGCCTCATTCAGTGCAACTCGGACTGCTAAGGTCAAATCGTCGTTTGCCAACTCGGACAACAATAAGCGGTCCAACGTGCCTCGATTGGCGATATCCGACGTACCTCCGAGAGGTTGCTCATCTTCCTGACTAACCGGCTTGGGTAAATTCAAGACGGCCATCAACTGTTTCGCAAGCGCGGCAACTCCTTCTAAGTTTTCATCGTTCAGTAGATCATCCAACAAAGCCCGCATACCTGTGAAATTGGGCTTGTCTTCAAGCAACTCCACCGGAGCATGAAGGATTGGACCGTCAAGACCTGTTCGCATTCGACTACGCATCCGCTCTGCTTCCAATCGATCTTGACGCTGATTGATGAATCGATTGATACGCTCTCGATCACGTTGAACATGCTCTTGGCGATGACGAGTACTTGCCGCGAGCATCTTTATACCATCGGAACTTAGCAAAACGAGCACCTCGTTCGCGATGCTTGCGGGAATTTCGTTCCAATTGTCTTCAAATACCACTTGGATAAGGTTAGTGCGCGCGGCGCCGGTATTTCGAACATCTGGCGGAAGTTGGCGAATTCGCTGCAATGCTGCCGCACAGGAGGCGGGAAACGATGTCGCCGGCCATTGGTCTCGAGTCGCTCCAATAAGCAGCAGTATTCCGTCAAAGGGAGGCAAGCCGCCAGTGGCGATCGGCGCGAGCACCTCAACGAGTTCCTGTCGAAACGCGATTGTTTCACCCGAGACGCCGACAACCGCTTCCATATCCGGCGACCATTTCCAAAAAGTGTCGCTGGCAGGTATCAAATAGTTTAACGCAACTCGCGTGTTGTGGTTCATGGATTCAACCGTTTAACTTTAAGCTCCGGCGAGTCGCGCGCACCGATGAGCGGGTAACATCTAAAAACGATTTAGCGTGGATCTCTTGTAGATGATGCGGATCGCTCCAAATCGTAAGCGAGCCAGGTTGACTTCCCAGCAGCTCAAGTAACGTTTCGGAACTGACGGCTGGTTCCCAATGCCAACCTTGCGGAATTGCCAACGAATCAAAAATTGAATACCACCGTCCCATCAATGGTGGCAAGGGAAAGCCTCGCACTGCAACTTGGCCATCGTTGTTGCAGGCGAACTGTAACTTGGCCATCCTCAATTCGGAAGCATGTTCGACCCATCCATGAAACTTCTCAAATTCGCTAACTACCAACTCGGCTTGGCGTCGATAGGTGTGAAAACGAGATGTACCTCGCACCAGTTTCAAGGCCACCGGTTGGAATGGGCTTCCCACAAGGCTTGGTAATGGAAATTGCAACTGGACCGCACTAGCAAATGGTTCCCAAACTAAGTTGGGCATCTCGGCAACTGGGACAACTTGACGAAACGGAACAAGCTGTCCTTCATGAAGCAAGTAAAATCGATCGGCGTTGAGTAGTCGACTGAGAGATACATGCAGTCGTTTGTTTGGCTCGGTGTTGTCCGATTCCTCGCAAGGTTCTGATGCAAATTGTCCGCGAACCCAAAACCAATCGCCATCCGTTGCCAGCTGTAAATCTGGGTATGGCAACAACTCAACTAAAGCTGCACCATCCTGTTTTGGGACCCGCACAATCCATCTCTGCGCCTGGATCATACGGCTGCCTCAATTCGGTTCCAGATATCTTGAACTTTGCTCTGCAAAAAGTTCGCTTGATGTTCGTTATTGACCCACGATATTTGCGAGGCCAATATTGTCAATTGATCTTTGATCTGAGTTAATTCTGCATCGCTGAGATTCACACTGTTGACTCGAGTCTCCAACTCCATCAAATCGCGGCCTAGGGCTTCCGCATTCGGCAGGTTCAATACTTGCGACTGCGGATGGCGTCGATGAGTGGCGGTTAGAGTTCCAGTCTCGGCAGCTTGACTTGCTGATTCAATGGCTTTTCGAATCAACGCGCTGAGTATTTCCTGTTGCTCGAACGTATCCCAGATGTATCTCAGCACCCACAGATCACTGAAATCAGCCTCCATTCGACCACACAAGATGGCGCTGGCGGCAAGCATCCGCTGCAACTTGACGGCTCGTCGGTCTGAGATCTCGATTCCAGCGGCGCGTAATCGCTTAACCGTGTGAATATAGGTCGGCAAGACGCTATTGAGCGAAACTTGCGCTACCAGCGATTGGAGCGAGACAACTTCGTCTACTGTGATGGCCGGTGGGCCTGCAGATAGGTGTTCCATTTGCCAACCTTTTCGCAACAGTTCAGACATCGAATCTTCATCGACGTTAGTCGAGTTGATACGCAACAAAAAGCGGTCGAACAAAGCTCTCAATGCATCGTCTTTGGGCAAGCTGTTGCTCGCGCCGACAACTAGTAACGTCGGCAAGGATCTTGTTTCTCGTCCTCTGCGAAAAACACGTTCATTCAACACCATTAATAAGCTGTTGAGAATCGCACTGTTGGCGTTGAGCAATTCATCGAGAAAAACGAATGTCGCCTCCGGCAACATCCCTTCGGTATTGGTCACTAGATTACCCTCGCGCAGTTGCCGGATATCGAAGGGACCAAGAATTTCATTGGGCTCAGTAAATCGAGTAAGCAAATAGTCAAACACTTGACCATCAATTCGACGGGATAGGTCTTGCACCAGAGCGCTCTTCGCAGTCCCTGGGGGACCGAGAATAAATAAATTCTCCCGGGCAACCAAGGAAACCCCGAGCAGGTCGATGACTTCGTCTTTCCCAATAAAGGTTGTCTTCATGGGCTGCAACACTTTGTCCGTCAATTTTTGGCTAATTTCGAGGCTGGACTCCACGAAGGGATGAGTAGGGGTCATAAATTCAAGTTTTCTGCTGATTCCAATCAATTAATTGCGATCCGTATAATCCCAAGTCCGCGAGGATGGTTTGACGTACATTGTCATCAGTTATATCAGCCAATTCCAGTCGGTCACCTAGTTTCGCGATCAACCGATCCGCGTACATTCGACAAAGCGTCGGATGGTCCGAAAAAGACTCCGTAGGGGTACCCGCATTGGAAAGTGGCCAATCTTTTAACCATTCGACAATTCTTTTCTCAACTGGATCATCGTTCCCTTCACGCCGAGCGAACGATAGCAAGTCTGGCAAGAACCGAAAAACCAAGTCAACCGAATAGATGGCTGAATGATTGACATAAGGCTTTTCCGATCGAGTCAACTCAGCATTGATGATTTCCGCATTAATATCACGATATAAGATAAACTGAGCCGCTCTATAAAAATTGAGGGCCGCCCAAGAAAAAGGTTCGGGTGAAAAAATTGGAGGAGTCCCAGCAAGCTCTTGTCGATACCCTTGCTCAAATGACTCAGCGAAACCGATTCCTTCGTCAATTTCTTTAGGTGAGGGTTCATGCGGAGCGATCAACTCTATCGCGCCCTCTTCGAACAGTTGCCGCAAAAATGTGTGATATTGATTCATTGGTAAAGCTGGTGTCAATACATCTCGTACTAAACAAGAAACTCGTGCTCTTTGCGGTGCACAACATCGTATCACAAAAAATCTAGTTGCCACCTCGCACCGGTGTCGATACTTGATTCGTTAAATGACCAACAACCACTTTCTTGTTGAACACGCTCAACCAATGCTTGCCATTCGCGCGACGAACCTTTGAGCCAAAAGCCACGCAGACTTGCCGTGTCAGGTAAAGTGAATAGTATCGAAGTACTCCTGCTTGCAACACCCGTCATCAATCGACTAATGTGTCGGCTTGATCTCTCGGTGCACAAGCCTAACGAGTTGAGTTCCTCGTACAAAACCTTTTATTCGATCAGGGCGTATGAGGTGCAGAAAGTCGGGGCGCTATTAAATCAGATCGGCGTCGTTACCGATTCCACATTCGTCTGGGAGGCCGCGCAAACGACACTGTACGCCAAATCCCTTGCTGCTTATGTGTACCTTACGCCTTTGTGCTCGACTTGGAAAAATGTGGGAAGCATTGCATCCACTTGCAGCAAACCACTGCGGGTAAGTTTGATCCGCTCCTCCGTGATCGACTCGACAAGTCCTTTGTCGACAAATTCTTGCCATTCATCCCGCCAATGGGAGACAATGTCGACCTCAAATTTGTTCGCAAAATATTCTCGATCGAGGTAACCCCGCTTAAGCAACAGAATGAGTTCGCGGATTAAAGCTTGTTCGTGCGACAATCGGTATGCACGCCCCAACGCCAGTCGTTGATGGTCGAGCAAATCACTCAAATATGCGTTCCATTCGGGTTTGTTTTGGTAATGCACACCGGAAATGTGACCAAAACTGGCGATTCCTGCAGCCAACAAATCGGAGCCCATCCAGAGATTGTCACGGTAGCTAAAGTTCACTTTTTCCCGGTTCTTGACAACCGTATAAGCACTGCTGACATGGTAGCCAGCCGACATGAGTTCGTCGAACGCGTAACTGACCCACTCTCGCTTCAAAGGCCAATCTGAAACCGGTGTTTCAACTTGGTTGCCGAGGATGTCCTGGGAATAGATCGTGTTGAATGGAAGTTCCATTTGATAGATGGTCACACTGTCGGGGGAGAGTTCGACCGTCCGCCGAATATTTTCGCGCCAGGTGTCCCAAGTTTCGCCCACCATGCCCGCAATCAGGTCGATATTCACGTTGTAGAAAGCTGCCTTCTGTATCCATTCCCAAGCGCGGTAAATTTCCTTGGTCAAATGAGCGCGACCATTGTCTTCGAGTATCTTATCGACGAAATTTTCAACACCCAAGCTGAGCCGGGTCACACCCAACTCCTTCAATGTGGCCACTTTTTGCTCTTGCAGTGTGCCTGGTTCACACTCAAAGGTTACTTCTTCCGCATGATTCCAATTGATATTGGCCTTCAATCGATCAACCAATGCCGTCAATTGTCGTGAACTCAAGAATGAAGGGGTTCCCCCACCGAAATACACGAAACGAAACGGTCGCCCCCCCATCACTGGTTGTCGGCTGAGCAATTCAATTTCGCGACTCAGGGCGGCGACGTATTGCTCGATCTGCGACGCATTCTTATCAGTAAACACTTTAAAGTAACAAAACTTGCAACGCTTGCGACAGAATGGAATATGCAAGTACAAGCCCAAGGGGACATCGCGTGGCGGTTTGGCCAACGCCTCTTCAATCTCAGGCAATTGCTCTTGCGACCATTGGGAGTATGGCGGGGAATTCGGGATGAAAAAAATTCCCACCTCAGTTTTTGTCGTATCAGTCATGCTTTCTACTTTTCCTCATCAATTGCACACGCCGTAGTGATATCCAGGTTGATGCAATCTATTCCCCCAGTCAAAAAAATGAGCCACTGCCAGAGTTTGGACGATTGGCCACCGAGAACATTCAGGACCGCGAGAACTGCGCCGTATGGCCCACGTGACAACCCGGTCCAGAATCAAACCAGCAAATACTTTTTCACTTGTTCCTAAAAATTCTTCGTTATGAAATCTCGTTCGAACTTGTGCGTCTCATGCATAATTGCATGTTGGCATTCGACCAAAGATGGGAACACCTCGACATGATGTTGACCATAAACCGAAACTACTCTGCTTCACCCAGACAGATCACGAACCCGCGCAGAGTCGCCAAAACCAATCGGTTATTGGCGGCTGACATACCAGCGATTTCGCCACCGACCTCAATTTGATTTAGTAACTCGCCCGTTTTCAAATCGAAGACGTAGACGCGTCCGTCATCCGAGCCAACGTACACGCGATTGGCGGAAATGACTGGCGAGGCGTTAATCTTACCTCGTGTACGATATTCCCAGACTTTTTCACCGCTCGCTGCGTCACATCCGTAGATCGTACGATTGTGGCCGCCAAAAACTACAATTCCATTATAGACGGCGGGACTTGCCTGGATGGAATTAGCAACGGGCATATTCCAGACCACCTCCATTTCCTTCCAGTTAATCCCCCAAAAACCGGAGGCATGTGTGCCGAAATAGACAAATTCGCCCGCTGCCGCAGGCGTTACGCCCGTTTGCGATTCGATATCGATGCTACCCAAACTGGTTCCATCCCGCAGGTTGACAGCTTGCAATTGGCTGTCACATCCGGCCAAAAAGACTTGCTCACCGACGATTGTGGGTGAACAACGAATTTGGTCTTTTGCTTCATACTTCCATATTTCCTCACCACTCCGCGCGTTGAGGCAATACAAGGTGCCATCCTGCGAGCCAAACAGCACATTGTCCGCGAAGAAATTGGCGCTGGAATTGATTTCACCGTTGGTTTGATAACGCCATTTTTCGTTCCCTTGTTTGTCGAGGCAATAGAATAGGCCGGTAATGTCACCGAGATAAATGAGGTCGTCGCGAATTGCTGGCGACGATGTGAAACCCAACTTGTCATCGGTGGTAAATTCCCATTTCGTCTCGCCAGTCTCCAATTCAAGTGCGTATACTTTCCCATCCAGATCACCGATGTA
The DNA here is from genome assembly GCA_937862885.1 of uncultured Planctomycetaceae bacterium. Lineage (GTDB taxonomy): Bacteria > Planctomycetota > Planctomycetia > Pirellulales > Pirellulaceae > CALMEE01. The sequence continues at coordinate 15,368 of CALMEE010000096.1, forward strand.
CAACACACCTGCTTCAATCACGGGAGAACTTTCGAATGCTCCGCGTGGCACTTCAAATCGCCACAGGACCGACATTTCGATGGGCAATTCCGTTTTCGTTACGCCGTTGCTTCTAGGGTTACCTCGAAATAGCTTCCATGAGTCGCTTTCCGCCTTCGGCTCTTCTTGGGCATTGATGGTGTCGAGAGCGGGAGTTGTTGGTTCCGTCCCGTTGGGGACAGCTGAAAACGCATTTCTCCCCTCAGGTTCGGTTGACTGCACTGCCTGACTATCCTGCAGCGGATAACTTACATCCCGCAGCTGATGAGCGCGCGAGGCCGAATCCTCGCAACCACTGAAACCAAGCATGGCGATGCAAATTCCGAACGCGAGGACATCGATTCGCTTGGTCAACACGTGATCTTTCATCGTTGCTTGGCTCCTATCGAATTGATGCATCAAAAACAAGTGACCGTGATTTTGGATGGGGCAGTGGATAGCAATTAAAAATGACCATTAAAGGTACCAACTGGAACTTCATTGTAAAAAGTAAATTACCTTGAATTCGAACTCTGTCAAATTCTTGTCAGTGCATCATGCGAATTGGGGTTGTTGGCCGATGTCGCTGTGTAACGCACGTTTCGTTCAGCAACTGAATTTTTGCCCAGCGTATCGCGACGGCATTTCGTTAATACGCCTGTTCGTATAATTGAAGCAGGGTGGGCTGATCAACTTCGCGCGGATTGAATTTCCCCGTCCATTGTTCGGCAGCTGAGAACGATAGGTCCACAAGTTTTTCACGCTCGATACCGCAGCCACGCAAATCGGTATTCAAACCAGCAGCCGCCACCAACGATTTTACATAATCCGAAAGTGCGTCGGAACCGCCTTCGGGGGGCGGAGCACCGTTGGTAGCGCGGGTCGCTTCTAATAAGCTGCGATACCACTCCTCGCATTGCACGCCGTTGAACCGAATGACATGGGGGAGCATGACACCCACCGCTTGGCCATGGCTTGTGCCATAGGTTGCCGTTAACGGATTTGCCAGTGCGTGGCTCGCCCCCAACATCGAATTCTCGATTGCCACTCCCGAAAACGCCGCACCGAGTTGCATACCTGCACGCGCTTCTAAATCATTCGGGTTGTCCAAAACTTTTGCGAAGTTGAGCGATAGCAAACGCCAGGCTTCACGACTGTAATGCATTGAGATCGCATTTCGTGATCGCGTGACGTAGGTCTCTAACGCGTGCGATAACGCGTCGACTCCCGATAAAGCCGTCACATCCTTCGGCTGCGTTAGCGTAAGCTTGGGGTCCAGTATTGCAATCCGACAGGAAGCGCGTTTGTCACCGCACGCCATCTTCACATGCGTATGTTCGTCGGAAATCAGCGCGAACGACTGCATTTCGCTCCCCGTGCCAGCTGTTGTTGGGACGCCGATCATGGGGAGCATCGGGTTCGTCGCTTTGCCGATTCCCCAGTAGTCTCGCATCTCCTTGCCGCACGAGAAAATAAAATTAATACCCTTAGCGCAATCCATGGCGCTGCCTCCACCCAGCCCCACCAAACAATCGGGCTTGAAGTCATTCGCAACCTCCATACCCTTCGTAACGTCGCGCGTCGTGGGGTTTTCATTCGCCTCCGCAAACAAGGCAACCTCCAGCCCCGCGCGGCGCAGAGATTCGATACCTCTCTCTACGTGTCCAGCCTGTACAATACCAGGATCGCTTACCATCAAGACGCGTGATACGCCAAGTTCACTCGCAAGTTCCCCGAGACGCTCGATGGAGTCGCTTCCAAAAACTATACGCGTTTGCAACGCAAAATCGAATGCCTTCATTTGGCAGCAACCAATTGTCGGGTGGTTTGATAGGCGCGGGAACGGAACAAGAAGTCAATCAAATTACCTTCGTGAGGCTGCAACCAGTTGAGTCGGTTGGTAGGAATCGGTCCAACGTTCAGGCGATCGATGTTCGTGGCATCACCCAATTGGCTAATCCAGTCTGCATCATCCGTCAATGCCGTCCCCACAAGTGTCGGTCCGATCTTGTTAATCATCTGTGCTTGCGGACATTTGACAACTGAAACAAACGGAAACATGAACTCTTTTTGCGCGATGGCGTGGTCAGGTGAATCGCAGTGCACAACCATCGGGCGGAGAAAGGCACAGCGTGAATGCTCAACCAACCGATTACCAAATTTGGCGGTCAGGTCTGTCACTCCAGTTTCCTTCAAATCGTTGTCGATCATTTGTTTGATTGCGGGGGCTGTCCCGGGAATGGTGAATGCCGCTAAGCCTGCTTCCGGATGATCCGGCGGGAGCGCTTCGATTGGCCCCAATCGCTCAGCGATCGCTGTCGCAATCTGCTCGGTGTGCCTCGATGCCCAAATACCACTGGCGTTGATACAACTCCGGCCTCCGTTAATGAATACGCTTTCCACCATCAAATCGAGATACTCTTCCCAGCGGTCAACACAATCATCACCGATAAGAATCTTGGAAAACCCAGGGCCATGTACTTGGACGCCGCGATTGGAGGCGTATTGTTCGACCGTCTGTTGGCTGCCGAAAATCATGCTGCGACGGCATCCGTTGAGCACAGCGGAACCCACATCATGCCCCCCCGGATAGAGACAAACGGCTTCAGCGGGAATGCCCGCTTCAACAAATGCAGCGTAAATTCGATAGGCTGTCCAGGGCTCGGCCGAACCAGGTTTCAAAACTAAACCCAATTGAAGCGGGATCACCGGCAGCCACAAGGTATGCACGCCGGGCGAATTCGAAGGCAACACGGCACCCAAAACTGGCGATTGTGCTTGATAACTCACCACCACACCGCGCGATTCCATTCCGAAGCCGTTTGAAAAGATGTCCAAATCAAGGCCCCGCGTAAGCGCGTCCAGAATTTCGCGCATATTCCTCAACACAAAGGCGTTCTTGGCAATGTTGGCGCGGCACATGTGCTGGGGCAAGCCAGTGGTGGCCGATTGCTGAAACACAAAGTCGTCAGCGGATTGCCGTTCATTGCCGAGCGGAAGATCTCCGTTCTCATACAAATGAGCGGCAACCGCAACTTTTTCCAACAATTCGCCGCAATTAAATTCACGCAGGCGAGCCCGTGCTTGCCATGCCGAACGCATATCACGAGAAACTAATCCTCCATTGGCTTGACTTACCACAGCAATCGGTTCACCAGTTAAGAAGTGATGCAATGGTTGCGTCTCCAGCGACTCGTACGGTTTTCCCCAACGAATTACAGGTATGTGCAGCACAAATTTTCCTTTCGCACAGCGACGGTTTGCCTAGTAAACGCCCACAGTGGTCGACGAAGCCAGTTCGTGGAATGGGCGCACGCCACTGACCCCGTCCCATGGATAGGTTTCGAAGGGAAGCTCGCGTTCCCCTTCGTCCCGTTCAAGAAACCCCGGAACAAAGAACTCTTTGGTCAACGTCGTCAACCGCACGCGGCCAGTCTCACCATATTCCACAAGCGTTTGCGAATCGTCAAAGCGGACAACTTCGACAACCGCCCTGGGTTGTGGAGCGTAATAACTAATTTTGTATTTGTCTGCGGCAGTTACCGGCTTGCTGCATGCGAGGCCCATCAGTGTGTTGCCGTAGGTCGGAGTCATATAGATCCCGCTCACTTCCGACGGACCGCCGAACAACTCTTCAATGCAGTAACGCGTCCATTGTGGCGTAAACTCAGTCCCACCGGAAAAAATTCCGGTCACCCCGAGTTGGCTGAGCGACGTGCCACGTTCTTCCAACTCAAGACAGAGCGCTTCTATCAACTTCGGGGTGGCAAACATGCACTTGATGTCATGGCCGGCGGTAAGAATCGTAATCGCTTGATCAATGCAATGCTTCTTATAGGCCTCCAAATGCTCCATCCAACCCTTCTTAATCAGCTTGATTACCCACCGCGGGTCGAGGTCAATACAAAAACAAATTCCTCCTCGAAACTGACACAAATGTTCCACGGCTAACCTCAGGCGACGCGGGCCAGAGGGACCTAGCATCAGCCAATTAGCATTTCGCGGAAAATATTGATCCGGCAGCGTCTCGCTAAATAATTCGTAGTCAATGCGAAAATCATCAATCACCACTCGGCTCTTGGGGATCCCGGTCGTGCCTCCCGTTTCAAACACATAAGTTGGGCGATCGGCATAAGCTCTTGGTCGCCACCGCTCGACTGGCCCACCACGCAACCACTCATCCTCGAACGAAGGGAATTTTTTCAAATCAGCAAAACAGCGAATGTCGGTAAGCGGGTCGAAATCAAGCTCGCGTTTCTTTTCCAGCCAAAAGGGTGCTCCGGTCCTCTCGTCAAAGTGCCATTGCACAATTTCGACCGTGTGTTGATCAAGCTGCGTTTTGGCAGCGGCGACCTTCTGTTCAAGGAGGCTAGTGGTTGTTGACATCGCGTGTCGTTCCTGAGTTTGGTCAGATGGATAGTCGAGTTAAACTTAGCGATTCGTTCAAAAACCGCTTCACGAAAACTGCCGATAAACACGGGTTTGCGAACCTGCGACTTGATGTCAAGCATGTCTCAATGCAAACTCACACCGAGCAAAGTGCTGGCCGAGCGCGTTCGCGAATGTGCTTGGATATTCCGCTATAACCTCAAACTTTCGTAAAATATAACAGGCCGATTGATGACTCGCGAACCCTATTTGGGTATTTGGACATAGCTACGGTTGACATGGCACTGCCCAAAAATCAGCGCGGGTACCGCCCGGTGTGACAATACTAACAAATGCGATGACCGTTCATCAAGAAACCGTCGCGAGAATTTCAATTGATATCTTGCGAGCCAACTGCGTTTAACTTCGCCTTGCCGCCAGCTAGAAACTCCGGACGGCGATGCCTTGCAAAATCACAGCTGCTAAAGATTGACGAACACTCGTAGTGGTTCAGCGGATTTTTTTGTTCTGTTCAGGGCACGCCTGGGCGCGAAGAATGCCGGCTGCCGCTCTACCGATCTGCCCGCATGTCCGCTTGCCTTTGCGAGGCAGTAATTCTTCGAAGTTGCCGACTATCTCTTGAACACGGCTTTGGTCGTCGGGTTCCCACATATGCTTTGTAGCCCCAGCCTGCTACGAATTTCTCGATAAAAGGTGAATGACTAATGGCGTGTGCATGAACCAACTCGGCCACCGCTAGCAGAGGGCGAAAGTGCCCCTGACCCTGCCCAACGGTTTCGGTAATCTTCTCACGAATCTGTTTTTGCAAGACATAAATTTTCATTGAGTTGGAACGCATGGATCGTCGAGATTACTTGAGATATGTATCGGGAATTTCGCTTGGCATCGCGGGCAGCGGTTGTTTTGGCTGTCGCAGCGCGCCGGTAACTGGCCGCAGGCAAATGGTTCTATTGAATGAGCCGCAAGAGATCTCGTTGGGCGCTCAGGCGTTCCATGAAGTGTTGCAGGAAGAACGACTGTCGACGAACCGCCAAAGAACCGAACTGGTCGAACGGGTAGGACAGCGTATCGCCAATGTGTCTGGCCGCAATGACTATCAATGGGAGTTCAAGTTGGTTGACAGTCCCACGCAAAACGCTTTCGCACTGCCGGGAGGTAAGGTGGCAATCTATGAAGGGATTTTGCCCGTTTGCAAAAATGAGGCGGGGTTGGCCGTGGTCATGAGCCATGAGGTGGCGCACGCGCTTGCCCGTCATGGTGGCGAACGCATGAGCCAGACGATAGCCGTTGATACTGTCAAAGGAATCACTGACCGAATTGCCATGAACCGAGTCCCTGAACAACATGAACGGCTGATGCAAGCTTACGGAATCGCTACGCAATACGGTGTCATTTTGCCGTACAGCCGCAAGCATGAATTGGAGGCGGACCACATTGGCATCATGCTCATGTCTAGAGCTGGCTACGATCCACAAGAAGCACCGCGCTTTTGGAACCGATTCGCTTCGGCGAAAGGTGGCCCAGAAACGTCGGAGTTCTTTTCAACGCATCCTTCTGATGCGCGGCGCGCGGCCGCGCTGGAAACACTGCTTCAGGAAGCGCGGCAACTATATGATGCCGCTCCGTACAAATTTTCATTGGGCGAGCTAATCGTCTAGGGCAGGGCTTAGCCTAAGCAAAATCGCAGCCACGAACGTTGGCGGGATACAGGCCTCGATCGCGGGGTGACTGAGCAAAACCAGATGCCCATGACGGTGCTGAGCGACGCAAATAATTTCGATTGAGCAATTGATGGATGCAGTTGCGTCAAAGTGAGTTGTTGGCGCGGCCGTTCAACGTTTCCTGCAATTCGCTCAATTGACGTTGCAGCTCTTCGATCTTAACCAAGATATCATCGTTGTTATCAATGGTCATTTCGTCGACAAAGACCGCATTGGCAAGCGACAGTCCAAAAATTCCTCCCAACAAAACAACGGTGCCGAAATAAAACCTCGTCCCATTGACAAACACAATCGAATTGAGCGAATGAGGATCACCATTTCCTTCCACAACGGCCGCGATTGCGGCGGGAATTTCATTCCAGCCCTCAACCGTAAACATTTGGAAAATGGAATACATTGAAACGAGCGGATCGCCAAAATACTCTGGGACCAACTCGCCGTAAAAATGGCATGTGATGATGGCCAATAAGAAATTCAACATAAACAGCACGATCATCACCAACAACGAAGCTCGCAACGCACGCCCCAACCCGGCCAGTATTTTTTCGATATGCGGTACAAATTGAATGAATCGCAACAACCTGATTAAGCGCAGCAGTCGAAACAACAAAAGAACCGATGTATCAGGCAAGGGAAGATATTCGGCGAATAACGAGGGGGTACTGAGCAACACAATCGTGAAATCAAAACGATTCCAACCACTGCGAAAATACCCCTGCGCACCCAGCGTCGCGATCTTGACGACCGCCTCGACGACAAAAAAAAGCGTGCACAGCTTATCAAAGATATCCAAGAACCGATGTTCACGAAAAGCAGGAAAATACATCCATGTAATGGCAATCGCATTCGCAACGATCACCAACATCACCACTGCTTCATTACAAAAGATGCGACGCAGCATCGGCTCCCTCCCTTCTATCTCTATTGTCGACTTCAATCAAGCAAGCGATTTTCCATGGAACCGCCTATCGTCATTGCCAAAAACAATCCCAACCACGCCGCCAGCAATGACCCAAAAAGGTTGGCAGCCACATTCCAGAATAGGAGCAAGTATTTGCCGTCTGCAAAATATCTCAACGATTCCGCACTGAATGCAGAAAATGTGGTCAACGACCCCAAAAACCCCACGGCAAACAGTAAGAAGAACCTACTGTTTGCCTGCATCCCGATCCCCAACACGATGCCCATCAAAAGGCAGCCAAGGATATTCACGGTTAACGTGCCCCATGCGAACGCTGATCCCGCACGCACATGGATCGAAACACCAATCACATAGCGCGTAATCGCCCCCAGAGCCCCGCCTAGTCCTACCAATAGATAACTGCTCACCGCTTGCATGGCTTTCGTTTTACCCCACGTCATGACAGACTGCAACCAAGGAAAATGAATTGAAAATCAATTGAAAATGAATATGCCTGTCCATTGAAGTCTATTGAAAACGAGATGTGGCGATTGAGAGACCAGGAATCTTCCAACTCGTTCCTTCGTGACGGGCTCCGCCCGAAACGGAGCGGCGTAACTTCGATGCCAAAACACGAATCAACGCGACCATCATTCAATCATCAGCGAAGCGAAAATGTTGAGCGACCGCCGCTTGATGTATTTTGTTGGATGCGAGCAATTACCACGGTTAGATGTAGCTCCGCTGACAACAGACGAACAAGCGTCAGAAAGGTCCAGCGCTGCTCGCGATAAGCTACACCGCATCAGAACTCGGCGTTGCCAGGAAAACGTGGAAAAGGAATAACGTCACGAATGTTGGCCATGCCAGTGACGAATTGCACGACTCGTTCAAGCCCCAATCCGAAGCCGGCATGTGGAACCGTTCCGAAGCGCCGCAAATCCAAATACCACCAATAGTCATCAGCATTCAAGCCTGTCTCTTGCATACGTAACGACAACATTTCAAGTCGATGTTCGCGCTGGCTTCCGCCGATAATCTCGCCAACTTTGGGGACTAACACATCCATACCGCGCACGGTTTTCCCATCGTCATTACAATACATGTAAAATGGCTTAATCTTGCGCGGGTAGTTGAACAAGATGACCGGTGATTTGAAATACTCCTCCGTCAGATAGCGTTCATGTTCACTTTGTAAGTCGTCCCCCCATTTGATGGGATATTGGAACTGTTTGTCGCTCTTGAGCAGTATCTCGATCGCTTCGGTGTAGGGAAGACGCTTAAATTCTGCGGCAAGAATTCCTTGTAGTGTTTCGATCAAGGTGGTGTCGACACGCAGGTTGAGGAACTCCATGTCCTCCTGATTCTTCTCCAATGCATCGCCGAAGAGCCGCTTCAAAAACGCTTCCGCTAAGTCCATATTGTCGTCGAGTTCATAAAACGCCATCTCTGGCTCGATCATCCAGAACTCTGCGAGGTGGCGCGACGTGTTTGAACGTTCCGCGCGAAACGTTGGTCCGAATGTGTAAATTTTGCCCAAGGCGCACGCATACGTTTCGCCCTCGAGTTGGCCGCTTACCGTCAAATACGTTGGCCGATGGAAAAAGTCTTCTCGGATTTCCACACGACCATCTTTATCGCGAGGAAGATTGTTCAGATCCAACGTGGTCACTTGAAACATTTCACCAGCTCCTTCGCAATCGCTGGCCGTAATGATCGGTGTATGGACGTAAAGGAAGCCCCGTTCTTGGTAGAATTCGTGAATCGAGTTGCAGATACAATTCCGCACGCGGGCCACGGCACCCAGGGCATTGGTACGCGGTCTCAAATGTGCCCACTCGCGCAACTTTTCAAACGAGTGGCGTTTCTTTTGCAGGGGATACGTTTCGGGATCAGCCCAACCGTAAACGCCGACCTCCGTCGCCTGAATCTCGGTGGCCTGCCCCTGACCTTGTGAGGCCACGATTAAGCCGTCGATGTAGACGCTGCAGCCTGCGGATAGGCGCTGTATATCCGATTCATAGTTGCTCAACGTGTTCGGGACAATCGCCTGCACATTACCCTGGCAACTTCCATCATTGATTTCAATGAAGCTGAATCCTGCTTTCGAGTCGCGTCGCGTGCGAACCCAGCCCTGAACCTTCGCTGTCAAGCCAATAGAACTAGCATCGCGGGCTTGTTTTACAGACAGTTTTTGCATTTCAATATTTACCAAATTAAAAAGAGACCGTTTGTCACAGAACCGAGAATGCACTCGACATCGCCCACATTTTATTTCGCTAAACTTCACGCTGATTTAACGACTCGCGCTTCCGGGCGGCAAATCCAATCAAAGCAAGTAAAGCGAACATGGCTACCCCACCTAAAACAAATCGCCCCGTGGCCGCGTCTTCAGCACAGATGACCAACGCCACGTACGCTTGAACTAACGCTCCACAGACACCAACTCCCATCAAAAGGTTCCAGAGCCAGCGATTTCGGCCGCGCGGAATATCCGTTTGCAGCAACCGCGCGTTATTCATCATCGCAAAAAATGAAATATAGGCGATCGGCAACAGAATCGCCCCGAAAGTCGACGCAACGACGACCAGCCAAGTTTGCGATTCACCTTGCCAAATCTGCCACCAAAAAATACCTACCAACATCGCCATGGCAGACCCAACCAATCGCCACACAACACTATCGTACCGATCAATGATCTCGGCAATCGCAAAACCGTTGATCATCATCAAAATAACGATCGTGGAAAACGCCATCGCCAACGCCCCTAAACCAAATACAAGGTTCGCATTGGTCTCGCCGAGTAACGGTGCCAGCGTTGTCGCCAATTGGCGCGAATTCGGTTTGATCAGGGTTGCCATGACACGCAATTCATCAGGTTCGAGATTAGCTAAATAAGCTGCCAGCCAATCGGTTTTTGCTGGTTCGCTCAACGATTCGAACTCAGCCAACACCGTTGGTTCGTTCATGTAGCCAATACGAGATTCCGCCAACTTCCGTGCCTCATTGAAAAACATGCTCGCCTTGACTTGCTCCGGATTTCCGCTCAAGAGATTGGCGTCTGCTTTGGCGTGAAAGGCATGTGCCGATGCGATGACGATGCAACTCGTCACGATAATAAAAGGAATCGCTAAAGCACCGATCAGATCAAATCGTGCTAGACCGCGAAACGGCTTATCCCAACCTCGAATGAGAAGTGAGTACGGTAACAAAAAGGTCATATTGAGACCGACGGCGGTCGCTGTCACGCTGACCATGCTGCTTTGCTGGCGCGCAACAATTTGATCGGCCCACCATTGCTTGATTTCCGCTGGAGTATTCGAAAGTGCCTGCTGGACGGCTTGCGAGGGATTCGACCAGTACTTCAAATTCGGTACATATCCCCCAATGATCTCAGTCCAATTCAGTGAGTCTCGAATAGCGAGAGTGACGACCACAAGCACAAAGCACACCACAACGAAGCCGACCATCGACTTGAGTCCCCAATCAAAGATCTTCGAGAGTTTTCCCGGTTGGCAATTCATGGCGACAATCGCCAGCGCCAACACACCCAAGACGAGTGAAATCGTGATGCGCGAAGTATTCGAATCACTGGTTCCACCTAAGCACGTTTGGATGGAATCGTAGCACAAGCTGAATTGAGGCATGATCCAAATCATATTGGCCAAAATAGTGGCCGCCACCCAGCCAACACCTAACACAGGATTGATATGTTCGTTAATGGCTGCAAAAGGACGCTTGCCTGTCGAAAGCGTGACGTAACTGATGGCCGATAACATGATGACGCCGATGATGATGGCCAGGATCTGCAACCATAGCATCCCGGTCCCGCTGAGCATTCCCAGATAAAGCGTGCTGCCCAACGTCCCGCCACCCAACGTGATGGCACTTTGCAACCAACCAGGTCCGGAAAGTCGAAAATAGACGCCGAATTTCTTGGCGACGCCTTGGCCTTGTACGGCCAGCAACTGCTCGCGATTTGACTCAAGTTTGGTAGGCTTCATGGAAAGTCCTATTTGGACGACCTGCTTCGGGGGTTGACCATAGAACTAAATTCCATGTTCAGCCAGAAAGCGTTCTGCATCTAAAGCGGCCATACAGCCAGTACCCGCGGAGGTGATCGCTTGTCGGTAATAGTCATCGGCAACATCACCGGCCGCGAAGACTGCCGGCACGCTGGTGTGCGTGCGGAAGGCTTTGGTCCAACGGATATAACCTTTTGAGTTCATTTCCAATTTATTTTTCAAAAACGCTGTATTGGGAGTATGCCCGATGGCCACAAACATTCCGCCCACGGCCAATTCACGCGTCGAGTCGTCAACGGTGCTCCGTAAACGCAAGCCCGTTACTGCTTCACCATTACCCAAGACTTCATCCACGGCTGAGTTCCAAACCATCTCAATTTTGGCATGATTGAGGGCTCGTTCTTGCATAATTTTTGAGGCCCGCAGTTCGTCACGGCGATGCACCATATAAATTTTGTCCGCACCGGCCAAATTGGCGAGGTACGTTGCCTCTTCTACCGCCGAGTCACCACCGCCGATCACTGCCAGCGGCTTACCTCGAAAAATGGGGAGGGCTCCATCGCACACGGCACAGGCACTCACACCCTTGTTCTTGTATTGCTCCTCTGATTCAAGTCCCAAGTAATTCGCGCGGGCTCCGGTGGCGATGATCACCGTATGTGTTTCCACAGGATCATGGCTTGCCGGGATTAGTCGCTTGAGTTGCCCGGTGAAATCGACATCGACGATATCATCGGCCACCACGCGTGTTCCAAAATTGAGCGCCTGCTGCTTCATCAGTTCCATCAACTCAACGCCCTGTACGGCATAATGATACTGTCCATCCTTTTTGTGATCGGGGGCTGGTGGCAGATTCCAATGGCGCCCTTGATCGACAGCACTTTCTACGAAAGCACGCACATTGCCGAAAGGAAATCCAGGATAGTTTTCAACTTCGGTCGTAAAGGCCAACTGCCCCAACGGTATCATTTCAGGCTGCGCAGTTCCTTCGAAAAGCAGGGGATTTAAATTCGCGCGGGCTGCGTAAATGGCCGCCGACCAACCGGCGGGTCCACTCCCAATGATGACAACTTTCTCTGACACCTTACAATCTCTCCCTCATATTTAAATTCAACCAACGCAACCAGCCCCAGGCCACAACGAGCACATTCCTCCACAAGTCAATGGTTCGCATTTGCCTACTTTAAATTGCGGCCGAGTTGCGTTCTGCACATCAATTCAAACCCAAGATTATACAAAGTTTGTTCCAAGTCGGCAGTAGACGAATTGTGATCGTGAATATCGGCGATATAGAATGGAAATTAAGGAGATAGTATCGCGGAATCAAACCAGCGCTCCTGATTCGCTGAATCAAGCCGCTACGGTTCGGGATGGACGCGCCTCGAAATTCCAGCGAGCTTTCTCCGCTCAACTAAGTTGAACAGGGATAATTCATGAGCACATTGATTGTGGCTGCCGCCGCTTTTTTCGGATTCATCATCGCGTATTTCACCTACGGACGCTGGCTCTCCAATCGAATTTTTGTACTTGACGCACATGCCAAGGTGCCGAGTCAAGAGTTGCGCGATGATATCGACTTCGTCCCCACAAAAAAAAGTGTCGTGTTCGGCCACCACTTCACCAGCATTGCCGGCACCGGACCAATCGTTGGCCCAGCTATCGCTGTCTTTTGGGGGTGGCTACCAGCACTGTTATGGGTGGTTTTTGGCGCGATATTTATCGGTGCCGTGCATGATTTTGCATCACTGGTGATTTCTCTGCGGAATCGCGGCCAAACTGTGGGGCAAATCGCCGGCCGCATGATTTCACCTCGGGTCAAGATCTTGTTCTTGGTGGTTTTGTTTTTTGCATTGACAATCGTGCTCGGCGTGTTCGGCTTGGTGATTGCCAATATCTTCAAGCTGTATCCAGGCTCCGTGTTGCCCGTATGGATTTCTCTACCCATTGCAATGATCGTTGGTCTTAGAACCTTCAAGCATGGGGGAAGTCTATTGTGGTTCTCCATCTTTGCGTTGGTGATTGTCTTCGTATGTATTTATTTGGGAGCGTACTATTTCCCCATCGAAATTTCCTTTGGTAATCCAGTTATTATTTGGACAATTGCACTTTTGATTTATTGTTTCTTTGCCTCGGTCCTTCCCGTGTGGTTGCTGTTGCAGCCTCGTGATTACGTCAATAGTCATTTGCTGGTCGTGGCATTGGTACTGATTTCAGCTGGACTCTTTGTTGCCAGCATTAGCGGCCAAGCTAATCTCAGCGAAACGGCGCCGATGATCACAAGCGCGGAACGCCTTCCAGCAAAAACGCCTCCGCTGCTCCCCTTCTTGTGCATTACAATCGCATGCGGAGCAATCAGTGGGTTTCACTGTCTCGTTTCCAGTGGCACAAGCAGCAAACAACTCGGCAACGAAACGGAAGCTCGATTTGTTGGTTACGGAGCAATGTTGTTGGAGGGAGGACTGGCCGTGATCGTGATTTTGGCTTGTTGTGCAGGCTTGGGCATGGGGATTCCGGGAACTGACGGTTCCATATTGACTGGCTCAGCGGCGTGGGAAAGCAAATATGCTGCGGCGTCCTGGGGCGCGTTTGGCCTTAAACATCAATTGGAGGCGTTTGTGCAGGGTGGGGCCAACTTCTTGCTCACAATCGGTATTCCAGAAAAAATGGGGGTCGGCATCATCGCAGTTTTAGTCGCCTGTTTTGCAGCCACCACACTGGACACAGCGACCCGATTGCAACGCTACGTTATTCAAGAGTTGGGGATCGCATTTCGCGTCAAACCAGTTGCAAACAAATATGTGGCAACCAGCATCGCCGTCTTTTGCGGAGGGGCTGTAGCAATGCTTCCCACGGACAAAGGGCCGGGAACCGGTGGCATGATTTTGTGGCCGTTATTCGGTGCCACCAATCAATTGTTGGCTGGCCTCGCTTTCATGGTGGCCGTGTTTTATCTGTGGCGGCGCAACAAACCAATCTGGTTCGCAGTCTTCCCCATGCTGCTCATGATCATCTTGCCCGCATGGGCGCTGCTCTGGCAAATTTTTAGTCCTGACAGCGTCTTTTACGAAGAGGGGCAAAACCAATGGGTTCTGATATCGTTTGCAGCTGGTATCTTAGCCTTACAGTTCTGGATGGTTGCCGAGGCACTGTTAGCGTGGAAAAAAGCGAGGGGCGTTTTGGAAGAAGCTTTGCCTGTCCTCACGAAATCGCCGGTTAACGCCGGGCGTGGCCGTTCGTGTTGAGCCATCTTGCTGCACCGCACGTAGTCACTTTAGCTTTTGGGTTTGTCGAAGCGGACCCAGCGATCCCGCAACAATCGTTCATGCGGATAGAAGCGTGCTTTGTACACCATGCTGGGCGAACGTTCGATGTAAAAACCCAAATAAAGAAACTCCTTGGCGTTCTCTTGGCAATATTCGATCTGTTTGAGTATCGAGTAGGTACCCAGACTTAAATGCTGAAACTCTGGATCATAATACGTGTAAACGGCTGAAACGGCTCGCTCCCCCACATCCGTGATGGCAACACATATCAGCTGATCATTCAGGTAATAGCCAATTTCAAATGTTGAGAAACAACTCTTGGCAAACGCCCAAGCATAATCTTCCGGCGTAATCGCGACATCACCTCGATCTAAACCACGAATGAAACGATGTCGATTGAACATGTCCGCGCGAATGGCATCGTGTTGCACTGGACCAAATCGAATTTGCAACAGTTTGTCGTTTCGAGCAAGTGTGCGACGCATGGTTCTGTTGAGATTAAATTCTCTAACAAGAACGCGAATCGATTCACAAGCTCGGCATTGGGGACATTGTGTTTGGTAAACGAAGTCGCCAGTTCGGCGTTGCCCGTGGGCTAACCTTCGGTCAACCTCTCCAGGGCTCAAGGCGTTGGAAGGAACGTGGAGTGGCATCCTCGCGATTTGATCTGGCAAGTACGGGCAAACCTCAAACTCGTCGTGCACCAGAATATCATCGAAGACTTGCATAAAACGCAATCCTTTGACCGAATAAAACCTAAGCCCTAGGCTAATTCTAGCCTACTCGCGCAACTATTGCCAAGCTTTACATTCAATTGCCTTATTTTGTCGACTGAAAAATAACATCCATGCTGTAGACAATAGATCGGTGTTGAGAACCTAATGTAAGTTGATAACCACTCTTGTTTTAACCTCATCTGTCTAGAACAAATGACAATTTTCTTGGCATGACTGGTTGCCAATCGACCGTCAATTGCGGATTGGTCTGTGCATCGACAGAAACATCGGGATCGGGCAGGCGAGACTCAACGAAGACTACCGATTACTGGCTGGAGTTGCCAAACAGCTATCGAGTTTCACTTGCTTGGTCTCCTATCGATGCGAGCCAAGATTGTTTGGACGATTTTCAATTTAGTGCTTTGATGTGACCGGAATTAAGTGGTGGCCGTAATGGAGCTTGCGAAAGCGCGTCGGTGTTGAGGGAGGTTTGACAACCCCCATGACCTCACTTCTTAATTTGGTCGCAGCGTTAATCGTCGACACAATCTCAAACATGAGGGTTACCATGTTGTGGCTAACCGCCGATGTGAAGCGCAGCCAAGCGGTTCTATCGATCCAAGATCGCAGGCCAGGCAGTTTACCTAGTTGAAGTCAAATTCGACATCCGGATATTCGTCAAATTGGCGTGCGCTGTCCAGAGCACGATTGTCGAAACGGGTGAAATCGCGCACCCACGTGAGATCCACCTCACCCGTCGGGCCATTGCGTTGCTTTTCGACCAAAATCTGCGCTTCTCCGGCGACCTCATCGCGCGCCTCACCCGTCAAGAAATATTCTTTGCGGTGAACGAACATGACCACGTCGGCATCCTGTTCAATCGCACCCGATTCTCGCAAATGGTGTAACCGAGGTCGATGTTCTTTGGCATCTTCTGCTTGGCGATTCAATTGAGAAAGACAGAGCACAGGGACTTTGAGTTCGCGCGCCATCCCTTTTAATCGCCGCGCAATTTTGGCTACTTGTTCCTGTCGCGGGTCGCTGGAATTATCGGGTTCGACTAACTGCAAATAATCGATGACAATCAGCCCTAATTCGCCGCACTTTCGTTTGATTCGCCGCGCAGTAGCGGCAATTTCGGAAACGGTTCTCGTGGGTGAATCGTCGATGTGTAGCGGAACTCGGCTCAATTCTCCGGCCATTTTGGACAGTTTTTTTCTTTGCCCTTTGTCCAGCGTCCTGGAGCGCAAGCGATGGCTATTCACTCTTGCCCGACTACACAACATCCTTTCAATCAACTCAATCGCCGACATTTCTAAACTGACAAATAACACCGGCTTATTTTGATCACAGGCAACATTCTCAGCAATGTTCATGGCGAAAGCTGTTTTGCCCATGCTGGGGCGGGCCGCCAGGATCACAAGTTCGGATGCATGCAACCCCCCCGTTAATTTATCCAAATCGACGAACCCAGTTTCGATGGTTCCCGCCATCGGTTCGCCACTCATGCGCGCTTCTAACCGATCCATCGCCTCATGCAATATGCTATCGATCGACGACAGTGAATTCGATTGGCGATTTTCTCGAATGGAAAAAATCTTCTGTTCCGCTTCTCCGATTAACTTGGCTGAACTTTCTTTGGGTTCATAGGCCTCTTTGAGAATATCAGTACACGCAAATATCAATTGGCGTTGTATCGATTTCTCTTCAACGATCTTGGCATAAAAGGTTGCGTGGGCAGCGTGAGGCACTTGAGTAAATACCTGAGCCAAATAGGTCTCCCCACCCACACTATCTAGGTCTCGACCATCTTTTAATGATTGACGCAAGAGCATGGGGTCAATTTTTCGACCCGTGTTGTACATCTCTTGAACATAGCGATAGATGATCTGGTTCGCGTCATCGTAAAAGTCATCGACGCGAACAATCGTCGTCACGTCGTCTAACGTGTCCGGCATGAGCATGACGCTACCCAATAATGCCCGTTCGGCCTCCAGGCTGAAGGGAGTGTTACGAGCCAATAAGTCTGACTCAAGTTTGTCAGGCGTCGGAACTCGAGGTCTCGCTTCCTTTTGCTTGCGATAAAAATTTTTCTTATTAGATGGCTGCTCCATAGCGCGTAGGACTCCCTTAAGAGAAGAATTCGATTTGGAACGGTGTCAAGCAACGAACATGAATTAATCGTGTCGATAGCTTCGAGTTTGCGGCAGGCCAGTTAGGGACGCCTCGATACAGGCCACAAGACTTTGACGTTGATCCGACTCCTCAATCGTTACGCGCGATTTGCAACCTGTCAATTGTGAATTCTAAAGAACTCGAATCTGTCCAAAACAACATGCGGTGAAGTGGCTGGACACCATGAAAAGCTCACCACGCTTGTTCCGCGAAAAACCAGCGAGCCGCAGTATACGACGCCTTATTCCAGCGGATTTTTTGCAATCCGAAAGGACACGCTCGCCAAATTCCGGTAGAATCACTGCACAGCCAAAATTTCCGGTGTCTAGCGACCACTTTCTGTGGAAATGCACTGTGGAATAACGTGTCGATAAATGCAACGCAACTTTACAATAAGCCGATCATGCCAAGCTTTGCACTAATTCTAGCCGCTGCCGGTAAAAGCACTCGTTTCAAGGATCCCCACCAGACTAAGCCATTCGTGCGGCTCGATGATCGTGCGGTATGGCTGCATTCGATCGAGAAATTTTTGAACCGCGACGACGTCAAACAGCTGATTCTCGTAATTGATCCTGCTTTTCGCGAGGCTTTTTTTGATCAATTTGGCCCAAACGTAACGTTTATGGGGTTGCAGGTCGTCGATGGCGGTGAAGAACGCTGGCAGTCAGTTTATAACGCTTTGAATAAAGTCAATTCGGATATCGATTTCGTGGCCATCCATGACGCCGCGCGACCTTGTTTGGCACCGGCCTGGCTAGATCAAGTCTTCGCAGCCGCCATCGATACCCACGCCGCAGTCCTGGCGACCCCCGTGACTGGAACGCTCAAACGTGGACAGGCAATCGACGGCAAGATCTGCGTTGACGGCACCGTTGATCGTCAAAATCTATGGGTCGCGCAGACGCCACAAGTTTTTCAGCGAACGTTACTAATCGATGCCTACCAACGGTATATTCAAAGTCAAACCGAAAGTGGGGCGCCGAAACTCGTGCCAACCGATGATGCACAGGTCGTCGAGGCCTATGGGCACTCGGTAACGATTGTGGCCAGTTCAGAGATGAACATAAAAATCACGAGTCGCGAAGATATTAAACTGGCGCACGCAATTTTGAAAATCCTGCCGCGACCGAGCTTCGATGCCCCATTGCATCCTTTCGCTGATGACCATTTGTGGCGGTAACGATCGTGAGCCTAAACTAATGCAGTACCGTGCGAGCTGAGTTATAAATTGAGAGGTTGTGAGACGAGCCTAAGATCTTACCTTGCCACATTAACGAATTTTCAAAAAAATGGCAGTGACCAATTGCCCACTCACTTGCCAACAATAAGTTTTAATCGCCAAACCATGGAACAGATCTGGAACTTCCCCCTATACATCATTCCGTTACAGGGTGGATTTGCTTCGGTGGCCGACAATGCTGATGCCCACGGCACGCAGCGCTTGCTGGTCTTTTCGAAGCGTGAAACAGCGATTTTGTTTATCGCGTCCTTTGAACTATTGAGTTCCCCGAAACCACTGAACAATGAGCGGGAACTGGGTTGGTTGTTACGCAGTTTGAAACAGCCCGTCACTGGCCTCCTGTTGGACCCGAATCCGCGCAACCCGGAAGCTTCGTCAGGAAGTTCCTACCTAGTTGAAGAAGTTCTGGCGAACCTGCGCCCAGATCTGTCGCCCTGGAATTATCCGATTTTTGTATTGGCAACGGCAACTGGTTTCGTAACGATCGACGGCGCGGCCGCGGATGGTGAGTATCTGTCGGCCTTGGCTGTATTTACGGATGAAGAACGTGCCGAACAGTACTTAACGAATTCCGGTGAAACGGCTGAATTATGCGCTTTGGAGTCGATGGGAGATACCGTTATCTTCTTGCGCGGGCTGTCGAACTTGATTGGTGCGGTCGCCCTTGATCCTTCCATCGTCGATAATCACAATACAGCGAAGTATGCATTTTCCATCGATACGCTTCTCAACAAATACTTGGTAAGGGAGGACTGATTGAAGTTTGAATTTGTGGACAAAATAAAAACTCCCTGGAAGGAATCAACTTGAAAGTGGAAATAGAAACATTGGATGTGGTGGCCGTCGGTGCGCATCCGGACGACATCGAAATTACGTGCGGCGGAACACTAGCCATGTTGGTGAAACAGGGCTATCGTGTCGGCATCATCGACTTGACCGACGGCGAACCAACGCCCCATTGCCCGGCACCGGAAGTGCGCATTGCCGAAGCACAGCGCGCGGCCAATTTGCTGGGCGTGCACAAACGCGTCATCCTTGATCTTCCCAATCGCCGACTGTTCGACACATTCGAGGCACGAGTCAAATTGGCGACGGAGTTCCGCCGCTACCGCCCACGGGTGGTGATCGGATTTGGAGACAAAACGCCAACCGCCTCACCGGACCACTGGCAGGCAATGCAGATTACGGATGCCGCCGTTTTTTACTCCCGCTTGACAAAGTGGGACGATCAATTTTCCGGATTGGCACCGCACACGATCGCGCGGCAGTTATATTTTGGGCTTCCTTTTGACCTGGGTCGACCCCAGCACACGGTCAACGAATTTTTTGTAGATATTAGCCAGACGCTGGAGCAAAAATTGGCAGCCATCAAGTGCTATGAAACTCAATTCGCCCAGAAGCCCGATATTCTTAAGCGAGTTTCTGAATCAGCCGTAGTTGCCGGTATGGCGGCTGGCTTTGGTGCCGCGGAGTCCTTTTGCCACACGAAAGCGATTGGCACCAGCGATCTCATGGGCTTGCTGTTTGGCTTGTCGGGCGTGCAGACTCATGCGGAAAGTGTTAGCCGGAAATGAGTCGCAAGAGCACACGCGTCAAATTCGAAAACCAAAATGGCCAAACGCTTGTTGGAATCCTCGATCTGCCGCTCAATGATGTCAAGTTCTCGGCGCTGTTCGCACATTGCTTTACATGCGGAAAAGATTTGAAGGCGCTGGTCAGATTAAGCCGCCTGATGACGCAAGCCGGCATTGCTGTCTTGCGGTTTGACTTCACTGGTCTTAACGACAGCGCCGGCGATTTCTCCGAAACCAATTTATCAACAAATATTGCCGACGTACAAAGCGCTGTCACGTTCTTGAGCCGCACGATTCTCCCTCCCGCCTTATTGGTCGGTCACAGTTTGGGTGGCACCGCGTTGACGATCGCCGCAAACGATATTCCATCTGCCCGCGCCTTGATCACTATCGCATCGCCCAGTTCCACCAAGCGGTTGGCGGAATTCCTCAGCGCCGAAAACCCGGAAATCGACACACCCCATGGTGGCAGAATTACGATTGGAGGCAAAGAGTTCTTGCTGAAACAGCAATTGCTGGAAAACCTGCGAAGCCATGACGTTGAGACCGCTTTGGCCAATTTAAAATTGCCGATTCTGATGTTTCACTCCCCTCAGGATCAAACTCTCCCCTATCATTGGGGACTCAAGATGTTCAATGCGGCTGGCGGCAACAAGGCATTTGTCACCTTAGATGGCAGCGACCACTTGCTTGCCGAACGGCCTGAAGATGTCGAATTTGTGGCCAAAATCGCGATCAACTGGGCGGAACGCTACATCAAACAACAGGACTTTACGAAACCACAATAGTTTTGTTATTTTGATATGTTCTTTGCGTATTTCGTCACGTCTTGGACGCGGGAAGGACTTTAGGGGAGTTCGTCTCGGCCCTGTGCCGCGATTAGCTTGGGCCAACAGTTCCGGCGTAATTCAGACCGTGCGAAAATTCAAAAAGACGAAACCCGAGTGACAATCTGCACGATTCAGTCGATCGTGGTCTTTACAGGATCGCTGGCTCGCTCAGATTCGCGTCGCTTTTCCACATAAAATCGATTTCACTGGCGGTAGGTTGACGTAGTCATGCCATCCGCTGCATACCAGAACAAATAATCGCAGGAACAATACAACGATGGCCAAAGGTAAAAAGAAGCTTGAAACCATGTTTTTGGTTTGTGAAGAGACCGGTGACTACAACTATTCAGTTCGCAAAAAGCCAGGGGGCGAGAAGTTAAAACTCAAAAAGTACTCGCCGCGATTGCGCCGACATACGGTTCACAACGAAAAGAAAAAATAGTCTCGCTTCGCGCCAATGATTTCCCGGCACTCTGAAGGAAGCGCTGAACCATGCTGCGCAAGAAATGGATTTTTCGAACTCTCGACCTCGATTTGGTGCGAAGCCTAGAACGCGAAGCAGAGATCTCTCCCGTAATTGCGCAACTTCTCGCCGCGCGCAGGATCGTCCCCGCATCGATTTCTGAATTCCTGGAAGCTCCATTGACGAGCTTGAGGCCCCCAGATGAACTCCACGACATTCCCCGGGCGGCTTCGCTGATCGTTGATGCGATCAAGGCGAAGTCGAAGATCTGCATTTTTGGCGATTATGACGCAGATGGCATCACGGGAACTGCTATCTTGTTTCGTTGTTTTCGCCTGCTTCATGCTGATGTTATCTATTACGTGCCGAATCGAATCAGCGAAGGTTATGGCCTGAGTCTTTCCGCCATCGATCAATTGCATCATGATGGCGTTGAGTTTCTCGTAAGCGTTGACTGTGGCATCACGAGCATCGAGCAAGTCGCGCATGCCAAACGTCTAGGGATGTCGGTAGTCATCACGGACCACCATTCGATGGCGGCAGAACTGCCGTGTGCCGATGCGATCGTTCATCCGCAACATCCAGATCGTCCCTACCCGTTTAGCGGACTTAGCGGAGCTGGAGTCGCATTCAAATTGGCGTGGGCTGTTTGCCAGCGGTATTCAGGTTCCGAACGAGTCAGCGCACCGCAGAAATCGTTCTTAATGTCGGCAGTCGGCATGGCTGCGATGGGCACCATTGCAGACGTTGTTCCCTTATTGGATGAAAACCGGATCTTGGTGAAACAAGGTCTGATGCACCTCACCCAGTTTTCCGTCCCCGGAATCCAGCAGCTGCTCAAAGTCACGCAGAATGACAAGAAGCGTTCTTTGGACACAGACGATGTCGGCTTTAGCCTCGCCCCTCGACTTAATGCGACCGGACGTCTTGGACAAGCTCGTTTGGGCGTTGAGTTGCTCACGGTCGACCATGAATCTCGCGCCGCGGACTTAGCAGCCTACATTCACCATTTAAACGATAGCCGAGAAAGCTTGGAACGCGGCATCCTGAAAGCCGCTCGCCAACAAATCAAAGATGAAAATTTACAGCATGAACCAGCTATCGTCTTGGCAGGTCGTGGTTGGCATCCAGGCGTTATTGGAATTGTCGCCGGACGGATCGCCGACGAATATAATCGCCCGTCGATAATTATTTCAATGGATTCCATGAAGACGCAACCAGCGATGGGTTCGGCTCGTTCCGCTCTGGGTGTCAATCTGTTCGATGCGATTAACCGTTGCCGAGAACATCTCATTTCGTTTGGGGGTCATCCGTTCGCTGCAGGGTTGAAAATTGCCGATGAGAATATCCCAATATTTCGCGATGAATTCTCGCGGGTGATTGCTGAAGAATTTGCGGTTGCACGGAGCGAACCCGAACTCCACATCGATGCGGAAATTCCTCTGTGCTATTTGACGATCAGCACCTTGAATCAATTGCAAAAACTCGCACCGTATGGCGCCGGCCATCCTCATCCACTGTTGGCCGCTTCCGAAGTGGAATTTTGTGACATGCGGCGCATGGGCAAGGGAGAACTTCACTTTTCAGCCAAAGTTGCGCAGCAAAACACAAAACTCCGCTGCGTGGCTTTTGGGCAGGGTGACTGGATGGAAGAATTGGAGCAAGCCACGCCACCCTTCGATATTGTATTCCGGCCTGTGGTCAACGAATTTAATGGCTTTCGCAAAGTGGAAATTCAATTGATTGACTGGCGCCCGTCTCAGGACAACCAAACCATCGTCCCAAAGCAGCATACGGATCCAGAAATTGCCCAGCGTTTGAATTGACGTTGCTCGCCGGGGCAAAGCGTGGCAGCCGACTTCGGTGTAATTCCCGACATCCGCTGAAGCCAAACGGTATCAACCGCAAAGCAACTTAGCAATAAATTTATATCTCTTGCTCCGTGGCATGTGGAACTGCATTGAAGTATCAATTTCATCGCCCATGCTTGCCGCTGACGTTTAAACCCTCAGGAGAGAATGGTATCATCATGCGAGAAATGCTAGGGCGCAGGTCCGAACGCCCTTTAATCTGAGTAACCCCCGTTTGCCGCGACTGCCCAAGCGAGACGCCATGGAAATCGTTGTTGATCTCAAGACCAATCCGTACAAGATTCTGATTCGCGATGGCATGCTGAATGAAGCTTCGTCAGCACTTGCGACATTCCGACCCTCCAGCCTTTTTGTTCTGGCGGATCAGCATGTTGCCGACTTGTACGCGGCCAGACTGATGGACGAGCTGGCAAGAATCGGACGCCCAGTTTCCTTAATCACCTTCGCTGCTGGCGAAACTTCAAAATCAATTGATGAAGTGCAAAGGATTTGGGGAGATCTTTTAAAAAAACAAATTGATCGGCAGTCGCTGTTGATTGCTCTGGGCGGGGGAGTCACTGGTGACTTGGCAGGATTTGTTGCCGCCACCATTCTACGTGGTGTGCGTTACGTGCAAATTCCTACAAGCTTGCTTGCTCAAGTCGATTCAAGCGTCGGTGGAAAGGTCGGTATCAATTTGGCGGAAGCGAAGAACATTGTGGGCAGTTTTTGGCAACCAAGTTTGGTTTTGATTGACCCCGCTCTGCTGCATACTTTAGACAAGCGCCAATTTGTTGCCGGCATGGCGGAGGTCATCAAATACGCCGTGATTATGGATTCTCCATTCTTTGATTACATCGAGCAACATGCGGACGAAATTCAGGACATCGCTCCCTCGATCGTAATTCAAATCATTGCAACATGCTGCCAACTTAAGGCGCAAATCGTCCAACAAGACGAACGGGAAACATTTGGCAAACGGATCATCCTGAATTATGGACACACGTTCGGACACGCCATCGAACAAGTATTTGGTTACGGCACCTATTTGCATGGCGAAGCGATTTCGATCGGGATGACCATGGCGGCTCGCCTGGCAGAAAAGTTAAAAATCTGCGCCCCAGATGTCGGCGACCGGCAAACGAGGCTCTTCGCTCGTTTTGGACTGCCAACGGAGTTGCGCGACAGCGATCGCGTCGCGAGACAAGAGGAGATTCTCGATAACATGTTGCTGGACAAAAAAAACGTGCAAGGTGAGTACCGCCTTGTGTTGCCGACACGAATCGGCGAAGTTATGGTTGCCGATGGTTTATCCCGCGATACCGTCGCGCAAGCTTTCGCTTGACATGAGGCCGTGGTACCATTGGCACAAAGGCGGGCGACTATGGAAGCATTTGCCTTCGATCCGAGACAGAGATGGAATCGTGATCCCTTAGGTGATCGCGAATTGGTCATACGGGTTTAAGAACATGATTTGCCACAAGTGACTTGCATCGGTTTGTAACGGCCTTCCACAATCTGCGTTTGGCCAGGAAGCCGGCAAGGACGTAAATTCGTTTTCGTGTTTGGGTTGTTCGAATTGCCGCAACTCGTTCGCCACAAACCTTACAAGGTATTATTCACCGGTAGCCGGATTACGCCGGCTGAAATACGTTTTATGACTGAGTCGCCCACCAAATCGACTGGCGAACATTCGGGGTTCAGCCCCAACGAAATCGCCGCGCTGCGATTGAGCATGGTGTCTGGAATCGGGCCTAAAACGTATATGGGCTTGATCTCCCGCTTCGGCAGCCCACCAGCCGTGCTGAGCGCTTCGCGCGACGACCTGTTCGACGTGCCAGGCGTTGGTAAAAAATTGTGCGAAGAATTGTTACGGGCCCATGAGATCGATGTCAAGCCGGAGATCGAACGATGTCAAAAACACCAAATTAAGCTTTTGGGTCGCGACCATCCCAACTATCCAGCACGGTTAAAAGAAATCGATGACAGTCCGGTGCTGTTGTATTGTCGCGGTGAGCTATTGCCTCAAGATTCCATTGCCATCGCAATCGTCGGAAGCCGTCACGCAACACAATATGGTTTGCGTCAGTCCAACCGCTTCGCGTACAACTTGGCGATGGCGGGATTTACGATCATTTCCGGCTTAGCCCGGGGTGTCGATGCCGCCGCGCACCGCGGTGCCTTGGAAGCAAAAGGCAGAACGATTGCCATTTTGGGGAGTGGGCTGCTGAATTTGTATCCACCGGATCATGCGGAATTATCACTTGAGATCAGCAAGAGCGGTGCATTGCTCTCAGAGGCGCCGACTTTGGCACCCCCCCGCAGCGGCACGTTTCCGCAACGCAATCGACTCATTACGGGGATGAGCTTGGGAGTCATTGTGGTGGAGGCAGCTGAACGATCCGGTGCCCTCATCTCCGCGCGTCATGCCAGCGAACAAGGCCGAGAGGTATTTGCAATTCCTGGTCCGATCGACAGCCGCATGTCCAGAGGTTGCCATCGGCTCATCCGCGATGGTGCCAAGTTAGTCGAAACCATCGATGACGTGATCGAGGAATTAGGTCCTTTGGCAACACCTACTAGACTAAGCGAAAAGCAAACTATTCACCATCCCGCCGAACTAAAGCTCAACGAACAAGAGACGCGAGTGTTGAATGCGATTTCAAGTGAGCCGACGTCCGTCGACAGCATCGTCGAAGCAACCAATCTTCCTGTGCATCGCGTACTCGCCACCATCAGCGTCTTGGAGATTCGGCGGCTTGTGCGGAAAATAAGTGGTTCAAGTGTCGTGCGCTATTGAGGCAGCGCACTGCTGCTCGGCGGGTCGGGGTTGAAATGAAGCCCATGTGAGTTCGAACTGGGCATCGATTCCCCGCAGCCCCCAAATTCAATCGCTTGAATGGAAAACGATTAAAGTCCTTCCAAAAATCTTACAATTCTGTGCTCCAAGATATTGAAGTCACTTCCGAAATGATTCGCAAAATGTTGCAGGCGGTCCGCCGGAGAATATTGCGTGAAATTCGGGAGTTGGGCCACCGTTTTGAGATAGCTGGAAAGTTCGCGACGCTGGTTTTCAGCCAAATAAAACATGACGCTCCACGAAATCGTATAGGCCAAATGGGGATCCTTTTCGAAGTAACGATCGGACTCCACCAATTGCTGTAACAGGCCTTTGTGACGTTCAGCTTTTACATAGTTTTTGAATTGAGCCAAATAGACTTGATGGATGCGGTGCTGGCGT
This sequence comes from uncultured Planctomycetaceae bacterium, assembly GCA_937862885.1. Classification (GTDB taxonomy): domain Bacteria; phylum Planctomycetota; class Planctomycetia; order Pirellulales; family Pirellulaceae; genus CALMEE01. The sequence goes on from CALMEE010000096.1 coordinate 41,774, forward strand.
TGCGTGTACGTTCTTGAGTCGTTGACGCCTTTCGCCTCGAACATAACCGCAAGACCTTCGCTGGCCCATTTCGGCGTAACACCCCAACGATTGTGGATTCCTGAATTGAAGGCAAATTGATGCAAGGCTTCATGCACCAGTGTGAGGTGGTTGCTGTTCCACTCTTTGTCTAAGCCTTGTGCTTGAACGTATGTGATGACCTGGTTTGTCGTCGGCGAATAGAATCCAGCCATGTTATCCGCGTTGGCCACATCTCGCTTTTGTGCCACGCGCAAAAATTCCGAACGTGTGGCATACACGACAACAACCAAGGGGAATTGGGGACGATTCAAGTTGAAGTCGCGCACCGAAAAATAAGAATTGAAACGCCCTAACAACTTCTCGAACGGGTAAGCCCACTGATCCGCCGTACCGACTGGATGCACGACGACGAAATTCCCGGTATTGGTTACCTCATATCCTTTGGGGGCAAGCTTCAGCATCCTATCTTTGAGCGAACTGGGCGACATCGGCCTAAAAGTACCGCTGATTTCCGACATCTCCTTCACTTCAGCGTGTTGCAAGTGTTGCATCCGTCCGTCCGTTTGAAGTAAGGCAAATGAGGTCGAATCGGAAGCCAAAAGCTGCCCGGTGATTCGTTTGCCTGAGACCGTTACCTTAATGTAACTGCCCGGTTGTTGTGCAGCCAAATCCCCTTGAGGCATAATCCAATCATGCAGGGTCGCTCCGCTCAAGATCAAGCCACAAATCGCAAGTCGTGTAAACGATGATTGATGTCTATTTGGCAAAATCATAATCATGATCATTAGCGATCGAACCTCGCCGCGTTCCGCACGACGGTGGTTGGTCGATATTTATTTGCAGCCCCAAAATAGTAGCTTTTTATTGAGGTATGTGCGCAAAAAAATGCTCAAAGGAAGGAAATTTGAATACTGGTCAAGCCGTTTTTTCGAGTGTTCTTCGTGAGTGAAATTCGAGAATTTCCCGGTTTTTCAGCAATTCTGGCGGTTCGATATGTCTTTACACTAGTCGTCTCGGTGGGACTATCGGCCGTTTGATTGGTTCTGAGACTCGCTGGGAAATTGATAAACTCGAATTTCTTGCGGGGCGCTCAATGGAGTGTATTCGATCTTCTTTGCCTCACCATCAATAAGAACCACAACTTCAGCGGTCGGCGCACCGTTGCCATTTTGCAACGAGTACCGTTGCAACGTTTGACCATCGCGAAGTCCAGCTAACCAAGCCTCGCTTGACTCGCGCACACCACAGATGATTTTCGAGTCGCGAGATTTCTCCAAATCGAAACCTGGATCGTATGAACGAGCCTGAGCCGATTTTAGTGTCAGTGCCGGTTCGGCGATTGCCGTGGGAATAGGAACTTCAGCACCAGCAACAACCACCTGGCGAATTTGGTCAAAAACGGTTTCGTCAACAAATTGTGAAATTCGATCGAGGAGCAGTTCGGTGGTCATGGGGTGCTCAGCAATCGGATTGCGAAAAAGGTCCACGATCAAATCGTCAAGCGATTGGCGGCCTTCCGACTGAGTTCGAATTTGTTCGTCGAGGAACACGGCCAACATGTCTCCACGTCGATACGGCAAGTCACGCACATTGTGGTTCGACCAAAAGGATTCTGCGATGACTGCATTGGTCGCCAGTTTAAATTCGTTTGACTCGTAGGCGCGCAGGGCCGAGTTGAGGTCAGCCAAGAACTGCTCTGCTGTAATTAAGCCGGCGCGGAAGAGAACGCGTCGGGCAAAATAGTTCGTAAAGCCTTCAGAAAACCAATAGGTTGACGGATCTTTGCCAGCCGTCGGAATCTTGATCCCGTTCCAGTTGTGAAAATACTCGTGCGCCAACAGGATCATGGTTCGTTGGAAATCGGGTGAAGCTGGGTCCAAATTCAAATTCGGCGTGCAGTAAAGCGCAAAGCAATTGGTTACGGCCGTCCCTCCAAACGATGAGGAACCGGGATGGGATGCAGGTAACGGCGTCAATGTGACCAAATACCACGGATCGGTATGATCGCTGAAGAAATCGCGTTCGGCCCGCACGATCTGCTCAACCCAGTTTGCCAGTTTATCTGTTTCAAACGACCAAACACGCCCGGCAACGGCCACCGCGATCCGATGTTCGCCGATCCATCGCTCTTGGATGTCAAGATTCCCTGCCATCAAAACGGATTGCAAGAACTTGTCGCAAGTCGATGTAAACGCAAACGGACCGGCACCTAGACCGAATGAACTGACAATTCGCCATCCAATTTCGTCAAATCCTCGAAACGAAACTTGGAAGTAAACATTTTGGTTCTCGCTGAAAACCTGGGGCATCAAGATGGCCAAGTTTCCGATCGCTTGAAACAAGTTGGCATCGAATCGCGTGCGATAGTCGTTGCCGTTGCGATTCGGTTCTCTGGCGCCCGGTGGTCGAATTTCATAACGAGCCGTCAATCGGGCTCCGTTTTCGTGTCGGACTTGCCAGACTGTGGGCGCGGTTTGCTCCAACGGGACGGCCTGGCCATTGGCGTCGAGTACCGTCAAATCGTTGACATCCGATCCATCATTCACGATGCCGCCCCATTCGGGTGCCACCTGCAAGTTCGTCTCGCCGTCAGAATTGCCCGTAAAATGTATCGTCACCTCGATGGCTGGCCCGCGTTTGAGTAGAAACGTATACGCGAGGTCAGGTTCAGCACTCGAGCACTGGTGTAGATATGTAACCAGAAAATAAGAGATCGCGGTCCAAACCACATATCGATTCCAAGTATCAATCATCGTCATAGACTCTCTGTCAAGTTCGTAAATTGCAAATTTGCTGAGCGAATCTTGCTCACGCGAGCAAACCGATCCCCAATTTGTCTACTTTCCTGATTGTTTTTCTGCCGAAATTACCTGATCAAGCACTACTTTTCGACCGAAATCGTCAGAAACGCAAACGCTTTTGTAATTTAACGAACAGCGAAGACGTTGCAACCATCGAAGCTCCGGCTCAGCATAACTGCGTTTATCCCAGGTGCGTTGGATGACTATCGCATTGATAGGTTCCAGGCTTTCGAAACGGTAGATGAGCAAAAATCTCACAAATTTTTTTGAATTCATGAACCTAAACTCGCCAAGTGCGTCTGATGGTTGGTTGGAATTCTAATTCTCTTTAATTGCGGATCAAACCATCATGAATTGCTGACGCCTTTTTATCTCCCAGATTGGAAATTGCGGCGCTGTCCGTGCGGACAGAGTACGCGCGCGAGAACCGATTCCATGTTTACGGGAGATTAAATCATGTCGTATTTCAATTCAATCAATGGGTCCGCAACGTCGCCCGCACCGCACGGTCGATACCGCATTCTCTGTCGGAGAGCCAATGGTACCGTCGGCCTCGTTCGACTCTGTACTCAGCGCAGCGATGCATGCCGTATCGCCCGATCTTTGGTTGATCGTCATTTAACCAAGTTGCGTCTTGACTTGGCGTCAGTGTTGGCGGACAGCGCCAGACCGCGGGAAGTCTATATCGAGCAGTGGGTAGGGCATGCGACCGATGGCCATTGGGCAGTCGTCAGCCAATGCGAAGGTGGCTATCGTTTTGAGTTCTTTGATCGGCGAGTTCGGAGTTGTCAGCCGGAAAAGTCGGCAACTAATGGGTCGTCAGTGAAACAAGCTGAACCATCTGTAGACGCCAAATTGGTTAACCGCGCGCCGCGTGCTGGCGACGTTGTTCAATGTGTTTTGCTGGAGAAGCGGACGCGCAAGAATGGCTGGTTTGCCAAAATTGTTGATCAACCCGCCAGCGGTCCGATCACAGGAGAGGTTCCTGCGGAGTTGCACCTAGAGGCTGGGCGACGCGTTCACCTCAAGATCTGCGGGATCAAGCTAGAAACCAGTTTTGTGCAACTCGCCTGGGTTCCGCAGCCGTCTGAAAAAGCCAAAGGAAAAGAGCAAAAGACAAATGAAGGGTCTTAAACGCCGGTCTTAAAGGTCTTAAATGCCTGTCCTTTGAAATTTGAAATTCCTTAATTCAGGCCGAACCAGCACACACGTTCGTATAGTAGATTTTCCCCTGCCTCGAATCTCATTGCAATTTGCCTTGCTCAAACTCTGCAAGAGGCACGAGAAATTGACGATTTGGACCAAGATATTGGACGGCACGTGGTATAGATTTGGTTATTCCACCGCGAATATTTATGCGGTAGCTATCTTCGGGATGGGGCTCGCAAAGCGCACTTATATTTAAAGTAATTTCGTTACCATTATTGTCCTTCATCGTAGCATAAATGTCAGTAAACACTACCGGACCTCGATTATGTTTGGCATGTGAATATGTCAGTACCGTGTGTTTAGGGACCATGGTGTACACGCGGGTATTTCCGAGATCGTTCTTATCACCTAAAACCTCTCGGTCCAAAGGGTTCAAAATTTTCCACGAGTTGTCTTCAAGGATTAACGCAGGCCATTCAACCAATACAACATATTCCCGTGCATCTGTTGCAAATGTCCCAACGTAGTATTCATCGGCAGAAACGTCAACTAACACGGGCTGTTTAGTAGGAACCCAAAAACAACCAAGACACAATGTAGACAATAACGCGCCGCAGGCACATGTGAATCTCTGAATGAAACGGTTCGTCATAATAATACCCTTTCTAATTTATTGGTTGTGGTCGGGGTTTTAATGAGGGCTTTAATGGGACGTTCTACTTTAATTGTTTCTTTGGCCTGCCTGGAGGTCGCAACGAGGATTGAAGACCGAGTATTGCAGCAGTTTTTGTCTGCCAATGAGTATCGCCGAATGGAGTAAGCAGGTGAAAATGGTTTGTCATCAGACAAAAACCAGCCAGCCGCATCGGTACCTTTTCGTG
>CALMEE010000097.1 GCA_937862885.1 uncultured Planctomycetaceae bacterium
GAGATTCTCTGTCAACTGCCTAGCGATGGCCTGGAGTCGCTCGCTTTCCTGGCTACGCGCATCGGCAATGATTCGTTGCCAGTTTTCAATACGGCGATTAAGCACATTTTGATTTCTCACCAGCAAGTCGCGTTGTAGCGGGTAGAGTTCACTTCTCGACTCGTATTGCGTTTGCTCGGTTCGCAACTGCTCAAGCTGTGTTGTGAGCAGGACGACCAAGGCTTCCTGTTCCGTTCGTGCCGCCAATCGCAGCGTCGGGTCTTCGCCTGCAGGTGGTGCAGCTTTAAGCGTTTGCCGGGCCTCATCGAGTTGTACTTTCGCCTGCTCGATTGATTCAGGGAGTTGCGGGCGACGCTCGGTACGCAATGCGGCACGCGTATTCCAATCTTCTAGACGCCGAATCGCCTCATTCAGCCTTTCTACGTCGGTTGCTCGCATCGATTCGAGTTCAGCCAACGTGGAGGTCGAGGGGAATTGCGGCTGTGAGCCCATCGCGGGTTCATCCAGTTGTCTGCGAATTTCTTCGATCTGCTGAGGCGCTTGTTCCGCCGCTAACTTCTGTGCGGTGATTTGCGATTCAATGTCTGCATGATGTTTGATCAACTCTAATGCACGATCAAATCGTCTCAACGCCTCAGTTTTTGTTACAGCATCGAGATCCCCTTGCGATTCTATACTCGTGCGGCGCGCTTCGATAATTTCGAGTGATAGTTGTGGTACCTCATCGTCTGCCAGTTCAGGTAGAACATCCGCCTGCGGTTCCTGTTCTTGGTTAGCTGAAGTTTCTGGGTCTTGTGGAATCGCTGAATCCCAAACGACCTCAGTCATGCGAACGTGAGCGCCCATGACTCGCACATTCGCTAGGCCACATGCTTCTTCCAAGCAGCAAACGAAACCGACAAAAACCAGAAAACCAACAAACAAGATGCAATGCCTTGATACGAGCTTGTATCGCAAGGAATGACCAAGAGTCACTGGGACCACACAAGCTGCTTTTTCGACCCAGTTCGAATGTAGCGCATGCGTCGAAAACCGCGATCGGAGAACCGATCGTTTTAAGAAGCGTAAAAAATTTTCGAAGACGAATGATCTTCGGTTTCGCAAGCGGGCCCGTGTTCGGGCAATTGAGTTCATTTTCGTCTGTCAGGGGATGAGATTAGACCATCTAAACATAGCATAACCGTAGATTATGGCGGTCTCAAAATCGGATTAAACCTGAACAGCGAATCCACAAAACCGCTATAATTGGCGGCAGCTACCGTCGGATACCCAATCGCCAAGGTTTGTCGGGTTGTTGTTCCGTTTTAGTGACTGCATGTGTACGAACTCGGACACACTTATCAGCGTAAAGACATATTGAACGCCGAACCACGTCGTTGAGCATGTTTGGCACAAATACGCTGGTATCCGGACCAGCCATTTTTCAATGCGGATATGGTCCGTGCCAAGTGTCCTTTCATAGATCATAATGGCGGAATAGAATTCGATCTGTTCACAATTTATCCGTGAAAACGATTGATTTAGCATAGAAATATTTGTTCCCATTTACGGACAAGGTTCCAATTGTCTAAATTGTGTAGCTGTGCCGCGATGGAAACTTCGAATTGCCGTTCGTACGTCTGGACTTCCGAGTTTTAACACAACGATAATGGATGTTCTATTGTCAGCCGCATACGATTGAAACGCGGAACATGTTGCCTGCGTTGGCGTCAGCTGCCGATTGTGAAACGGGCATGGGACGAGCACGGTTACGCTATTCGAGATAAAATTACATCGATTAGCAAAAGGCGTTCGTTTTTCGGAATAGCATTGGGAATGAACCTCGAAGCCTGCCTGCCAACCCCGCGGTTAAGTTGAGCATCGAGCTTCGATGAACGTCGACCGGCGAATCAAAATTTCCAATGTTGTGTAAAATGCATTAAGCACGCCTGAAAAAAATTCGTTCGATGGAAAATCGAGAAAAGGTACCGGAAAATCGAACCAGTTACGCGCATCTTGTGCTCAAGCGTGCGGATCAATGTGCCATCGCCGTAATTTTGCTGGTATGTTTTGCGATCATGACGGTTTCTGTTGTTTATCAGATGCGTGATCGCCAAGGCTTGGTCCATATTGAGCGTGGCGAGTACCGCAAAATCGAGTTTCGCGTCGACGTAAATCGTGCGGGCTGGCCGGAGTTGGCGAATTTGCCTGGCATTGGAGAAGAACTTGCTCGACGGATAGTCGAGTATCGCGAACAGCATGGTTCGTTTAAAACAGTTGATTCGCTGCTGAATGTGAAGGGAATCGGTGAAAAGAAGTTGGAGCAAATCAAGTATTACCTATTGCAGGGACCAGACGGGAACTTGGTGAGCATTGAGTAACCACATCACAATTGAAGAGAACGATAAAGCTCGACTATGCCCAAATTTGAATTGGTGGCTCCATTTCAGCCTGCGGGAGATCAGCCGCAAGCGATCGAAGCGTTGGTGAATGGTTTGGCTGAAGGCAAGAAACACCAAGTGCTCATGGGGGTGACTGGTAGCGGAAAGACCTTTTCGATCGCGAACGTGATCCAGCGGGTTCAGAAACCGACATTAGTGATTTCGCACAATAAAACGTTGGCAGCGCAACTTTACGCAGAATTCAAGGAGTTTTTCCCCCGCAATGCCGTTCATTATTTCGTGAGCTACTATGACTACTACCAGCCGGAGGCCTACATCCCCCAACGAGATATCTATATTGAAAAGGATGCCTCCATCAATTCGGAAATCGATCGTTTGCGGTTGGCGACCACCAGTTCGCTGGTGAGTCGCGATGATGTCATCATCGTCGCCAGCGTGTCAAGTATTTATGGTTTAGGCTCGCCTGAAGATTATAAAAGTATGATGGTCGGGGCACGAAAAGGGATGATGCTTGACCGAGATGAGATGTTGCGGCGCTTGGTTGATATCCAGTATGAAAGAAATGATATCGGTTTTGAACGCAGTCGTTTTCGTGTACGGGGAGACACTGTGGAAGTGTGGCCTTCGTACGAAGAGTTCGCGGTGCGGATTGAATTGTGGGGCGATGAAGTCGACCAGATTTCGATTATCAATCCGGTCTCTGGCGAAATGATTCGGCCTCTGGACGAAATTTACATCTATCCTGCCAAACATTTCGTAACGTCCGAAGAACGTATCGCGAAGGCCGTCATACTGATCAAGGAAGAACTCGAACAACGGCTTGAGTATTTTCGGGCAAACGGGAAGTTACTTGAAGCACAGCGTCTGAGCGCGCGAACACGCTTCGATATCGAGATGATGGAACATGTTGGGCATTGCCCAGGTATTGAAAACTACAGTCGACCTCTGGCCGGGCGAACGGAGGGTGAAACACCATCAACGCTGTATGATTTCTTTCCCAAAGAGTTTTTGTTGGTGATTGACGAATCCCATGTCACAATACCGCAAATCGGTGCAATGTATGCCGGCGATCGCAACCGCAAGATGACGTTGGTTGAGCACGGATTCCGGTTGCCCAGTGCGCTCGACAATCGCCCGTTGAAATTTGAAGAGTGGGAAGCCGCCATCAACCAAGCGATTTCTGTCTCCGCAACTCCGGGCGACTACGAGTTGCGGCAGTCTGGCGGAGAGGTCATCGAGCAGATCATCCGCCCGACAGGTTTGTTAGATCCGTTAATTGAACTGCACCCAGCGCGCGGCCAGGTCAAGCACCTGCTCGCGCAAATCGAGGAGCGGCGGGCTTTAGGTGAGCGAGTATTGGTGACGGCATTAACCAAACGACTGGCCGAAGACTTGTCAGCTTGGTTATGCGAAAATGGCATCAAATGCAAGTGGTTGCACAGCGAACTCGATGCGTTCGAACGCGTTGAATTATTGCAATCACTGCGTGCGGGGGATTTTGAGGCTTTGGTCGGCGTTAACTTATTGCGAGAAGGCTTGGATTTGCCTGAAGTTTCATTGGTTGCGATCTTGGATGCCGACAAAGAAGGTTTTCTGCGCAGCGAAACTTCTCTGATTCAGACCATCGGTCGTTCAGCCCGCAACGTCAATGCCAAAGTGATCCTGTACGCTGATCGAGTGACTGATGCCATGCAGGCGGCCATCTCCGAGACAGAGCGACGTCGGGCATTGCAACAAGCCTATAATGAAGAGCACGGGATCACTCCGCAAACCATTCAAAAGAATATTCGTGCTGGCATTGAGGCGGAAGTCAGCGCGCACCGCCAAGCCAATGAGGCCGCTGGGAGAACGGATGAGACCATTTATATTACTGAAGAATATATCAATGAACTCGAACAAGAGATGTTGGAGGCTGCTGAGGCGCTAGAGTTTGAACGCGCGGCCCAATTGCGTGACCGGGTCACAAAAATGCGCGACTCGATTGGTAAGCCGCTGTCGTCGGTGGCTGAATCCAAAGTGGCCTACGGTCGCGGTAAACGCAAGGGTCGCCAGTCTGTTAAAGTGCCACGGCCGCGCAAACCGGAGTGACTCATGTAGCCTATCGCCACGTGCTGTCGGGCGAATGATGCTGGGCTTCGTAATTTACGAACAAGCGTTGAATCCTTGCCTGTTGTTTCAGCCGCGTATTCAGGTGCTATTCCCAGTCAACCTGCCTTCACTGACCCAGGTTACTGAATAACCGACAATTCCGACCATGCGGCATGCCGTTGAGTATCCAAGGTCAATTTATATCTCCGCTTGTTTCAGCTCAGATGCAAGCAGCTTAATGTTCGAATCAAGTGTCCAACGTCGACAAAAACTCAGGCACAATTTGACTGGCGGGACCGAGCCGTTGCTCGTGGAAGTAGCTGCTGACGGGAGTCTCTTCCATGTTTAATTCGACGCAGCGGCAACGTTTGGGTACCTCTTGAACGAATCCGGCTGCTGGCCAAACCACACCTGACGTTCCAATGGCAATGAAAAGATCACAATTGGTCAACGCGGAAAAGATTTCGACCAGATGCAATGGTTGTTCGCCGAACCAAACAATATGCGGTCGCAAGCGGCCTGACTTTGGACCTCCGCCCGGGTGGGGAGTGTCGACATCGATGTCGTCTCGCCAATCAAATACCTCATCCGTATCCAAGCTGCGGGCCTTGAGCAGTTCTCCATGCATGTGAATGACGTTGCGGCATCCGGCTCGCTCTAAGAGATCATCGACGTTTTGCGTAACCAAGGTTAAGGTGCCGTTACGTGGTCGCGACTGAAATTGAGCCAATGCGAAATGAGCAGCATTGGGTTGTATTTCAGGGCTCTGCAGTTTGCGGCGGCGTTCGTTGTAAAAGTCCAAGACCAGTTTCGGGTTGCGCGCAAAGGCTTGCGGGGTTGCGAGTTCAGTTGCCTGATGACCCTGCCACCATCCTCCAGCACCGCGGAACGTCGGCAGTCCCGATTCTTGGGATAAGCCAGCACCGGTGAGAACGACGATATTCATGGAGAACGGCCCGAGCGAATTGAAGACAGAAGTTGCAGTTAACTCACGATACAAACTGGCCGATTGCATCGCAAGACGGTTGTTCGATCTCGCTGCGATCCGACTTCGCGCAAATTAGGCGATCAGTGTTTTGTACTTCCGTGTCAAAAATTGATCCGTGGCAACTTTGAGGCGCGCGAATGATATGTTAGATTAATAGAGTTCGACAACCATCCATTTCGTTCCCTGATCCCGTTCCGAAACATGATGTCAGAAGGTGAGTCCAAGCGGCAGGCTGATACCGATCCTGCCACTCAGGGGCATGAAAGCGCCGGCGATGGTCAATCGCTCTTCTTGTCGCTGGTGCGCGATATACCTGCCTGTTTTATTCGCAAGGAACTTGATGGGCGAATTGCCTTCGTCAATGACAAATTCGCCTCTTTGTTTCGCTTGCCGCCGGACCAGATTATTGGCAAAACTGTAGGTGATTTCTATCCGGAAGAGTTTGCCAAGAGTGCGCGCGCGGAAGATGAGTTAGTCATGCGTACGGGCGAAGTGATCGAAGACGTGTTTGACGGTGAGGTGGACGGAGAGACCCGCTATTACGCCTCACGCAAAGGTCCGGTACGCAACGATCAAGGGGACATTATTGGTATCCAGACGATTTTTTGGGATATCACCCAACAGCGATTGGCTGAAGACGCGCTTTTGAAAGAACGTGAAGAATTGCGAGCGGCCAAAATAGCGGCTGATGAAGCTAACCGCGCCAAGAGCGATTTTTTGGCCAACATGAGCCATGAAATTCGCACGCCGATGAACGCGATTATTGGCATGACCGACCTGCTATTGGAAACCAAGCTCGATCGGACGCAAATTGAATACCTGAGAATGATTCAAGATTCTGGGGAAGCGTTGTTGGCCCTGATCAACGATGTGCTGGATTTCTCGAAAATCGAGGCAGGTAAATTAGAATTAGATGAATTGACGTTCGACATCTATGAGTCATTGGGTGATGCACTCAAAGGTCTGGGATTTCGAGCGCACAGTAAGGGCTTAGAGTTGGCCTTTCATATCGACGGTGAAATCCCAAAATTCTTGATCGGTGACGCCAACCGCTTACGTCAGGTGATCGTCAATCTGGTCGGTAACGCGATTAAGTTCACTGAGTCCGGTGAAGTCGTGGTGGAGATTTATGGCAAATACCTCACTGATGATCGCATGACGCTTCATTTTGTCGTGAGTGATACTGGGATCGGAATTTCCCCGGAAAACTGTCAGCGCGTGTTCGAAGAGTTTCGGCAAGCTGACGCTTCAACCACGCGCAAATACGGTGGTACCGGACTTGGCTTAGCAATTTGCTCGCGGTTGGTCGAATTGATGCAGGGACACATCTGGGTGGAAAGTGAGTTGGGAGTGGGGAGTCGATTCCAATTTGAAGTGACTCTTGCCATCGATCAAGCGGCGCATCAAGTGATGCCTTTGAAGTCACATGTCAACATCCAAGGGATTCGCGTGTTGATCGTCGACGACAACGCCACGAATCGGCGAATCTTGAAGGATATGTTAAGCAATTGGGGGATGCAGCCGCTTGCCACTTCAAGCGTCAAAGCCGCAATTCAAGCACTCGTCGATGCCAAGGAAGAGCATGATCCATTTCAACTGGTCATTTCCGATGTCAACATGCCGGAAATGGACGGATTAATGTTGGCGGAAGCAGTGATCGAGCGAGGATTGTTGGGACCGACGCGCATTATCATGCTAACCTCTGGCGCTCGGCCGCAAGACATGGTCAAGCTGCAAAACCTGAAGGTTGCGAATCATTTACTCAAACCAGTCAAGCAATCGGAAATGTACGATGCAATTGTATCGGCATTGATTGAGCAGTTAGAGCATGAACTAGCTGCTAGAGCGACTGTCGACGAAGGTGGTATGGCAGCATGTTTGAACGTGTTGTTGGCTGAAGACAATTTAGTCAATCAGAAGTTGGCTGTCGGTATTTTGGAAAAACTGGGGCACCGCGTTACGATCGCCGGAAACGGTGTCGAAACATTGGAAAAATTGGCACGAGAAGATTTTGATCTAGTGCTCATGGATGTGCAAATGCCGGAAATGGATGGGCTCACTGCGACCCGTGAACTTAGGCGACGTGAACAGCAAATGAATCCTCGAAAACACACGCCGGTGGTGGCGATGACGGCTCACGCGATGAAGGGGGACCGTGAGAACTGCTTGGCCGCGGGTATGGATGATTATTTGAGTAAGCCGATTCGTACCAAGGATTTGGTGGAGAAGATTGATTTGTTGTTCCGACACGATTACAAGTCTGTTGCGACGAGCAGCACTGCGACAAGCGAAACTTTGCTTCCAGAAGAGAGTGCTCAAAACCAGGATGAGCGAAATCTTCAAGCCAAGAAACAGATTTCTTGGGAGATGGCATTGCAAAATACGGCCGGTGACCGGGAATTGCTACACGACCTGCTGCGCACTTTTTCCGAGGATGTGCCTCGATTACAACAAGCATTGGCTGAAGCGGTTGAGCGAATGGATCGCAAGTCGATCACCGCGATTGCACATTCGATTAAAGGGTCGTTAGGCTTTCTCGAAACGCGGGATGCGCATGCCTGTTTTCAGAATTTGGAGACGGCCGCTGAATCAATTCATGAACGAGACTTACCGAGCGAAATGGCGCGATGCCAGAAGCACTTGGCAACTGTGATCGAAGAGATCAAGGCCTATCTCCAAAATTCGCAGGGCTGAACGCAGAATGGAATTTTGACGACTGTAATCGAGGGCAGTTCTGGGTTCGGTCTGCGCGAAGCTGTGCGAGAGCGGCACCGCATTCTTGTCGTCGCCAGTTACGGCATCTATCGTACGTCTTCGATATTCTTACCAAATTCTTACCAATCAAACTGCCCACCATCGCTTATACCGCATAAGCTGTATAGTGCTTCCCAATATATTTCACGAGAAATTGCTTTAGTCGACCCATCACCAAAGGCAAAATTCACGGTTCCGGGATGCAATGAGCCGAATCCAAATGCGTGCGAGAAGCGGGCATTCCCTAAGTGACGCCAATGCCACTGTGTTGGATGAGTCTCCAGCATATAGGGCACTGGCCCTCTTCCACGAGCTAAACCACCCAAAAACCAACCTTGAGCATAAATACGCTCGTCATCCCATACCCACCCAATGGTTTCGCCAAACATCAACGTATTGCTGAGGCCATCGACAATTTCGGAAGCCCGAGTGCCCTTCCGACTACGCATCATGCCGTTGAAAGGCTTTCGAGCCGGATCGGGATGAATCCCACCCGAGTGAGCACCAGCACATCCGAGATAGTTTGTTATTCCATAGTCACCAGGCAAGACATCATCGTATTCGAATGCGCCATAGCCATCAGTTCCATCCGAATTTGTCTGGGGTTGCGATCCGCCATATACATGGCTGGGCTTTATCAGAGAGTCGCTCGGACAGCGAAAGATAGCTAGTTCCGAACCTGCTATTTCTGTAAAACCCTCGAATTCACCGATCCACGGAAACGAGGTGCTGCCTCCGAGAGGTGGAACCTGGTCCATAAACCAGTGGGGATTATAAGCAACCTCTGCAATCTTGTTTTTCAGATTTTCCTGTTCCATGTAACGCATGACCAATGCCAAGCAGGAAGTATGCTGGGCACGCTTCCAATAAAACTTGCTCGACGGGTCGTGCCAATGAACGTGGAAGTCAAATGCCTCTTCAAACCCGAGGGTTCCAGCCGGAAAATGACGAAAATTTGATGCATAAGTGTGAGCCGCGGTCGATATTTGGTGAAGTTGACGTTGGCACTGCGATCTACGTGCTGATTCTCGAATCGACTGAACCGCCGGAATTAGAATGGCCATCAAGATTGCTATTACGGAGATAACAACCAGCAATTCGACCAACGTGAATCCATAATGCTTTTTCAAAAAACCAATACCGTCAATCTTATAATCGTTGTTTCTCATCACTTGACCACATTGCGCTTACCAGATTTTGCATTGAAAAACGCTGCCACCCAACCGCCGCTGGCGAGCAGACACACTTGAACTGCGCTGAACCAACTAATCACATGGCTGTCGAATCCGTAGCAACCGCAATCAATCGTCATTCCACGCAACATTACTGAGAATTGCGCAAACGTGTAGGTGGTGAACATTGATGCTGTAAAAATCAGACTTTCATGAAAGAAGAAACGTGTTAACAAGCATACGCCCACCAAAATGTGTGCAAAAGGCAAAACTATCGCCAGCACCTTACTCAACTCAAAACCAGTTAACCGAAAACGCAATATGCTGGCAAGAAAACCATACGTGTTTCCGAGATGAACCAGACCTGTGTAGATTAGGAGAATTGCCGCAAGTAGCGCAAAGCCATAAATTACGCAAATACGCAATCCTATTCGATGTAACGGTGACTCGCTTTTACTTGACATCATTACACATTCAATTCCGCTCGAAATACTCCACCCATTCATTCACGCCACCATCTAGAACACTGACGTTATTGATTCCGGAAAAGGTCAAATGCGCTGCAACCAATTCACCCCAATTGCAATGCACACTTTGGCAGAACACAACCACTTGTTCTTTGCCCCGTAGGCTTTCCACGGCTTTGGCAAATTCAGCCGTCGTCGAATTGACGGGCACATTGATGGACCCTGGAATTGTCTTCCAGGCAAATGCTTCTGGTGGGCGCGCATCGACCAAGGCAATGCGCGCGTTGTTTCCGATGCTCGACTGTTGGTCCATATCAATCAAATTTTGCAGTGGAAATCGCGGCAACGACACAGAAAGGTGTCGTTTAGCAATGGTTGCGATTGATGAGGCATTCCGCAAAAATCCGGTCTTGGCCGTCACATGATAGGCGTAGGCCGAAAATAAAATTACCAACAAGAGCGTCCCTATTCGGATTATGGACTTAAAATACGGCCATCCTTGTAACCAATTGTTTTCGAAGGGTTTAATTGAGATGATGACGACCAGTAACGCTAACAACCACCATTTTTCCACAACGATTAGAGCCATATCATTAAAACGATTTTTGGGGTGTTTTGAAATATCGATGGCAACGCCGTCCCATTCCGTCAGTAGATCAGCGATGCCGACACTTGTTGGCGGGTTCGGGGCATCAAAAATAATGGCTGCGCCACTTGAGTCAATCCCGAGAAACAACACCCAATGGGGCACAGTGCGAAGCCCTTGGGTGCGATTCAAGTGGAGGATCATCGGATTGCTTGACGACATCAAAGCATGGATCGATAGCTTTTTGCGAGGGATGGCATATACCCCAACTTCTTGGGCTGCTCGACACAGATCATCAATGCTGGAACCTCGTTTGTCGCTAATATATTCGGTTTGCAAAATGTCATCCAATGCGAAATCGACGTTCAACACTTTCAGCGCACCAGCAAGTGCATAGATACCGCAAGCCCTCGACGCAACCATCTTTTGGCCAAGATCGATTCGTGTCAGGTCCTTGCTTACACGGCTCGACTGGGGCTGGGCGAATCCGACATCGCAAAACAGGCTAAGCCACGCGCAGAGTACAACAATAGGTAAACCGCAGTTGTATGCACGCATGAAGATGTTACTGGACATGAACTTACCTTAAAAATGCGCGCGTCGGTTGCGGAATCGGTAGATGATGATTCCGATTAACAACACAAAACAAATTACTATGGCGAACACAAGGTAATAGTTTATTCCGCCTCGCGTCCATGGAAAGCGTTCACCTTCCAAGGTCGCCAGAACTGACTCGTTGACAACGCGATGGATGACATTATCCTTGATCACATACGGAACCTGACGGTCATCCCATGCAGTGAACCTGGTGCCGTCCGGAATCTTGTCGACAAAAGTGAATTTTAATTCACCGAGTTTCGGTTTCTTTTCGCTGGGGCTCACGGGTCGGACATTAGATATCGCATATTCAAACAACATGCGATCTTCGAGATCATTGACGCAACGCTGTGTCAAGTCGACAACGTAACCGACGCAAAAACGCTGTCCATCAATTTCTCGGTATTCAATGTTTTGATATTTGGTGATGTGTTCCCGTAGGTAGGCTCTACGGAGTCGATAACTTGTTTCGTAATTGCTAAGTCTGTATTTTCTTTTATTGGCGTTATCGCTCAGTTCGGTATCAACGGCTCTGTAATAATCGTCTGGTCCGCGATGCATCTCGATTTGCAAGACCCTTGAATCATCGGTGCTAAACCAGAGTCGAAGCATGCCATAGTCGGTGCGGCATGTAATCAACGTTGAATCGATGCCATGCAAATTCGTTTGCGTACGTGACGACGGAAAATCTTTTAATAATTGTGAAAATGTTATCGAACCATGCACCAAATATTGGTCGTAGCCAAAAACAAATAACATGTGATCTATATGAGGTAAAGGTTTGTCGGGGTTGCTCTTTAGGTACCCCGAAGCTCCCCATTCCGAAGAGCGATGACTATTCACCTGAAATTCCGGCGTGCGAACGTAAGCTAATTGCAGAGAAATGACTTTTGGAATGTCTCCGGAACTAGCCATTTTGACATACTCTTCCGTCGCATCCAGCGTATATGCAATATGGGCGTGGTCATACCGCTCTTCGGAGTGCCAATATTCCATATCCCAGTTCTTGATAAAGCCGCGCGAGGTTCTCCATACGGTACCTGGTTCCCAAACAGGGCCCGACAAATAGGTATATTTATTCGTATAGTCGAAAACACGGTTATGAAATTGCCGTTCGAAGCGTTGCAGTTCAACCACGAACTGATTGTCGACCTGAGCAGAAATTCGCTCGCCACTGATCACGGTTAAGATAGCGAAAAGACATGATACTTGTAGTTGGATGCCAGCCGCTTTTACCAAAAGATTCATGGTCAACTTTCATTCACTGGTTGATTTTGCAGCCATGCTAACTCGAGATTATGTTCCCGGTGCTTGATAATCAGACAACCGAGTCCGCTCAAACGCGGACGGCGCCTAGATGTGTTCAATGTTCGAACAGGCGAGGTGCATTCGATGATCATTCTAACCGTGCGGTCATGAATTCCTAGCGAACTCGAACTCCAAGCCGCGGAACGCTTCAACCGCGATAAATTTGGCGATTCAACCGAAAGTATCTCGCAATTCTATTCACAAGTTTTGCTTGGTCACGGCCGTTATCGAACACTTTCGATCGTTTGTCCGTGATCAATTATGGACTTCAAAAAGTCGGAAGTGGTTTAATCCAAGGATCGCAAAAACCTGATAGGGTTTTTTGCCCCTGGTATTCAAAACATCCTTGTTTATAAATGCAATTTTCCATTGGGTCTTCCGCACACTTCGCGTCGACTTTTGTCCCGGGTAATACTTCATCACCGAACGCACAAATAGGGACTTCTCCGTTACATTTGCTGCCGGGTGGGCCGATACACTGCATGACCTCCGTCTCGGTAGGCGTCTCGCATCGTGGTCGTTCCCCACCGAACTAGTTTCCTGCGTTTTGTGGCATCCAAGTATCGCTGGCCCAGCAGCACGCGACAACAATTGCCAAAGAGGCTATGGCCGTTTCGCTCAACGAATTGAACGAGTGTGTGTGGGGGGGGGAGTGTGTTTCATCGTTCGCTCCAAAAGTAAAGAATGGAATTTTATGGATTTACGGAACAATGGAAGTGGTACATACATAAAAATTAAATGGTCTTGCTTTCGTTGTCAAGTGTGTGGTGGATTCAATTCCTTTTTTTGGATTTTTTGGCGAATCTTGTCGTTGATCGCCAACGCCAAATGGTGCGCAAAGTCAAAAACCAACTTCATTTTCGTACTCGTACTCAACTTGGGCGGTACTCGTACTCGTACTCGAAACCACTTGGGCTTGCGAGGACCAGTACCATTTCATTGAGTGCGAATGCGATTGTGCAGTTGGCCTTGGTGGCAACCACCGAGAAGTGTCTTTTCAACTCGATTTTTGGCTGGTCTGACCGGCTTTTCATGGGTTCTGAAGTTGGCTGCTTGTGGTTCTTTTGTTGTGGTTGTATGCTGGAATCGCCGATAGTATACATGTGTATACTTTTTTGTCGGCAAGCATCTGATTTATGACCAGACTTGTCCAGTCGGGTAAATAACATGGCTCGATATTCATCTCCACGACGGTATTTTTATCTAACAAGCGAGCGAGCCATGGATGATCGCCAAAGGGATCACAAAACAGATTGCAATGATGAGTGCGGCGTCAGTGAACGCGGTGAGTTGAGAGAGCATGGTAACCGTGATGATTGCGGTAATCAGTTGCAGCGGCAGGCGCTGGTCCAGCGGTTGCAACGACGAATTGAGAAATTAGAGACGTCTTCACGCGGTGCTGGTTGCGAAATGGTTTCGGCGGGTTCTCCCTGGCTAGATGGATTATTGCCGGCTGGTGGATTGCCGCGTGGTACGTTGATTGAATGGTTCGCTGCGGCCCCGGGTTGTGGCAGCGAGATTTTTTCACTGATTGCGGCGCGGTCTGCTCTTGCTAACTCAGCAGAGATAAACAACGTTAGCTCCCCGATCGCTGCTCAAAATCATGGCGTGTTGGTCGTGATTGACCCTCAGCACACGTTTTATCCTGTCGCGGCTGCAGCGTGGGGGATCGATCTAGAGCGAACGATTGTGGTCCGGCATCCTGAGCGGCAAAAAATACGCTGGGCTATCCAGCAAAGTTTGAGTTCGCCAGCCGTCTCCGCAGTCTGGGGTTATGTGGATGAAGCAGACGAACGTTGGTTGAGACGTTTTCAGTTGGCAGCTGAGGAGGGGAGAACGCTCGGTTTATTTCATCGTCCGTCGTCGCTGCGGCGATTACCTAATTGGTCGGAGATTCAGTGGTGGGTTGAGCCACAGCCGCTGGAAGATACAGGGGAGCCTCTGAATATCGATGCGCATTGCGGCACGCATCAGCCACGACTCACGACGCATGTCGTCACAACGAATCTGACTCCGATGCGTTGCTTTCGTCTGCATTTGTTTCGGTGTCGAGGGGGGGTGGCTGGTAAGTCATGCGAGGTGCAATTTGACTTACAAACCGGTCAACTCACGCGATATCGCCCAGCCATGCGAACATTTGAGGCATCAGTTCTAGATAGATCATCGGTGCAGGTATTCTCTGGGAAGAGTAATGAGGGGAAAAAATCGAGCGGTTCGCGTCGCTCCGCTTCGCTTTGATGGGCTTGTTGCAAAATGTTGTTTAACGTCTTGCAGGATTTTTCAGCATGAGTTTAGACAATACTGGCTTTGTGAATTCAACGACTGCCGTACCTCGTCGTGTGTTGTGCGTGTGGTTCCCCGATTGGCCGATCCAGCGAATCGTCGTCGCGCAACCCGAGTTGCGCAGGCAGTATGTCATCCTATTTTGGCACCATCCGCAGCGAGGGCAGTTAGTAGCGGCAGCTTCGCCACGTGCTCAACAAGCTGGCGTTTGTCGCGACATGCCGCTAAGCGAAGCGCGAGCATTACTGAAAATTCAAACTCCTGCCCAATCTGGTTTTGCTAGGCCGCGTAACGTTGTAACGCATCAATCACCACGCACACAGCAGTCTTCTTTGCCGCAGGTGACATTGCATCAGTTGCCTTATCAACCAGAGCTGGATCGGGTAGCGCTGCAGGAGTTGGCGTTGCAGTCCCAGATTTTTAGTCCGCTGGTTGCACTAGAGCGAGCTTTACATCCTTCCAGCATGCTACTTGAAATTGGTGGATTGGGGCACTTGTTCGGGGGAGAGCATGCTTTGCTTGAGCAAGTGCGTTCTCATTTTGAGTCGCGTGGTTATTATCCGCGGATAGGAATTGGAGAAACGGTTGGAGCAGCATGGGCTGATGCGCGGTTTCCTGGTTATCCATTATCGGAATTGCCACACGAGGCATTAAGGTTACCAACTGCCACGTTGGAGACGCTAGAACAACTGGGCATTCAGCGGGTGGGGCAGTTATTGCAACTACCTCGTAAAGCCATCCAGGTGCGGTTAGGGAAGGAGGTTGGAGAACGCTTGGACGAATTGACTGGGGAGCGTGTAGAGTTGCTCGACATGCTGTATTCTCCACCGGAACAAACGGTGCAACAGTTTCTGGAATATCCGGTCAGTCATCTAGTAACGCTGGAAGTTGTGGTGGAGCGGTTGGTCACACAGTTATGTCGCCAGTTGGCAGAAATGCGTCGCGGTGCCTTGCAGTGGTGTGTGGTGTTATCGGCAGCGGAGCAGCCCGCTGTGCGAGTGATGATCGATGTGTATCAGCCGACTGCCAACCCTAAACATGTGATGGAGCTTTATAAAATGCGGCTGGAGCATCTTTTAACGCAGCAGTTTTCCGACAGCAAGCGTGGCAGTCAACCTGTTGCGGTGCAGGAAGTGACGGTTTCAGTGCAACGCAGTATGCTCGTGCATGATCGCCAGCGTCATCTATTCGACGAGCCGGCGCGGCCAAATCACGCGGCACTGGCGCAGTTGATCAATCGGTTGGCCAGCCATTTAGGTAGCCAACATGTCTTGCGACCACGCTTGGTCGCCAGCGCGCAAGCTGAGTACGCCATGCGCTTGGTTCCCTGGGTAGGGCCAGCGGCCGATAGTGAGCGAACTGCCAAGCCGCAACAGCAAATCGCACAAGTCGCGCGAACGCTCAAACGCACCACTTATCAAAATAAGAACGATGCCACGCGGCGTTGGAAAAAACAGCCAGCGGAGGAGAGCCTTGCGAATATCTCACCAGCGAACCAAGGCCCCTGCCCTGCTCCGTTCTCACGACCTTTGCGGCTTTATTCCCAGCCGATCAAGTTACAAACAATCGTCGGCCCCAGTAATTCTCCGGAATTATTGATTCATGAGAAGTCGCGACTGCGGGTCATGCGCGCCTGGGGACCTGAAAGAATCGAGACGGGTTGGTGGCGCGGGCCAAGTGTACGCAGAGATTATTGGCGCGTCGAACTAGAAGCAGGTTGCTGGTGGTGGATTTATTATGACTTGTGCCAAAGCAGTTGGTTCTTACATGGCGAATTTTAGGGAGTATGCATGTTTTAGGAAGTAGGCACGCGCGACCGAAACAACTCTCGTTTTTATCTGTCAATCGCTGAGATGAAAATCATGACTATGGCTGCCCCAATGCCGGACGGGATTTGCATGATTAAAGAAACTTACTATCTTCTGGGGTGTCGGCCATGAAGTTAAATCCATCTTCACTTTATGCTTTGTCTTACGCGGAGTTGCACTGTCAAACCAACTACTCGTTTTTGACAGGGGCTTCTCATGCTGACGAATTGATCGAGGTCGCTGAGGAGTTAGGTTATCCTGCGTTGGCCATCACAGATGAAAACACGTTGGCCGGGGTCGTGCGCGCGTTTGCGGCAGCCAGGGGAAAGTCGCTTAAGCTGGTTTATGGTGCGGAGTTGGTGATGCGCGATGCGCCGCCGCTGGTGGTCTGGGCCAGCAATCGCCAGGGTTATGCCAACCTCTGCAGGTTGCTGACGACGGGGCGTCGCCGGGCGCCGAAAGGCGAATGTTGGTTGGAACTCAACGATGTCGCGGAACATGCCCAGGGATTACTGGCCGGTGTGATCCCCATGTTGCCAGGAGATCGCTCACGCACAGGACATATTGACCAGCAGCATGTCAGCTTCCCTTGGTTCAGCGAGCCAAGGAATGTCACAGACGACAATCACCCGCGTAAACTTGCCTCTTCGCTGGCCGCTGTGCGCGAGATTTTTGCCGATCGTGTGTATTTGTTGGCGGAGTTGTTCTGCGGTGTCGATGATGCGTGGCGTTTGCAGCAGTTGTCCGATTGGAGTTGGCGAAGTCATTTGCCATTATTGGCGGCTGGCGATGTGTTGTACCATTCCCCCAGTCGCTTGCCATTGCATGATGTGTTGACGGCCATCAAACACCGCACGACGGTGGCCGAGGCAGGTGAGTTGTTAATGCCGAATGCCGAGCGTCATTTACATTCGTTAGAGCAACGTTGTCGCCAGTTCGCCGCGTTGCCACTCGCCATTCAACGCACGCTGGAAGTCGTTGAGCGATGTGAATTCTGTTTGAGTCAATTGCGCTATGAATATCCTGAAGAGTTAGCACCGCCGGGACAGACACCACTGGAATTTCTTGTCGAGTTGACATGGCAAGGTGCGCAGCAACGCTATTCTCACAATATCCCTGAGAAAGTTCGCGCACTGTTGCGGCATGAATTGAAACTGATCGAGGAGTTGCGGTACGAAGCCTATTTTTTAACCGTATGGGACTTAGTGCGTTTTGCCCGCTCCAGACAGATTTTATGCCAGGGGCGCGGTTCCGCAGCGAACTCGGCGGTGTGCTACTGTTTAGGGATTACTTCAGTTGATCCAGGGACAACCGAGTTGCTATTTGAACGCTTCATCAGTAAAGAACGGGACGAGGCTCCCGATATCGATGTCGATTTTGAGCATGAACGGCGTGAAGAAGTACTGCAGTATCTGTACGACAAATATGGTCGCGAGCGGGCTGGGCTAGCGGCAACCGTGATCACCTATCGTAGCCGCAGCGCAATTCGCGATGTTGGCAAGGCGTTAGGATTATCGCTGGATCGCATCGATGCTCTGACGAAACAAGTCGACGGTTACCACAACGTGGCAGATTTAGCTGAGTTGATGCAGACGACTGGTTTCGAAGCGACTTCAGAAATTGGCCAGCGGTTGCAACATCTGGCGACGGAGATTTTGGGCTTCCCTCGACATTTATCACAGCATGTTGGCGGCATGGTCATTACACGCGGCAGACTTGATGAATTGGTCCCCATCGAGAATGCAGCCATGGATGATCGCACGGTGATTCAATGGGATAAAGACGACCTTGAAGAATTGGGGTTGCTGAAGGTCGATTGCTTGTGCCTGGGGATGTTGACGGCGATCCGCAAATGTTTTGCAATGGTCGAGCAACACTGGGGAAGGTCGTACACACTCGCCAACATTCCACAGGAAGACCATCGCGTATACGACATGATTTGTGCAGCCGACACGATCGGTGTTTTCCAAATTGAAAGCCGCGGTCAAATGAGCATGTTGCCGCGACTCAAGCCTCGTTGCTGGTACGATTTGGTAATTGAAGTTGCGATCGTGCGACCAGGTCCAATTCAAGGGAACATGGTGCACCCTTACCTGCGGCGACGTGCTGGTGAAGAACAGCCGGTCTATCCGAACCCAGAAATTAAGGCGGTACTCGACCGCACGCTGGGAGTGCCGATTTTTCAGGAGCAGGCAATGAAGCTGGCTGTGGTGGCCGCTGGGTTTACGCCGGGTGAAGCCGACCAGCTACGCTGCGCGATGGGGGCCTGGCGAAAAACGGGAGTGATCGAGAAGTTCCGCGAGAAACTGATGAACGGTATGCGCGAACGTGGGTTGAGTGATGAGTTCGCCGAACAAGTCTTTCGACAAATTCGCGGGTTCGGCGAATATGGTTTTCCGGAATCGCATGCAGCCAGCTTTGCACGTCTAGCCTATGTGTCGGCGTGGCTCAAATATTACTATCCGGCCGCGTTCACAGCCGCGATCCTGAATAGCTTACCCATGGGGTTTTATGCTCCCGCACAATTGATTTCAGATGCGCAGCGACATGGTGTGCAAGTTCTCCCCGTCGATGTGAATGAAAGCGACTGGGATAACAAGCTTGTTCCTGCCAGCCAAGTTGACGTGAATCTGGGTGGACAGGGAGTGGTCGGCGCAACAGGCATTCATCCGTATGCTTCTCCACTACCTCAACCAGCCATTCGTCTGGGTTTACGTCAGATCAGCGGTTTGCCGCAAACGGCTGCGGAACAAATGCTGCAAGTCAGGCAAGCAGCAGGACCGTTTACGTCGATGGGTGATTTTGCGCGGAGAACCCAGTTAGGTCAGGCGACAATCGCCCGCTTCAGTAAAGCGGACGCATTTGCCTCGATGCGACAAGATCGTCGAGAAGCATTGTGGCAGGCACTGGCTCAACCTGCTCAGCCAGTGGTACAGCCATTGTTTGCTGAGTTGCAGGAAACTGACGATGATTTGGCATTGCTGCCCGTACTTTCGGAGGAGGAACAAGTCTTTGCAGACTATCGGCACGTAGGGCTCTCGCTACGTGCCCATCCCATTTCTTTTTATCGCGAGAAGCTAACGCAATTGCGAGTCGTAACAGCCGCCGATTTGGTATATCAGATGAATGACAGTTACCTGCATACAGCGGGATTAGTGATCTTGCGTCAACGACCTTCGACGGCCAAGGGAATTACTTTTGTAACTTTAGAAGACGAAACGGGCACCGCCAATCTAGTGGTTAAGCCGCAAATTTGGGAACGCTATCGCAAGATCACTCGTGCAGCAACAGCATGGTTGGCGTATGGCAAATTAGAGAAACGGCACGGTGTGATTCATGTGGTCGTAAGTCGTTTGCAAGACCTCTCCGCACATTTGCGCGATCTCAACACCAAGTCACGTGATTTCCGCTGAACATGCCACCGGCCACCGGCACACTTCCACCGGTCATCATTCGGCAAACGGTTACCTAGGTAGGACAGGAATCCCCCATTCAATCCGGAAAACTTCTTGGCAATTCTTGCACTTCACTTTGCGACAAAAATAATCGGCTGGAATCCGCGAAGGTGTCCCGCAATGGCCACAGGTAACTTCAAAGCGAGACTTCTCCAATGCTTCAGGATTCGTGATCGTGATCGGAACAGAAGGCAGTTCAATATCCTCCAACAAAAAACGGCTTAGGCAACGCTTGGAATATTCTGTCAACTCGGCAACACGATTCGCCAAGTGCCTGATGGAACCTTCAAAGACGTTTCGCACCAATCTCCCATTTCCAAAATGTTTGTCCCGATGTTCATACAGCCATGTTAAGCCTAGCAGCAGACTGCCACGAATCCTACCGTCGGTTTCGTATTTATGCTTGTCGCACATCGCCTGAAAGATCTGGGCCAACTCAATTGGTGTATAATCGGCGAATTCGATTCGCCTCCCGACTCTTGAGGACAAACCCGGGTTCGATCGAATGAGGTGTTGCATCTCTTTCGGATATCCGGCCAAGATAACAATCAACCGCTCTCGATCGTCTTCCATGCGTTTAAGCAGAGTTTGAATCGCCTCGGCGCCATACGGATCATTTCCGCTTTCCGAAACGAGACTGTAGGCCTCATCAATAAAAAGTATGCCATCCAAGGCGGAATCGATTGTACGGTTGGTCTTGGGTGCCGTTTGTCCCGCAAATTCAGCTACCAGTCCCGACCGGTCCGTCTCAACCAGATGTCCTTTCTTCAAGATTCCCATGGCACCAAAAATTTTGCCCAGTACCCGGGCAACTGATGTCTTGCCAGTTCCCGGATTGCCCGCAAACACCATATGCAAACTGATTTTTGTTTCAGGAAGTCCGGCCAACTGACGTTTACGTTGTACTTCCAAGAAGTTCGTGAGCGTACGGACTTCTTTCTTCACCAATTCCATGCCAATCAATTGGTCGAGTTCGCTCAACGCATCGACCAGACTGGGTTTTGTCTCTTCGGCAACGGTGATTTCCGGTGCGTGCCCAGATGTCTTGGGTTGCGAGTTTTGAACTGATTGCGGCAAAACATCAGTGCGTAAAGCACTGGCCGAGCGACTCATGTCGTAGATGGCGTGACGGCTGTGTTGCGTCGGATCCAGGTGTTCCGGTCTTCTCTCGGCCCGCTGCGATAATAAAGACAAAATAGTCTCTTGAATGGTTTTGAGTTCGCTGGATTCGAGCGAACCAACTTTGCCGTCTGCCCGAGCGATCAGATTCCCCGTACGTATAACAATTGACTCTAGCGCAGGCGCCATATCGTTGAGTATCGAAATGCGCTGAAATGGCTGCACAAGGGTCAACCAATTCATTTCACTAGCTTGTCGTTGCACGCCACGAATGGATTCGCGCACTTCTGCATCGCTTAAACGACGTTGCCACAAGTGATAGAACAACACTCCGGCAAAATTTTCCTCATGGTAGGTCCAAACATGATCGACGCCAGCGATCGATACCAACAGCTTGATGAGGAACCCACGATGCAAGTCTTCCATCAAGTCCATGAATTCGCGTGGACTCATATCTAGCAAGTGCGGGGCGTCGCGGATTACTCGTTGTGCCGCGTCCAAGTAGAGGTGTCGACACTCTTGCAGACACCGATTGTAGTCGTTCACCAGATTGGCGAAGTTGTCTTGCCTTTTTTTAACCATGCTTCTATTTTGGCTCAGCACCGTCGTCTTATGACGTTGCCTGACTGAAAAGTTATTGGAAGAAGCCTTTGTTTGCGTGTCAGCGATCCAATTCAGAGGGAAAAAGCTAGATGTTTTTCCAGAAGGCTGAAGCCTTATCCTATCGCTGGTCCACTGACGGCATTCGAGGCCCGAGTACGAACAATTATCAACTAGTTATTTTAGCTTGTTTCGGTCCAACAAACTTTGCAGTCTACCAGAAAAACCTGGAGATGTGCGGTGCAGGTCGTAGTCGATGGGGAACCAGATTATGAAATCAGCGTGCTTCTTAAGAACACGACGGATTCCTCATTCGTTTCTGCAGATCCTTAATAGGTTACTACCACTTCCACGGGAAGTGAAGTCACCCATTGGTCGCCAACTTTCGCTGAAAGGAACAACTTGGATCTGCCGCGTCCTAATTTTTGTGCATCAACTACGACATGTGCCGCGCCGGCTGGTGCGTTAGCCACGACGCGCCCGTTGTGCAGGACCACGAATTCCGTGGGCACTACGGGCTCTTGTGGCGTGGCTACTGAATCGTCGGCAACGTTGTCATCACTGTTTTGTTCCGAATTTTGTCCAACGCTAGGCACTTCCGCTGTGAAATTGAAGGATAGTTCAAATTGTTGGCTGAGTTGTTTTCGAGCCTCACCTACCACTTCCGCGCTGATATGATATCCCTTATTGTTGACGATCATCGGTATGACTTTGGTCGTTTTCCACAGCATTCGGTGGTTGGCGATCCCCACGATGCGCATTTCATGGTATCCGTCCGGCCAGGTCTCGGTCGGAACGGAAATTTCGGTGTACGAAGGCAACCTTGCTTGCAACACCCCGTTAATGTAAACGTCATAACGCACTATACTTGGGACCTTTGCATTCTCTTCCTCACCCGGGACACGATTCTTAAATATGGGCGTATCCCGATAAATTCCATCTTCGGCAACTCCGGCCACCTCAAATTCGACACGTTTAGCGAAGGGGCGGCATAATGCGTCGCCGACGATCAGCAACATCACAGGGCTGTACACTGACTGATAGTAGGCCTCGGCCAATGAGCTGCCCTGAGCGTAATGCAGATACAAATTCGGATGTGGGAATTTATTGATAATTGCAAGTGGTTCCGCAACGGTTCCGCTCGATCCAGCGGCACCTGCTTTGATACATTCGCTGAGCCGCGTTTGTGCATCCTTGGTGGCCATCATTCCGCCGTAACTCGTTAAGTTCTCTACGATCGCACCAGGCAGGATCTTGATGCCCTGGTTTTCCAACTGAAAACTACTTGCGCCGATGGAGAGACCTAAGATATCAGTACGATTTCTGGGAACAGGCGACAATGCAGTTTCAGCTCGAAAACCTAACTTCTTAAGTTGATTAATGGTATCGTCAAAGAATGACGCTCGTGTTTTGGAACGCACGTCGCCGGTTCTTGAAAAATAGAAGGTGCCCTTGGGTTGACTGAAATCCGCGCCCACGCTACGACGTAGGCCCTCAATCGCTTCGGCCTCAGTGGTCCCTCGATTTCTGGTGACTGCCAATACCGTGGAAAGCATGTAGCGATGCCCTTGCGCAACCTCGCCATTTCGCATACCATTGGGTCCCCAAACATCGCTTGCCGAGAAGTTTGTTGTGGCCAGGAAACTAGTCGATTCGTTGGGAATTTGCTGCACAAAACTCTTAAATCTATCGTCGTGCAAGATGTCTGCAAATGCCGGATCTCGCAGCAAATAATCACGGTATACCCAACCGCCTTGCACTGCCAAGGCCAAGCGTTGAACGGTCGCGTCGACGTCACCTTGTTTGGCGAGGCAGCGGGCCAGCCAATACTGCACAGCCACCTGCATGGGATGTTTTTCGGCCAGAGGGTTCAAGATTTCGATCGCCTTCGCGTAATCAACGCTGCGAAACTGTTGTATTGCTTCCTTGAATTGATCCATCAGTTCACCGCCGAACGGTTCAAGCAGCAATGTGGCAATTCGATCATGATTCTTGTCAACTCGATTTCGCATATAGAAATTGCCGTTAAGCATCAAGTAGCTCAAGTCTTCAGCCATTACCTGACGTGTAAAGTACGTCAACGAGTTGAGCGAAGCCACTTTGCCAAACACGATCTGGTTCTCTTCCGGGACTCCAGCCATCTCCAAGAATGCATTGACGTGTTCATCGATCTTGATTGCCGTGGGAAAGTCAGCTGAATAAACGATACAGTCAACATGGAACAATCGACGTTTCTCTAGCTCCTGATAAATTGGCGTGATGATCTTTTGCTTAAAGTTCTCCAAATCCCACACTTCGGCATCGATAATGTCATTCAAATAAATCACGTTTTGGGGAGGGATGTTCCGCAGCGCTACATATTCGTTGGCAATTGACATCGATGAGGAAGATGAAGCGTTAACGATCACTGCCACATTCTCGGCGCCGTTGTCTAACCCCCAAACAGCGGCTGGCAAAAGGCCGCTCGAAAAGAGAAGGGAAAGACAAAAAACAACGGACTGCACTCCAAATTTGTCAAGGTTACTTCTGCGAATGTCGTTTCTCATATCATGCCTTTCGCGGCCAAAATGACTGCTCCACCCATTGCGCTGTTGGTGAGTCTGCAGTCTAAGTGCCTTTATTGATACGCTTAAACTACACACCCGTCGTGGAAGCGATGGGCAAACTTTCGTGGTGTCTCCGGTTCATGTTAAGGTAGGTGTGTTGTCGCGGCGGACAACAGACCACGGTTTAATCGCGGCAAGCGTATTATAAGCTCGATGAGTGGAATTGACCTGTACCACCCAACGGCAAATTGTTCGAGCACTACAGACCCTAATCAACTCAATTCTTTGAAATACGGCTAAGTCGTAGCGATTTTGGTCAAGCGTTTTCCAGCCTCCCAAGGGTTTCACCCCTTTTGGGATAGGCAGTTAATTTTCGGCTGGCGATTTCATGCGAAAATATTTGGCAACGCATAGACTTAATTCGCTTCAGATACCGTTGAGTTGCAGAAGCTATGTATAATTTCGATTGGACAAATTGAGTATTCAGCAGTGAATGTTTCAATCAAAGTTGAGGATCAAGGGCGAAATGATTTTGCGGCGTTCGGCGACTGTTGAGTCGAGTTGCCCGAAAAAATGCGATCCGGGCCTTCTAACAAGTTTTACCGGTAGGATGCAATTTTGTCAGGCTAAAACACATGAAAACCATTAAATTTCAGCCTTTTTTTGGCACACCGACCGCGCGTAACGAGCAGTCCTCCGCACAATAAGTTGCACGCGTAACTAGAAAGACGGCTCGTCCCGTTGATGGACTCGGAGCCCCGATTTCAATCGTTCTTATCAAGCATGGCTTACTGGTCTAAAGTCCTCTTCGTCTCCAAGTATAGGAAAAGTTCAACACATAGAGTAAGCGAATGGTTGCTTTGTAACTCATTCAATCGAATGCAAATCCTGCAAGTATTAGTTTTGGAACTGCGTTTTCTAGCTACGCATATTCTACCAATCGAATCGTTGGCGTCACGTCGAGATGTGTCGGCGTATTCGGCCAAATTGTTAACTTGGATGGATCGCCATTTAAAATCCGTGTTGGGGGTTACGTTTCGGATCGATTTTGACGGCGTTGATGGGTCTTGTCCATGCCGACCTGTTTGGGTAACGCGATCTGCAACAA
Organism: uncultured Planctomycetaceae bacterium; assembly: GCA_937862885.1. Lineage (GTDB taxonomy): Bacteria > Planctomycetota > Planctomycetia > Pirellulales > Pirellulaceae > CALMEE01. Next base: position 25,261 of record CALMEE010000097.1, read on the forward strand.
ACTAAATGGGGGCGCGCCGAATCTTATGATGTTCAATCAGCTTGATTTTATGTCAAAGTCCATCCGAGACATTGCCGGGATACTTGGCTAAACTCGGCCAGTTGGCAGCGGATAGTTTAGAGTTTGTTTCTCGCTTTAACGCGGTTCGATACTAACGACTCGCCCGTTGATGATTACCGAATGACACTTTGTTGTGTACTCGAATGGGTCTCCATCAAAGACAGCGATGTCGGCATCTAGACCCACCCTCAATGTTCCGATTCGATCGGCTAAACCAAGAATCCGAGCGGCATCCCGTGTGATCGTCGCCAAGGCTTGTTCGAAGGTCATGCCGTTAGCTGCCAGGATTGCCGCTTCGAACAGCACCACGCGCACTTTGGGGACATAGCCCTCAAATCCGCTTTGCATCAGCACTGGAATTCCAGCATCGGCAAGCTTTGCACCTGTTTCAAAGCTGAGATTCTCGTATTCACCCGCAGTTCGAATCATTGACGGATGCAGGAAGACCGGGACCTTTGCGTCGCGAATTTCGTCGATCAGTAAATACGATTCGGCTGCTCCATCCAACCAAAGCATGAAATTGAACTCGTTCGCCAAGCGAAGTGCGGAGGAAATGTCTTGCGCCCGATTCGCCGTAACGAGCAACGGAAGTTCGCGCTTGAGAACTCTTGCCAATGCCTCCAGCCGTAAATCACGTGTGATTGGATTCGCTGATGGGTTATCCGCATTTTCCGCTGACCCGTCATTGCCATTGCTGGAACGTTTTTCCTGTTTGGCCAAATACTCCTGAGCCTTGATCAGTTCCTGCCGCAACATCGCCATTTGTTTGCCGCGAGTTCCCGGAGATCCACCAGAACGATTTGCGGACGGGCCAAGCGTTGCGACGACGGCCGCGGATTCCACCAACGTAGCTTCCTCGATTGTATTTCCGACAGTTTTCATTACCAGCGTTTGACCAGAAATCAGTTCACCTGGCGAATGCCCTGTGTGTACGGTTGTCACCCCTAGGCCGCGCAGGTACTCAATCAATTGTTCGCGAACGTTGATTGCATCCAGCGCTCGCAATTCAGCTTGGATCGGTGCGCTGGATTCGCGATGGTCTTGGTCGTGGGACTGGTTATAAATCCCTGTTAAGCCCACGGTTGCGTGCGCGTCGATCAACCCAGGAGTAACGATCGTTCCTTCGATGACTTGAAAATCGTCAGGTATCGTCACTTCGGATGCAGGTGCAACTGACGCAATTTTGCCATCTCGAATCAGGATGACACCATCGCGAATTGGCTCTCCCGCCATCGTATAAATCACTTTTCCACGCACGGCAATTTGGGCTTCAACATGGACGGGCATCACGAACGCGTAAACGTTTGCTAAGCCGATGATCCAGCCGCAATAGCAAAACATCCATCGAGTGATCAAGTTAGTGTTCAGTCGCATGCGCAAAGTATCCTGGGTTTGGTTGAATATCGTAATTTGAGACCGAGTACGCTCGATGGTCCAGATCGTCTATTTTTGCAATATTTGATTCGAAAGTTGCTTCAATCCGTACTGTTGCATCATCAGTTCGTGGTAACAGCAGAAGTAAGGTTGTTGGTCTTGCCCAGCTCCATAACCACCCACGGCATACAGGCGATCAGTTGGATCTTCTCGATCGAAGACTTTTTCCCCTTCTACCCACGTTTGCAAGACCTTCGTGTAAACGCTGAGTGGGTCACCATCTAAAATGATAAAGTCGGCATCTTTTCCCACGCTGAGCGTGCCGATTCGTTCCTGCAAATCCAACATGATCGCACCATTTATGGTCAGCGATTCAAGTGCGGCCTTGCGCGACATTCCACCGCGTACACCCAACGCTGCCGACCGGAAAAACAGTCGCGAATCGGTGATGTAGTCATCCGTATGAAATCCGACCGTTACACCGGCGCGTTCCAATATGCCACCGGTCTCAAATTTTAGATTAACGGCTTCCAGTTTCCCTCCAGGGGCATCGATAAGAATGATTGAGCAGGGTGCACCGGCAGCGGCGATCTGTTCGGCCACCATCCAGCCGTCGCTTACATGATGCAGCACGACTCTGAAGTTGTATTCAGCCGCCAATCGCAAGACTGTAATGATGTCGTCATGCCGATGAGTGTGGTGATGCACAATCCTTCTGCCTTGAAAAACTTCGATCATCGCGTCCAGACCGATGTCGCGCGGTGGAGATTTTTCGGGATCACCTGCCGCGCGTTCGACTTTTTCTTGATATTCACGTGCCTTGATGAAAAACTGCCGTACCAGTGCCGCTGACTTGCCGCGCGTACCTGGAAAGCCAGCGCTATTTTCGCGAATTGAATTGGTTCCGTTAGCCATTTTCAGCCCGCCCATGATCCAACCGTCTTCGGCCTTGATCATTAAGTCGTCGATGGTTTTGCCAGAACGAAGTTTCACGTAAATCGTTTGTCCACTCATCAGGTGCCCTGAGCCGGGCATGATATTTAGTGTCGTCAACCCACCGGCGACGGCACGTCGAAAGCCAGAATCGCGCACGTTAATTGAATCGTAAATGCGCACATCGGGTTGAATCGCACCGCTCGAATCGGCTCCACCGATCCCCCCGACATGACTGTGAGTGCACACCAAGCCAGGCATGATGACTTTGCCCGTGGCGTCGATCACCGTCGCTCCCTCTGGAATCTGCAGCGAACTACGCTGTCCCACCGCCAGAACGCGACCGTTTTGGACAAGCAATACTCCGTCTTCAATCTCGTCCCCATCTATAGGAATAATTTTGCCGCCGACCCATGCGGTGATGCTTGCGTCCACCATTACACGCGGTTTGCCTAAACGTTCATTGGCGAACGACGTGCCAGTAAACAACAAGATCAAACCCACGAGCAACGTGAAATCATTCCAGCAGTTGTTGATGCGAACGAACATGTGTCTCCAAACAAAACTAAAGTTCAAAAAAATGAAATACTTTCATTGATGGTAAACAGAAACAACCGTACATTGTAGGCACCTCCGAAATAATTTTCCGTATTCGCTACTTATTGTGTAGCCTTTTCCGCAAATCTCGTTTCGCGATACGCCTTGTCCAGCGAGATCAAGAGTGGACGCGATCCAGTGTTCGTGAACGGATGACGTTGGGCGGTTGTGCAACTAATCGAGACTGTCCCGCTCGAGTCCCGACGAAATAACGCATCTCATAATTTGGTCAGAACTCACAATCGCTATGAACCTAGAAAAATCCAATTGTCCTGATCTTAATGATCCCGTCGTGCAACATATGCGAACCGAATTTGCTCGGATGAACGTCGATGAAACGGTTGGGCAAGCATTGATTCAATTGCGTAATCAGCCACCCGCGGGGCGTTTTACCTACTTTTATGTGGTCGATGGGCAAGGTAGTTTGTGCGGTGTTGTACCCACTCGGCGACTCCTGCTCAATCCGGAGAGCGCGCGTGTACGGGATATCATGGACGGTGAGGTGACATCGATTCCAGATACAGCAACTGTGCTGGAAGCTTGTCAGTTTTTTGTAGAGCACCGGTTCTTGGCATTCCCGGTGGTTAATAGCCAGAATCGAGTTGTGGGAGTGGTGGATGTCGATCTGTACACTTCAGAACTTGCTGAAATTGATTTGCGCAACAGCCACGTCGATTTATTCCAATTGATTGGCGTGCATGTCAAGCAAGCGCAACAAGCTTCATCTTGGGCAGCCTACCGCACTCGTTTTCCTTGGTTACTCACCAACATTGCTGGCGGATTGTTAGCTGCCTTTCTCTCCGGGCTGTTCCAAGTCGAGTTGGAAAAGGCAGTTGCGTTGGCGCTGTTCATTCCGATCGTCTTGGCGTTGGCAGAGAGCGTGAGTATTCAATCGGTCAGTTTGGCGTTGCAGATTTTGCACAGCACACGTCCAACTTGGCCAAGCATTTTTGCCAAGATGCGTCAGGAAATCGTCACGGGTGCACTTTTGGGGTTAACGTGTGCCTTGCTTGTGGCAACCGTCGCCATCTTGTGGTTGCGGGACATGAATGTGACATTGTGTTTGCTTGGAGGGATTGCTGGCGGAGTGATTTGCGCGGCCATGATCGGTACCGCGATCCCAAATACATTGCGTTTATTTAAACGCGAGCCTCAAGTCGCTTCGGGCCCCATTGCGTTAGCGAGTACTGATGTAGTTACGTTACTAATTTACTTTTCGCTGGCCCGCCTGCTGATTGTCTAGCATGAGTTGTTGCGTGCACGTTCCACGCGCTGGGCTGCCAGTTCGCCTTTCCGAGGTTGATTCAATCGAAGTCTGTCTTTCTTGGTAATTAAGCCAGTGCTTGTGGAGGCATCGTTGCTGAATGAACCGAAGAGCGTTAGTGGAGCATTGGCATGGGTCTTGGGGTGTTAGCTGAGTGGGATACGCATCCCGTCATAAGCTAGTTCCACATTCGACGGGATCTGTTTTGAGATTTCGGCGTAATCGATGTGGCACGACATGTGCGTAAAAATCGTTCTTTTGGGTTGCAGTTCCCTGGCCGTAGCGATGGCTTCATCGATGTTCATGTGTGTCGGGTGGGGGTGGGGACGCAATGCGCTGACGATCAGTACATCCAGGTCGCGTAGGCGAGCTTTGCTTGTATCCGGTATCGACTTGCAATCAGTGCAATAGGCGATATTGCCGATGCGAAATCCCAAGACCTCAAAGCGCGGACCGTGAGATAATCGAACTGGAAGAATTTCAACGCCTAAGGCCGTAAACGGCTGGTCATCGATGCGATTCAATTCCACGGCGGGAACGGCTCCAATGTGGGTTTGCTCATCTTCTGAGAATGCATAGTCGAAAACCAATTTTAACTTTCGCTCAACTTGCTGTGGGCAGTAAACGGGTACAGCATGTCCCAGGTAGAACTGAAAAAGCCGCAGATCATCCATGCCAAAAATGTGGTCGGCGTGTTCATGCGTATATAGGACGGAATGCACGATGCCGATCTTCTCGCGCAACAATTGTTGGCGCATGTCGGGGGAGGTGTCGATGAGCAAATTGCCCTGGGGGAGCCCGAATATCACGCTGGAACGTGTGCGTTGGTTTCTAGATTGTCCGCCGGTGCAAACTTTACATGAACAGCCAAGTGCTGGCACTCCGACCGAAGTCCCGCAGCCTAACACAATCAGTTGTCCCTGAATGTCACTGGTAAAAACTGTCTTTTTAACGCTCACGTAGCCAATTCAAAGAATGAATATTCGAGAAAATATAATTGCTTGTCCGTTCATTTTAGTATTCGCTGCGTTAACTCCAAGGCGAAAACTCTGAAACCAAGGGATTGACAAAGAGCACTGTATCCAGATAGTGGAGCGGTTCAGTACCTCTTGGCTTCCGAAAATCATGGTGCGGCTTCGGCGATTTCGTTCTGAGGTCGATGCACAGCGTTGAATTTTGTTGCCAAATTTCGCCAATCTGGAATCAACAAAAGCGACAAAAACCGGTATGATTACGATTGAACCGTCCGTAGTTTGATGCATGCGAAAATCATCGCCAATGGGTTGCGATTAAGCGTTAAACTGGCCGATCGATGGGTTTCTTTGTTTGCGGAGCGACAGATAATTATGAGTGCAACACAAGATTCGATTGTGGTTGCTTGTTAGGTTCCGTGAAGAGATGCCTGTTTGGCAAAATTTTAACGACGTAATTTTTCAATCATCCGGGACATCGATGACAGGATTTGAAAATCCAGTAGTTTCGATCGACACGATGATTTCTTGATACCGGTGGGTATATGGCAATATTAGAACGAATATGGGAATTGGGCTCTGCATTTGGTGGCGGAGTCTTGCGCAGCTTCGATCGCATCGCGACCTCGTTGTTTGGTTCGTCGAACGCGCGGACCGTCAAGAAGATGCACACTCAGGTCGAGGCGATTAATGAGTGGGAGAATAAACTTGAAAAGCTCAGTGACGCTGAATTGGCTCAACAAACCCAAAAGTTTCGTGAGCGATTAGCGGCGGGCGAGACCCTGGACGATATTCTAATCGAAGCTTTCGCCACTGCGCGCGAGGCCGGTAAGCGATTTCTGGGGATGCGGCATTACGACGTGCAAATGGTTGGCGGGATCGTGCTGCATAGTGGCAGAGTTGCCGAGATGGTAACTGGTGAAGGTAAAACCTTGGTTGCCACGTTGCCCGCCTATTTGAACGCATTGACGGGCAAAGGCGTGCACGTGGTCACCGTCAATGATTATTTGGCGCGGCGCGACATGGAATGGATGGGGCCGTTGTACCTTGGTCTGGGGTTGACGGTCGGTGCGATTCAGAGCGACATGCCTGCAATGGAACGCCAAAAGGCATATGCCTGCGACATCACTTACGGGACGAATAACGAATTCGGCTTTGACTATTTGCGCGATAATATGCGTCCGGCTGCCCGGAATGACGAGCGTTTCGACCCGCGTTATCGGCAATCGCAAGGTCCGCTCAACTTTGCCATCATTGACGAAGTTGACAACATTTTGATCGACGAGGCGCGCACACCATTAATTATTTCCGGTCCCGCACATCAAAATCCGCGAAAGTACGCAGAAGCAGACCGAATCGCGCGCACCCTCAAACGCGAAATACACTTTCGTGTGAACGAAAAAGATCATACGGCTAGTATGACCGACGAAGGCGTGCGCGAAGCTGAGCGACTGGCAGGAGTCGAGAGTTTCTATACGGCCGGCAATATGGATTGGCCACACTTGATCGATAATGCGTTGAAGGCCCACAACCTGTACAAACGTGATGTCAACTACGTCGTGCGGGATGGTCGAGTCATCATTGTCGATGAATTTACTGGACGCCTGATGGAGGGGCGGCAGTGGAGCGATGGTCTGCATCAGGCAGTTGAAGCCAAAGAGGGAGTGAAGATTAAAGAGGAAACGCAAACGCTGGCAACCATCACGTTGCAGAACTATTTCAAGCTGTACGAAAAAATCTGCGGGATGACCGGCACCGCAATGACCGAGGCCAATGAATTTTGGAAAATTTATAAGCTGGATGTCGTCGCGATTCCTACCAATCGCGAAATGCAGCGCATCGAACATCCGGACCGAATTTATTCGCGTGAGCAATTCAAATGGCGAGCGGTGGCTGACGAGGTAGAAAATTATCATCGCTGGGACCAAGTCTACACAAAGAACAGCGATTTTCCGCATGTTGGCACCATCAAAGCCGAGAATGAAAATGAAGTGACGGTCATCGATAAAAATGAAAGTGATAAGCGGACGATACCGCGGAAAGATATTCGTGCGATTCAGTACGGTGGGCGGCCAGTTCTGGTCGGAACGGTATCGATTGAGAAGAGTGAACTGCTGTCGCAGATGTTGGATAAGCGCGGCGTCAAGCACGAAGTCTTGAATGCCAAGAATCACAAACGCGAGGCGGAGATTGTGGCCCAGGCTGGCCGTCGAGGCGCAGTGACGATTGCCACCAATATGGCAGGGCGCGGAACCGACATTGTTCTCGGGGGAAATCCGGAAACAATGGCCTGGGCCCAGTTGCAAGACAAGTATCCGACGCGACTCGATGTTCCGCGCGAGGAATGGGACGAATTGGTGGATAAAATCGACAATGAGTACAAAATGTCGGTGCAAGGCGAGGAAGTCAAGTCGCTGGGCGGTCTGCATGTGATCGGGACCGAACGTCATGACGCCCGCCGCATCGACTTGCAATTGCGCGGACGCTGCGGTCGACAAGGTGATCCCGGCAGTAGTGTATTTTTCCTCAGTCTGGATGATGATTTGATGCGCATCTTTGCCGGGCCTTTCGTGCAACGCATGATGGAGATGGGAGGAGTCAAGGATGATATGCCATTGACCAGCGGAATGGTGTCGCGGCGCATTGATAGTGCTCAAAAGAAACGCGAAGAATTCAACTTCGAGATCCGTAAGAATCTGCTCGAATATGACGAAGTCATGGACGAACAGCGCAAGCGCATTTATGGATTCCGCCAAAATATTTTAAATGGCGTGAGTTGCCGAGATATCGTGCTTAGTATGGTCGAGCGAGAAATCGAACATCGTTTAACTTCTTTGCTCAACGAGAATTTTGGCTCGGAATCATTTGCCGCTTTTGCTAGTTCGAAGCTTTCGACGTCGTTGGATGCTAAGAGTTTTCGCAAGCTCGATTTCACAACGGCGCAAGAGGTAGCCATCGACGAAGCGGAACGCAATGCCGAAGGAGAAATTGTTTCCAAGATCGATGAAAACCTGCCAGAGGGTGAAGACGAAAGCGAGTGGAATTGGGAAGCACTCGCTAGGTTTGCAAACTCTCATTGGGAATTGGGGCTGCGAGATCGCGATTTAATGAAAGTTGGGCGAGAACGCGTGGATGAGTTTCTCGTCGAAAAGGCTCGAGAAGCCATTAAAAAGATCGATCTTTCGGAAGCGGCTCCAATGTTGGAACCCGATTATCATCTGCGGGTTGCAGCAAGTTGGCTCAATGCGAAATTCAGCCTGAAGATTGATCCCACCGATTTGGCTGGAGATGATCGGAATGAAGTTAAGCGTTTGGTGCTGCAACGTGTCGTTGATAAGTACGATGAGAAAGAAGCACAATACCCGGTGATGGCCGGTATGTACCACTTTATCAAGACGGCTCAGGGTAATTCTACCATTGACCGTGAAGGGCTTGTGGCCTGGGCCAAAGATCGGTTTAAAGGTGAAATCTCACTGGACGATCTTAAGGGGAAACAACGTCAAGATGTAAATGATCTGCTCATCCAAATGAGCCAAGTACGTCAAGCTGAGGCAAGAGGCGTAACACAGCAGCTTGGCAAAGAACTAGAACGGCTAGGAGATCAAACGGAAGTTTCGGTCACTGGGCAAGATTCGCTGAGCACATTAGCGAACTGGCTCAAAACAAAAATCAATTTCGACCTCGACACCAAATCCTTGAGTGGTCTTACCACTGACGAGATTCGCCAAAAAGCAACTTCCATTGTCGCGGATCATTTTCATCCGGAAATGAGGCGTATGGAACGTATGGTTCTCCTCGACGTCGTCGATTCAGCATGGAAGGACCATCTGTTGGCAATGGACTATTTGTTGGCCGCCGTGCGACAACGCGGAATGGCAGCGCTGGATCCCAAGGTTGAATATAAACGCGAGGGAATGCGCATGTTCAAGGGTTTGTGGCAGACCATTGATGAGCGTGTAACCGATTTGATTTTCCGTATGGAGCGATTGAACGAAGACTTCGTGAACGACACTTGGGTCGAAACAAGTGCTGTGCATTCGGATGCGGCTACTTCCGCTGATATGGCTCGACAACAACAGGTCATTGATCGGCAAGCTTCCGGAGATCGAAAAGTCGAGACCATACGTAATCGGCAAGAAAAAGTTGGTAGAAATGATCCGTGCCCTTGCGGTAGTGGCAAAAAATATAAGGTTTGCTGCCTACGCAAGGAACAGGTTGTTTAACAGAATTAGGTCGTTAAGACCTTGCGATGCATTTGCGCCTACAAGCGTCTACGAGCGGATGCAAGCCGTGGCTTAAACGCGACTTGCCCAGAAATTGGAAAGGACTCCAATGAAACGTTGGCTATACGATTTCTGTTTAGTTGGACTCTTTTTATTACTTTCCCCTTGGATCGTCTACCGCGCCGTGCGTCATGGCAAATGGTGTCCGGATTGGCGGCAGCGATTTTTCGGTTGCGTACCGACTCGCAGCAATCAACAGGACTGCGTCTGGTTTCACGCGGTTAGTGTCGGCGAAGTGAACTTGCTGCAACCCGTTATCCAACAGTTGATTGGCAGTCGGCCCGAAATTGAAATTGTCATTTCGACAACGACGCAAACGGGTCATGCCTTGGCGGTGCAACGCTTTCCACATTATCCAGTATTCTTTGCTCCGATCGACTTTAGTTGGGCCGTCCGGCGAGTCTACCGCCGCATCAGACCGACCATGTTGGTCTTGTGTGAGTTGGAATTGTGGCCGAATTTGATTGGCGAGGCCCATCGTTCGCAAGTCCCGGTCGCCGTCATCAATGGCAGATTGAGCGAAAAGAGTTTTGCCAACTACCGACGTTTTCGTCTGGTTGTTCAGAGAATGTTTGCCAGGCTTGATCTGGTCGCCGCTCAGACGGATGAATATGCCGAGCGGTTTTCCTATCTGGGTGTTAGACCCGAAGCGTTGTTTACGAGCGGATCGATTAAATTTGATGGTGTCAACATCAGTCGATCAAAGCAACAAGCCAGTGAATTTCGTGAGCTTGCCGGCTATACAAGCGATGAGATGGTGTTTTTGGCCGGAAGTACGGAGCTAGGCGAAGAGCAAATTGCATGCGCGGCTTATGTTGAGCTTGTACGTGATTATCCTCAGTTGCGATTGATCCTTGTTCCGAGACACATCGAACGGGCAATGCAAGTGGTGCAGACGGTTGAGCAATTTGGACTTTCTGCCCAGTTGCGCACTGGACTCGACCATGACAAGCAACTCACATCGGGAGCCGTCTTGGTTGTAGACACGATTGGTGAATTGGCTGGATGGTGGGGGGTAGCTGACATAGGTTTTGTCGGAGGAAGTTTTGGGAAACGGGGAGGACAAAATATGTTGGAACCAGCCGCTTGCGCGGTGGCAACCTGTTTTGGCCCCAATACCAAGAACTTTCGCCAGATAGTGCGGATCTTGTTGGACGCCGAGGCGGTTGTCCAGTTGCAAGCGCCGGCGGACCTAGCAAAGTTCATTCGCCAATGTTTAACCGATCAGCAATTTGCCAACCGCTTGCGAGACAATGCCCAATTGACTATTGCACGGCATGCCGGAGCAACAAAAACAACTTTGTTGAAGATAGAAAAACTGCTAGATGTGGCCGCAGTCAAGCGCGGCAACCTGCTATCCAAAAACGCCGCCTAAGAAAACATATAAAGTCCTGTCCTTTGATTTCTTTTGATTTCATTTCTGGAAGCAAGTTTGTGGTACGCCAACTCAGGATTAGTCCCGAAATAACTTCTCGATTTGTGATAACCGGTTCGCATTCGTTTAACCGTCAGCCGCAGGCGTACGTTTTGCGTGTGGCGCGTACGCCTGCGGCTGACGGTTAAACGAGAATTACGGAACTTAGTTCGGGACAAATTCTTAGATGTATTTTAGCTCAGAATATTGAAAATTTCCGACATGCTGAAACTTCCAATCGGTCACGTAGAGTAGTATCATATTGTCGGACAGCGTCTTGAGATTTTGCAGACGTTGTTTGCAAATACTGTTGTTCAATTTATTGGAACTGGGAACCAACATGATAAATTTTCAGTTAGGCCGCCTAATGGGGCTAGGTCGTGGAATGCTCTTTACCATTTCGGTTGCGCTTGCCGCATCCGAGGTTATTCATATCCATGCTGCATCGATAAACACTGAACTGCCTGGATACGTGGACGATTCAATTTCTGGCGGCGCAAAGTCATCATCGTTGGAGTCAACACATTCGGAAGTCCATCCTTTGGTACCAAAGAAAGACGGTAAATCAGGGCAATTGCACACGTTTAAACTGTCGACTTCTGGTGAACTGGTCGCAGGCGTGAGCTTTGACGGAAATTTCCTGCAGATTTATTCCCCTGAATTAAACCTGATCAATGAATTTCCAATCCCGATCCCGGCAACTGCCATCGCTATCGAGAGTAATGGCGATTTTGTGATCGGTGGTGGCGGCAAGATCGCTCGGGTTTCGCGAGTTGGCGAAGTGCTTTGTGAAAGCCCAGCCCCGCACATGTTGGGACAATCGGCAGAAGAAGCCAAAGAAAAGATGTTGGCCGAATACAAAAAGCAAATGGAGGAAGCTCGTTCAATCTATGCTGAACAGATTAAACGCATGCAAGAACAAATTGATAGTTTGGAAGCGAAGAAGGCCGAAACAGGTGATGAATTTGCGAAACGCGACCAAAGTCGACTCGATGCTCTACAACTGCAACTACAACAGTATCAAACGATTGTCGAGCAAAATTTTTCGGCAGAAATCGATGACTCAAGGTTGCAATACATGTTGGACAGTCAAACTCGTATTCCTTCGCTTGCCGTGGATGGTGACGATGTGTTCGTCGCCGTTTCCACTGGTCGTGGTTATGAAATTTGGCGAACCGACAAAGCGTTTGAGAACGGCACCAAAGTTATTGAAGACTTGAGCGGTTGTTGTGGACAATTCGACTTCTCGGCCAAGAATGGTCTTCTGTTTCTAGCGGAAAATACTAAGTTCAAGGTGGGCATTTACAATCGTGATGGTGAACATTTGAATGGATTCGGCAGTCGGGCTGGAACAGATGATGCAGGATTCGGCAGTTGTTGCAATCCCATGAATGTTATTTGCACATCAACAGGAGACATTCTGACCGCAGAGTCCAGCATTGGCAAAATCAAGCGATTCAATCAAGCGGGTGAATTGGTCAGCGTCATTGGGAAGGCCCGCATTGGCGGCGGTTGCAAACACGTCGCGTTGGGATTCGACGAATCGCGGAATCGCTATTACATTCAGTATCAAGATAAAAACATGATCTGTGTACTACTTCCCAACGCTGAAGCTGAACTGGTGATGACTGAAGTTGTGAACAATCGCAAAGCTGCCTCTGCAGAATTGCTAAAACTGGATGGACTTTGGGAACGAATAAAGACCGACAAACAGACCGGTGACTCAGCGGAAGCTAAAGGAAGTGAAACAACGACAGTCGTGCTTGGTGATGGCGAAAGCATTTCAATGGACGAATACCGCGCCCTGCAAACCGATTTTAGTACCTTGGAGTTCTCGGCCGCGACCAAATCGCTGCACGGCGAGTTTTCTGAAGCAAGTGAAGGTAATTCTGCTCATAGTCGATTGTTTGGGCTCGATGTCAATGGACAACGCCCGCCTGCAAAGTACACATTAGTGCCGCAAAGTTTTCAAAACGGTGAACTAAGACTCGACGTGGAAGTTGATGGCGGATTGATTGAGTTCGAATTGGTCGCGAAATTGGATGGCGACTCGCTAACAGTTACCTTCGTCGATGAATATTCGACTAACCCAAAACCGCTCAGCTTTAAGCGTTCCAAATCCAAAACATCAGCCTCCACAGGAGATTAGCCCCTATGTTAACTAGAGGACAAATGAATCGAAAATCGAGATGGTTGCTGGCTTTGGCCGCTTGGTCTCTTGGCATGGCGAATTTGGCAACGGCCTTTGGAGACGACCATTTCGTTTCAGCTGCCGACGAACCGTTGGTGGTTGTGGTGATGGACCCCCTAAGCGATAAGCTGGCGTGCGATTGTGTCGAGGGATATGCTCAGCGGAAGTATGAAGTTCTAGGTCAACATCTGCAACGGACGATGGGGCGTAAAGTCGAGGTCTATTGGGGCGAATCCATCGAAGCTGCTTTGAAAGACGAAAATGCCAAACGGGTTACGCCATTATCAGCAGATTTGGTTATCGGCAAGCATTCCGTGATTGTTTCTGAGTCGAAACATCGGTCGCTGGGATTACAACCGGTGGCTCAGTTAACTGGCAAAGACGGCTCGACGGTCCAATACGGGTTTGTGGTTGTTCGTGGCACCGACCCGGCGATCTTGGTCGAAGATTTGCAAGGCTATCGAATTATTTTTGGGCCCGCCAATTGCGATGAAAAAAATGCCGCTCCCCGACAACTGTTGGTTGATGCCGAAATTCACTTGCCGGCCGAACTAGAAACGGCTGATGCGTGCAGTGTGGCAGCCAAGAAATTGCTCGAATGTCCCAAAGATGAGAAAGTCGCAGCCATTATCTCCAGCTACGCGGCACCGCTGTTGGAGGGTTGCGGCACAATCAACAAAGGTGACCTGCGAGTTGTGGGCAAATCCGATCCAGTGCCATTCATTACTGCGTTTATCCCGGAACAAGTGGACGGGGCTTCGAGGTCCCAACTGATCGAGACGTTGTTGGCTGTTGGCAATGATGCCAAATTAGTGCAAGCCTTAGAGACACGCGACGGTTTCGTGCCCTTCACAAGCGAACCGACCACAACTGAAGTCGGTCGAGCCAAATCCTCGGGTACGCAAACGAGCGCCGAAAAAAAAACGAAGTAGTTGGCTGGACTGGGTGGCGCGGCCAAAGTCGGGATGCTCGGGTTCCCGAATTGCCTGCGACCCTGCCAACCCAAGCCAAGTTTAATTGGACGTTTGCCTTGCCCACGGATACGATGGGCGGTATCGCGGCGACAGAAAAATATGTCGTCTGCGGGACTCGGGATTTACCCGACCGCAGCGACATTTTTTTATGTTTGGATGCAGCGACGGGAACACAGAAATGGAGATTTCAGTACCCGGCCATCCCCCCTCCTTCTGCGAAAGTGCGCGATGGAAAGCTGGATTTTGGCAATTCGCCCCGTGCCACACCGTTAATTGTTGGCGACCGCGTGATCACGCAAAGTGCTTTCGGTGACATTCATTGTCTGGATTTAGAGACTGGCGAATTGCATTGGTCGTGGAACTTGCTCAGAGACTTCGGGGGGAAGTTGCCCGAGTGGGGATACAGTGGATCACCGTTAGCTGTCGGCCAAGTCGTGATTCTGCAACCCGGAGGGAGCGATTGTTCGCTGTTGGCGATCAATTTAGCTGACGGTGAACCCATTTGGGAAACACCCGGTCGGGGTGCCAGTTATTCGTCGTTCATCTTGGCCCAAATCGCGGATAAGCCCCAGTTAATAGGTTTGGATTCAGAAACATTGGGCGGTTGGGACCTGGTTTCTGGTGCTCGTTTGTGGGAACTCAAGCCTAATCGAAACGGGGAGTTCCAAGTACCGACTCCTGTGCTGTCGGCACAGAACCTTTTGGTGTTCGGGGAGAACAACGGTGCCCGACTCTATCGCTTTTTGGAGGCTGGCGAAATTGACCCCCAACCTGTTGCGCAGAATCCACACTGCATTCCCGACACACACACCCCGGTCATTGTTGGCGAGCATGTGATCGCACTCCATGACTCGTTGTGGGTCTTAGAACGCGACAGCTTGGTCCAGCACCAACTGATTGATCACGACGATTTGTCGCATTATGGTAGTTTGATCACCGACGGCAACAGCCGAGTGTTAGTATTCACGTATCAAGGCAAATTGTTGCTATTTCAGTTCGTTGGTGAAACGCTTCAACATCAAGAAACATTGTCTTTGACATCGTCCAGCGCTGTGCAGGTTTACTCCCATCCGGCTTTGGTCGGCAACCGTTTTTACTGCATAATCGATGGAACGCTTCACAGCTTGCAGTTATGGTAGATAACCATCTGTGGTCGACATGGAAATAATGGAAAATTGATTTAAACGCTTGCTTCCACTTTTCATGCCATGTCGTTCACCACCAACGTGTGCAAATATATGTGCCACCCACCTATCAAATACTACTGGGCCGACTGTACCTACAAATGGGATCGGGCGTGCTCCCCAAAAACTGATCCATGTGGTATGAGAGTCTCAACAGCCAAAATCGGCAAGGAGACTATTTAACACCAACCAGCTTCGGACCAGCCCTGTTCCACTAAGGGAGAGCGCACCCATGAAGTCTGGGTCACCTCAGTGTTCATCCACGCGGCGATCTTCGAGCGGTGGCCAACGGAATTTTTTTGTGTTTTGCGAACGGGTTGTCATTGGGAGGCAGTTCTTCGCGAGTTTGGATCTGGCAGTACGTTGCATCGTTACTTTCAACATTGGCTTGCTGCCGGTGTGTTTCGAAAGTTGTGGAACGCATCCCTTTTAGAATATGGCGAATTGAAAAATATTCAGTGGAACTGGGAGTGGCGGTAAGTGGCGCCAACACTCATGACAGCAAACTTCTCAAAGCCGCTTTCGAAAGTATGCCGATCCATCGGCTCCAGCCCACGAGTCGACATCAGCATGTCTGTCTTGACAAAGACTATGACTCAAAAGACGTCCGCTCGTTTCTTCGCCGACGAACCTCGTTCGCCCATAATGATATGCTCAGTGCTGTAGGGGTTTTGGAATAGGCTCGAAATCATTGCACACAGCGAATAATGTGGATTTGTGCTAACCTTGGCTGGGTTTCACGGATATAATAGTGTTTTCTCGGAGATTGAAATGATGACTGGCCGAATTGGATTTTCTCGTAGCGGGTTTACCCTGATTGAACTCTTGGTGGTTATTGCCATTATCGCTATTTTGATGGCGTTGTTGATGCCGGCGATACAGTCGGTGCAAGAAAACGCGCGTCGCTCAAATTGTCTAAGTAATTTACGGCAGTTGACGGTTGCAATCCATAGCTACGAATCGGCGATGAAGAAACTGCCTCCTTCTGCTGAGTTTATGGGATTCGGAGGAATAAATACGAATAGCTCATGGTCGATTCATGGTCGCATTCTGCCCTATCTCGAACAAGGCAATGTGTATAATCGCGTAAATCTGAATGTCGCGTGGGATGATCAAGAGGCCATCAGTGGTCTCAAGGTTCCAATTTACGTTTGTCCCAGCGATATTGATGGCGATACACCCCGTGATGTGAGTCCAAAACTTGCCAGCCCACTTTATCCGACGACGTATGGATTCAATTTTGGAAGTTGGCTGATATTCGATCCCACAACCAATCAAATTGGGGATGGAATGTTTGGGCCCAATCGCTCGTTACGAATGCGAGATGTGAGAGACGGCGCCAGTAATACCATGTTGGCCGCAGATGTAAAGGCTCGACTACCTTATGGTAGAAACGAACCCGTCGTTGGCAGCACGGAGTTGCCTCCACCAGATCCAGCGGAAGTCGTCGCTCGCGTTCCTGCGTCGTTTGCCTGGTGCCGCCCGAATGGTCACACGGAATGGCCAGACGGTCGAGTTCATCATCAAGGATTTACAACAGGGTTGGCGCCAAATTATCGCCTGTTATTGTCGGTTACATCCGATCAAACTCCAGCAGGCACGGACATTGACTTCACATCTCGCCAGGAAGGCACAAGTTCGAACCTGCCTACGCACGCAGTGATCACAGCGCGAAGTTATCATTCAGGCATGGTGAATGCGGCCATGGTCGATGGTTCCACCCGCGCAGTCGCGGACATCATCGAGCTGCGAGTATGGCGTGCAATGGGTACGCGGAGCGGAGACGAAATTGTAAATTGGGACGAGTAAATTCAGTGCCAAAAAAGTCGCGAACGGGAAGTAAACTCCGCTTCACGAATCTGATTTGCTTGGTGCGAGGTTTATTGCTTGGATCTTTGGAAACTGTTACCCGGGCTGCGTGCTTACTCCGATAGGTTGCTCGGATTCAGACGTGTAGCGAAAAGTTAACTACTTTTCAGGCTTTTTGAGCTTTTCCAATTCCTTCTGCCGATCAAGATGTTTCTGCCCTTCCGTGATCCAACTGGCTGGCTCGTACCCCTTCAGGTAGTGCCCGAACCATTCTCGAATCCGATAGTGATAGTCGACCTGGTTCGGTTTTTTTACGAGTCCATGGTTTTCGCCCGGGTATACTAACATGACAAACTGTTTACCTGCCAAACGAGCGGCATTGTAAAGTTCCACGCCTTGATTGAAATCAACGGCCCCGTCTTCGTCTCCGAACGCTACCAAAAGCGGTGTATTCAAATTATCTACCGAGAAAATCGGTGAGTTCTTGATATAGGTTTCCACGTCACGCCAAAACGGTTGATTCATGCGCCCTTGAGATTCGAAGAAGATCCATGCGTCGGTTTGACCAGAGTTCCAATAAATGCTCATAGACATACTCATCATGTTTGTCAAAGGAGCACCGGCGATCCCGGCCGCGAACAAATCGGTTTGCGTAACGATAAACGCCGTCTGATAGGCACCCCACGAATGCCCGATCAAGCCGATTTTCGTTTCATCGATCATTCCGGACTCCAATACCTTACGTACCGCCGGAACGACGCATTCCACAGCGGATAGCCCCGGATTCTGCGGGCGATAAACGATATCAGGTTCAAACACAAAGTAACCATCGGCTGTGAACGTCGCGTTGTTGTATGGTCGTTGCTCGGAGGGTACTGCGAAATTGTGAATTGCCTGCGACCGTTCTTCATAAATGTAGACAATCATCGGATACTTTTTTCCTGATTCATAGCCAGCAGGGTAATACAGAGCTCCTTGCAGTTCTTCACCATTTTCATTGACGAAGTCGATTAGTTCAGCTCGGCTCCAAAGGTAATTCTTTTGAAATGGATTGGTGTCGCTGGCTACTCGCGCATCGACGAGATTTTCGGATGCGACCCAAATATTTGGTGATTGTTCGACCGATTGTTCGACAAAAGCAAACGTATCGGCGTCCTTAGCCTTAATGAGTCTGCTGACCGACATATCCTTCCAAATCAACTTTTCACATCGTTTTGTTGCCGCTGTCAGATCGAGTCGACCGAATCCTGACTTTTTCGTACGGTCGCCGAACATACTCAAAAACAAAGGCTTTGCTGGATCCACCCAGCGATCCTCGATCGGGTCAAAGCTGATACGCCGATGTTGAATTTTGTTGTCCGCTCCATCTGTTAAACGCTGCGCCGGAATTGTCGAGTCAATTGCGATGTACCAAATATCGAATTCGTCGTACAGCAAAACGTAACTCGAGTCCTGAGTCCAATCGGGAGCAGCCCATGGTGGTTTTTCCTCGGTCAAAGTCGACATTCGGGTGTTGTGAAAGGCAGGACCAAGGTCACCGGTCAAGTTGCGGTGGCTATCTGTTTCGGAATCATAGAGCCACAATTGGTGGGACTTCTGATATACGAAATAGCGTCCGTCTGGTGAACTGGAAAAGGCGTACTTATTTCCTGGAACAATCAAATTCCTTTCTCCGGTGAGCACATCAATTAAATACAGGTCATTTAAGGTGGGCCCAAAGCGTTTTTGCTCTTCGTACGGAGTATTGTCATAGCCCAACGCGCGTTTTTGATGTTCGAACAAGGTAACTCTTTCGGTGAGCTCGTTTCCCAATTGAACCAACTTATCATCATCAAGCCACCATGCTGCCAAGAAGTGCTGATTTTGGTCACGAACGATTTGTTTCTTTTGCAGCGGGATAATCTCAATATCGCGAGCGTGCCATACTTCGACGTCTGCGGGATCGGTCAGCGATTCACGCAATGAGCGCGGAGCTTTTTCCTTGTCCTTTTCCTGTTCCGGTTTCCCGTTAGCCGGTTTTTGCTCAGCAGTTTCGTCTTTGGTTTTATCGTTACCCGTTGCTTGCTTAGTATCTTCTGCATCCGGCTTGCTCTTGGAACTTTCGTCAGCAGGTTTGTCGGATGCGTTTTCGGTCTTCTTGGCCTCCTCAGTGGACACACCGTAAGATTTTGGTTTGTTGTTCCATTCCTTTAAACCGAAAAAAAGCGTCGTGCCGTCGTCGGACCATTTCAAATCGGCAAAATCGACGATTCGCAAATCGTTCGGATGGGCTTCACGTTTCAAAGGGTCATAAACTATTTTTTGCGGCTTCCCTGAGAGCAAAGAGCTTTGTAGGCCACGCCACGCCAATACGGCGTACGCCGAGTCTTCCTTTTCTTCTCGCTTGAACTCGCGCATTACTGCCAAATCATCCGCGTCTTTTCGCCATGACAGCTTCGCGTACTTCAAAGGCGAGGAATCCAAGGTTCGCAGAATGCCAGAGTGGCAATCGTAAACTTGGAGACCGTTGCCTGCTTGTTCTTCTGCGTCGATGACCATTGCCAACAGCAGTCCTTTATCATTGAACGCGTATGCGGCAACATTACCAAAATTAGTATCGACTGGATCGTCAATGTTCGAATTTAAGTCGCGCAGCACGAGATCGACCCCGCTGCTCTTCCGATCCTTCATGGGATAACGGTTCATAACAAGAAATCGACCATCTTCACTGAATGCGAAGGATGCAACATTGTCGATCTCCGTCTTATGTCCCGTTATTAAATTTCGCAGTCCCAACTTTGTCCGAATCGGCTCTTTGGCCTTTTCTTTTTTTTCGGCATCCGAGGCGCTTATGCCGATCAGGAAAGCAAGCCACTCACTGTTGCCGGCGAATTTGGGTGAAGTCGCGAAGTCGATGGAGTCTGTTGCATCGGTCGCGAGCATGCGGATGCGCAATTGTGCATCGCCATTGACCAGCCGAATTGCGTAGGCCAGCCAACGTCCATCCGGAGAAAGATCACCGGATACCAATTGTTCAAATTTTCCATAATCTTGAGGTTGAACTGCACCAGGTTGGTTAACATGCGCGGGATTCTCCGATTTTTGTTCCTCATTGTCCTTAACCGCTTCCGTCGAATCCTGTTTGGCCAGGTCTTGGGCAGCAATATTCCAACTGCCACTTCCAAGATAAGTCAACCAAACGAGAGCCAAGGCGCGGAATAGAGTTGGTGCAGATGAACTGAGATTTAGACGCATGGGTAATACTATCGGATACACGTTGTTGTATGGATTTAAAGCTCACGATGTCCCTAACATCGAGGCCCCCTTCAGTATAGTTGGCCGACAACGGGTGGGAACACTCCTGTATCAAAGCGTAATGTGGAATGCACTTCGCGGGTCGTCCAAAAAACACAATATTTTCCTCAAATACGGGTAGCAGTGGTTGGGAAAAAGCAACGATTCGTATTACAATAGGCTTCCTCAATCGAGATGGCGCTGTCCTGGAGTAAGATGGCTTCCACATTGCGCCGCATATCGCACAGAATGAAGGCAGCACACGTTTGCAAAGAGTCAAATAGCAGGAGTTTAAAGTGACAAAAGGTAGATACCTATTTACGAGTGAATCGGTAAGCATGGGCCATCCGGACAAATTGGCTGATCAAATCTCTGACGGGATTTTGGATGCCGTTTTGGAACAAGATCCGCATGGGCGCGTGGCTTGCGAGACCTTAGTGACGACAGGCATCGCGATAATTGCGGGAGAAATTTCCACAAGTGCCA
>CALMEE010000098.1 GCA_937862885.1 uncultured Planctomycetaceae bacterium
GGACATTCTACTTTACATGCGGACTTCGTCCAGTTAGAATGCTGCAATGCCACGCACATCAAGAGCATCACGAGGTGGGTTTGTTTACCATGTCCTGAACCGGGGCAATGGCCATAGCGATGTCTTTCATCAGGATGATGACTTCGCCGCGTTTGTGAACCTGATGCGGGAGGCTCACGAAAAGGTACCGATGCGGCTGACTGGATTCTGTCTGATGACAAACCATTTCCACTTGCTGTTGTGGCCGCATGAAGATGGAGACTTGAGCCGCTGGATGCAATGGCTGATGACGTCTCACGTTCGTCGTTATCATCGGCACTACAAGGGGAGCGGCCATGTCTGGCAGGGGCGATTCAAAGCGTTTCCCGTTCAATCCGATGAACACTATCTGAGGGTGTTGCGTTATGTAGAACGGAATCCGCTGCGGGCGAACATGGTCGAGCGAAGTCAGGACTGGGAATGGTCCAGCTTGAAACCGACGGTTCGAAGCGGACCGGAAGGGTTGCTGTGCGACGGACCGATCCTGAAGCCCGCTCAGTGGACTCGCCATGTCAACGGAGTGGAAACAGAAGCCGAACTCCAGGCCCTGCGACACAGCGTTGCTCGCGGCACTCCATTCGGTGATACTCATTGGCAGACAAAAACTGCTGCAAAACTCGGTCTTCAATCCTCGCTGCGACCTCGAGGCAGGCCAAAGAAACAATAAAAGTAGAATGTCCCCTTTAAAACACGCTCGCAAACTTACGGCAGGGCAGTGTAAAACGCTGCTTAACAAGCTACGAATTAGGTTCGAAGAAAACATGGAACGACACGTTGGCTCGAAGTGGGCTGACGTTGAGGACAGGCTGTTGGCTAATCCGCATAAACTCTGGTCATTGAACGAAATGGAACGGACGGGGGGCGAACCCGATTTGATCGGATTTGACAAGAAATCGGGAGAGTTCATTTTCTGTGACTGCTCGGCGGAAAGTCCGTCGGGTCGACGCAGCGCTTGCTACGACCAACAGGCGTTAGTTTCGAGAAAGGAAAACAAACCGAAGTATAGTGCCGTGGATCTGGCTGAGACGATGGGAATTGAACTCCTTTCCGAATTACAATATCGAAACTTACAAGAACTTGGTGAATTCGATACCAAAACCTCTAGCTGGCTGAATACGCCGCCAGATATTCGACATCTCGGCGGAGCAATTTTTGGCGACCGCCGCTACGGACAGGTGTTCGTATATCACAATGGTGCGCAGTCATATTACGCCGCACGAGGTTTCAGGGGACTGCTCAGAATCTGAGAACCGTGAAAGTTGGAACACCATGCGAAAATCTAGCGTTCACTCGCTTGTTAACAATCTCCATTGTGGCGATGAATGCAACGACTCCTCTTTCGCTCCCCACAAATTGACGTGAAATATTCCCTTTCAATTTGCTTAACTACATTTCATCTCGAAATGCCTACGGTACCCTGCACTCAGCTCTTTAATGGCTGTGGTAGGAATGACAAGAGGTGCAGCCACTGCTCGCGGCGCCAGGCTGGTGACATTGCACACACGTCGCTTTCGTGATCGGCTTGAAATCTGCGAATCGTAACAACGGCGTAAATTCAGTTCGCTGCGAAGCGGCGACCGTCGTTTGCGAATAGGCTAGACCTTCATGCAATTCATGGCAATGTTGGCACTGGCGCGTTTCGGGCTGTATCACATGAGGTGCATGCGAGAATTTTGTTGTGCCCGTAGGTTTTGGATGACGATAGTCAGGCATCCATTTCACCGATCGATCCGCGTCAACGGCATGGCAAGTCAAACACTGCCCTGGTGCTGCGGGCGAAGTAATACTTGCGAGGAGAAGGTCGCCTGCCTTTGCCTGGCTGCGTGACGCCTTCACAGCCAACTCCGTCCAGGCCTTCAAAAATGGATCAGCGTGTCCAACATGTCGATACGAGATGAGTAAATTTGCATCATCTAGGTACCATGCTCCTCGTTGATTCCTCAATAGCTCGGCCAGGGTCCGCTCAAGTGCTTGGATCTTTGCAGGATCCGCGAAAGCTGACTCTGCATTCGTAGCTATCGTTTGTCGCTCAACTCCAGGAGTAATTTCCGACGTGCGGCGGTCGGATGAATTTATCTCTCGGTTGAGCGCATTACCAACCTCGCGATTGGTCGGAGCAACGATTTGTTCGTCTGGATTGTTAGAATTCGGCTGGCCGGATTGCGGACTAGATGGGGTAACCATGTGCGCATGATCGTTGTGCCACAGTTTTTGTAATGGATTTTCCGCAAGCAGGTCATCACTCCCCGTTGCAGATGGCAGGGTGGGGGACGCGCGTTCGACAAATTGATTTTCAATTCTTCCAGTACTTTGCGGTCGCTCACGTTGTTGATAAAGTACCGTCGGAAGTTGACGTTCTCGCTTTTCGTCATCACCGCTCGCTTGAGTCCCGGAATTGTGATTGGTGGCAGGAACTTGAGCGGGCCGATTCAACATGAGAAGCTTCAACGGATTCTCACTCAACAACATGTCGTCCGTCATCACATCCTGAATACGAGCCAGCACCTCGTTTATTCCCGGTACAACCAAGTTGTGCACGGTTGGCTTCACGCTAATTGGCTGCGGCAATTTGAATTCCATTTCTTCGGCAAGTCCAGGCATCCAACGCGACCGCGCCTGCAGAAACTTAGCTTGATCAAAACCGCTCGTCAGCATTTGCAACTCTTGGTCAGATATTTTCATCGCCAACGTCTGTTCCAACCGTTTGCGGATGGCCTCGCGCCCATCGACGGAGAGATCCCACATCAACCGTTTGATTCCCCACAACAATTCAACGGCATCGCTCACTTGAGCAGAGTCATCAGCATCGACGTCGGCGAAATGGAATTCATCGCCCAGCCGACTTAAAGCTGCCGCCGCTGACTCGTCCGCCGTCAAGAGAAGCCGCATCGTCGCCGGAAGTTCGCCGTCAAAATCATGAATTGCATGGGACGGCCATTCCCCAATTGATGCGGCCGCCGACTTGATCGCAGCCAGGTCAATCATTGGAAGCGAGAAGAATGTCCAGCCACCGCGGGAACCATCAACGGACTGCGCATGACATTCAGCACAGCTGATCTCAAAAGGTTTTAGCAATTGCATCGCTCCTGTTGGATCACTTTGGTGACACGCGCTGCAGTCAAAACTTTTATTCTTCTCCGCAAAATGTTTGAATGCGTGCGAGTTGTGGTCAAATCGAAATGCACGACCCTCGGAACGAGGCCACTGTACGAATTCCGGATGGTCGGTGGCAAAGTGCGTGATGTGTTGTTGATGACAGGTCTGGCATGCCTGATCACTAAGTCTCTTCAAATCGTTTTCGTGCCCATGGTGCTCGCGATGGCAGGCCGAACAGCCAATCGGCGACTCCGCATCTCTTGCTGCTGTCAATGGATTGGTGAAGTGGCTGAGCTTGGCGGAAACTGTGGAATTGTTCGACTTATTCTTGGTTGCTTTTGCGGTCAGCGCCTTTAACACATCTGAGGGGAGGTTATGCGGATTAGTGGCGACGCCTGTCGAAAATTTTTCGGAGTGGCAATTCAAACAAAGTTCGGTTTGAGAATGGGTGTTTGCAGTCGCGCCAGACACCATGTTCAACAGCCACGTCGCTGGGCTGGTTCCACCGGCGGCATGACAGGCTGCACATCCCTCGTCGCCAGCCAGAATTTGCGCGTGCGATCCAGACAGCGGCCCTGGAGACAAGAGATGGTGGGAGCGTGGGGAAACCAGAACAAGCGTAAGTCCAATCAAGGTCGCCAGCGTTACCACGAACGTGATTCGTCCTCGATACCACCTCAACGAGCGAACGGGTTTGCAAGTCTGCGGAACACAATCTTCCGCATCGATTACGGAAAGCGCTTCGGCTTGACATTCCCCGCGGCTCGTTGGTCCTAGGGGGCACCCTGGACACTCGCGGCCGCATTGCCAGTCCTGGTTCGGTCGATGATAGCCGGTTTTCCATGATGTGAGACGCTGGATCATCGTAACACTCCAGAAAAGGCGTGTGCCATCACGCCATGCCATGTGGCCACGATCAACAAACTGTACGTGCAACTCACGTGCACGATCAGCCAAACTTTCAACCGCCCCTGCATCGCCCGATGATAATCGAGGTCATCACACTCACGTACGAGTTGCGCCAAGGCTGAACTCGCCCTTCGATCCGCAGGACTCAAATACCGATGTTGTTTCTGAATTTCGGCAACCAAGGCGCGCGATTTACGCGCGGATGGAAAAAGCATATACCAGGGACCACGGTCATTCTCGAAAAATGGTCGTAGCTTGCGGTAATAGACCGGGCGCAACACTTCATTGTTTTCGAATTGCTCGTCCATAATGGCGGTCGCTTTCTGCAGCAGTTGATATCTCAAGCGAGGTATCGCCTCAAAAATCGGTTCAACGCGAATTTGCGTCAGGCGTCTCGGCACGGTTCGCGTGAGATACAGTCCGTAAATTCCGCTAAGGGCGACGAACCAATACAGGGCCGCCAAAATTCGATCGAATCCACCCGTAGGAAATCGCCAACCAACATGCAGTCCAAACACGGCAAACGTTCCCAAACCGACGTAGATATGGGCCTGCATCCAGAAGGCGGCCGAGCCCAACTTGGGCAGCATCGTTAGCTTTTTGCGCAAGTTAAACAGAGTCAGAAAAATTAGGCTGAGCCAAAGAACGTAACCCGTCAGAAAGGAACTTCTCACTAATGAAGTTTCCAGCCGAGATACCCAAACCGCCAAAAGGAACAGGCATACTGCGAGCAGCAATGCGTTTACCGCACGGCGGCCTGCTATACGAGCGTTTGTTCGTTTTGGTAGGTGATTCATCGAAAACTAGCCTCTGGTGTTAAACACCCGCGCCTTTCAAAAATTTAGCCAACGGTCCGGGTGCCGTCAGGTCAATCCGTACCAGTGCATCGTGAGGACAGGCACGTTGGCACGCGGGGCCTCCCAGTTGCTCTAAACACAGATCGCACTTCGTCGCCTTCATGATTGGCTGCTGGTCACTATCACCGAGCACAACTTCGCCTTGAACGTTGCGGATCGGAACCATTTGTATGTTCTGGTAAGGACAACTGTTGGCACAGGTTCCGCACCCAATGCACGTCGAATCATTGATGCGGATCACGCCGGTCGCTTCGTCGCGTCCGATCGCACCAGTCGGACAGCCAATCATGCAAACCGGATCCATGCAATGCATGCACGCATGCGCGATCATCCAATTATCGTTCGCGAGACCCGATCGCACGAAGCGTGGATTTCCTGCATGAGCTGTCGCACAGGCTCGCACGCAATCATCGCAGCGTGTACATCGGTTCCGATCCACTAACATGGCTTGCGTACCATTGATCAGTCGATTTTCTAACAGGAATTCGAGCAGGCTCGTCTCTAAGAGGTCCTCGCGTTGATGTTGCCGCCGTTCGCGCTGGCCATTACCTTGACTATCTGAAATGGGTGCCGGAATCTGATCGACGGGGAGGTTGGGAAGAATCCATTTCTCGGCAACTTCGGTCGGCAGGTGGATCGTGTCGACATATCCGATTGCTCTCAAAGACAGGAGCAAAGGATGCTGTTTGCCGCATCGCCAGTTATGGTAGAGTTCCCGCACTCCATAGACGGCCCCTTTACCAAGATATGCGAAAGTACGATGCCCGACCCCATGCTTTTTGCTCAGCCGCACAAAGCCGCTGCGAACAAATATCAGCCCATTGGGATAATCCCCTTCGCAAACGATTAAGGGTTCTTGTTCAATTCTCTCAACATCATCGGTGCACTGTTGCACTTTCTGAAATTGGTGATTCCAATCAAAAGTACCCCACGTTCCAAACGTTGCGGCCTCAGAAATTTCGTCGATTGCTTGATCCGATAGGCCACGCAACAAGGGAGTCGCTCGCAACAATTCGTTCAAGCTGTTTTGGCGATACCGCTCATTCAAGCGACTCTTGAGCTGGACATCATATTTGAGCAATTCTCTCAGCCCTTGCCAGCGAATTTCGATTAGGTCGCAGGACGATTCCGCAATCACGGTTGCCGTGCGGGGTGTACGTGTCAGCGCCGCCATTTCGCCAAACAAGTCGCCAGCTACCAGCTTCGCAGATTTACCCGATATCAAAACTCTCGGAAGATCCTGAATAAATATGCTAGTCCGCTCATGGCCTGAGACCCTGCTATCCGTATCAGTTTGCACTTCGCGGCCCGGATAATTACCGAGGTCGGTGTTTCGTACCTCGGCCATTTTCGGGTTGGACCAAAGTTGGGAAACGGACTCCCACCAACTCAGTTTTCGGGACTTGGCGCGCCCCAACAGTTCGTTCGGTAAACGCTCGACGGTTGCCGAAGCTGAGCCTTCCACAAGCAAAAACGCACTGTTCCCATAATCCCCTTCGCGCACGATAATTTCACCCGGTTGGCAACGCACATAGCGACAGTCATTGCGGAGTATTCCGAGCAAAGGAATGCGAGGCGGGAAGCGATTTGGATCCATCTGCGAAAACGGAGCAATATTTAACAGTGCTGCGGCCAACGCATCGGTCATGTGCGGATCAAAGGGTTGATCCCAACGTTGTGGCCGCCGCATTGACGAAGAGGTCACGGTCATCCCTGTACCTTCGGTTCCTGAATACTTATTTGTACTGCTCTGGTTTTGGGATCAAATGATCGATGGCGGCTAACTTGCTCCCATCCGCAGCTTGAGCAAACTCAAAGCCTAAATCACTGATTCGTTCCGCGATTGTTAACAATTGTTGTTGATTGTTGAGTCGAAGTTCGGCCTCTGCAAACGTGACAAGCACCTGTTCCAATATTGGGTCATTGATTTGTTGTTGAATTTCGTAGAGTTTGGTCGCCGTTTTTGCCGCACGATTGGCTACGGCGAGTCCGTATTCTGCCTTCTTCGTGGCTTTTGACGTCGCACGGGTGCTGAATTCCAGTTCTGCGATCAACCCCACGACATACATGACGCGAATTCGCTCGATGGGGTTGGTTGCGTTTGCACGACCGTCGGTTCGCGAAAAGTTATGACGCAGTCTGCCTTGAGACCAAGATACCAACTCGAAGTCTACGCTACCCGATTTATGCCCACCGACATTGACCAACTCTTCATGGGGCACGGTATGACATTCGAGACAACTCCGCGCGATCAGGTAGACATTATTGGGGTTGCGCATCCCGCGCTGAATGCTTTTATCGACGCGCTGTTGCCGATGTGCTGCCGATTCGCTGCCTTTCGTTGCCGTGGGCCCGCCATAGTCGTTGTGGATCTCCAACCAGTCTAGAGCTGCACCATGACATGATTCGCAGGAGATTCCGGAGACCGCACGCAAGTTGCCGCCTTGCTCCTGCATGGTGTAATGGCAATTGATACAAACGTCACTGCGTTTAATCGAACGCAAACCCATTCTTTCAGCAATTTGTTGCGCTCGCGGGTCACGATGCATCGACTCGAAGGTGCGAAAGTGGGGCGTTTGCTGCCAGACCTGCACTTCGTTCGCATGGCAGCGGGCACATGAGTCGGCCGTTAAGACTTTGGTCGGGTCACAACGCAAGCGGTCGCTCAAATTGGGTGTTTGAGCCGAGGCGAATTTTTCCTGGACGAGCCAACTCGTTGTTATCGTTACAGCCACGCATGCCCAGAACCACCATGGACGGATAGATTGGTAAAAGTGATTTCGTTGCATCGTTACGCCTCAAGTTCGATATCGCTGCTTGGCTTCGCTACGCATGGTAAACAACTACCTGCTCCACATTTGATCGACAGGTGCTTGGGGTAGTTAACGCTGCCCGACAACAATCGTGTTTCACACGTTCCACAACTGCCTGCGCGACATCCTGTTTCGATGGGCACGTCATGCTGATTAGCAAGGTCCAATAGTGTGCTGCAAGGCGAATCCCATTCCGCCGACACCGCGCTTTGTGCAAACATAACGCGAAATTTTTGGTCCGCGGCGTTTTGCCCTTCATGAGATATCGAAGCGCCCGAGCCAGAATCACTCGATACAATTCGCTCGACGCTCGCAGGACCGAACGCTTCAAATTGAATTCGGGAATTGTCAATTCCCAAGTCGATTAATGCAGAATAGACCGACTGCATAAAGGGCGGAGGACCACACAAATAAAAGGTTACGTCTGCCTGCGGCAATATTTGTTTCAATAAAGAATGATCGATTCGCCCTGCCAACTGATAATCGGTCCCCAAACAATCTTCTGGTAGCGGTGTACTATAACAATTCAGAATCGTCAGATTGTTGGATTGACGCTGCAGTAAGTCGAGTTCGTGCTTAAAAATGTGCTGTTGGCCATTGAGCGAACCGTAGATTAACAACATTTTGCGGTGCGGTTGATTGATGAGCGTCGATTGGATCATACTCATCAGCGGCGTGATGCCGACGCCACCCGCTAACAGAATGACAGGAGAACTGGAGGCAGCATCGAGATAGAAGTCACCTGCAGGAGATTTGACTTCTATCGTAGCTCCCTCTTTCAATCGATGATTGATATAGTTGCTCACAAGCCCAACCGGAAGTTCTGGTCGGCCCATGGGTGAAGCGACGGCTTTAACCGTGATGCGATAAAAGTTGGGGTGAAAGGAACTCGATAGCGAATAACAGCGCACGTGCGTCTTCGACTCGTCATCCATCGGGAGCCTGATTGTCAGATGTTGGCCAGGCAAAAAACCAGCAATCGGCTTGCCGTCTGCGGGCCTCAAGTAAACTGAATGACACGATTCCGCTTCTCGTTGAATGGCCGCAACCTTAAACAAGCGGTATCCCTGCCAAGCAGCACGCAATGGATCGGTGGTCGCCAAATCTGCGGAGCTAATTGTGCTTGCCACCGAGGTTAAGCTCCTGCGCTCGGAACGATGATTCCGCGGCGGTTGCCTCGTTGGAAGCAAGCGCACGGGGACGTAGCCGACAAATTGGAACAGAGCCCAAATGCACAGTGCGGCCGCCATCATTGGCACGAAGAGTTGCCCGACTTCCATCTATTCCTACTTTGACTTCCTGACCAAGAATTTGACGCAATCGCTATCAATAATATTGTCGCTATAATGCTGCGTCATTGTTTAACTTACCTGTCGGAGCGGTAAAATCGTGCCCAAACAACAAAGACACGAAGTGTTTGCGCGTCGAAGTTAAAGAAACTTTGCAATAGGTGTGTCCGCACGGACTTCCTAATCGCTAAAATTTAACAAGCCTGATTGCATGAGTTTGATTTTGATGATTTCGAAAGGAAGATGGTGGCTTGGTGCAGATATGGGAAACGGCGGTCAACGATTGAGTGAAGTGTGACGACTTGTTTACTAGCTCCTTTTGAGCAAGTATTGGGTTGAGCAAGTAATGGAAGGTGCTTGAACTCTTGTTCTCTCTAAAGGTCGATAGAGGGAAACAAAGTGAACGGGAAGCAAGATCGTGATCTGATACGCAACCACCGAATTAGGACGCGGAAATTTTGCAGCGGTAACGAATTTATACGAAACGGTTAAGCGTGCGACATGCAAATTGATGACCATATCTGTCTTTGTTTCAAGGTGACGCAACGAAAAATCATCAACTATATCCGAGTTGAAAAACCTAAAGTTGCGGCCCAGTTATCGGACTGCTTTGGAGCCGGGACCGGTTGCGGTTGGTGTCGCCCCTTTCTCCAAGCGCTTTTCGATCAATATAGCCAGCGTTACGAACTTGAGGATTCAAGTGACGAGAATCGACTTGCGTCATCCGCATCAGATTCGCTGCAAATCGGCAGCGATACTTATGCAGCTCAGCGCAAGAACTATTTGCGTGAAACGCGAGGTTCGGTCGATGTGAATAGCACAGAGGATTCCGAAGATAAATTGGGATAACCCAAAATAAATTGGAAAACTCATTACCTAAACGGATCAGCACATTGAGAAATTCGTTCCGATATCACTGTCCTGCTTTTATAGAACGTTTTGCCGTCGAAGCGCAAGACCTGCCCGAGGGATTCAAACAGTACGCATCCGATGATAAAACGTGCGATGCACGATCACATCGTTGTGTCTCAAGCGAACATAGACTTTGATGGCTACAGGAATTGTAAAACGACTCCGCTCCGACTCATTCTGGCGCTCTCCTTATGTGGCGTTTGGTGTTTGGGTGTTTTGGTTGTTGGCTGTTGCGGCAATTGGACAGCGAATTCATTCGAAATACCAAACTCCTGGTCCCTTTGATGACGAACGACAAGGATTTTGCGACTTTCATAATGGAATCTACTTTCCAGCGTTGGCATTTAGCCGCGGCGTGAGTCCTTATGGCCAAACGTATGGGGAACAGTATCCTGTAGCCCGCCCAATTCCTTTTTTCGCGCCGTTTGTAATGGTCCTGCATCTTCCATACGCCTGGCTGCCTTTGCATACGGCGGAACTATTGCATTTTGGTCTACTGCTACTCCAGATGCTCGCCCTTGGTTGGTTGGTAGCCCGATTTGCCAAAATGCCCCAAACGGCTGCGGCGGTTGGAGCTGTGGCGCTGTTCATCATTGTCACTCGCGCCGGCTACAGCACCTTGTTTACCGGTTATTTCACCTTCTTGATCGCCATCGGAACGATCATCACCTTGCAATTTTCACATCGGCCGCTGCTGGCCGGTCCAGCGATGTTGTTGGCGTGCCTCAAACCAACGTACGCAATCCCACTCGTTATCTTGTTGGCGGCTCGACGCCAATGGCGCACTTTGATCGTTGGAGTTTCCCTCGTGGCCGCTGCCAATTTGATCGCCGTTGGCTGGTTACTCCAGTACAATTCAATCGACCAGTTGATTGCCGATGTTCGGCTTGCGCAAGACATGCACCTGGAAGACCCGAATGAAATGCCCGTGAATACGTGGACTCGCGTAGACATTATGGGGATTGTAGCCAAGTGGTTACAGTGGAACCCAGGAGAAGCGTTCTACCTCTTGGCGATGATTCCCCTAATCATTCCGTCAATACTGGCGACTCGACACTTGGCTGTTAATCGAGCGAATGCATCGGCCGTCGATTTGTCCGGGTTGATTGCTGGCTTAACGATATTGGTCACCATCTATCATCATTACTATGATGCACTGTTGATTGTGCCGGCAGTCGTTGCATTGTGGTGGAAGAGCGAGCCGACGCTTTGCAACCTATCGAATTTCGCTAGAAGGACGATGGCAATTTTGATAACGATGGTCTTAATGAATTATCTCTCGGCTCAATTCGTGATGCAGCGATTTGACGTGACAGGAATTTCGCATCAGATTGTGACGTCCCTCAATGCGATACTGTTGGCAATTGCATTAGGCATCGCTATCAGAGAAGCCTTCTTAAAGAAAACCTGTGTCGCCTGCTGAACATGCGGCGTGCGCGATGCAATGGGTTGTGGGGATCGACATCCTCTGGAATGATTTCTCACCTCATGTAATGAGCCTTACCAAAAAGAAATTATTCGCTGCAAAAATCGCGTCTTCCACCAGCTGCTAACGCCCCTCTCAAATTCAATGCATTCAGTGAAATTTCTTTTGATAGAAATGCATGAATCAAGCTTGCCAAGAGCTACGTGTTTCGTCTATTTTCGGCCTCGACAACGGCGTGCCGCCTCTGCGGCACAGAAAGCAACCGCGGTTCTCAAACATGAGAACGTTTCGGCCCGTTTCCTCAGGATATGTCATGCGCATTTTACGACCCGCTAGCTCCTGTTTTTGTTTGCGGCAAACACAATGAAACAATTTTGCACAACGGAAGCCAGACAGAACTTGCCAGACGCTTGCCAGCCGTTCGGTGGCTCTCACCTTCGACCGGTCTCGGCATTGCTTCGTGATCTTTGTCAAATTCTCATCCCGGAAAAGCAATTGATTCTATTGCTATTCTTGAACTTCGTTGCCTGGGCTGGAATCCTGCTGGATGTTCAAAAAGCTATAGCAGACGAGGAACCTTTAGATGAATCGCCTTCGCAAGTTATCCGGTTTGACGGCAGTCATCTGGTCGATGTCAGCTCGATGCATCCCCAAGAGAGTATTTTCGAGTCGTATTTGCCAATCGAGAACATTGTTACGGGCAACCGACCGAGCAGATTTGAAGAATGGCATCCATCTACCGAAATCTTGCCCAGCGGCATCCTCTATCCGTCATACATGGCTGCTCCTATGCAGGCCCGTATCGGGACACAAGTACATGGGGTCCGGAATGTTGGGGCCAAATGGGATTCAACGTTGGGCGGACGATTCGGGTGGTTTCGCACAACAAGTCCTGACGGCATGACGATCGGCCAACTCGATTTCGAGGGCTCTTGCAATGTGCGAACGGATCCCGAAGCGAGTTTGGATGTTGACTTCACTGACTTTCGCATCGGCGTCCCCTATACGCTTTCTCATGGTCCGCACCGTTTTAAGGTGGCATGGGAACATATTTGTTCACATCTGGGTGACGAATATCTGTTGAAGCACGGGATAACCACACGCGAAAATTATGCCCGTGATGCCATCGTCCTCGGATACGGTTATTACTTCGATCCAGGTACCCGCGTTTACGGCGAAATTAGCCATGGTTGGCGGAACAACGTCTCTCGCCCGTTGCATTTGCAATTCGGGATGGATCAAATCGCAATTCGTAAAGCTGGCTTGCGGGGAGTTCCGTTCTGGGCGGTCAACGGACTTCTGCGGCAAGAGACGAGATTTGGCGGGACCATGAATCTGCAAGCTGGATGGGCTTGGCGTAATGACGATATTGGACGATTGCTGCGGACAGGCTTGTTTTTGCAAACTGGCAAAGCGACAAATTTTTCCTTCAACAACTCGTCTGAAACGCAACTCGGATGGGGAATGTGGTACGACTTTTGAAATGATCGAGTGTGAACGACGCGGAACAACGGACCATGTTTTCACGCCCGCACTCGGTCAAAGAAGTTGATTCCCATTCAACAGCGAGCTTTGGTTCCGTCCTCATCATTGAGCCAGGAAGTTTCGGACGCGACTACCTTGAAAAAACACAATCGTATTTCGGGACTCGCTTATTTTTCCAACGTCATCCTGTAATCTGGGCAATTTGGCGCAAATAATTCCTAGACGATTGGCAAATTCAACTTACCCAGTGTGAAAAACTCCATGGTTCAGCCCGGTTAGCAAAAAAGGTCCAAACAAAGGGGCGTCACGAATCGATTGTCGAAAACCTCTCCTCCAAGAGCAGGCAATGCGCAAATCTCCCTTGACACACATCATTAGAACATCGTACCAAGCAACGTTGAAATGACCTTAGGCTCCAGCCTTGAGGGCCTGCGCAAGAATGTTGTGGCTGCAAATACGAGTAACTTCCGTTCCGAGATTGTTGGAAAACAGGTCCCAACGAACGCTGGATATGAATTATATGGCTGCAATAACTTTGTACTTGAACCCAGGGCTCGTTCCTTGCACGCATCGACTATTTCGATATCCTGCCTAAGATCGGTCGCTGGATTCTCGATGGAACTCGAACCAATCATTCGTTGGAAAACGTAAATTGAGCCGAATTGTTTTGAAACGTATTGTTGTGACATTTGCTGACGAATTATCTTGGACCCGAATTGGCTCTGAATTGTAGTATGCAACGAATCAGTACCAATATTCTACTTGTGATTGTCATTGTACTGACAGTGACTCATGCATGCGAACACTTGACGGCACAGGCACTCACCCCCGTTTGGGAACGGCAAGCTAGGTTGCCCGCCCGCCCGCGGATAGACTTCACCGAAAATGGTCGGCCCTCATCAAGCCCGACTGATGCCGCAGGCACGTCAGCGAATCAACAAGCAAGTGCGATTCAACCCTCAACTGCGACCAGCAGTTTCCAGGGACTGACACCGGTCTTCGATCAAGAGGCATCGCTGTACGGTAATCCTCTCCCGCAAGATACCAACAATTTCGTGGTCGAAGAATTTTCGGTACCCTTCGACACACCGAGTCACCACAACCCTAACGGTCGGCTGCCACCAAATGTAAAAATTGATGATTGGTTTCAGGATGAAGCAACAACTCAATTTAATTTTAGCAGCGTTTTTGATTATCCAACTTCCCGCTACACAATCTATCGGGTAGGTGAAACTCAGTTCTCGTTTCTCTCGCGCGGGCAAGGGGAACTGGGCATGACCAGCCTGGAATGGACGCCTTATCTGTCAAGAGAACGCAACGCCGGATTCACATTTGGCATGGGACATCACTTTTTGTCCGGACCGCAAGCCATTGACTTGAATCCACGGTTGCACGAGTTCAGCATCGGCTATCAAATTCGCGAAACAATCGCGCAGATGTTGAGCGTTGATTTCGGTGTCAACGTCGGTGTCTTCAGTGATTTCAAAGGAAGTGCTCAAGAGGGAGTGAGGTACCCAAGCCATGCCGTCGGCATGTTGCACTTTGGCCAAGCGCTGGACATCGTTTTCGGCGTTGATTATCTCGATCGCGATGACTATAAGCTTCTGCCTGTCGTGGGAGTTTCCTGGCATCCACCCAATTGGTCCCGGCTTCGATTCGATTTGGTATTCCCTCGCCCCCGGATCGATGTGTTGCTTAACGAGAACAACCGCCTGTTCTTCGCCGGAGTTTTGGGCGGAGGTACCTGGGACGTAGAGTTTCCGGATAGTTCGGAGGATGTCATCACTTACAGCGACTTCCGCTTAGTCGTCGGCATCGAGAAGGCGACATCCATGGGGCATCGAAAAACGATCGAGTTCGGTTACGTGTTCGACCGTCAGTTGGATTTGCGAGGGGTCCCAGGTACCTTGGAATTTGCGGATGCGTTTATGCTTCGCTTGATATCGAGCCACTGATCAACCGCGCATCTGGGCATTGATGACGCCTGGACTTGGCACGCGTTGCCATTCGTACAGTTCGATATGGGCACTGACTTTAAGCTTGCTTCTGTACAATGTTGCGACTCACGTCAATTCAATCGTCGGAACCGATTACTTCGATCCAATCTCGTAGCGGTTGCATTGGATGCTTCTCCGTACCTTATCCAATGATGTCGACAGACCGCGATAGCGTGATTGTATGATGATCTTCACAAACAAGCGAAATCTGGCCGGGCAGTTCGAGACGCGAAGGATGACCAGCTAGAATGGTTGAGGCAGCACGTTGCCAATGCATGGCGGTCATCGCCTGTTGTGGCCAAGCCAACTGTCTCCAGAGCCGCACTAAAGCCGCCCGCACCATCACATCATGCTGCTTCGTCCATGCGCGAGTGTTAAAGCGAACCTCATTGCCGGAGATCATCGCGACGTTCGATTCCAGCCAATCGTCCAAGAATTGATGGAGCAGGCGTGTTTGTTCCCCGGCAGATTCGGCGAGACGAGCAAGCGCAGCATCGACCTGCAAACCAAACCGCTGGCGAATCAGCGGCAACAGTTCATTGCGAATCCAGTTTCTGCGAAACGATGGATCTTGATTAGAAATATCGACGCGGTATGGCTGTCCTAAACTTGCCAAATAGCCCTCAATCTCGTCGCGTGAAAAATCCAACAGTGGTCGTGCCAATGTCAGTCCTGGCTCAACTTCGCGAAAGGCCGCGATTCCAGCCAATCCCGAAACCGAACTCCCCCGAAACAATCGAAACAAGAGTGTTTCAATCTGATCATTGCGTTGATGTGCAGTTACGATAAAACGTGCTCCGCAAACCTGTGCCGTTTGCTGGAACGCCCGGTAACGATCATTGCGGCATTGCTCCTCGATGCCGGTGCTATACACGACTCCTTCGTGGCGAAAGACCTGGCAAGCGATGCCCCACGAATCGCACAGCGATACCACAAACGCTTCGTCATGATCAGCCTGTTCACCCCTCAAGCGATGATTGTAGTGCACCGCCATCAATTTCCCCGTCGTACCTTGTTCCGTTTTCGAATCTCCAACTGCATGGGGGCTACCACCCGTCAACCACGCATTTCGGATTTTGGCCATAGCGACCAGCAATGCAGTACTGTCGATGCCACCCGAAATTCCCAAAACGACCGATACGTTTCCCCAAGACGCTACGGGCCAAGCTGAGTTAAAACGTCGCTCAAAAGTGTCCGCTACCGAATTCATAAATCCATGGGAAAAAAAACGTGTGCTCTGTTGACTCCGCTCCACCCGCAGAGTCTTCCATGCCCAATTCACACTTGAAGTATAGGGTTTGTCATCGCCCGTGTAAGGTCCTTCAAACCAAGACTTTGCTTGAATTTGAAACCGACGTGAGTGGGCGCGACCAAAAAACACTCGACATAGGTTGTCCGGGGAGATATAGCTCCGCGCAGTAATCAGTCTAGCGAAATTGTGAGGCAAATCTAAGCGGCGTGCCAAGCCTACCTCTTCTTGACAAGATTGGCATCAGGAGATGATAAAGTGGTGGTGATCAATAGGTTGCGATGGCAACGTCTCACACTGACCAGCGAAAGGCAGAACAATGTTGATTGCCAATATGGAGTTGGGCCCAAAAATCATAATTTTAGTCGGGTTAATCTTCGGGCTCGGCGTTTTGATCATCTTTCTGGTTATCTTTTTGCGCATGGCAACCATTTTTGTGAAATGTATGTTAAGTGGTGCCCCTCTCCCGTTCGTGCGGATTTTGGCAATGTTGTTACGTAGGTCACCAATTAATTCAATCGTCCAGAATAGGATCGTGGCAGCGCATGCTGGTGTGGATCTGAGTTGGGATCAGCTTGAACGTGCGGCCCTGCAAGGTGTTGACATCGAGCGTGCCACGCTAACGCTCATTAGTGCCAAACAAAATAGCGCAGCGGTTACATGGGAAGATATTGTTGAAACCGACTTGGCTGAACGTGCGACAAATCGGCGACAGGTCCAGTAATAACTCAATCAACGAGACCGTCCTTTCTATTCCCGCAATTTCATTGACAAGGATCTTAGTCGACATGACACGCAAGATTGAAGAGATTGTTCAAATTGCTCCATCCGTTTGGCCTGAGCAAACGCTGGAGGTCCAACCAGGCGACATGAGCCGGTTTGTGCCCATGGGGATGGGACTTGGAGCACCAATGATCATGCTCCCCTGGGACAATCTTCAGTCGGTCGCATCGAGAGGGAACTATTACCAGTTTCACCCGCACTCCGGGCATCCAATTTCCGGTGCGCCCGAGACCGAGCCTGCTGGCGGTGTCGTCTATTTCGACGATGGATGTGCGCGGGAGGATATCGATGCGCTGCTCAGGATCATGGGGGTGCGTAGCTGGGTTTCCGACTATGCCGTTTTTCGCCAGGACGCGACAAGCCCCGAGGATCGCTTTCTAACCCAAATGAGGATCATTGGCGGCAGTGCGTTACGACCTTTATTTGGTATTCAAGAATCCCCTGAGAGCAAGCAGTTCCGGCAACAGCCCTTGGAGATCGGACAGGGCCAGCGCATTTGAAAACGTGTATTTAACCGAATAAAACGGCATCCAGGTT
>CALMEE010000099.1 GCA_937862885.1 uncultured Planctomycetaceae bacterium
TACGACAGTGAATCGAATCATGCATTCGCGAGGGACAAACTCAAAATACAATCCATCATCCCGGCCAACGTCGGCCGTCCCAACAGGAAACAGGCCTCGGGCAAATATCGGCGTCGCATGCAAATCAGGTTTAACAAGGAAAAGTATGGACAGCGTTGGCAGTGTGAAACCGTAATCAGTATGATCAAAAGAAGGCAGGCAACGGCAACAAGTGGACGAAACTACTGGAGTCAGTGTCGTGACCTGTACTTGATGGCGCTGACACACAACATCATGATTCTCTTTGTAATCTCATGGGTTTTCTATAGAGCACTGCTGTCTCGTTTCCGTTCCTTGATCCTCGTCCTCAAACTCGCCGTTGCTGTAAGTCTCTTCGTTGAATTCATCATCTTCCTCGTCACTATCATCGAACTGCTCTTCCTCCTTTGGGTAAGCAGTGCAAGATTCCGAACCGGCGGTCGCAGAGTTGCCGACATCGCAAGAGATGAGCGCGTCCGGGTCGGCTCCCGATTCGAGCAAGTACTGCACGACCTCGGGTTATCCATTGGCTGCAGCCCAATACAGGTCCGGAAATCCCTCAACGTCCGGCTAATCCACACTTTCGCCGTCAGCAACTAGACCTTGAACCAGCTCCAAATTCCCCTGAGATGCGGCAGTTGGCAGCGCTTTTTTTGTGTTTTCTCATTTTGGTTTATACTCAATGGTTTTTTGCGCAATGGATAGTCCGCAACCAATTCTCGAGTTGGGCTGACCACATTGCCAAATCTGCCAACTGGGTGAACAACGCCCTTGGATCTCCGACCGACTTTCGCAATCGGCTCAATTAGCCCCACAAATTGTAACACTTCGGCGTTCTGAAGTAGATTTTGGAGCAAGAGGTCGCAATTTTCCAGCGCCAGATAGGTTTTGATGGCGGAGATAATGGTGTTAATCAGATCTTGGCCGCCTCGTTTCAAGGTTCGGAAAACGGACATCACCACGGCTTGACAATCGGCTCGAGTTTCGGATCGGTTTCCGTAGCTGTTCTCAGACGATGACTGCCGGGCGAATCGAACACTCGACGCAATTGTTTTCGATAGGCACTTCGTCTAGGCAGAAACGGAAACAAATCCTGCTGATGGCGGCGAAGCCGTTTGATCAGTCGCTTGGCGTGTCCGCTGATCGATGGCGTATCGATCAACTCCTGCAAGTATTGCTCCAACCGGAGGCGACGACTTATGAGGGTGTCTTCTACCAGTTGATCACGTTGTTTCCAGAGCCGAATCGCATCTCCCAGCAATCGACGCAGCTCCTTTTCGAAGGCCGCCCTGCCCTCGCCGAGCGACTTGTAATGCAAGGTGTGCTCCAGCTCGCACAGCAAATGCATCAGGCACAGCTGTCGATCCGCGCAGGCCACCGTGTTGTCGGCTGACCAGAAATCTGTCACCAAGGCTTCCAAGCACCGATTTTCAGGTGTTGGCGCGCCCATGAAGTCTAGGCCACCTCAAAACATGCCATCATGAAAACCCCAAAAAAATCAAAAAACACTTATCCACCGTTTGCCAAAAGCTCAGATATCTGTCCTACAACGACTTTCTCTAAAGACTTAAGGACGTGGAAGATATTAATAAATAATTAAAAAACAAAAATAAAAGCTGACTGCAGCCAAATTACTTCAAAAATAAAAATAGTGTGGTGTACGAAATATGCAGATTCTTCCACTAATTTTGCAGGTAGGGCGCTTGACTGTGCTTGCGGCGGGTTGAAACGGAGTCGTTTATGGTTGCTAGAACTGCTGTTTAAATCGGAGGATTCCATGCTGAAATGTGTTTTGCGAACTTTTGTTTGTTGTTGCGCGATAAGTGCGAGTTCAAGCTCGTTAGTAGGTAATGATGCACAGCGTGTCTTCAATGCTGGCAGCGAGGAGTTGCGTGTAATTGTCAGTGAATGTAATGACCGAATCAAAGACATTACGCAACGGTGCATACCACAAATTCGTCGTCTTCTTGCTGGAGGGCATCAATCAGAAGCAGCCCACTTGGCTTTCCAATGCGTCACCGAGATTCGAGAAACCGTGCGACGTTCGACCATACGTATCGAAGTTCTTTGCAGCCGCGTTATCAATCGATTACTGGAGCTGGGCGCGCCGAATTTGGCTCGAAGATTCCACGATCGCTGTTTAAAAGGACAGGCTTCCATTTCCAATGCTGGCCAGCGGGCGGAGCACGCAATTCGCTCCCTTTTCAATTAACAAAGCAACGAATTGTGGGTAAATTCAAAGGACGAGACAAGCGACCGCAAACCTTTTTACACTCGACCAGTTCGCGGCAAGCCGAATTGCCAGTACCGATGAAGCAAGTTTTCAGTTGCTTCATCGTGTACTTTAATCGGTTCTTGTAAGTCGACTGCCGAGTAGACATACTGGCGTTAGAGTCGAATTTGGGAGCAGGGCTTGAATCCATCGATTGACAAGCAACACGCCTTTATACAGCAACTGATTGACGGTGAAGCAGCCGCGTGGCATGCATTTGTCGACGACCACCAACGCATCCTGTTTGCGCAAATTATTTCAACTGCTCAGTCGTGTAACTTTCGGCTCGACCAAGGCGAGATTGAAGACATTTGCGCTGAGGTCTTCGCGACATTGCTAGCCGATAACATGCGGGCCTTGCGCCAATTTCGGGGTGATTGCAAACTTTCGACATGGCTTACCGTGATCACGCATCGAATTTGCCTCCGCGAGCTAAGTCGTTTTAAGCAACAGCGTAACGCTCATTGCACTGAATCGGCGCCGGTAGAAGATTGTGTCGTTGATGCGGATCCCTTGGGCGGAGCAATTTGGCGAGAGCAAATGGAATTGGTACGGAGCAAACTGCACGATTTAAAGCCACTAGACCGCAAGATATTGGAATTGCACTTCGATGAACGACTTTCCCACGAAGAAATCAGTCGTCGCATTGGAATTTCCATCAACTCTGTTGGGCCTAAATTGCATCGTTCGGTTAAACGCTTACGTCGACTTTTGGAGGCGCCATGAAATCACCCATTAATAATCCACTGCTGGCAATGTTGTGGTTAAGGGCCGAGTTGCTTCCCGCCCATGTCGCGAGTGATTTGAGACAGCATATCGAGTCGAATGAGAAACTACGCAAATACTGGTTAGCCATTAACTCCGCATGGACGATCGAGTCGTCTCGGCGGCCTAAACTAAATCCGTGCAACCGAATCGACGTCGGCATTGATGCGGATATGGTGGCCAGCTTCATTGATGGGACCCTCGATGCAAAAAACTCTGCCGAAGTTGCCCGAATGGCTTGGCGATCTAACGATCTTCTGGCCGAAATTTGTCTTGTCTTTCGCACTCTGCATCTTACCGGTCAAGAAGCTTTAGTCGTGTTCGACGGATATGATTTTGATCACAAACAATTTTCCGAGAGAATTTACGGACATTTGGGAGAGACAATACGTCTACGGCGAATTGTTGATGAAGACGTAGACAATCTGGCAAAGTCCAAGTACGCGAAGGAAGTAGACGACGATCTTCAACGGCCGATTCACAATTTAACCGGCTTGGTCAATCCGAGAACCGAAGACCGACGACTGCCAATTCGACCAAACAAATTCGGTTTTTCGTTGATGGCCGCTGGAGCGACCGCAGTCTTGTTCTTCATCGCTCTGGGGATCTTTTCGATCTACATGATGATGGACCGGACGTCTGGGATTGCCGAAAGTCGCGAGAATGACGAACAGTTGGATATTGGCTCAGTGAACAGAGATAATCGCTTGGTGAATTTGCCAAGAGAATCAACCAATAGCGGTACGACAATTGTGAGCGAATCAGATGGCGACGCCGCTGAGTTGCCGACTAATTTACCCAAACACCAACTTGCCGAATCCACGGACTCTCGTTTTCCGCCTACAGCTTTGGAGCAACCCGGTTTGACCGAAAGAGGCGCTCCACAAATTGATGGAGTCCGCGATTGGCTGGTGGACCTCCCGGTGGAGCAAGAGCCGGTTTTACCAGATTTGGTTATCGAGGAGCCAAAAAAATACGAAGTTGTGACTTCGGCTTTACAACTGGAGCAACGCGACGTGAAAGGGCTGGTTGGATATCACGTCCCGGAACTTGGTGTGTGGAGAGGAATCAATTCGAAGCATTCAGATGTGTCGAATGCCAATGTAATTGTGTTTGCGAATAGCTGGTTGCGCGGCGAAGTCCAGGGTATTGGCGAGGTAATCATTGATGCCGACACTGAAATTCGATTCGAACTCGAAACGATTTTTCGAACCGACAATTCGTCAGCAAACCGTGATGACAAAATCCAAACTTCGCATGGTGATCCCGACTCACTTATTTTGCCGGAGAAAGCTGAAAGATACGTTGTGCATCTATTTTCGGGGAGAGTCGCGTTTAAAAACCTTCCCGATACAGCAAACATGGACATAAAATTCGGGCCGCTCTCGTTTACTATCAACACAAAGGGAGCGGACAGTATATTCGCGCTTGATACGTACGAGGGCGCGCCCGTTTTATCGGTCCGTCGAGGACGAGTTGCGATCGACGATCAACTTGTTAGTGCAGGGCGAAGTCTCAATTTTCAACAACATTGGTCGAACCCTACTCCGACCAGGCGGTTGTTGTCGTGGATTGATCGATCTCAGCGCACTCCGCGAATGCCGAGGGGAATGCAGGACCAATTGCTGCAATCCGAAGACCTGCAAGCAGAGCTTTTGGCCATGTCTCAAAACGACAACCGTACCTTTCGCAATATCGGATATGAATGGTTGTTTACTGTCTCGTCGGACTATGTGCGGCAGTCCTTAGAAAACCCGACGTCAATCGACGACTGGAACCTTCTCTTGGAATGGATAACCAAGCAACATCGTCGGGGCAATCAACAGGTTCAGCTGTGGAATTTAATCAGTGACCATGTCGGCGACCCGATCTTTGGACGTCTCGTATTCCGTTGGTCGCAGTTTCTCGAACAAAATGAGATGCCCTCGGCAGTCGATGTTGAACAACTGCTTCCGTTTCTGAATCACGATCAGTTGTTTGCGCGATTTGCGGCAATGAAATTGCTGGAAGCTCGATTTGGCAATCCCTTCAATTACGACCCCACCGCCGATCAACAGACACGCGTGGCAGTGGGCCGGCGATGGCAAGCGCACATTGCCAACTCGATCGGGAGATAATAGCGTATCAAGAACCTGACATGCGTTTTTGAGATTCCTGCCTCAGTCGACTAAGCTCAGCCGTGATGAACCGGACGGTGGTGACGAACTAGCCAATCGAACATTCTGAAAATGTAGCTGTTTTAGCCGTCAGCT
The DNA here is from genome assembly GCA_937862885.1 of uncultured Planctomycetaceae bacterium. Classification (GTDB taxonomy): domain Bacteria; phylum Planctomycetota; class Planctomycetia; order Pirellulales; family Pirellulaceae; genus CALMEE01. The sequence goes on from CALMEE010000099.1 coordinate 5,308, forward strand.
ATGATTTTGCTGAAACGCTCACCGTCGGCCTATAATTAACGGATGTGTTTCGAAAATGCTTTGGCGTAAGCGATCAAGAAACCGAATGACTGCTGCACGTCCGGATCGCGACTGGCTTTGAGCATCCTCCATAAACCTCCAACCGGTTGAGTAGGTTGCGACTTGATTTCTTGAAACGTATCAACCATTTTCTTACCGAGATCTCCTAACGTACCAACGACCTTTTCATCAAGCATACCTGCGTCGACCATCCCGACCCCAGCGTTGATAATCTTGTCCATCTTGTCGCCAATCAATTCCGATTCGCTCAGTTGATCACCTAATTCTTTAAGTTTTGGCAACGACTTCAGCGAGTCCGTAATTTGATCCAGAGAAATATTGGACTCACTTCGTTTCAAATCACTCGTCATGGCCGCAATATTCTCGACAATGGTGTCACCTCGCTGTAGAAAGCCTTCCAGTGTTTGCAAGAGGAATGCGATTAACGGCAGTTGGTCCAGCAATTGGTTAAGTGTCTGCAATGTCGTCGGGTCCGTGAGTCGCTCCAACAACTGTGATTTGTCAAGCTCTGCAAAATTCACATTCTTGGAGACATTAGCGAATTGGCTACCGGTTTCGATGAGTTGTGGTGCCTGTTGTACAAGAGCATTTATGTGGGCTCCAGCATCGGCCTTTTTCAGATCGTTGATTGTGTCCGTAACGGACCCGATGATCACGTCGCCGCGTGACACGGCACTTTCTATGGCTTCCGCCACAAAATTGATGGAGTCTAATCGTTCAAGCAGCCGTGCGATTCCTGCTGCAACTTCTGGATCGTTCAATCGCTGTTGCAATACGTCCACGCCACTACCAGAGCCGTTTTTTGGAACGCCGTTTGTTTCCGCCATGGTTTTCCTCGCAATAAAAAGTTTGCTGAATTGACGTGCCGAGCTCCAATCGTCAGTCCTTATCCAGCAGTTTGTCAAAAAAACAATTTCTTGCCAATGATATGAACATGTTATTGAAACGGAATTCTCAAAGTCCGATACTTACTTCCTCGTAGCGGATCCGCCGTCATACTTAATGCGAGGATGCATTGTGGTGGGTGAATCCACTGGCCCAACGTTGCAAATTAGTTCGCAACGAATGAATGGCAGTGAATGAATGGCAGTGAAGTCCTAAACGTGACCACGCTGTCACTCAACAGATGCATCGGCATGGGCGACCGATTTACGTACACGTTCAACGATTCGAAAGGAGACTCAAACATGGCCACGTTACTCTGGCTGCAAGGTGGTGCCTGCAGTGGCAACACCATGTCGTTTCTGAATGCCGAGGAACCAAGTGCCTGTGACTTGGTCACTGATTTTGGGATCGATGTGTTGTGGCATCCATCGTTAGGTTTACAGATGGGTGACCCAGTTAAAGAAATGCTGCGAGACATTGCGAACGGCAAACGGCCACTCGATATTTTTGTCTTCGAAGGCACGGTGATCATGGGCCCTCATGGCAGTGGGCGGTTTAACATGTTTGCTGATCGGCCGATGAAGGACTGGGTCGCCGAGTTAGCTGCTCAGGCCAATGCAGTTGTAGCCTTGGGTGATTGTGCCTGTTGGGGCGGCATCCCTGCGAATGCTCCTAACCCGACAGACAGCGTCGGGTTGCAATATCTAAAACGCAAACACGGAGGGTTTTTGGGCGCTGATTTCAAGTCAAAATGGGGCTTGCCCGTCATCAATATTCCCGGCTGCCCGTGCCATCCCGACTGGGTCACGCAAATTTTGGTGGCGATTGCCAGCGGTCGCGCGGGGGACATCGCCCTCGACGATCTGCAGCGTCCGCAAACATTCTTCAAAACCTTCACGCAAACAGGTTGCACGCGCGTGCAGTTCTTTGAATACAAACAATCGACAATGGAGTTCGGCCAGGGGACGCGAACCGGTTGTTTGTTTTATGAGTTCGGCTGTCGCGGACCGATGACGCATTCTCCCTGTAACCGCATCTTGTGGAATCGCCAATCATCAAAGACGCGAGCCGGTATGCCGTGTACGGGTTGCACTGAACCCGAATTTCCGTTTTATGACTTGGCCCCGGGCACGGTATTCAAGACGCAAAAAATTGGCGGTGTGATTCCCAAGGACGTTCCCGAGGGCACCGATCACGTGACGTATATGGCCCATGCCGCAGCGGCTCGTGTCGCTGCCCCGCAGTGGTCCAAAGAAGACTTGTTTGTAGTTTAACGACGTCAAATTCACAGCGAAAATAAGAGGCAACCTATGTCAACGGCAACAGCAACCCCCATTCCCATGCGCATCAGCCCGCTCGGTCGCGTCGAAGGGGATTTAGACCTGCGAATCGAAGTGACCGATCGAGTTGTCACCAACGCCTGGACCGAGGCCAGCATGTTCCGCGGTTTCGAGATTATCCTCAAGGGAAAGGATCCGCAAGCCGGCTTGATCGTCACACCGCGCATTTGCGGCATCTGTGGAGGCAGTCATTTGTTCAAAGCCTGTTATGCGCTGGATACGGCATGGAAAACCCATGTACCCAGAAATGCCACATTGATTCGCAACATCGCTCAATGTTGTGAAACGCTGCAATCGATTCCGCGTTGGTTCTACGCGCTGTTTGCTATTGACCTGACTCATCCCAATTATGCGAAAATCCGCGAATACGATGAAGTCGTTAAACGATTTTCACCGTTTGTGGGAACGGCCTACGAACGGGGTGTGACTCTCTCTGGTAAACCGGTCGAGGTCTATGCGATTTTTGGTGGTCAGTGGCCCCATTCGAGTTTTATGATTCCTGGTGGCGTAATGTGCGCTCCCAATCTTTCCGATGTCACACGGTCTATTGCTATTTTGGATTATTGGAAGCGAGAGTGGCTGGAGAAACAGTGGCTGGGTTGTTCGATCGACCGCTGGATGGAAAACAAAACTTGGGATGACGTCTGGAAATGGGCCGACGAAAACGATTCCCAACGCAACTCAGATTGCGGATTGTTCTTGCGATTCGGCAAAGCGATCGGCTTGGACAAATTCGGTCAGGGCTGCGGCAAGTTTTTGGCCACCGGAACCTATTTCGATCCCAGTCATTATGAGCATCCCACAATTGACGGGCGGAACGCGGCTCTAATTAATCGCTCCGGTGTTTACGACGGCAAAGATTTCCACGATTTCGAACATTTGAACGTGCGTGAATCGACGGCCCATTCATTTTTCAAAGGTGATACGTATCTTCACCCATGGGAGGGGAAGACTGAACCGATCGATCCGGCAGAAGGACACAAGCAAGGCAAGTACAGTTGGGCAAAGTCGCCGCGTTACGAAATCCCTGGCTTAGGTCCCGTGCCACTTGAGGCGGGTCCGTTGTCACGACAAGTGATCGCCGGTCGTCCAGGTGCTGCGCCGCACCAAGACTATGATCCATTGTTTTTGGACGCTATTAAAAAAGTTGGCCCGAGCGTTCTCGTGCGCGTCATGGCACGCATGCATGAAGCATGCAAGTACTACAAGTTGGCGCAAAAATGGTTGAGCGAAGTCGATTTGCACGATCGATTTTACAACAAGCCCGAAGAATTGAAATCCGGCAAAGGTTTCGGTTCCACTGAAGCGGCACGTGGTTCGCTGTCCGATTGGATCGTAATCGAGGACGGCAAGATCGAAAACTATCAAGTCGTTACTCCAACCGCATGGAATATCGGCCCGCAAGATGCCAAAATGGTTCATGGCCCTATGGAGCAATCATTCATTGGCACCGCAATCACCAACCCAACCGATCCGATTGAAATGGGTATCGTTGCTCGTTCGTTCGATTCTTGTTTGGTTTGCACCGTCCATACGTACGATGGAAAAACTGGCAGAGAGTTGGCTCGATTCCGGATCGGCGAGATGGGATAAGAGTACGTTCGTTTGGCGTTCCCGCCTAAGTAAGAGAATCGGATCCTCAGCAGTGCTGTACTGGAATCATGTCGACCTTGGAATTTGAGAATCGCCACTCATCAGACGAATCAGACGGGGCAGTTATGCCACGGGGTAGCCAAGTTTCGAAATTGATTATTGGGTGCGGCAATCTGCTTCGCGGTGACGATGCGGCTGGACCAATCTTGATTCGCCGCATGTGGGAGCGCGGGCTACCATCTGACGTTCACTGTGCGGACGCAGGAACTGGCGGCATGGATGTTGCTTTTCAAATGCGGGGTGTGCCACATGTGATCTTGGTTGATGCCTGCCAATCTAATTCTGAACCAGGCGCGATTTTTGAAGTGCCGGGCCGCGAAGTCGAACAGTTGCCACCCCTGCAAGGCATCAACCTGCACGCATTTCGCTGGGACCATGCGTTAGCATTCGGACGTTGGTTATTGAAGGACGAATACCCGCAAGAGATTACCGTCTATTTGATTGAGGGCGCTGAATTTCAGATTGGCGAGAAGCTGTCACCCGCCGTCGATCGAGCGATTGACATCTTGGTGGATCGTTTAATGCATCTAATCGACCGAAACGCGATTCAAGTTGAAATTGACGATTCAGGCTATCTCAAGCTGAACCAAGCAGACGCTGACCGCTTTTTCCCAGAGAACTCGTTGGTTCCTGTTTGGCGTGACGAACAATTGTATTTGTTGCCGACCAGAGGTGCCGCGGCCGGTGGCCTGATGCTCAAGCAGCGTAACCTTGAAGGCGACCGTTGTTTGCTCATCAGCGAGGTGTTCCATTTTCGACCTCCCGTCGGTACGTTTTCCGCACGTTGGGACGAGCGGTATTCTGGATTGAGAATCATCCTGCCGGATGGGTATGCGGCGGACGAAGTGCCGCCAGCGAATTGTCGCGGCGAGCAGCAGACTCCAAGCGGAGAGAATTGCTGACCATGAATACACCAACAATTGCTGCGAAACACCGCGTTGCAGTCAGGCCACAACCCCTTGGGATTTTTGGAGGCGCTGCCGACCATTTACTCCTGCCCTGGCCGAACAACGGGTGTGGAGAAAGCGGTTTTGCGGCATTGAATTCCCTGTTAAAAGGATGCATCGAATGCGAGGACATGCCGGACGATTGGCGTTTTTTCCAATTTGCCATTCAAGGCGAATTGGAGACGGCTTGGCAAAACCTGGAAAGTCTGGCCCGAGTCAATTCAAGCGAGCGGCCCATTCACTTTTATAACCAATTTGTTTTGCGTCCCTCGCGCGAGCAGTTCGATCGACTACGAAATCAGTTCGATGGTGAACTTCGCATCATGCTTGACGCAACCGCGTACTCGCTAGGAACCAGCGACCTTCCTCCGCGATTGGACGACTCGGCAGCAGAATTCGTCGGCGACGAATTGAAAGCTTGGATTTTGGCTACGACCGCTGCTGCCGACATCGACGCTCAGGACTTCGAGTCCGCGCGTGACAAACTCAAGGGTGCCGCGGAGTTGGCTGAGAGTCACTCCCCCTTACTAGCCGCTATGTTGGCTGCACAGGGTGCTCGGCTAGGTCAATTCCAGTTGAACGTGCCCGCCGCGATTATCAAACGCGACCTGGAAACAGCGATCCGTTGGGCAGAATCGGGCCAGTTGCCTGGCTTGCTGGCCGAATTGTGGACTCAGCTTGGTATGTTGCAGCAAACTTCTGCTGCTCAATCCCGCGAAGGTTTGCTTGAGGCGGTTAAAGCGTATCAGGCAGCGATCCAATCGATTGGCGATCCGCATAGAAATCCGCTGCTCTTCGCCGAATTGCAAAACAATTTAGGACTGGCCTATCTAGCGATGACACGGGCTGAGTCGAGCGACCGTTTGCGATATGGGATTGCCATTCAATCGTTTCGGCGAGGTATTGAATTGGTCGACCGCGAACGTGACGACGATCTTTGGGCTCGGATCAATATGAATTTGGCAAGCGCACTGCAGTACGCTCCTTCCAGCCACCCAGCCGAGAATCTGGTCCAAGCCGTTGAAATTTATGAACAAGTACTTAGCTATCGAAGCAGGGCCCGAGATCCGGTGGCCTACGCCCTTGTGTTGATCAATCAAGCCAACGCTTTGGCGCATCTCGGAATGTTTAAGCCCTCATTAGAAAAGGCAGCCGAAGCGTACAAGTTATTTCTGTGCCACGATCAAGTGGAACAAGCCACGACCGCTAGGGAATTGGTCGAGCAAATCAACGAACAACTTTTGCAAACGAAGGAAGCAGACGAACATGGCACTTCATGAACGACAACAGTTTGACTTCTTGCTGCAAACAGCCGTTGAGAGGTTCGTGGAACGATTGGAGCAGCGATTTCGCGGTGCACACTCGGCTCTTGAGGAACTGAAATGCAATCCGGAAGCGGAAGGGATTTGGCTTTCGCAGTTTACCGGAGCAGTATTCGATGATTTTTTGCTCAATAATGTTGAAGGAGCTTGCTTCGTGTTGCGTTCGTTGCCGCAACGGCGAGTGAATTTGGAAGCTACAGTATGCGGCACGGTTGAACAACACTTGATCGAATTGTCTCAAACACTGTTCCGCGAACTGTTGCGAAACAAATCTAAAGAACTGCTCGAACAACACGTGGGCTATCAAGCTGTAACGTCCGAGGGTTGAATCCATGAACCAAGATGACATAGATTTTCAAGCACAAACAAGCGGATCGGTCCATATCAGCGAATCAACGTCAGCTGTCGCATCTTCCACTCCACACTTGACCGTCGATGATTTCGAAATGTTGGCAAGAAGAGTTGACGACGCCGTAGCAGAAGTGAATGCCTTGCCGGCGGAAGCCCGTGGAAAGGCGCTGGAGCTTAAGGCAACGATCGAGGAGTTTCACAAAGTGGGTTTGACACATATCGTAAAGTCCCTGAAGGCGGATCCGGCGGGAAAGTCGATATTGTTTAGCCTCGTCGATGAACCAGCAGTTTATGCACTTTTTTCCATGCACGGTTTAGTGCGTGCAGACTTGAAAACTCAAGTCAGTCGAGTGATCGACATGGTGCGACCCTACCTCGAATCGCATGGCGGTAATGTCGAATTACTGGACGTGCAGAACAAGGTCGTGTACGTGCGACTAATTGGTAACTGCCACGGATGCTCGATGTCCCAAGTGACACTGAAAAATACTGTTGAAGAAACATTAAGACAGCAGATTCCCGATATCGTGGCCGTCGACGTGGTTGCGGGATCAACGCCGACGGTAAGCGGGCTTGTGCAACTCCAACCGACTCCGTCAAGGGAGCCTGACCTCGGCTGGGTTGCGGGACCGCATGTGGAGGACTTGCCGGCGGATCGCCCATTCACGTCCACCCACGAAGGAATCGACATATTGATTCTACCCACGAGCCAAGGTTGGCGCGCTTACCGTAATGCTTGTGCGCATCAAGGACTGCCACTCGATGGTGGATTATTGGACGTCGAACAGGGAGCGATCACTTGTCCCTGGCATGGATTTCAGTTCGATATTCATTCGGGCGAGTGTTTCAGCGCACCGCAATGTCAGCTCGAGCCCTTTCCATTGCGCATTTCGGAGAACCGAATTTGGGTTCGCCCGACCACCTGATTGAGAGAGTACGGTGAAGATTAAACAACTCACGTCAAACCCTGCAAAACCGGCGCCGATTCAGGTGACTTTGTCGCGACCGCATGTAATCCGTGATTTGGATGTGGCTGGTTCACCCGGCGCAACGGTTGCGACGCCTTCGCCGGCTTCATCGGTCGCCAGGCCGTTGACATGGCTGGGTGCATATTCACCTCATGGACTCGCGCTTCCGGCAGCTCATCCCACAAGTAAGCAGATGTATGGACCGCGCGGAGTGTGGCTGGATGAGGAACGCTTAATTGTGTGCGATTCCGGAAATCATCGTGTGCTGATCTGGAACAGCGTACCAGTCCAAGACGGGCAACCGGCAGACATCGTTTTGGGGCAACCGGACTTTGAGTCCGAAGGTCCAGCTTGCGGATGCGGTGATCCGGTTCGCGGCTGCTTTTTGCCAACGGGCGTGATTGTCGCGGGTAATCAATTATTGGTCGCAGATGCATGGCATCATCGAATATTGGTGTGGCGACGGGTTCCCAACACGTCGGCGACAGTGCCTGACTTTGCCATTGGACAAAGCGCGTTAAATCACGTCGAGCCCAATCGAGGCACGGGTAGACCAACTTTGGCGTCGCTGTATTGGCCTTATGGACTCGCTTATCAGGGCGGCAGATTGTGGGTGGCGGATACTGGCAACCGCCGTGTGCTTTATTGGCAGGGCATTCCAGAACGCGACCAACCAGCCAACGGTTTGCTGGGGCAGCCCAACCCGTATTCAATGAGTGAAAACCGAGGGGGCAATCCTGCAGCAAATTCGTTTCGGTGGCCGCACGATGTCACTGGTAACGAAAATGGACTGTGGGTAGCTGATGCAGGTAACCATCGCGTGCTTGGTTGGAGTTCGCATCCCGTTCACGATGTGCCCGCAGACTTCCTACTTGGTCAGTCGCGAATGAATGAATGTTCTGAGTGGCCATACGCTGCACAAACTGACCAGCGGCTCCGTTTTCCCTATGCGATTTGTCAGCAAGGCAACGTGTTGGCTGTGGCTGATACTGCGAATAACCGTGTGTTGTTTTGGAGATTACCACTTAGCCAAACCGAATTTGCGCCAGCCAGCGATGTGGTCGGTCAACTCGATTTTTCGAGTTTTGGTGAGAATCACTGGAAGGCTGTCACGCGCAGTTCACTGTGTTGGCCATATGGAGTTTGTCTCTATAAGGGTGTGCTGGCGATCGCGGACTCAGGCAACAATCGTATTATGTTATGGGACGTAAACGCAATAATTGAAGAAGCTGCTAAATCCAGCAACGATCAAAATAAGTGAGGTAACTATGTGCTTGGCTGTGCCGGGAGAAGTGAAGACAATTTACGTGGCCAACGGAACGCGCATGGGCGTGGTCAGCTTTGGCGGCGTTGAGAAAGAGATTTGTTTCGCCTATTTGCCGGATCTGCAAGTCGGTGATTACACTATTGTACACGTCGGTTTCGCAATCAGTCGAATTGACGAAGTCTCCGCACAAAAAACATTGGATACGTTTGCCGAATTGGGATTGCTCGATGAGGAGCTTGAAGAATTGCGTAGTGGCGATTGGTTGTCTCAAGCGAACTCGGCATCTTTGCGGGTTGGTGAACACAGCGGTCCGACTGCGGCACCCGCTGCCATGCGTGGGGAGATCATCGAATGAAATACCTTGATGAATTTCGAAACGGGCCGCAGGCGCGGCGCCTGGCTGAGGAGATTGCTCGGGTTACCACGCGCTCTTGGTCGATCATGGAAGTATGCGGCGGACAAACGCATTCGATCATTCGCAATGGAATCGATCAGATTTTGCCACCGCAAATTGAGTTGATTCATGGACCCGGCTGCCCCGTATGCGTTACGCCATTGAACGTAATTGACAAAGCGTTGGCGATTGCAGCCCGACCAGAGGTGATTTTTTGTTCTTTTGGAGACATGTTGCGCGTGCCGGGTTCAAGGGATGACTTATTGCGCGTGAAAGGTGCCGGCGGAGATGTGCGCGTGGTTTACTCGCCGCTGGACGCATTGAAACTGGCGCGTGACAATCCGAACCGGCAAGTAGTTTTTTTTGCCATTGGTTTCGAGACCACGGCACCGGCCAACGCCATGGCTATCAAACTCGCGAAGCAACAGAAGATCAAGAATTTTTCTGCGTTGGTGTCCCATGTGCTGGTACCGCCTGCCATGGAAGCGATCTTGCGATCATCTGGCAATCGCGTGCAAGCGTTCTTGGCTGCTGGACATGTGTGCAGTGTGATGGGCTATCATCAATACCACATCCTTGCCAAGTCATACCAAGTTCCAATTGTGGTGACAGGTTTCGAGCCGCTGGATTTGCTGGAAGGAATTCGCCGCGCGGTGAGTCAACTGGAGGCAGGCCAGGCATCTGTTGAAAACGGTTACGAACGAGTTGTTACGGAGGCGGGAAATGTCCTGGCTCAAACAACCATCTCAGAAGTTTTCGAAGTCACCAATCGCGGTTGGCGCGGCATCGGAGTGATCCCGTATAGCGGCTGGAAACTCAATGCGGAATACGCGGAACTTGATGCCGAACTACGCTTTTCCGTTTCGAATGTCGATCCCAGCGAGTCATCTATCTGCCGCGCAGGAGAAGTACTTCAAGGATCGATTAAGCCAAACGAGTGTGCCGCTTTTGGTAAAGCATGCACGCCGCGACATCCGCTGGGTGCCACAATGGTCTCCAGCGAAGGAGCTTGTGCCGCCTATTACAACTATGGGCGATTCGTCGAACTGCAGGGAATGAAAGGGTAAATGATGTCACGAATTGCTGACGATCCAATTGAAAACGTTGCTGGATCTCAACCATCAGTTGCTCAGACTACAAAAGTCGAACCATCCGCAAACAGGGCGGCTGTCGAAATGCATGAATTCTCATGTCCAATTCCGATCCACGACCACCAGCACATCATTATGGGGCATGGCGGCGGTGGAACACTTTCGGCGGAACTGATCGAACAAATATTCTTGCCCCGTTTTGGCAATCCTGCACTCTACGCTCTGGGTGACTCGACCGTCCTTTCGCTGCCGAGCAGTCGAATTGCAGTATCAACCGATTCGTTCGTCGTGCGACCACTGTTCTTTCCCGGAGGCAGCATCGGGGACTTGGCCGTCAATGGCACGGTTAACGATTTGGCAATGAGTGGCGCAAGGCCATTGTATCTCACTGCCGGGTTTATATTGGAGGAGGGACTTCCGATCGATGACTTGGTTCGTATTGTCGACGATATGGCACGCGCGGCGAGAGCGGCAGGCATAACGATCGTGGCTGGCGACACGAAAGTCGTCCAGCGCGGGCATGGTGACGGGTGCTACATCAATACCTCTGGAATTGGGGTTGTCGCTGCTGGCCTGGACCTATGTCTTGATCGGGCAACCGTTGGAGACGTGGTTATCTTGAGCGGCACAATTGGCGATCACGGGATGGCAGTAATGAGCCGCCGAGACGGCCTAGAATTTGACGCGCCCATCACTAGCGACACGGCATGCTTGGCTGATCTCGTCCAAACAATTTTACACGCGTGCCCAGAAACCCATGTGTTACGTGATCCCACACGAGGTGGATTGGCCACAAGTTTAAACGAAATTGCGAACGCATCCAGATGCGGAATCGTTATCGAGGAACAAGCCATCCCGATCGACTCAACGGTTCGATCAGCTTGTGACTTCCTCGGACTTGATCCGCTGTTGGTTGCCAACGAGGGAAAACTCGTCGCCGTGGTACCAGAGGGTTCGGCAGATGCTGTCGTGACCGCGATGCGAAACCACCCCCTGGGCAGTCGTGCCGCCTTGATTGGCCGTGTGGTCGCCGATGAGCACAACATGGTTGTTGCTCGCACATCGCTAGGAGGTCATCGCATAGTGACGATGCCGATCGGCGAACAACTACCGAGAATCTGTTGATGAAACTTGTCCCGAAATTTGGTCTGATTTCGCAATGGTTTTGGAAACACCCTCGGTTTTGATAAACCCAGCGAACTTAGTCACGTCGTTGATGACGTAAATTGAAACTGAATCGAGACAAACCGTAGTAACTGAATTGACTTTTTGTTTTTAAAACTTAGCGAGGAAAAGAATGAATCGCCTTTTTATTATTTTTCTAGTCGTACTTGCTTGTGAAGCAAAGGCATTCGCACATGAAGGGCACGGCACGCCAGGAGAAGCCCATACAGTGAAGCATTATCTGCTGGAGCCGACCCATCTTCCGTCGATCATTGTTGGCGTCTCCATTGTGTTTGCCGCCATAGCGATCGTAGTCTACCTCATTCGGCGACGCAAGAAGATTCGAGCCGCGACCTAACACAGATGTATCCCACGGTGATTCAAACAAGAGTTTTAAAGTCGGGAAAGGTATGCTCTGTAAAAATCCATGAGATTACAAAGAGAATCTGATGTTGTGTGTCAGCGCCATCAAGTACAGGTCACGACACTGACTCCAGTAGTT
>CALMEE010000100.1 GCA_937862885.1 uncultured Planctomycetaceae bacterium
GTAACGGCGGGGGGGGGGGCGGGGGGGGGGGGGAAACCCAGGTTTTTTGGGGGACCGCCGTAAAGAACAAGGGTGTGCAACCATTGCTGGACGCAATTTGCCGTTTTCTGCCTTCGCCGCTCGATCGTGAAATCAAGGCGAAGCAACACAGCGACGAAACCCAAGCCTATCCTCTATTTGCAGATCATACAAAGCCATTTGTGGGTATGGCGTTTAAACTGGTCGAAGAACCGTACGGCCAACTCACTTTTATGCGGATCTATCAAGGAACGGTAAACAAAGGAGAGACGTACTACAATCAACGAACGGGTCGCAAGGAGCGATTTAGCCGTATTTTGCGGATGCACGCCGATAAGCGAGAAGAAATCGATTCTGCGTCAGCCGGCGACATTGTCGCGATTATGGGTATCGATTCGGCGAGCGGCGATACTTATGCCGGTGAAGCGAATCTGTGTTCACTGGAAAGTATGTTTGTTCCGGAACCAGTGATCAAAGTGGCCGTGTCGCCAAAAGAGCGTTCCAGTTCAGACAAGTTGAGCAAGGCGTTGCAACGCTTTCGCAAAGAAGATCCAACCTTCCAAGTTTTGACGGACGAGGAAACGTCAGAGGTGATTATCGCTGGCATGGGTGAATTGCACCTCGATATCTACGTGGAACGAATTCGTCGCGAGTACAAAATCGAAGTTGAAGTCGGTGCTCCAAAAGTTAGTTATCGCGAGACGCCTTCGCAACCGATTGAGTTCAATTACAAACACAAAAAACAAACTGGTGGTTCAGGACAATTTGCTCACATCGTAGGACGATTGGAGCCACTTCCCGAAGACGCCGAAGAAATCTTTGTGTTCGAGGATTCAATCGTAAGCGGTCGTATTCCAAAGCAGTATATCCCGGCCGTTGAAAAAGGGTTCCGAACTGCCGTCACGAAAGGGACATTGGCCGAATATCCGGTTGTTGGGCTTAAGGTTCATTTGCAGGATGGTTCGTATCACGATGTCGACAGTTCTGAAATGGCGTTTCAGATTTGTGCCAAAGACTGTTTTCGTGAATATATGCCTAAGACCAAGCCAGTACTGCTTGAGCCCGTGATGTCGGTGCAAATCGAGGCCCCAGAAAATTTCCAAGGGGGTATCGTGGGTGACTTGACGTCACGCCGCGGTATCATCGAGTCAACGGATATGCAGGTTGGCGGTACGATGATTCTAGTTGCTGAAGTTCCACTCAGCGAGACCTTTGGTTATGCAACTGACTTGCGCAGCTTGACTCAAGGGCAAGGAACTTTCACGATGGAGTTGAAGGGTTACCGCCGCTCACCATCCAACATCCAGGAAGAAGTAATTGCCGAACGTCGTGCCGCGAAGCAAGGCCAATTGGTGGGTTCTCGCTAGTGATTTGGCTCAGCTAGATTTTGGTGTAGCGGAGTTGGTTAAACCTCCTCTGCTACTCAAATGAACCTTGTCGAGTTCCACTGCCACCACCTCAAATTCTTAATCGAAACAAAGTACTGGTGCCGCGAATCGGGAATATTTTCCCGATGGCAGGTAGTCGCTTGTTCTCTCCGAACGGAACGTTTTCGAGCGATTCGTCGACCGGAACTAAAGTTTCGTCAGCTCAAACAAAACATTAAGTCCACGCACAGGTGGAATGATGTCCCACGCCCGTCAGCGAGCCTAACTTGCGTTCTTTTCAGTAACGGACGCTGTTTGGGTTGTCGCATTTGGCTTGTCCAGTAGATTTTTTCGTTTGGCTGCATTCGAATGAACAAGCCTCAATACATGTTGCCGGTTTGATCGGTGGATATTTGCTTTTTGGAAAGGCTCTAGTCCGATCTTGAGAAGTTGAGGTCCGTGATCTTTGGTTATCGGAATGCAAATGATGGCAGGTTCGTTGTCATTGGGCAGCCGAAACCCCATGCCACCGGGGATAAAGAGTCAGGCACACCCAGATTTGCCCGAATTGCCACGCAATTCCAATAGCTGAAATTTGATCATGCTACTCGGACCAAGTAAGCCTGCACAAGCACGGATTTTAACCGAACGTTGATTCCAAGTGATTGACTGACTAGGAGTATCACAGCACAATAAAAGCCAAGTCTGCCAAACGCAATGTATTTCCTGGGCGGAGTGTCCCATGACGGTCAATCCGAACGACCCAATCGAGGGCCAAAGTCCGAGCCAACCAAACTCCGAACCCGATGGTGGGCTTTTTCATCAGGGCGGACAGGACAAGTTTCCAGATATCACTCTCTCACGTCGAGTGATCAAGCCCTACAAGCTGCTGCAGCGGATCGGAGCGGGTGGCATGGGCGAAGTGTCGGTCGCCGAACGATCGGTGCCAGTCAAGCGGCGGGTGGCGCTGAAGCTGATCAAGACCGGAATGGGATCGCGAAAGATTCTCGCGAGTTTTGATGCCGAGCGACCGGCGCTGGCCCTAATTAACCACCTCAACATCGCCCGCATGAACAACCTAGCGATGGGCTACTGGTCGCTGCAGCAGTTCGACAAGTCCGTTCCCCTCTTCGAGGAACTGCTCCCGCTCATGGAAAAGAAACTTGGCCGCGCGCATGCAAATATGCAACGGAGGATGGCCAGCCTGGGAGTCAATCTCAAGGATGCAGGGCGGGTGGCCGAAGCGATCCCACTGCTGGAGGAGGCCTATCAGGCGTCCAGGCGGATTCCCACACTCCGCTGGGTCGGATCGGAGTTGCTCGACGCCTACGCCAGGGCCGGCAAGCTGGCGGATGCGCAAAAGCTCATCGAAGAATTGCTCTCCGATGCGCGCAGGGACTTGCCAATGGACAGCCCACAACTGGCCGGGCAACTGGCCAAGTTCGGTCTGATTCTTATGGAGATGAAAGGATACGCCGAGGCCGAACCGCTCCTCCGCGAGTGCCAGGCCATCCGCGAGAAGGCAGAGCCGGACGACTGGCGGACGTTCAACACCCAGTCGATGCTCGGCGGGGCGCTGCTGGGCCAGGCGAAACATGCCGCAGCCGAACCGTTGCTGCTGCAGGGGTATGAGGGAATGAAAGCCCGCGAGGCGTCGATCCCGCCGCAGGCTAAGACGCGCATCCCCGAAGCCCTCGACAGGTTGATTGATCTGTATGAAGTGCCGGAGGAATCCAATAAAGCTGAGAAGTACAGAGAGCTACGTGCAATGTATCAATTGAATCCAGGCGAAAAGTAAGTCGGTTGAAGAAACAAAAGTCGAGAGGATAATAATATGAATAATGACGGCAATATTCTTGATCGAATTGCTGACGCATTCGATGCCGCTTGGCAGGATCGTGCGGGTTCGCGACCGGAGCTTGCTAAGTTTTTGAAGCAGGTCGAACCCCCTTTGGTTTCTCGCCTGGCCGAACTGCTGATTCCGCTGGATATCGAGTACCGGTTCAAGGCTGGGGAATCAGTGGCGGCTGGCGATTACCGGGATTTGCTCGATGGTAGTGAATCGATTGCTCAGTAGGCATTGGGTTCATCCATAAACGAAGTGCCCGGTCAGTTGATTGAAACACCTGGCAACAGATTCGAAGGTGGTTCCAGTTGTTCCGACTCAAGCGATGCGATTGGCCAACTACAATAGTCGGCAGCAAAAAAACCACTGGGCCGATTGTTGCCGCTTAAGCCGCATCCACCGAAGGGAAGTTTGCCACTCGCACCCGTTGTCTGTCGATTCCAATTGACGATTCCGGCGCGAATGGTCTTTATAAATTTTTCGTAATTGGCGACGCTGTCGCTAATTAAACCGGCCGCCAAACCGTAGGCCGTGCGGTTCGCCTCTTGAATCGCTGCATCGAAATCGTTGACACGGACAAGGCTGAGGAGCGGACCAAACACTTCGTGATCTGAGCGATTGTCCACTTGGGTCACGTCGAGCACGCCTGGAGACACAAGGGCTTCGTTATCACGCAGGATCCCCGACATCACAAACGGAATCCCACCTTGTTCGAGAATCGCTGTTTGCGCGGCCAAAACGTTTCTTCCGGCTTGGCGATTGACCAACGGTCCCATAAACGGCTCTGGCTCATCGTTCCAATAACCAATCTTCAAGTTTGCCACCATGCGAATCAGAATTTCGAGCATTACTTCGGCTTGTTTATCTCCGTCGAGGATAATCAGGCGTCTAGCACATGTGCAACGTTGACCGGCACTGAGAAACGAAGACTGAAGAACGGTGTAAGCGGCCGCCGTTGGATCGGAGAAATCACACGCCACAAGAGGATTGTTGCCCCCCATTTCTAGTGCCAAGATCTTTTGCGGCCATTTCGCGAACGCCTTACTTAATGCCAATCCAGCGTTGCTGCTTCCCGTGAACAACAGGCCATCCAATTCGGAATGTCCTGCCAGTGTAACCCCCGTTTCTCGTCCTCCTTGCACGAGATTAATGACCCCATCTGGCAATCCAACTTCATGCCAGCGTTCCACCATCCACTGTCCAACTGCCGGGGTCAGTTCGCTCGGCTTGAACACGATGGTGTTTCCAGCAATCAGCGCCGGAACGATATGACCGTTGGGGAGATGAGCAGGAAAATTGTAAGGCCCGAGGACTCCCAAAACGCCGTGAGGACGATAGCGCGTAACGGCGCGGAAACCATCCATGGGAAACGCGGTTGTGTCTCGCCGTTGTCGCAGCGCATCGATGGCCAAAGCTGACTTACCAACCACCGCTGCAACTTCAGTTTTTGCCTCCCACAGAGGTTTACCGTTCTCTCGGCTGATCAGTTCGGCGAGTTCAAAAGATTTGCTTTTCACTTGATCCGAGAAGCGAATAGCGAATTCGATCCGCGCAGCCTGATCCAAACCCCACCAGGGTTCCCACGCGTCACGAGCGGCCTTTAGGGCCAGAGAGATTTCGGCCTCATCAGCCGCGTTACCCTGCCACACTACGGAATTATCCGACGGATCCAGAGAATCGAATTTTACTCCGTTCCCGCGAATCCACTTCCCTCGAATAAAATGGCTGAATCCATTGGTGGTTGACATATTGCTGATCGCAAAAGGTGACTTGCTACGGATTAAATGATGTTTTTCGAATGCTCTAGCGAGGTTTTAGGTTCCAGTTTTGGTCGGACAAAGCGAATCGAGTCTCCAACTAGCACTTGAAGTCTCAACGCGGTTACAGCATCCAGTTCGACTGAATTGCGGTCAGGATTTGCTTCGACAACCCGCAAATTTGCGTGAGACACTCGAAAGTCTAAATCCGTATTTGCAATCAACATGGCAACACCTTCGACGTTGTCAGCAATCGAAACAATTCTTGCTTCTCGACTATCGCGCACGGTGCGGATTTTGTTCGTTTCGCAATGTACAGCCGGCCCCCCGTCGAAGATATCAACGTGCTGACGAAATGCAAATCCTTCCTGTTCTAGCATCGCCAAAGCTGGACGAGTATTCGGATGTACGGCTCCGATCACGTTCTGCGCCTCGGCTGGTAACAGAGGAATATAGATTTCGTTTTTAGGCATTAACTGTGCGATCAATTTTTTTGATCTTTGGGTAAGTGTTTCCGCTTCGGGAAAAGACTGTTGGAAAAAGTGTTTGCCCAAGGCATTCCACAACGGTGACTCGCCCTGATCGTCAACCACGCCGCGCATTTCCGCAATTACTTCGTTTTCAAAACGTGCCGGGAACTGTGCCATGAACAAAAAACGTGACAACGAGAGAAGTCTACCTAGACCCATCCCCCAGCAATCGCGTGCCAAATAAAGGCTGCCAATTTCGGTAGGACCATCGTGTTGTTTACTTAAAGAAAGGTAAGGAACTTGGATGTCCACGTGAAAATCCAACTCAGGATCACTGGAGACTTTGTGTTCGGCCTTAATCAAATATGTATAGAACGGGTCGAATCCACCGACCTTCGAATACAATGTTGATGTCCCAACCAACCGTCCATTGCTGGTGTTTTCCATGACGAAAACATACGGTTGCCCTTCTGGTTTGGCATGTGCTTGCCCAAAAGAGTAAACCGATCTCTCGACTCGATCGGCCAAGATCGTGCGAGAGACTTTGAGGGTTGTCAGTCCATAAGCGGCTTCTTGTACCAGATTGAACAGCGCATCGACGTCGTCGTTCTGTACGGGCCTTACAATATACATAAACAAAAACTCGTGACGATTTGCGTCGCGTCTTTCAATTGTGCAAAGCTATTTCTTCGTCTGTCCAGAAACTTCGAGCCAACGCGCGAACGACTTATCCATGATCTCAATCGCTAAGTCAATATGATCAGGCTCGGTTACGCCGAGCGGCATTAGGAAGCGGATTCTAGTCGGTTGTCCACCAGCCGAAAACGACATTAAACCATTCTCGTAGAAAATATTAACCAAGTCTTTGGCGGTCTTCATGCTGCCGTCAAAAGCCGTGAAGGCAACCATTCCGCCGACACCAAACGGGCCGAGCACCGAGCCTGGATACTTGTTGGCTAAGTTCTCAAGCCCAGCCACAAAATGAGCATGGAGTTGCAAGTTCTTGCCATCGTCGCCAAAGTTTCCTCCTGCTTGGAGTTCCTTCAAAATGACGAGTCCAGCATGAATGGCCCAACTGCTGGCGGTAAATGTCTGGCTGATTAACCCAGGTTTCGGATTGTAATCAGGCGTAAATAATGTGGCACATGCTTGTGAGATTTTGCCGACAGTGACAATATCAACCAGTGAATCCAGTCCGAAATGTTGAAATGCGTAAGGGCGTGAAGTGCGGCAAAACGTTTGGACTTCGTCCGCAATAATGGCCATGTTGTGTTTCTTGGCCTCGCTAAAAACCGCTCGGAAGTACTCTCGCGACCCGACATAATATCCTCCCTCACCTTGAATTAATTCCGTCCATAAGCAGGCATAGTCGTTCGGGTGGCGATGTAAAAGCTCTCGCATTACTTGGATCGTGCGACGCGTGCTCTCCTGCGCATTTTTTTGATCAAAGAATGGCAGGTAGTCGACGGCGATCGTTTCGGGCAACCCAATTCGGTATGCTGCTTTGTCGGTAACTTGAGCGAGGGCCAATGTTCGGCCAGCGAAACAATGATCGAACGCCAAGACCCTCTTAGCTGGAAAATGTTTTTGAAAAGCGATCTTGAGCGCATTCTCATTGGCCATAGCACCGCTTGTGCTCAAGAAGCAGTGTTCAATGTTCGAGCCAGATTCCCGAGCGAGGCTGACCAACAACTTGGCAAATTCATAGCTGATGGTCCCCTGTTGCAAATTACCTTGCATCACCGTGTCCGCCAGAGCCGCGTCGATACCCGCTCGAATCAGACGAGGATCGCTGTGACCAAAGCCATGGACCCCGATCCCAGTAATGAAGTCGAGCTTGACGCTTCCGTCAGCCAGTTCGACAAACGGACCATTACCGACCCCGCTCGCCAAATAGGGGAAATAAAGATTGCCGCCGCGGATTTTGCCAAATGCAGCGAGCATCGCATCATAATCAACCTTTAAGTTTGGATCAGCTTCGGAGATTTGTGTGATCGCCGAACGATGCTCGTTCACCGCTTCGAGAATCAATCGTTTTGCTTCAAGGACGCGTGGGTCGTTTTTTATACGTTCGGCTATTAAGGCAGATTGTTGTGTTGTCGAATTCATGTTTATCAAAAAATCAATACAAAATTGGGACCGCTATGAAGATCGATCCTGAGAGTTAATGTTCGCCGCCATCGCGGTTTTCAAGCAAATCGCCAAAATAGCTTATGCGTTTTGATCGGCTGCAAAACTTAATAATATCAGCGCCGCCAACTTTGCACGAGTCACCAAGCTATCGACAAGCAAGAATTCATCGGGGGAATGAATACGTCCACCAATGGGTCCAAGCGAATCGATATTTGGTAAACCCGCCGCATGTACGCGATTACCATCGCTGGCTCCCCCGGACCCTTGCCATTGAATGGTTGTATCCATGAGGTCGCCGCATCGTTCGATGCGGCGTTGCAAATCTTCCGTTGGCTCGTCAAGAGTCTTGGGCGGAGAGTAAAAATCACCGTGGATTTCCACGCGGATCCCCTCCCATGTGGCGTTCGCACGATCAACGATCTGTTTGAAATGATCGTTGACCCAAAGTTGTTGCGTGGACGTGCGGACGCGGGCGTTGACTCGCAACACGCATGAATCTGGAACGATGTTGACGGCTCCTCCTCCGAACATCCAACCCACGTTGATCGTCACGTCATCATTTTGGCCGTTAAGGGCATCGAACTCAATCGCCAATCGAGAAGCAGCCAGCACGGCATTTCTGCCTTCAGCGAAATCGCGTCCCGCATGAGCTGACCGACCATTGACGATGATCGTGAAGTTTCCGCTCCCTTTTCGCCACGAAACTAATGTGCCGCCGGGCATGCTGGGCTCGAACAGCAGTCCCGCATGACATCGAGCCGCGCAACTGGAAATGAACTCACTGCTTCCCGGCGAGCCGATCTCTTCGTCGGGATTAAGGACCACTTCCCAGCCAATCTTCTCCGCCAATTCCGTACGCTCGAACGCTTGCAGCGCGTGTAGCAAAACAATGATGCCTCCTTTTGCGTCTGCCACGCCAGGTCCGTTCAGTGTCGATTCGTCTAACCATCGACAGTGCTGAAACTGATGGTCAACCCCATACACCGTGTCGTAGTGTATACATAAAAGAACGCGGAAGGGGGCCGTAGGGCGACAAGTCCAATGGAGAATTTTTCCAAGTTGGTGGTTTTGAATCTCTCCCCGATCACCAATTGTTTGCCAAACTTTCGAGTTCACCACTTGATGGTTCACATTGAATGGTGCAAAAAAGTTAGCCAGTAAGTCTTGGACCCTGGCCAACCCAGCCAAGTTGAGCGTCCCCGAATTCATGTTGCATATTTCGACCACCTTGTCGATCATCGATTGTCGTTCACCATCGAGAGTCTGCAATGAGGAGTGACCGGCAAGTTTTTTCGCGAGTGAGGACATGACCGTTTGTTCTCTGAGGGAAAAGATAAACCAATTCTTGGAAATGCAGTACCTGTACAAAACAAACATCGTAGGCGTCGATTGGCAAATGATCAATCGATTCCGCCTGGACCTACGGATAACAACTTAATTTTCAACTGAAATAACGCAACTTCATGAAGTGTTGAGTCGGAACAACGCGATGAACATTGACTTTATCGGTTGACGGTTAGACGATGAGCATCGACGTTATTTCAGGGCATTTCCATAAATGCCGACATGGCGGGCCTGCATTTTACAATTGAAATCCGTGGGCCCTCCAATTTTACCGCAGCAACCGGTCTATGCTACTCCTGAATCGAATTGACCGCGCGTTCTGTGGCACAATATTGAAGTACGATATCAAGCGTCAATTGATGAAATCGACTGCCAACTCTGACTTTGCATTGGGTTAAGTAGCAGCGACGCTTTTTGCGCGCATTTATGCGACCGAAACTGCCGCATCTTGGAAACGATTTACACGTTAGTATTCGGCTGGCAGATTGCCACCCACCGCACGTTGCACCACATCAGTAAGCGTAAAGCAGATTCCGATTCAGGTATCTAAACTTCCGCCAGCCGACGAAACCGCGGCATGTGTTAGCGGCACATTTTCGATTGCTTCGCGCAGTACCGTGGATAGCTGGTTGTGTTTGCGCGAAACGAACAATTCGGCGAAATGTTCCAAGAAGAGACGAGTTTGTGGCTCGGAAAAATATTGTCGATCGCTGCGGATGCAGATACGCAGCTTTCGTTGATATGTAAGGACTCCCAAAGCAACTCGCGTGTCTTTACGCAGTGGTGGCGATCCAGAGACATCCACCAATACAAGATTACCGCATTGTAGGCCGTCGTCTGCCCGAGGAAGTTTTACCCAAAAACGTCGCGTTGGATCTCCGGTATTGGAGAACACCAAGGTGGCGAGTCCACCTTCCTTGTCAAGCAGCTGCGATGCGTTCTCGCTCTCGTCCGTGGAGATTTCCAACAGGAATCGCATGAACGAAGAATTGAACCTCGTGTGTTTAAGGTGGGCCAGATCATTACGCAGCCCCTCCAAAAAGTCAGAGGTGTCAAGAATTTCATCAGAGCTTCGCTGAACAAGCGCATAACTCACGTAGTTAGCCGCCATAAATTGTGGTTCTTCGTCGTTACGCAAATCAAGAGGCATATTCACGCAGATCTTGCCGCGGATCGTATCATCCTTAAAAGCGCGGTTCCATTGCGCTAAAGCCACAAACAGACTTTCTAACAATGCGTCATTGATACTCTGACCACGTTCTTGCGCCTGCAGCCTCAAATCGCGGAACTGGTCTTTGTCAAAATCCAGGGTTAAGATGTCTGGAAAATGGCCGGGCACTTCAGAATCAAATTGCAGGCAATGATTTGATAATGGCGCAACCGGTTGTCGAATGCGGTCGATCGCCAACCGCCGCTCGTCGGGTGGACTCGGTTTGAGGATTTCTGCGCTAAGATTATTTCGAAGGCGATTTCGCAGTTCCGTAGGGTCGACGTCTGGCAAAGGTTGCAGCGTTGCGCCCATGCCTGTCGCGTAAAACCACAAAATATCTCCAACGACTTGGTAAGCTGCAATTCCGTCAACAGCGGCATGGTGGAAAAGAAAGACACACCGCGCCCGTCGCTCATTGTGTCTCACCCAGCAACGAAATCCTATTTCTCGCCTCAAATCGATATAGTCAATGTGCGTTGGTTGGTTGATCGGAGCATGAAATTCACCCCAGAGGACTTGACTGTTATATTGTTCCGGGAGTATCCAACAATCGCGACCACCTTTTGCCGGAGCGACAATCGCCCGCAACATGGGTTGCCGCTGGAGCGCTTGATCAACGGCAGATTGAAATGCACTGCGGTCAATGTCGCCTTCAAACTCGAATTGCAGGATAAATGTCATCGGATATCGTGGCGAATCATCGAGCAACATGTAGGCTTCAAACGGCGTCATGTGCATAGGAAAGAGTCGTCGAGATGCGCGTTGATCCGCTTTTGTGGACATGCAAGGATCGGCGTCGTTTGGACAAGATCCAACAGGAGTTGAGGGTTTAACTGGTCTCATAACACAAACAGGTCTGATTCTTAACAAATAAATCGCCTGTAATCATATTACAGATGCGAGAATTAACAAATCCCCTTTTTTAGCGATTCTGTGCGGCAACTTGGAACATGCGTCCAAGGAGATCGGGTTCTAGCGAGTCAAACTTTCTGCAGAAAAATCCGCAGCCCAAATGCACCGCCGTTCTACTCTGAGCTTCAAACTAACATTGCCGAACCGAATCAATTCGAGTGGATAACATCCGATAAGAAGTTATTCCTCGATCGCCGCTTGTATGACTTCACGTACAGTACAGAGTTCTTCCGTTTGCCATGCTGCGCGAGCACATTGGCATTTCTCAAACAGTATGCCACACGTTGCGCAATGGACCGCGGACACCCTAACCCTTCGGCCAATTCAGCGGTGTCAAACGGTTCGGGCAAATCAAGCGGGACAAATGTGGCTAAGTCACTCTTTGACTTAAGCACGAACGATTGATCCACAGTGGCAAGTTGTTGGTCAATGATTTTGTAGTTGCGCCGTCGAAAACGATTCTTTTCGTTTTGCACTCGATACTCTTCGATCGTGATTAGCGGGACTCTTAACGTCAAGTTCGGATGTGGGAAGATGGCGACAAAGTGTACCAATTCATTAAAAATATCAATCAAATTCTCGCTTTTTGGACTCCAGCGTCGCCGCAATTCCGCACCATCCTCATGGTCAAGCGTAATCACCAGCTTGCGTCGTATTAAAGGCTTGATTACCTCCACCGTCTGACCTTCGACCAATTGACGGATTTTGTCTCGGATTGCGGCGAGGGTGCTCAATTGAACTTCGATCAACTTTGCGCCGCTCACGATGTCAATTCGGAATCGACCAAACTTCACCTCGGTTTGCGCATTGCGGGGTGCAAAATGTTTTTTTAGTTGGCGATGAAGATTCGTTTCCATACTTTCGTAAATCGCCTTTGACCGTGAACATGTCCTTCCATGTTTGGTCACGTACCAGAAAATGCCAATGAAATACGACGTGAAAGTCTTGCATATTGGCGTGAATTCTACAATAGCGAAAAGATAGCTGGCGTGACTGCACGATCAATGCCAACGCAGTGTTTTTTGTGCTTGATGACGTTGGCATGAAGCCGAAACTGTTGCTGCATTTGAGGTGATGAACCTGGGCTAACGAATCTAAAGCGTTATGAGCTGTCGCAGCTGGACTCTTTCATGGGCGGTTTACGCAACCGATCAACTATGAACAAAACTGCCGGGATGACAAGCGGGTAGATTCGACACGATGCATTCGCCGTGACAGGCTCCAAAAGCCTTTTTTTGGGTAGTCGATGGAACTTGATATGCACGGCGACTGCAAAGAGCGCGTTGGCGGGGTTGGCAGACTCGCATTCTGAAGTTGTTTTTCCGAGTTTTGGCAGGACGGCGCTTCACCCACCGCGCGAATCGTGTAGAATCATTGCAAAGATCGGAAGTCAAAAAATGGCTGATCGAACGCAGCAAATCGGTGTCTAGCTGCGATTTGCGCATGGATCTAGGGGCATGACGTTGCGTATCTGCATCTCCTAGTTCCATAATGAAAAGAAAAAATTCTGGTGCATGTGGCGTGCATCCCGAAGAATTTGTCCTTAAACACGAAACCTGGGAATTTACTCATGCGGTTTTTTAGCTGTTTGGCAGTCGGTATCGCGGTTATCTGTTGCTCTAGTTGTATCAACCAAAGAGTTCCTGCGTTCCGTTCCGATATGACCGACTACACCAATTCGATTGGTATGAAATTTAAGCGGATCGAGCCTGGTACATTTCGCATGGGTGCCTTGGACAATGAACCGCTTAACGACGGTGATGAAATTGGACATCAGGTCAAAATATCCAAACCGTTTTACATGGGTGTCTACGAAGTGACGCAGAGCCAGTACCGACAAGTCATGGGAAAAAATCCAAGTTATCATCAAAAAGGTGAGGCTGGTGAACGCATGATAGTCGGTATTGATACGGCCAATCTGCCGGTTGACAGCGTTACGTATTATGATGCGATCGAGTTTTGCAAAGCATTGAACCAATTAGAAAGTGGTGCGCCTTTTGCCTATCGTTTGCCTACGGAAGCGGAATGGGAATATGCCTGCCGCGCCGGCACGACAACTTATTTTCCTTTCGGCGATGACTTGTTGCACGGTGAGCAAGCCAATGTTCGCGGAACCGTTAATTACCCGCCGCAAGTTCCAGTCGAATCGGGGAAAGAACGATTCCTGGGCCGACCAGAAATCGTTGGAAGTTACATGCCCAACGACTGGGGGCTATACGATATGGTTGGCAATGTTTTCGAATGGGTAAATGATTGGTACGACAAGACGTATGGTTTCGCAAAAGGTGAAGATGGCAAGTTGCAGATTCCTGAGTTGACGATCGACCCACAAGGACCACTATTAGGTGAGAATGCCAGCGAAGAAGAAAGAAAGGCGTTCGAGGCCAAGTACATGCGAAAGGTACTTAGGGGAGGCAGTTGGGGATATCCGCCCGCTGATGCTCGTGCCGCCAATCGAAAATTGGCGAATGCTGACGACGTAAAGAGTACCTATGGTTTTCGCGTCGTATTGGTTCCCAAGGACTTGCCAGCTGATTAAATACGGCGCGGAATTAGGACGAGTATTTGTGTACGACGGACGGCGATGTAAATGCTTGTAGCTGTAACCTAGTTGCTGTAGCGATTTTTGGATGTTTTGTTATCGAGCCACTGATTTTGTTGGAGTTTTCTGTGAAAAGCGAATTGTTTTACGTACCCTTCCGACTCGTATTTCCGTGCTGCTTAGTAGCTTTTTGTTCAGTGCAGCTCATTGGTCAATCACCAGTCCTGACTCCTGAGCAGGCTCATCAGCGGACCAGCGATATCGTCAAGTATTTGGCGTCGGACGAATTGCAAGGAAGGGGCGTTGAAACCAAGGGATTGGAAATTGCTGGCGAATTCGTTGAAAACGAATTCAAAAGTTTCGGTTTACAAGCAATGCCAGACGGATCGTATCGCCAATACTTCGATTTGGACATTGGCTCACCTGCGCTGAATGAGGACACATGCAACTTGACGTTCGAGCGCGCTGGACAAGTAATCGAACTTGAGCTGGACAAAGATTTCGCGCCGCAGATTGGTCGACGTTCGACAAGCGCAACCGGAGGCTTGGTGTTTGTTGGATATGGAATCAAGGCCGACGAATTCAATTACGATGAGTATCGTAATATTGACGTAAACGGCAAGTTTTTGATCGTGATTCGAAAGGAACCGCAACAAAACGACGCCAACAGCGTTTTTAACGGCACCGATAATTCTGATTACGCATTCGTTCAATATAAGGTCGACACCGCACGGGAAGCGGGTGCCGTGGGGATTTTGTTCGTCAACGATGCCGTTACTGCGCCGACTGATGCTGAGGATAAAGTGGAAGCGGATCGCAACCGTTTCAACGTTAGAGGGCGTCCAATTCCATTCGCCCACGTCACGAGGAGTTCGATCAATAGATTGCTTGAGAAGACGCCGGTGGTCGCGGCTGATGGTACAAGGCTCATCAATTTGTCAGAAATCGAAGCGAGAATTGACGCATCGTTGGAGCCTCTTTCAGCTGAACTCGGTGGCTGGAATGTAAACTACCAGGCAAATGTCGAGAACAAGGTGTGCAATATTTTCAACGTAGTCGGATTGTTGCCAGGTTCAGGACCAAATAAAGACGAATATATGGTTATTGGTGGTCATTACGACCATTTGGGATACGGCGGCTATGGATCGATGGCACCCGGTAGAACCGAAATTCATCCAGGAGCTGATGACAATGCAACGGGTACGGCGGCCGTGATTGAATTGGCTAGGCGGTTCGCGGCGTTGGACAAAGTAAATCGGTCAATGATTTTCGTTGCTTTTACTGGGGAGGAACGAGGACTACATGGCAGTCGACATTACGTCGATAATCCTCCCTGGCCATTAGAAAAGACGGTGTACATGATCAATTTTGACATGATCGGCTACTTGCGAAACAAGCGTCTTGATTTGATTCACGGTGAGTCGGGTACGGGAATGGCTGCGTTATTCAGGAAATCAGCTGCGGGCCTTGATCTTGATTTAGCCATTGGAAATTCCGCTCAACCGAATAGCGACCACTACTCGTTCTATGCTAAGAAAATTCCTGATGTATTTATCCATACGGGAATCACACGCGTTTTACATACGCCAGAGGACACCTTTGAGGCGTTAGATATGTATGGTGCGATGAAAGTTATTGACTTCACCGAAAATCTGATTCGGAATTTAGATGAGCTGGAAACAGCGCCGGAGTTCGTTGATTTGAGCGGTCAACGGCGCCAACGTACTCAGAGTTCACTCGGAGCCCAAATCGATTTTGAAGCAGATGGCGGACCAACAGTGCAAAGCATCGTCGCTGATTCTGCTGCCGAAAAGGCTGGTTTGCAACGTGGTGATATTTTGATCTACTTCAACACAACGAAGGTAACCGGCCGTTCTGTTGTCGTTGATTTGCTAAGGGATAATCCGCCAGGCACAAAGATTGAGGTGAAGGTGAACCGAAATGGCGAAGTCGTTGTCCTGAATCTTGAACTGGGTGGACGTTAATAAGCCAAAAAGACCAAGTCGTATTTCGCCTCAAGTCAGCTAATATTCAAAGTTGCATTCAACGGTGTCCGAACCGCTCGTTATCGATGGATCTCTCGGTGAAGGGGGTGGGCAAATCGTTCGTTCGTCCCTGACGCTTTCAATGCTTTCGGGTCGGGTTGTCGAAATCAGGAATATTCGTGCCGGTCGAAAGAAACCGGGTCTCTTGAATCAACACTTAACGGCAGTAAACGCTGCCCGGCAGATTTGCAACGGAAGTGTGACTGGAGCAGAACTCGGATCGCAGCACTTGATTTTTGCTCCGGGACGGATTCAGGCTCGAGCGTTCGAGTTTGCCATTGGTTCTGCCGGAAGCACGATCTTGGTAGCGCAAACGTTGATCCCTGCGTTGATGGTGGCTGATGGACAATCAAGCTTGGAGATTGAGGGGGGCACACACAATTCGGCTGCACCTCCTTTTGAATATCTGAAGTATGTCTACTTGCCGTTATTGGAGCGCCTCGGCCCCAAGTTCCGCAGTGAGATTTTGGCATGGGGATTCTATCCTGCCGGAGGAGGCAGAATACGGATTGAAATCTCACCCGAGAAAAATTTGAGCGGCTTCAACTTATTGGAAACAGGTGGGGAGTCGGAACCAAATGTAACAGCACTTGTTTCACGCCTGCCGCTCACGATCGCCGAACGTGAATGTACGTTTATTCGTCACAAGGCTGGCTGGAAGGCGAAACAGTGCGAGTCTGTGCGAATCACGAATTCGCCGGGTCCAGGTAATGTCGTGATGATCCGCCTAGCCTTTCCCAACGTTACCGAGATCTTTACCGGCTTTGGGCGGAGGGGGTTGCCTGCAGAAGAGGTAGCCGAATTTGCTTGGCAAGAAGTGTGTGCTTACTTGGGTAATCAAGCACCCGTCGGCGAGCACTTATGTGACCAACTACTGTTGCCACTTGGGATGGCTGCTGCGCTTGGTCAAGCGTGCCAATTCGTTACTGGTCCGCTTTCGTTGCACAGTCAGACGCATGTCGAATTGATTAAGAAATTTCTGCCCATCAGCATTGAGGTTCTTCCTCGGGGCCGCCATTCGGTTACCGTAAAAATCGACCGAACCCCTCCGAGCGTTTGAGACGTTGGGAAGATTGCGTTTGGCAAATGAAACAGCGATTTAGTTAATGAGCAATGTTCTGCTCAACCAGAAAACAAACGGTTATAGCCATTAAGGGCTGCGACCCGATACGCTTCAGCCATCGTCGGATAGTTGAAGGTTGTATCGATGAAATAGTTCAACGAGTTGTTGGTTCCAGGTTGCGACATGATTGCTTGTCCGATATGAATGATCTCGGCAGCTTGATCGCCAAAACAATGGACACCTAAGATTTCTAGCGTCTCGCGATGGAAAAGAATTTTGAGCATCCCAACCGTGCGGCCAGAGATTTGGGCGCGGGCTAGGCTCTTGAATTGCGAATGTCCAACCTCATAGGGAACTCGCGCTTCCGTCAATTCACGTTCCGTCTTGCCGATACTGCTAATTTCCGGGATTGTGTAGATGCCTGATGGATAATCAATCGAACGAGGAGCAGCGCCAGGTCGCCCAAGAATATGATCGGCTGCCGCGCGGCCTTGCGTGTATGCCGCGCTTGCAAGTGATGGAAAACCGCTCACATCGCCGACGGCATACACGTGCTTGGCTTTCGTTTGGAAAAATTCATTAGTGGGTATGCAACCGCGACTATCGGTCTCAACATCGAGTATTTCCAACCCCAAATCTTCAGTGTTTCCAGTTCGCCCCGCCGCCCAAAACAAAATCTCGGTTTGCAATGCCTTCCCACTATGGAGAAAAACGATAACGGAATCATCGCGTGGTTCGACACGGTCAATTTTTTCCAGATGACGAATTAGAACGCCCCGTTCCCGCAGGAAGTAGCTGAGCGCGTCGGTAATTTCATCATCCAAAAACTCTAGCAAACGGGCACGCGTGTTGACCAAGTTGATCTTGGTTTCCAAGTTGCGAAACATCGAAGCGTATTCGCAGCCGACGACACCAGCTCCGTAAATGGTCATAGAGCGTGGATTCGTCTGCAGATTCAGAATCGTATCGCTGTCAAAAATCCGCGGGTGAGAAAAATCAATCTCTGGCGGACGATACGGTCGCGTGCCTACGGCCAATACAAAATGGTCAGCTTGGATGCGCGTATCTTTGCCGACTTGGATTTCGTTTGTTGACACAAATTTTGCATGTCCACTGACGACCTGCACGTCGTTTCGCCGGTAAAAGTCAGCGCGCATTGCTTCCTGTTGGTTGATGACCACTTCGGCACTTTGTCGCAGGTCATTCAACGAAGGCTTGGGCTGAAATCCAGCGCGCATCATGATGGGATTACGCATGGCTTCGGTCAAATGGAATATTGAAGATCGCAAGGCTTTGCTGGGTATCGTACCCCAATGCGTACAACCGCCACCGATTCGGTGGAACCGTTCGCAAACAACCACTCGTTTCCCACCTTTAGTTGCCTGCATAGCAGCACCTTCCCCGCCGGGACCAGTGCCGATGACGACTACGTCAACTTTGATCGTTACCACTTAATTGAAATCCTCTAACATAACTTTGGGAGCAGGCACCTTAAACAATGCCTTGGGCAATTCAATTGGAGTCTCCGCTGAGAGATCCATGTGCTGTGCGATGATGTACGCCAACTCGCACACGAATTGCACTGTTATTCTCAAAAATATTCATGGCCGCTAGTGATGGCGCTGGGCCTCGCTATCGGATGATGGTCTCGCCCTCTTCATTTTTTTCCGCTGGCTTATCGGCATCGCTCTCATCGTTTCGAGCCACTTCAGTCGTATTCGCCGAACGCGTCTCAAATACGCGGGCGTTGAAATAACTGTGGTTGCTTTTAAGCACTGCATCTTCTTTGCCAGCTCTGGCGATGCGGAACGGCGATGAGGTAAAGCGAACTTCACCATAGAGAGAGCCTTTTTGAATTGGGCCGGCGCCTAAGATCCAGGCGTTTAGATTTCGACTTTCGGCGACCGAGATTCCTGATTGCCAAAGCCCTTCACGGGTCTCGCGTTCATAGGCGAAAATTGCCAACTTCGCGACGCCCACCAACAAATCGGCTTTAGCAAAGGCAAGCTCTGGAATAATAACCGGCGCTGGTGTCACTCCAAAGGCGCCGGCAGCAGCTCCCAAATTATTACTAGAGGCAGGTATCCCATAAATTACATCGTGCCCATTGGTCCCCAAGGCACCTAGGCGAGGTTCGATGACAATCTCGGCTAAGTTGATGTCGGTCTGAATCGTACATTGATGCGCGTTGAGTTCTTGTCGAATCGCGCTAATCACATAGGACGAGTTGACCCAGGCAACTCCATTCACCTGATTCAAATAGCTCGTGTCAAGAAATACACTTTTTCCGTCCAGCGGGCTGAAGTCGATATGTGCGATCGCTTTATCCACGGCATCGGATATCAAAAGTTGTTCCAATGCGATCTTCTGTGTTGTTGTGCCGCAACCTAGCAGCAGAGCCAACGAGTTACAGAAGATCATGCCGAATTTGAGTAAACGTCTGTGCATGATCTAAAGGTCAATTCGGAAATTGAAAGTCATCGATTGAAATGGTGTAAGTCCTGTTGGGGCAATCCGCATTCGCATTTGCTCTCGGGTCGTCAGGATAGTGCGCCCTTCCAACTACCCGCGCTGCCGCCAGTATGGTTTTGGCTGCTTGTTAGTCTCAACCAATGCTCCATGGCGCGAATCGGTGCCGGAGACTAGCAAAATCGGTCAAAGTCAAAAAGGTAGAAAATTCAAGAATATAAATGGTTTATCGAACTCATTCTAAATTGGATTTTTTTGATAAATTCTTCAGATGTTTTGCATGCAAAAATCATAACTCTTTATATCGTTATGACTTAGGACAGATAGATCGATCTTGACCAGGTCCCGATGAATAATATAATTTCTGCAACGTTGGCAAGTTCGGTAACTTAGCTAGAGATGGCGAAGATTTCCGAATGGATTGACGTAATAAGTTAGTTCAACTGCGGTAATGGTACACAATCCGTATGTTGAGAAAACTAAGTAGTACACAGGCGGTTTGGACACTGCGGCGAACTAAGGCGAAGATGTATTGATGCGACTTCCGCGTATCCAACCATCACTAGGGAGAGGATGGTTTCATGAGCATAAAGACTGTTTTTACCACCGGTGAAGCGGCGAAAATTTGTAAGGTAAGTCAGCAGACGATAATACGCTGCTTTGACAACGGGAGTCTCAAGGGTTTCCGCGTTCCAGGTAGTCGTTTTCGAAGGATTCCTCGCGACCAATTGTTTGCCTTTATGCGAGACAATGGCATCCCTACGGACGCACTCGAAAATGGGCGACGTAAAGTACTGATTGTCGACGACGATGAAGAACTAGTGGAATTGATGCATGATGTTTTCGAGCGCGACGGCCGCTTCGAGATCAAAACTGCCAACAATGGATTCGATGCGGGTATGCAGGTACGTGAATTTCGGCCTGATTTGGTAATTTTGGATGTGATGTT
The DNA here is from genome assembly GCA_937862885.1 of uncultured Planctomycetaceae bacterium. Classification (GTDB taxonomy): domain Bacteria; phylum Planctomycetota; class Planctomycetia; order Pirellulales; family Pirellulaceae; genus CALMEE01. The sequence goes on from CALMEE010000100.1 coordinate 20,126, forward strand.
GCCAGATATTAACGGACGAGAAGTCTGCCAGCGGATTCGCTGTGACGATACCTTGGAAGCCGTGAAGATCATTTGTATTTCCGGCATGGTCGAACAGGAACGCATTATGGATTTGATGCGAGCGGGCGCAGACGATTTTATCGGCAAACCTTTCGATGTCGAAAAATTGCTGGAGCGAGCCTGTGAGATGTTGGAAATTCCCGGCATGGCAACCGGGACTTAGCGAGCGGGACTTAGCCCTCTGGAGTCTGGTTTCGACGGAGCCACCAAATGACTGCCAGTGGATCATGGATAGGAAATATGTACTGTAGCTATCGGATAACTCCGATAGCTTTTCTCATTTAATGGCCTCGCACGCTCAAGTTTTCTGCTTACGTTTTTCTTCTGGTGAATTTACCGCTTATGTCGTACTTGTTGCCAACAAAATTGGGTGATCAAGTTGTCGGGATTCACTTTCGCAAACAAGATTGTGAACTATTAAAAATGGCCTGGTTTAGCCTCGTTTTGGAAGAGGAGAACGCACAGGCATCTGAGGCTTTTTTCGACTATCTCCTGTTGCAATTACCCGAGGTGTTAATTTGGGTGTTCTTCGAGTCGTGTCGACATGATAGAGGCAACGAAGGTTTTTGTGTTCGCCAGCATAGTACAGGTTTCCGGTCTCGCGAGACGATCGAGGGATTGTTGAAGCAAATCGTTGCGAACGAATTTTCGCGGGATGACGTATCGGTTCGAATTCGACTTGGTCGACGAGCGCGAAAGAAATGGATTAAGTCGACGAACAAATGTATGTCTGGCAAGGAACGCTATTCCAAAAAGTCCATTACAAAGCGATTCGAGAAGTTTATCAGACAATTGTGCAAGCGGTCTGAACTGACTGACAGTTTGCGGAATTTTGCCGACCGAGAAACGGAATTCAAGAATTCCTTATTCAAACTGTTTCGAAGTGTTTTCAAGCGGAAGCAGAACATCCTCGAACGGGAATGGCTGCCGAAAATCGCGGGCAATCGTACCAAAAATCGTCACTGTACGATTGCGATAGAAGTCGTTGCTCGGATGATTGACCATCAGCTCACCCGGGATGAATGGTTGACGGCGGCAAAACTAAGAGCCTTAAAAGAATTTGCTTATGGCGCGAGTCACGAGATTAACAATCCGCTCGCGAATATTGTCATGCGGGCTCAAATGCTGGCCAAAGACGAAACTGACCCACAAAGGCGTCAACGATTGGCGGTGATAGAACAGCAAGCGATGCGGGCTCACGAGATGATCTCTCAACTCATGTTTTTTGTTCAACCCTCGCCGGCAAAATTGGTGGAAACTGATTTAGTTAAGCTGATTGAGGAAGTTGTCAACGAGTTTCAGGATGAATGCCTCAGTCGTTCAATCTCTTCTCAATTCAAAACAAGTTTCGATGAGTGCTTCGTTTGTTTGGATCCGACATTGATCAAGCAGGCGATAACAAATTTGATAAGAAATGGAATTGAGTCGATCCAAGAAGCTGGTGATATTACGCTGTCTCTTGATGAACAAGGTGGGGCCGTAACCGTTTCGATCATGGATGATGGCAGAGGCATCCCACCTGTTGCCGCCGAACATATTTTCGATCCGTTTTATAGTGGCCGCGAAGCCGGCCGAGGACTTGGTTTCGGGTTGCCCGTCGTTTGGCGAATCATGGAATTGCATGGCGGAAAAGTGAATCGCGTTAGCGTCGCTGATTCGCGGACGTGTTTTACGTTGGTTTTCGACAATCGCTGCATTGCGAATCCCTTGCGTCGTACGTAATCCGATCCAACAAAAGCGTAAGCTGCGTAAAGAACTGCGAATCCGTTTCCCTTCACGCAAAAACTGGCGATTGAGCATCCGATGATCGGATGCAATTGTAATTTCTTTCCACGGAACCTCGGGTCGCAAAATCTGACCTCGCTTGGTATCTTGTTGTTTTCTCTCAACTAAGAAAGTGGAAATCATGTACGCGGCGTTGCGATTAAGTTGGCTTTTCACGTTTGGTGTGATTGCATTATGTGGCGGAGCTTGCACTTCATTGGTTGGGCAGTCTGATGATGAGAATTTACTCGACGGGATTAATGGATATCTTGTTGCGATTTCTGATGCTTGGAATGACCGGGAATTTCGCGCCGCGACGCGAGATTACAATGATTATTTAGACCAGAATGAGGATAAGCAAGGCCAACGATTGGTGCCATTTCCACGCGTCACCGACCTAAAGCGATCCGATATTATCGCCCGTTTGGAAGAGTTGTTGCGCTACGATCCCGACCAAGTAGGGATTCTCGATTTCAGTCCACCCAGGCTGACAAGATTAGGTGAAGGGTTGACAGCCGTTATTGCGACATGGCGGATCACCAGAGATCAGCGGACTTATACGGGTGAATATTTGATTGGCGTGGTCGAGGAAGAGGGATGGGCGGTTGCCACGGACAGCGTGTCGTTAGGCGAAGCCATCGCTTGGAAGAAACCAAAGTTGAATTTTGGATGGGTTAGCGTCATCCCTCCCCTGCTGGCGATCTTCTTGGCGATTATTACGCGCCGAGTCCTCATCTCTTTGTTTTTTGGCATTCTTGTCGGCTGCGGTATGCTGGCTGGCACCAATGGAGTCATGAATCTAGCTGAGTTGGGAGAATGGTTCATCAGAAGCGTCAATATCTTATGTGAGACAATTTTGTGGGCGATCATCATCAGTGAAGACAAACAACGAATTTTGTGGTTTGTCGTCTTCATGGGGGCCATGGTTGGCGTCATTCATCGCACTGGAGGCATGCTGGGAATCGTTGATCTATTGACCCCCTTAACCCGCACGCGGGTAGGTGGTCAGGTCGTCACTTGGTTTTTGGGGTTGATCGTCTTTTTTGATGATTATGCCAATACCTTGTTGTTGGGAAATACGATGCGTCCGGTTACCGATCGATTGCGCATATCTCGTGAGAAGTTAGCATACATTGTCGACTCTACCGCAGCTCCCATCGCCGGTTTAGCGATCATATCCACCTGGGTTGCAATGTTGATAACTCAGGTCGACGATGGTTTTCGGTCAGTTAATGCAAGCCTCGATAGCCCATTAAAAATCGAACCGTTTACCATCGTGCTGCAAAGCATTCCGTACCGCTTTTATTTAGTCTTCACAATCTGCTTTGTTTTGTTTATTGCGGTAATGAAAAGAGATTTTGGTCCGATGTTTTCAGCCGAGCAGCGCGCCGCGGACGGCCAACCAGCTACTCCAGACACGATTGAAATCGGAGTCGACCACGAACCTCCAGCACGCAGATGGTATGACGCGGTTGTACCAATTATTGTATTAGTGGGAAGTACGTTTTTCTTTCTAATGACGACAGGACATCAGGCAGCCATCAATGATGAAGTCGAGTTGAGTTTCTTTGAAATTTTTAGTCGTGGCGATTCCTATATCGCACTCGTCTACGGGTCTCTGTTGGGTCTGCTCGCGTCCATTCTCTTGGCAAATTCTCATAAATCGATGAGCGGCCATCAAACGTTTGACGCCGCGTGGGCTGGTGTCAAGACCGTTGTCCCCGCCATGGCAATATTGTGGCTGGCGTGGTCGTTATCGGAACTCACAACCAGCGAGCGTCTTGGAACACAAGATTACCTTGCCGCATTATTGACGGTCACTGACCGGCCAGATTGGTGTCCACAGTGGTTGTTCATTATTTATGGAAACCTCGTTTCGGTTCTTTGGTTGCCAACCGCCATCTTCTTGCTTTCGTCATTTGTCGCATTTGCCACAGGAACAAGTTGGGGAACGATGGGGATTATGGCGCCATTAGTCGTAAAAGTTACTTACGAGTTGACGACGCTTCAAATAGGTGAATGCCCGCCAGACCATCCAGTGATGCTCACGGCAATTGGCAGTGTAATTGCCGGTTCGATTTTTGGAGACCATTGCTCGCCAATTTCGGATACAACGGTGCTGTCGTCGCAAGCTAGCGGCTGCAATCATATTGCACATGTCCAAACGCAGATTCCTTATGCGTTTTTGGTAGGCGGAATTTCGATTCTTTTTGGAACTCTGCCAGTTGGAGTGATGGCATATTACCAAGACAGATTTTCGATGGGATTGGTATTACCCTTAATTTACTTGCTCGGCGTGCTTGCCATGTTGTCTCTCTTGTTCATTTTTGGTAAACGACTCGCCAGTGTTCCATCGTGACCCCAGCCCTCACTGAGCCGGGTTTGTTTTTCCACGGTTGAACCGAACCAGCGTTCTGAGCGTAGTTAGGACGCGGACGAATCGAATTCCTGTTCGACGACACTGCAGACTCCTGCAGAGTCCCGATCAATCAACACGTTGGCAAGATACAAATGAATTATCACATTTTCCATGCAACCCGCCTCATTCTCGGACTGATTTCGTCCGTTGTCCTAACCTCAACCGTTTCTGTTGGTATTTCACAATCGACGGGGTCAAATAATTTGCCTGAGTTTGTCCAATCAACGACGGTTTTCGAAGGTGGCTTGGTCGTTTCCCAATCCTCCGTTCAAGGGCAGCCAGCGCAGACGGTAGTCGGCTATGGGACTACTCAACCGATGGCACATCTGCAACCACAAGCGCAACAGAATATTATTGATGGCAACATGTATTCCGGGTATCGAATTGTCCAGGCGGGAATGGCGAATCAGCGACTACTTTTTCCAACAAGTGATCGGGCCACTTTGCCACCACCTCCGATAGCTTTGAACCCAGAGAATTCGACGAACTATCAAGTCGATGTGGGAGGTGGGACGCCTCAGAATAATCTAGTGAATCCAAATTTTGCAAACCAAATTCCTACTTGGGGGTTGCCAGGAAATTATGTGACTCCACCGGCGCGCACCGACGGTTGTTGCGGATTGCTCTCGCCGAATCGACCCGGCATTTTTGGATCTCGATCGTCGCTGGGAACTGGACAAGTTTTTGGTCAACCGCAGCTTGGCGGGCAGACGATGTTGCCGTTACAAAATCAACCGCCTGGAGAATATCAAGGAACTGGATTGTTGGGGCGACCAAAGACTTATGTTGACGGCCAGCCTATCCGCAATCTACTCCGTTTTTTTGGATGGCCATAAGCCGAAAGTTCTGAGTCGGTTTGTAATACAAGCCAAACAATCCATCTGCATCAGCGACAATCCGACCGTTCAAAGAACTTTTCGTTTCTCCTCAGCACAACGCGCCTATTGCGATTCCAATGGCAAATTCAACGGTTCGGTAACGAAGTTGAACATATTTGAAAAGCAGGTAATGAACACGATTTCGGCAACTTCGTGATCGGTGAATCGTTCACGCAGATCATGGATATCTTTGTCCGAAATTTGCCTTGAGTGACAAGTTAATTTTCGCGCAAAGTTCAGTGCCGCTTCCGTTTTTGGATCATCATGTGTTCGCGCATCTAATGCGAATATCTGATCGTCGTTCAGCCCGGCTTCCTGCAGCCATTTTCGAGCATGTCCGATGGAATACCATGCTCGATTTTCTCGCGACACAGCCCAGAAAATTTGGGATTTGTACATTGAAGGTAGTCTGCCGGTCGCTCTAATCGCTTCGACCAATTGCAACTGTCGCAGACCGGAGTTTGGGATGGCCCCGAGTGCTCGCGCGTAATTTGACATCCCTAGACGCTTCCCTATTTGCTGCATTTCGGGGCTGATTTCCGAGAGGTCTCGCAAGGAAATTGCTGGTTCTCGTTGGTTAGAGTCGGCGATTCTTTTGAGAACCAAATCTCGGGACTCAAGAGTTGGTCGCTCTGGCTCTTCGGTCAATGCCACGCTGGAAGGCACATTTGCAAAGTCATCCGACGTGGGCACCGAAAAGTCGGCCGGATGTTCTCGGAAGCGATCATCCTGTGGAATACCCAACGAATCGGTCCACCGATTTGTAGAGTTGAATCCAGCTACGGTTTGAATCAACTCAACAATCTGGTCGTCCGTGAAGTGTTGCTTCAAGTTCCTCACGTCTTGCTCGGCAATTAAATGGGGAGTTGCCGTGAGCTTTCGTGTGAATGCAAAAGCGACCTGTTCAGAAATTGGAAAAAAATCCCAATTGAAATCAAGGCGCGCGATTTCATCTTCGACCATTCCAGCACCAATCAATTTCAATTCTTGGTGTCCAAGGCAATAATGGCAGTTATTAACTCGCGAAACGATCCAGAACATTCGAACCTTGAAACCGTTGTCGAGCAACGAGTCCTCGTCAAAGCGACGACTTGAGTCGCCGCCCGCCGCGCCACGGGCTTGTCTTTCAGCAGGTTGGTCACCAACACCGGCAGAAGGACGAACGTTTCTGCGTCCCCATTCCTCTGGAAGGTAATATGACCGAAATAATCCGTTATTGACAGAATTCTGTTCATCCCTGTTGGGTGGCCATGGCAAGCGGGGAGTCCGCGATTTTAGGCGTTCCAGGGCGCCTTTCATGCTGGGCCGAAACATCGGGATTTCTTTTGGCGCAGAGTCTATTTCGACGGTAAGTTGGTCCTGAAACGCCGACGCCGCCCCGCACATTGCCAGTGCGAACGCCAGTGCACCGAATCCGACAAAATGTTGACAAGCCGACATTGTAAGATCTTCCTTTTTTGCACGAATGTACTGATGAGGTCTTTGGTATTGAAGAAGCATCCGATACCGTCTTCGTCACGTTTTCGCACCCTTTCGACTCACACGCAGATGTACGTATTAAGGAGACATGTCTTCTTGGAATTCAAAACATGCCTGATCGAAATGCGCTCAGTTGTCTCGAAAGATCGAAATCACCGGCTGTGTGCCGATAATGTAGCGGATTGTCGTTTCTCTTCGAGAGCCGTTTCGCAGTATTGTGAGGGGGACATCCAAATACAGATTAGTACCATCACTTTCACCTTCTGCAGGGATCGAAAACTCCAGCAACTCAGCACCCGCGTCCCAATCGGGATCGCGGGCGACGATTGAAGGTTTCAGTTCCTTTAGCGAGAGCGCAGTACGTCCATCGCGCCAGGCCTCAAGAAATACCTTCATTGATTCTCTGGCAACTCCTTCATCGAGTTTGTACTTGCTGCCTCTTTGCTTACAACCAACTAGGCTAGGCAAGAAGACCAGCACAAACGAAACAAATAAGAGAGTTCGATTTTGGCACCGATTCACGATACACCTTTTCATCAAGAGTATTATTAAAATTCCATCGTGAAGATTTGGCCGTCATTGCGGCTGCCAATGAGTCGCCAGATATGGAGGTCAATAATATCGGAAACGAAATGCGTCGATCCATCTACACAGACCATTTGAACTCCTCCGCGGTGATAACTGCTGGCCGTGGTGAAAATTCGATTGGGTGGAAACATGGCAGAAATTCCATTGGGAACTTCAACGTGCCAGTAACGATTAACCGAATGATAGGATCGCAACCAAGATGCACCAACGTTCGAGTACCCTTGGAATGACAAATCGGATGTATCGATGGCCTTAGCATGAGCCAAGGCTTCGTCGGGAGTATTGGGGTAAGTGCCTGGCTGGTACGTGTCCGAACGCGGAGTGCTTACGCCGTTGCTTCCGTCTCCTGTAATTCGTTCGCTAAACAACGCCGTGTGGCTTGTGCCATCAGTTATATCGCGGATTCTCACACGACTCCCGTTAAAGAAAATTCCATCGCTTCTTGGCATGTTGTAGTTCGGAGATGCAGGATCGGTATCGGGAATTCCTGAATGCAAAATCTGAACACCAGCATTTCCGTAATAGTTGTTCCGCCCGCCAAGCTCAAGGGGCAGGTCATCTACGTTGCTTGGGCACAAAAAACTTGAAATTTGTACATCGCGTGCCGCAGTGTTATTCGCATGATTGTAGCCAACTGTGAAGTCAATAATCTTGTACACATTGTCCTCCTCCATGAAATTTAGGATGTGGCAATGCAACGCCAAATTGATGTTGTTGCCGCCGCTAATGTGTGTTCCTGGCGGTAAGTGCCGACGAGCTCCTTCATATGCCAATGTCGCAATCGCCATCTGGCGAATTCGACTAGCACAATCGGTTCGTCGCGCTGACTCCCGTACTGACTGAACAGCCGGCATCAACATTGCCATCAAAATTCCGATCACGGCAATCACGACCAAAAGTTCGATAAGAGTAAATCCTTGAAATCGGGAACGCTGCATGCTCCACCTCGGCAAAAAAGAAAAATGAATTTCGAAACCAAGCCATTCAAAATCAACGTGTAGGCTTGAGTAAGATGATTATGGACATCAATTGTTAAGCTCGCAACGAAAAAACCATCAAGGTTTTTGGTGCAGTTGGCTTAGCGTCTAAGATTCGTTGCATTTTTCCCGATGTCCTGCACAACACGGTGCAGGTTGTCGTAAAAATTCTACATACGAATAACAAAAATATGACAAGCGGATTGAAGCCAATTGCAACGGATATAGGCATTTTGCATTTCGTCAATTGATTCTGGTCTTGGTTCGAGTCGTTCGCATTGAAATCATCTCGTGCAGGAACGTTGCACTTTGTAACCCAAACGTATTCGTATACTGCTTCTTGCTGACAGCGAGACTTAAGAACGAACGCTGAGCCGTTATGATGGTTTGGAGTGTGTGGCTGCCAGAATGGTGGAACCTTCAGGTCATGTGCAATGCGATGGATCGATGGAAGCAAAACGATGCATCCATTGGCAATATTCATGCCGCGTTAATCTTGTCACAATTGTTCAGTGCTTGGCCGAAACATCATTCAAATACGTACGGTGTTGGTGAGGCGAGATCGGAGGGCGATTGTACAGTTGAATGGTACGGTTGTACTGTTTAAATGGGACATATCGGACGCGCACAGAAATACATGCTTTTGTATTGAGAGTTTGACCTTTGTCCACGCAGGCAAGGTAATTGACGATTAGCATTTTGCATCCTAGTCTTCAGATGTTCTTCGATAGCGCTCGCTGTATCTTATGGTAACCTGTCCCAAGGAATTGTTAATTTCTCAAGGAAGATCTGTGCCCTCCAGATGATCTACGAGTTGCGATGGCATTCACAATGACTTCGATCTTCGTGGATGACAGCTGAAAATTCAACAGTACTGAGAGTCCTTTAAAAATGAACCTCAACGCACAACCGGAAAAAAGATCGAGCGAAATCGAACAGATGCTGGACCGAATTGGTCTGCTTATGGGCGGTTCTAACCGCCAAGCGAAAAGCAACGCCGTGGCAAGCGACTTGGAAATTACGGATTTCGTTCCGTTAGCGCCAGACTCACTCGAATCCGCATCACTTAACTCCTCGAATATACAAGACATTATTCTCAAGTATCTGCTGGCCACGGGAGAAGCATCTGGTCGAGAAGTTAGCAAACAACTTCGTCTCCCGTTTAGCTTGATCACACCGCTTATCACTGCATTAAAAAGCGAACAACTCGTCGGTTATGTCGGCCAGGCATCTCTCAGCGACTACATTTGTCGGCTAACGGAAGTCGGCATCGATCGAGCGAGACGTTTAAGCCGAATATGTACTTATTTTGGATCGGCACCAGTGTCGCTTGCACAATATATTAGTAGTGTTAAACGCCAGACTATCGAAGGTGAATATCCGACTCCCGACAAGCTGAAGTCTGCCTTTGCGGACTTGTTAATCAATCACAAGTTGTTTCGGAAGCTTGGCCCTGCCGTAAGTTCAGGCCGCGGTATGTTTCTCTATGGTTATCCCGGCAACGGCAAGACGAGTATCGCTGAGCGTGTCGCTCGATCATTTGGGCCATACATCTGGGTGCCGCGAGCCATCACGGTTGACGGGGAGATCATCCGAATCTTCGATCCAATGGTCCATCAGGAGGCCCCACTTGAAACCAACGGCGGGTTAATGAAGGAGTCCGATATCGATGAACGCTGGGTCCGTATCAAACGCCCAACGATTGTGGTTGGTGGCGAATTGACGATGGATCAATTGGAAATCACGTTCAATAAAGACACCGGTGTCAGTGAAGCGCCCGTGCAACTCAAGAGCAACTGCGGAGTCCTGGTCATCGATGACTTTGGACGTCAAAAAATGCGGGTTGACGAATTGCTTAATCGCTGGATCGTACCCTTGGAGAAGCGCTATGACTTTTTAAACTTATCGAGTGGCAAGAAGTTTCAAGTTCCGTTTGACCAACTTGTGATCTTCTCAACGAATTTGGAACCAAAAGATCTTGTCGACGATGCTTTCCTGCGTCGAATCCCATATAAAATTGAGGTTGAAAATCCATCACGAGCGGAATTCACCAAATTGTTTGAGATCATGTGCAATTTGTATCAAGTTCCTTACAGCCAAGATGCGGTCGAGTACTTGATCGAAACACACTACCGACCAGTTGATCGTCCATTCCGAAACTGCCAACCACGCGACCTGTTGTTACAAATCATCAACTATTGTCGCTACAACCAATTTCCCGTCCGCATGACGAAAGAGAGCATTGACTTCGCCGTTGATAATTACTTTTCAATTATGTAAGCGGTTTCATTCTAAAAAATGAAACGTCTGCTGCGTCGAGTAGTAAGTCGAAAATGCGTGAAACGCAGTTGGTAAGACTTGCCAATTGCGAAAAACTGGGTAAATTTCGGCAAGAGCAACAAATCAATGTGAACGTTGCATTTCTTGAATCCGTAGTTTTCGTCCCGGCGACGTGAGCTAGGATTCCAGTCCCAACACCATTGCTATCGTGAGCGAATCATCTCTTTATCTGCAGGTTGCCCTCGAAGCAGCCAAAATCGGCGGTAATGCATTGCTGGAGCATTTCGAACGACCGGGAAATTCTACGAAGGCGCAAACGTACAATTTGGTGACGGAAGCTGATATTGAATCCGAGCGTAGGATTTTTGAATTTATTCGAAGAGAATTCCCTGGTCACGATTTCCTCGGCGAAGAATCGCACGAGTCCAACAACTCTTCGCCGACAACGTCAAATTTCTCTAACTCTGATCGACCGACTTGGGTCATTGATCCCCTGGATGGTACAGCTAATTTTGTGCACGGAATACCTCAATTCGCCGTTTCTATCGCGATGGTCGAACATGGAAAGCCCCGAATTGGTGTGATTTATAATCCGGTGTCTGGCGATCTGTTTCACGCCAGCGACGAGTCAGAGGCGATGCATAATGGCCGGACCATGGTCGTTAATGATGCTCGTCGCTTAGATAAATGCGTTGTAGGCGTCGGTTTTCACTATGACCGTGATGCGACACTCAAGCCGACGTTATCGGCAATTGAGCAGATCTTTGGTGAAGGGATCCACGGCATCAGACGCATGGGTGCAGCGTCTCTTGATTTGTGTAATGTTGCATGCGGCCGATTTGGAGCCTATTTTGAGTATCGCTTGGCCCCGTGGGACTTCGCGGCTGGCTGGATAATCGTCGAACGTGCGGGAGGAAAGATTACGCAATGTCATGGCGAAGCAGTGCAGTTGCAGTTTTCGAGTGTGATCGCTTCGAACGGCTTTGTACATGATCAAATGGTGGCCATCACCTCTAGTCACCTTCCCGGTCTAAAGACAGTTGAACATTAATATGCCTGCCTCAAGCGACTTTAATCGCCCAGAACAAATCAAATTGCTGATGTTTGATATCGACGGCACGCTCTTATTCTCAGGGGGAGCCGGAAAGCTCGCCATGGAACGATGTTTAATGCGTTTCGTAAGCGAACTGCAGATAGTCGACATACCTGTACACGGTCGGACCGATAAAGCCATTATTGCCGATTTACTCAATGCGCATTCATTATCGGCAACGGATCAAATCATCGCTGATTTCTATGAGGCTTACTTGGTTGAACTTGATCGTACGATCCATGAATGCCAACCTCGGCTCCTGCCGGGCGTCCGCGAATTATTGTCGAGTCTCGTCGAACACGTAGGGGTCGAGATGGGAATTCTGACTGGAAACGGTAGAGTTGCAACGGAGATTAAGTTGAATTATTTTGGACTCTTGAATTTCTTTAAGTTCGGCGGATATGGGGAATCGACCGATGATCGACGACAGGTCGCCCGCAACGCCCTGCAAGATGCCCAGCGGACGTTGCAATTGTCTCCCCCTGAATGCTCTCCATGGGTCATCGGGGATACCGTGCACGATGTCGCATGTGCCAGAGCAATCAACGCAAAAGTTATCGCGGTCGGCACGGGCAAGGTTTGCCACGACGAGCTTCGACAAAGTCGACCCGATGTTTTTCTCAAGGATTTAAGTTGTATCTCTTCGTTCCTGAGCGCCATTGAATGCGCCACGTAAACAATCAGTTTCAATAAATAGGTATTTGCATGAAGTTTGGTATTGAATGTGTTGTATTGCCTTTTCTTGTTTCGGTTTTGTCTGTTTCGAGCATGGCGTGCGGCCAAGAAAGTGACGATGTGGTGAACACAACGGACAAGAAACGTATGCCAATATATGTTACGCCATTTTACGATTCCAAGGACAATAGTATTTCGGTTGGCACCTACAGCGAACAATTGGCAACTGCCGACGTGAACTCAATCTTAGAATTGGCGAAGGAACTTGATAAAGACAAAGATCGGTTACGTGCCGAGGTTATGTATGTAACTGCAATTCGCATGTACGATTTAGGGCACAAAAACGAAGCCGTATATTGGTTCTACTTGGCACAATATCGCTCCAGAGTTTTTGGATCGATTTTAGACCGAGCAGCCATTGGCTCGATTGGATCGGAAGCTTTCGAGCTAATACAGGCCTACGCCTCATTCAACGAACTCGCTGGTAAGTATATTAATGGTTATGCGTTTGGAAGTTTGCAGAAGCTGGAACAAATCTTACTCGCTGTTTTGAAGGAGGGTGAAACTCTAGCGGATTTCGATGGGCTTTATCCAGAGATCAAGTTTATGGATCAAGTGCATTGGGCCGCAAAAAATAAGAATGTTGCTGACGGCCTTATAAAGTTGGTCGATTATATTAAGGTGAATGCAGACTCGATTAAAGAACAACGGGCAAAGAACGGCATCGAGGGTAAGTACTAGTGACCTATGCATATTCGGTAGTTTCTTGGACAATTGCGGTGGCAAGTCACTCGGCTGGAGCAGGATATCACGCGACACATGCGCTACTTGGTATTCTATGCAGTAGACGACTGATCAGCGGGTTGTTGCGGACGGCTTAAAATTTGTCATCGGTAATCATGTGTCCTCGCACTATAGCGGGGCTCGGCCGGCGGATGCTTGTTGTTAACCTAGTTCGCCGAGGACGATTTTCTAGATGCTCATAGACTCTCTTCTCTGGACAAAAGATTGATGCACCCCTCCAAAGTCAACCGCCGCCAAGTCAAGTGTTGGACAGATCTTCCGAATGTTGGGAAAGCAACTGCGTTAGTTCTGAAGCAACTCGGCATCCAAGAGCCATCAGATCTCGTCGGTAAGGACCCGTTCGATATGTTCAGCGAATTATGTCGAATTACTGGACAAATCCATGACCCATGTGTTATCGACGTGTTCATGTCAATTACTCGTTACATGTCTGGAGATCAGCCCCGAGCATGGTGGGAATATACGGCAGAGCGCAAACGTATACTGGCGAGTGGGAATCAGACCGCCAAGGATCTCGTGCGACCCAAGAAAAAAAAATGACATTCGCCGATATTGACCAGCGAATGTCGTTTTAAAACTTTTGTCGCTTTTAGTTTGACTATTGACCGATGGGTCACATGGGTGTTCATTCAACTCGGTTGATTGTGCGGATCACTCATCGTTTATCCAAGTCAACAACTGTGATTCGATTTTGGACAATTAGGTGAAACAATCAACGCTGGATCGAGTCATTAAAATCGCTCAATAGTATCCAAGGAATCTGCCGGTTCTTGGGCAGTAACGTGCCACGCCACGATGGCGGTAAATGTTACTGCCGCGGTGGAAATGGCTGTGGTGGTAACCGATGCTATACGGATTATAGTACCCGCTGTGTATTCCAATGGAAACACCGCGTCCTCCGTAAAAGCCTCCGTAATATGACGTGACGGGTACTGAGCGATAAACGGAATGCCCGTAACCGTAACCCCGATAGCACTGTGCTTGGGCAGAACTTGCCCAAAGTCCCATCAAACAGACTGCCGATAGGCACAACAAGAATTTCCGCATGTGGTTTCTCCTAATTTAGGATTAAGGGGGATGGAAATCTCGCGTCTAACGTACGCGAGTACAACACCGCAACTTTGACAATGACAAGTAATGCAACCACCATGCCAAAATGGAGCGTGTTCCGGATCCCATGCGTTGAAGTCTCGCAATACGCGCTTATAATCACGAAAATAGAGGTTTCGTGCCTGATCGTAGCAAGTTCATGTGTGTAACCATTTTGATTACACATTAAATCGAAATGACGACGAGGACCATTCGAGATCGGTCTTGAATTCGAGTTGAATGAATTGACGTACATGATCGGTATGAGGCAGTTTGTATTTTACGCAAGAGTAGAAACGTTGGTTCTGTGCTTCCCAGGATAGAAAGGCAAATGACAATACAGGTGAAAGCTTTGATGGAACCGCGGTTGCCTGCTGGCCAGCAATTGATTGCTCCGGATAAATGGCCAATTATCGGTGAGCGGTTTGAGGACCAACCGGATCATGATGGATCCCTTGAATTGGTTGGCGGTACTCCATCATGTGTGCGTTGGGACCTCGGCGAATTTCAGCGACTTCCGCAGTGCGAAATAACAACCGATATCCACTGTGTCACACGCTGGTCGAAATTTGACATGCACTTTTCTGGAGTCTTGCTAAAAGATTTGCTTCAGCAAGTCGATGTTGCTCCCGAGATGCGTTTTGTCTCATTTGTTGCCAACAGTGCGCGTAATCACTCGACATCGCTCGTATTGGAGCAAGCAATTGAACTGGAGACGATCATCGCTTTGAACGTCAATGGAAATCCGATTCCTGCCGAACATGGCGGTCCGATTCGCGTGATTGTTCCAGGAAGATATTTTTACAAGAGTCTTAAATGGCTGAAAAGAATCGATTTGTTGCCGCAAGACCGATTGGGCTACTGGGAATCGGAAACAGGTTATCACAACCACGCTGATCCTTGGTTGGAGGAGCGGTATATGGCACCACAATTGAGCAAACGAGAGGCAGCTCAATTGATCGAATCTCGCAACTTTTCCGGGCGTGACCTGCGAAGTATTGAGGCCGCAGGCCGAGACTTGCGACGGCTTGTTGCAGTGGATGCAAAGTTACGAAATGCCGATTTTAGTCAGGCTAATTTAATGGAGGCAACATTTGAACGTGCTGTATTGGCGAACGCTAATTTCCGTGAATCGAATCTACGGCACGCCAACTTCCGCGGAGCTGACCTGGAGGGAGCGAATTTTTGCGGAGCGGATTTGCGCGGTGCCGATCTGTCGGGGGCCTCTTTGTTTGGAGCAACTTTCGGCGACGACAAAAGCAATGTGATTGAAGGTTTTTTTGATTCAACAGTATACCTTCCGAACAATTGGCGAGATACTTTAGCCCAGGCACAGGTGGCATGGATTGATGCTCGTTTGAATTCGATACGATAAAACCTAAACAGCGTGACACTCGTGGTTATATAAAAAGCTCGCCGTAGAGGTGTTTGCGGGGCCTCACACGTTTCTTCATGCAAACGTAAACGGGAAATATCGGCCCACCAGCACGTAAGCTTGCTCGGTGGCCTAATAATCTATCCGGAGCGAGTCCCGGTTACTTGCTCGGTTGATCTGACTCCTGGTCGGTATGGGGGTGGTTATCGATAAAGACGAAGGCTATAATTTCGTTACGGCGAAAATTCCGGCGAGAGAGATTTCGATTCAGGTAAGTGAATTGGAACGCCGAAGGTGCAAGCGAGCCCTGAACCGCTCAGGCAAAAGGACAGCCGGTATGGATACGCCGTCTCTGGAGAGTGAATCGTTTGATTTCATCAAGTGGATTCCACCGAAGGGGCAAGGTGTGGCATGATCGTTATTGCCGACCGCATCTCTCAGGTTAACGAACAGAGGGGCCTCACCATGTTAATTGTTATTGACTTGGTCGTTTGGTCGGCTGCTGGCCCCGCTAGTTAACATCTGTTTTTGCAACCGTCAGTCTGGGTCCGGCACAAGCCGATCTCGGTAGTTCGTTGACGTTCACAATTTTGATTCTTTTCTGGAGCAGACTATATGTCTTCTGTTGAATCCCCATTCGTCGCCCGCCATTTGGGGCCTCGCGAACAAGATATTCGCCACATGCTTGAGTATTTGGGATTCCAATCGCTCGATGAGCTAACGGATGCCGTTGTGCCACAAAAAATTCTTGATGTGGGACGACTTTCTGTGCCTGCTGGTTTAACAGAAGAGCAAGCATTGCAAGAACTGCGAGAACTTGCGGCTCAAAATCGAGTTGTACGTTCGCTGATCGGTCAAGGCTATTATGGTTGCCATACGCCAAAAGTGATCCAGCGAAACGTGTTAGAGAATCCTGCTTGGTACACTGCGTACACTCCCTATCAGCCTGAGATTTCGCAAGGACGTCTCGAACTCTTGTTCTATTTTCAGACGATGGTGTCGGAGTTGACGGGATTAGAAATTGCCAACGCTTCTTTGTTGGACGAGGCCACCGCCGCCGCTGAGGCGATGACGCTTTGCCTGCGCAATCAGAAGGCGCAAAAAGATGTCTTTTTGGTCGCTCAACAATGCCATCCGCAAACAATTGAAGTCGTTAAGGGAAGAGCTGTTCCGCTTGGCATTCGCGTCATCGAGTTTGACCAGACGCAAATTCATAGTTTGGATTGGGAACAGGTGTTTGGTGTATTGGTTCAATATCCGGCTTCTGATGGTTCGATCCACAATCATGAAAACTTGATTGCTGACGCGCATCGACACGGATCATTAGTTGTCATGGCTACGGATTTGTTGGCGTTATTGTTATTGAAGTCCCCAGGTGAATTAGGAGCGGATGTCGCCGTAGGTAGTTCGCAACGTTTTGGCGTGCCGTTAGGTTTTGGTGGACCGCATGCCGGTTTTATGGCCACCAGGGACGCATTCAAACGCACCATGCCCGGTAGGCTGGTGGGACTGTCAAAAGACAGCCATGGGCAACCGGCGTACCGCCTGGCGTTGCAAACACGTGAACAACACATTCGCCGGGAAAAAGCGACGTCGAATATTTGTACGGCGCAAGCATTGTTGGCGATAATGTCGACGCTGTATGCGGCCTACCATGGTCCTGAGGGATTGCGGGCGATCGCCACACGAATCCATGGATTAGCGACCCGTCTCTGCCTTTCTCTTCAGCAAGTTGGTTTCGCGATCCGGTGTGATCAGTTTTTTGACACGATTACCGTTGAAACCGGCCACAACACCGACGAATTGATGCGCAAAGCGTTACAGGCTGGCTTTAATTTGCGCAAGTCTAGCGATTCTGCG
Organism: uncultured Planctomycetaceae bacterium; assembly: GCA_937862885.1. Taxonomy (GTDB): domain Bacteria; phylum Planctomycetota; class Planctomycetia; order Pirellulales; family Pirellulaceae; genus CALMEE01. The sequence goes on from CALMEE010000100.1 coordinate 37,467, forward strand.
ATCACGATTGCCTTGGACGAAATCTCGTCGTTGACGGAAATCGAGTCATTGGTACGTGTATTTGGAGGTCATGATGTCGCTGTTGCTGAGAAAACGCTATTGGAATCACGCTATCTGCGCAACGACACAATTCTGACTCAAGAAATTTTTCATCGGTACCGCAGCGAAACGGAAATGATGCGTTACCTGCGAAAACTTTCCGAGATGGATATTGCCCTCGATCGAGCCATGATACCGCTCGGCTCGTGCACCATGAAACTGAATGCAGCAAGCGAACTGACGCCGATCACGTGGCCTGAGTTCAATTCAATCCATCCGTTTGCTCCGGCTGATCAATGCCAAGGCTTTCTCAAAATGATTGATCAACTGGAGTCGATGCTTTGCGAAATCACAGGTTACGACGCAATTTCGCTGCAACCCAATGCCGGTTCCCAGGGTGAATATGCGGGCTTATTAACGATTAAACGTTACCACGAATCTCGCGGTGAAATGCAGCGTGACGTTTGTTTAATCCCAAGCAGTGCTCACGGCACAAATCCCGCAAGTGCCCAAATGGCCAATATGAATGTCGTGGTCGTTAATTGCGACGAGAACGGAAACGTTGATCTGGCTGACCTGGACGTAAAAATTGCGGCAAACCAGAGCAGAGTAGCCGCGATTATGATTACCTATCCTTCGACTCACGGCGTTTTTGAAGAGGGTGTGACTGCCGTTTGTGAAAAGGTGCATGCTGCAGGGGGCCAGGTGTATATCGACGGGGCCAATCTAAATGCGTTGGTCGGACTCTCCAAGCCAGGTAAATTTGGTGGCGACGTATCGCATTTGAATCTACATAAGACCTTTTGCATTCCACATGGCGGTGGTGGACCTGGCGTTGGGCCTGTTGCCGTGCGCGAACACCTAACCCCATTTCTGCCTCGTGATGGCGTGAATGTACAACGTGTGGGCACGCTCATCAGTGCAGCGCCATTTGGCAGCGCGAGCATTTTGCCCATTTCCTGGATGTATATCCGTATGATGGGGCCTGAAGGATTGAAACGCGCGACCCAAGTTGCCATTCTCAACGCCAACTATATCGCGCGAAAATTGAGCGCGCAATACAAAGTACTTTACACAGGGAATCAAGGCCTAGTGGCGCATGAATGCATTCTGGATACGCGAACGCTGTCGCACGATGGCCATGTTACCGTCGATGATATTGCCAAGCGACTGATCGATTTTGGATTTCACGCCCCAACGATGTCGTTCCCGGTTGCCGGCACATTGATGATTGAACCGACGGAGAGTGAGTCGAAAGAAGAACTGGACCGATTTTGTCGGGCTATGCAACACATTTACGCCGAATACGAGAAAGTGAAGTCGGGAGAATGGCCAGTGGAAGATAATCCACTGCACAATGCTCCGCACACATTGCAAGCAATAATCGACCCCAATTGGCAACATCCCTATGATCGCCAAACGGCCGTTTGCCCAGACTCTGAGGCAGATTATCGAGTCAAATATTGGTCCCCAGTCGGACGTGTGGACAATGTCTTTGGCGATCGAAATTTGGTTTGCGTTTGCCCACCAATGGAAGCATATGCAGAGGAAAGCCAGCAATTGACACCCACGGCAAGGTAACCGGAATTGACAGCTAACGGCGTGCATGAGACAAGCCGAATACTGGGGGCTGCATGCCGACAGGAACGGTTATTCGGCGTCTGCACGCTGGATTTGTTAGCCAGTTCGGCAGTAGCGTTCAGCCACCTCCCCTCCTGCAGATACATGTCTTGGTCGGTTGTTGTTTCGCATTGGATGTGGAACAGTCTCATTGAATGATAATGATGAAGGAACGCGCGCGTTACGGTTGCCAACTCAAGAGACTTTCATCAGTTCGTCGAAGTGTTTTCTCGAATCAGTTGAAGCAGGTGAAAGACGAAATTGCGTGCCTGATTGCCAATTCCTGGACTACCGGATTCTCTCGGACCAGCCACGTTTAACACGGCGATGTTGTTCGATTCAATCCATGCGACGATCGCTGCAAAATCAATCGGTTCGCCTAGATTGACTGCGTGAAATGGGCGCTGATGTTGCAAGGCTAAAACCTTTGTCAATCGAGTCCCGCCCTGAATTTTATTATCGTAGAGAATCAATGTTCCGTCTGACTCGATGACATTGCGCTCGGTTCGCTCCGCGTAATCGCGAGTCGGCGTCTCACGCATCGAGTAGCATTCTTCAATCGGGCCGTCTTCGGCAATCCTACCTCGGGGGCACCAACCGCCGTGCTCAAAATTCGCTTCGATCGCGGCATCCAGTGCACCACGGTCGACTCCAGTTTGTCCTCCTGAAATAATTTTTCTCAGCAAAGTGTTCTCATCTCAACATGTACTTCGATTATTTAGCCGACGACTTTCGGCAACTGCCCACGATCGCACATGACTTACAACCATGTTCGTCGCCGCATTTGCTGTCGACCGTTCCGCAACCGGGACCACATCCATTTGCGAGCTTGTCGGCGAATTGCCGAAATCGCACTTTGGCATCATAGACGTCAGCTAACCGTTCGGTTAGTCCTTCAATGTCCTCTGGAATATCGCCTAAAAAATAGAAGTAGACGGAATTGCCATCGAACAAGTGCTCAGTGTCTACGAGAATTGCAGGCAAATTGTAATCAGCCAGCAGACGTTCACAAGCTGCAAACGCGCGCTCCTTAAAACGATTCAACCTTTCCACAATAAGTCGATCATCTTTCGTCATGCGGCGGAGAATGACGTTGGACGAGCCATCAACAACGCTATCCGTACTCGTGATCACTTTACCGACTTCTAGACCGCGATCCGTCCTGCAAACAACTTGACAATCGCGTGGAAAGCGTCTGCCCCCACTTGAACGAAAAATGTTGATTTCGTCCAATAAACCGACTTGCACTAGATAGTTCATTTCTTTTATACAGGTTATAGATATTCTTACCGCCAGCTAACGGTTGCTCGGTTGATGGCTCGCACTCAGCTCTCTCCTGGGGCAGCAAGTTATTGTGGGCGATCATGGTTGACAAAACAAGTGCGAAATGTAATTCAACCTTAAAAGTTCACTTTACCCAATGCCTGCGAAACAGTTGATGCAGGGTCGGTTGTTCGATGGAAAAAGCCATTCACTAAACTTAACTGGAAAACAATTTTTTATGAGCATACTGCAGACGGATCAAGCCGCAGCAACCGAACCTTTAAATCGTTGGCATACTCTGGCAGACCAGGTTTTGAATGACGTGTCGGTGACGCGCGAGCAAGCAGGGGAAGTTTTGGCGTCGCGCGACGACGAACTACTGGACCTGATCGCTGCCGCGTTTCGCATTCGCCGTCGCTACTTCGGGAATCAGGTTCAACTCTATTTTCTCATGAATGCCAAGAGTGGCCTTTGTCCGGAGGATTGTCACTATTGTTCACAATCCAAAATCGCGGAAACTGAAGTTGAGCGATACAATTTTTTGAGTCGTCCGAAAATTATGGAAGCGGCACGGCAAGCAAAGGAGCGAAATTCTAGAACGTTTTGTCTAGTTATTTCAGGACGCTCTCCAAGTGAACGTGAAATGCAAGCGGTCGAAACGATTGTGCCCGAAATTAAGGCGCAATTCGGTCTGCATATTTGTGCATGTTTGGGCTTACTCAGCCAATCGCAAGCGGAACGGCTCAAGGCTTGTGGCGTCGATCGAGTGAATCACAATCTAAATACGAGCAGTTCACATTACGAGAAAATTTGCACTACGCACTCCTACCAGGACCGAATGGATACGTTGCAAAATATTCGCCACGCCGGTCTGGAAGTTTGTTGCGGTGGAATTATTGGTATGGGTGAGCAACAGGATGACAAAATCGATTTGGCCTTTGCGTTGCGAGATTTGCGTGCCGAGTCAATTCCCCTGAACTTCTTGAACTCAATCGACGGGACTCCGTTAGAACAATTTGATTACCTGAATCCACGTGATTGCTTGCGCACGCTCGCGATGTTTCGTTTCGTCAATCCGTCTAGCGAACTGCGAATTGCGGGTGGACGTGAAATTCACCTGCGCGCTTTGCAACCACTAGGGTTGTATATTGCCAATTCGATCTTCGTCGGAGACTATCTAACAACCAAGGGCCAACCGCCTGAAGCGGATTACAGGATGATTGAAGATTTAGGATTTGAAGTCGTTCTGAACGGCGCAGAAATCAATTGTGGAAGTGAATAGATCAGTTTTTTTTGCGAACGCGCCATCTTCGCTTAAAATCTACACTTGTATTTGAATTACGGATCGCTCGGTTCTTCGCTCAATATAGCCGATTAGTTTAGCAAGTTGCTTCCCAAGTTATGACTGTAAGTTACTTCAAACGGTTTCGCATGCATTTTGATTTGACGCAGACGATACCGGTGTTTGAAGTTCCAGATCGTTATCAATTGATGGCCTGGTCAGATAAACTGATCAATCAACATGCGCTGGCAAAGTATCAGAGTTTTCGCAACGAACTCGACGCCAATGTATTCCCTTGCCTTGGCGATTATGATGGTTGCCATCGACTGATGAAGGATATTTCGAACAGTGAAGGATTTGTCGTTGAAGCCACTTGGTTGATTATTTTTCATCCCAGCCCCAAGGGTAATCCAGTCAGTTGTGCGACAATTCAGGGGATCCGCGATTCGACCGGAATTGGAACGCTGCAAAATGTGGGGGTTGTTCCCGAACATCGCGGGTGTGGCTTAGCGAAAGTCCTACTTTCGGCCGCGCTGCACGGATTTCGAAGTCGCGGTATTACAACGGCGTCACTTGAAGTCACCAGCGAAAATCAAGCTGCATTGGACCTTTATCTGAAGTTTGGTTTTCGTATTTCAAAGACCGTATTCAAGGCCGTGGATATTGTCTATTCCCCATGAATCCGACGGTTGGCTTGATGCATTTGCCTGGTGATAGTGACGGCTAGATGTTGTTCCCTAATCATGGAAGAATACTGCAATTGCAAATCGCACCGCATGCCCGAGGCGACGCGCGAATATCATTTCCCTAGTCGTTTGCGGAATCAATAGTTCCACAGTTCTACGTTAGCTTGAACTTAGTCGCGAATAGGAAATTTGCTGATTGGGCGAATTTCTGACTGAAGCGAATTTGCTTGCGAGAACGATTTCATGTGCCGACATGATCTCGAAAGTACTATCGAGTGAAGCAGGCTGGTTTGGCTTATTCAGTTTCAGTAACACAATAGCGATTACTTCAATTTCAATTGAGCTGATCGGTGATTTGCAATTGGCCCGCAAGTTGGAAATCTTGCCTTGAACTTATGGCCAATCTACATCTGTCCAGCGCAATCCCAACAACCAACATTGCGGACGATCCGAACGAAAAATGGCTGCAAAGTCGATTGGGATTTGTTAATCCAAACCCTCATAAGTACAATAGAGACGTCGAATGACTGTACTGGGACGCCGCAAGCTTTTTTCGGAATCTACGCTCCCTGTGACGCGGGAAATAGATATTGCTCCCGCTTGATCAGCGTTCGGTGCAGCATTCCCAATTAGCCAGCTACTCAATCGAGGAATTTTAATACGATGTCAGGATACGGAACCTACAGCGATGACTACTACAACACCTTAACTTTGACAACCGAAATGGATTTGCCTACTGGGCGAGAATCGTTGATGCACTATTTCGAGCAGTTGCAAAAATGCCATCCATCGATGAAGCACTTTTATGGCCGCGATGATAACGAGTACATCTTGGAAGAAGAAAAGGATTCAGGAAGCTATCGATGGTCTTCCGTTGAAGCAAAGCGAATCTCGTCAGGTTATGTCAATCCGGCGACGATTGACGATGCAATTGCGCAGCATGTGAAGGTGTTGGAGATCGTGCCTTTTGCGCTTGCAGTAAGTCCGTTAGACTGTTCAATCATGCAAGTAACCTTTGGGTTCGACTTTGCGTATCGGGGTAATCATCATGAACTGGTCGCCGACACCTTGGGCGTTCCTCCAATGTTCGCGCGATTACGGGAAAATTTTGGTGAGAAATTGGTCTGTTATGAGCCGTTTATGCAGTTCGCATTGGATCCAGAATGCCGAATTCAGGCTCGCTTAAGCATCGAGCCTCGAACTAACGCCTTTCAAATTCGTACTGGGGAGTATCCGGAAGAGCAATTAAGTGTTTTTCTAGCTGTGAGACGCTATGGCAGTCTCGACACAAACAAGTCATTGGTGGCGACAATGCACGAACTCATGGCGCACGCACGGGACGTCATCGATGGATTCGTTATCGATAACGTCTTGCTTCCATTGCAACAGGCAATTTCAATCAACTGAATCCAACGTCAAATTGAATCGGATAAACAGTCTCAATCCAGCCAACCAATAGACACGCTTTGACGGAACTAAACATCATGAAATCTCAGTACTTCGCGTTAATCGGTTTTTCAGCCATTTCTCTGGCCCTGGTCCTATCTGTTGGCTGTAGTGATTCGAAACCCACGGCGGCTTTTTCGAAACAACACGAAACTGAAACTGCTGAGGAAGAAAGTCTTTTGTCAAGTACGATTCTGGCGATGCAGGTCACCGAGGCGAATGCGAGAGGCGCTCGCTTGGAGAGCGAGAAGCAAGTTTTAGAAAATGAAAAAGCCCAGTTGCAAACGGACCTGCATCAAGTACAGTCGAAACTTGGTGATTCCCAAGCAGAAGTCGAATTGCTAACGAGTCGCGTCGCGGTTCTGGAACAGGAGAACCAGGATTTAAAGGAATCGTTGATACGCTGCCAAGAGGAATTGGCGTCGGCCAAAAGCACGATTGAAAGCGTGATCGCCATTCTGTCCAAATACTTGAATCCAGTCGCCTCTGAACTCGAGCATGTCCTCGAAGATGATGCACAGCCTGAGCAGCCAGTCGATGCCGGCAAGCGTGACAATTGAAGGTGTGCAGGCAGCGGCGGAAAAAGGAAGTCAACACGAGCGTGTGAATGCGGTTCATACATGGTTCATTCGCGTCACGTGTTAGACTAGCATCAATTAGTCTTTCCTTAGCAGTCACATTTTTTGCCGTCATCGCTCAAGTTGCTTCTGCCGAAGTCAGCGCGAAGTTGCTTAATCCAATGGCCGAGATGGGTTCAAGTCCGGCAATTTCGTCGTTAGGTTGGACGACCGTGCAAGATTTTGCAGCGCTTCAATTGCCGACAACCAATCTTGTGTGCCGCATTTCGTTTTTGTGAGAAAATGTTAGAATTTCGGTTCCAAATGAGAACTGTCGGAAGAACACGTTCGTGCTTCCAGGCATTTGATTTGAGGTTGGATTGAATTGCTAGACAATCGACGAGGGTTTTGGCTGTCTCGTTTGCGTCGAGTAATGCCGCTCCAAGAGATGAACTCGACCCGAGGGATGTCTGCGTAGTGGGCCAATTTGGCGAGCCATGCAAGATCCCTCGACGGGCAATATCGACTGAAGTTTATAACCAGGGAGTACCTGTCTTGGCGAATTATGGATTCATTATTGACAACCGAAAATGCATCGGTTGTCATGCGTGTACGGTCGCATGTAAGTCGGAACATGAAGTTCCCGTTGGCGTCAATCGAACATGGGTCAAGTACATTGAAAAGGGGGAATTTCCGAATTCGCGGCGTCTGTTTTCGGTGATGCGATGCAATCATTGCACGAATGCTCCCTGCGTGGAAATCTGTCCAGTATCGGCCCTTTATTATCGCAAGGATGGAATTGTCGATTTTGACCACAGACGCTGTATCGGATGCAAGGCCTGCATGCAGGCTTGTCCCTACGACGCGCTTTACATCAATCCGGAAACGAGCACGGCGGCCAAATGTAATTACTGTGCTCATCGAATTGACATTGGACTTGAGCCTGCTTGCGTTAACGTTTGTCCAACTCAAGCAATTATTTCTGGCGATTTGGATAATCCTGACTCACAGATTTCCAAATTGAGATCCCGGGAGCAAGTGTCCGTGCGAAAACCGGAAAAGGGTACGCTTCCTACCTTATTCTATATCGAAGGGGACGGGGCGTCTCTGGATCCTGCTGAAAATGAAGTTAATAGCGAGACGATGTGGGGCAAACAAGTTGCCGGTGTCGGACATTACGCAAGATTCCAAGCACACGGCAAGGACGGCGGTCACGGCTCGGACGCGTTGTCACAGTTTTTGAGCCTAGGTGAATCAACTGAGGTCTATCAGCCGGAAAATGCCGATGCTAAGTACCGCATGAAGGCCGAGTTGGTTCGACAAGAAATTCAAACCCACAGTCGGCGAAGTTACGATGCACCCAGCAAAGGAGTGCTTTGGGGTTGGTTGGTTACATGTTACCTGTGGACCAAAGCGATTTCGGCTGGAGTTTGCATCATCACCATGTCGGCTGTGGCTTCAGGCATAGGAGTCGCTTCTTTGGAAGTCGAATGGCTTTCAGTAGTTCTGGCTCTAGTTTTTTTGGGATTGACCGGCATGTTTTTGACGGCTGATTTGGACCAGCCGAAGCGGTTCCTCTACGTGCTGTTGCGGCCTCAATGGCGATCATGGCTGGTGCGTGGCGCGTATATCATTACGGCGTACGCCGGTCTATTGAGTGTATGGTGTGTCCTCGCTTTGATTTCCCACACTTGGGCCTCGATATTGGCCGTACCCTTAATCATTCTGGCGGCGTTGACGGCGATTTACACAGCGTTTCTCTTCGCACAGGCGAAAGGCCGCGATTTTTGGCAAAACCCCGTGCTCCCGATTCACATGTTAGTGCATGCAATCATGGCTGGCGGCGCTTGTTTAACCTTCACGCTTCCCTTCACCGCCGAAGGTTGGCAAGTTTGGGTTCGCATGTCATTGATTTTTGCGATCATAGCCAAGTTGGCTTGCGATATGTTCGAACTGTGGACAAAACATCCGACGCGGGATACGGATCGCGCAGTAAAGATGATTTTTGGCGGCCGTTATTCGACGCTGTATTGGGTTTTTGTCTTTTTGCTTGGTTCGATTGTACCCTTTGTAATCGCCTGGATCATGCCGACGGCGATGATGCCAGTCGCTGGCATCTTGTTGTTGATCGGAGTTTATGTTTCAGAACACATTTGGGTTCATGCTCCGCAACGAATCCCCTTGGCATAAACACACTTTATCCGGTTTGTCGAATTCCCCATGCCGGTCCCATTTCGAATTTGAACTTCGGACGAACAGGAAATGAACTTGACCCCCAAACGCAGTCTAATTGAACGCATTGCGACCGCTCTAAAAATCGTTCCTCCGCTCGACGAGGCATTGGCTGGTGACGAACCTGCGCTCCCCATTTTGGGGAATGGCGCTCAATTGCAAAAATATCCGCCGCCGGAGAGATGGGATGACTGGACGGAGTACGATCCACACGTATGGCCGGTTCGTAAGAAGCGTTCCTACATGATTGTTCCGACGACGTGTTTCAACTGTGAGTCAGCATGCGGATTGTTGGGCTATATCGATAAAGAGACGGGTGAAGTCCGCAAGTTCGAAGGCAATCCGTACCACCCTGGGAGCCGAGGTCGTAATTGCGCTAAAGGACCTGCCACCATCAATCAAATTCAAGACACTGATCGCATTCTCTATCCGATGAAAAGAGTTGGTCAGCGCGGCGAGGGGAAGTGGGAACGCGTCAGTTGGGAAAGCGTGTTGGACGAAATCGCCGGACGAATCCGCCAAGCGATCCAAGACGGGCGCAATAACGAAGTCGTGTATCATGTCGGTCGTCCCGGTCATGAAGGCTACATTGAAAGAGTCTTAACTGCCTGGGGAGTGGACGGTCACAATAGTCATACAAATATCTGCTCTTCCGGAGCGCGGTTTGGGTATGCAATTTGGCAAGGTTACGATCGCCCTTCACCAGATCACGCGAATGCCGATTTCATTTTGTTAATCAGTGCTCACCTTGAATCCGGCCACTACTTTAATCCACATGCCCAGCGGATTGTTGAAGGCTTAATGTCCGGCGCAGAGTTGGCCGTCATGGACCCGCGGTTGTCAAACACGGCCAGCGCCGCCAACTATTGGCTCCCGACATTCCCAGGTAGCGAAGCTGCAGTATTGTTGGCCATGGCCAAGGTGATCATCGATGAAGGCCTGTACAACCGAGACTTTCTGTACCATTGGGTGAACTGGCGCGAATACATGCGTGCTAAGCATGCAAATCGCCCGCTTGAATTTGCTGAGTTCATCAACGCATTAAAAGACGAATACCGCGAGTATACGCTGGATTATGCGGCACAAGAGTCGGGTGTGCCAGTTGAACAAATCCTTACGGTCGCCAGGAAGATCGGTCGCGCTGGTACTCGCTTTGCGGCACACAATTGGCGCAGCGCGGCCAGCGGCAACTTGGGAGGTTGGGCTGTATCGCGGTGCCTGCACTTTTTGAACGTATTGACCGGCAGTGTTGGAACAGTTGGCGGGACGTCTCCCAGCGGCTGGAACAAATTCCATCCAAAATTCTTCGATACGCCTCCAGCTCACAAGTTTTGGAATGAATTGCATTTTCCCAACGAGTATCCGCTGGCGCATTATGAAATGAGTTTCTTGCTGCCGCACTTCTTAAAGCAAGGTCGAGGACGGTTGGACACATATTTTACGCGGGTGTTCAATCCGGTATGGAGTTATCCCGATGGCTTCAGTTGGATTGAAATGTTGAGTGATGAAACGTCTGTAGGCATGCACATCGCTTTGACTCCGACGTGGAATGAAACCGCTTACTTTGCTGACTATGTCCTTCCGATGGGGCACGCCAGCGAACGCCATGATCTCAATAGCTATGAAACACATAGTGGGCTTTGGATCGCTTTTCGGCAACCAATTTTACGCGAGGCAGCACGCCGACGAGGAGAGGCGGTCCAATTCACCTGGCAGGTTAATCCAGGTGAAGTTTGGGAAGAGGATGAATTTTGGATTGAACTATCGTGGCGAATCGATCCGGACGGCACGTTAGGCATCAAAGAGCATTTCATTTCACCCTATCGACCGGGCGAAAAGGTTTCGATTGACGAATATTATCAGTTCATATTCGATCACACTCCGGGATTGCCAGAAAAGGCCAAATCGGAGAACCTGTCGACTCTCGACTACATGCGGAAATACGGTGCGTTCGAAGTCGAATCGAAATCTTATGAAAAACATTTGAAGCCACTCTCGACTGAACAACTCGCCAATGCAACGTTCAACTCCGACGGCACCATTACTCGCGATAACACGATCATTGGTATCTCTGTCGGCGAGCAATCTCATGCCGGCTTCCCCAGCCCGTCAAAGCGGCAAGAGTTTTATTCGCAAACGCTTGTCGATTGGGGATGGCCCGAGTATTCGTTGCCGACATACATCAAATCACATGTCCATCACGAATCCATCGATATTGAAAAAAATGAATTCCTATTAATGCCCACCTACCGCTTGCCCACGCTAATCCACTCGCGTAGCGGAAATGCGAAGTGGTTGGCGGAAATTTCGAATCGGAATCCGCTGTGGATCCACCATCGGGATGCAGAGCGACTCGGTGTCACCGACGGCGGGTTGGTCCGAGTCACGACGGAGATCGGTTATTTCGTGAACTGCGTTTGGACGACGGAGGCCATTAAACCAGGTGTGGTGTGTTGTTCACATCATTTAGGTCGGTGGCGTCGCGCTCAAGACCCGCCAGCTAATCGCTGGGCGACGAATCTCGTCGACCTGAAACGAGCGAGCGGCTCAGCCAAATGGAAAATGAGAATTGTCGGTGGGATTGAACGATACGATAGCGACGACCATGACTCTCAACGAATCTTCTGGGGGGATGGCGGTGTTGCGCAGAACTTGACGTTTCCCGTGCATCCAGATCCGATCAGCGGCATGCATTGCTGGCACCAGAAGGTCACGATGGAAGCAGCTCGCGCCGAAGACCAGTATGGTGATGTTGAGGTTGATACGGAAAAGGCGTATCAAATCTATTTGGAATGGCTAAAACTCGCACGTCCAGCTCCCGGGCCGGATAACCTAAGACGCCCGTTGTGGCTCAAGCGCCCATTAAGTCCAATTAAAGAGAAGTTTTACCTTTAATAAGGCGCGTGTAGGTCCTGTGTGTTGCGGCGAGGAAGAACTTGCATTCCAAAACGCGTTTGTTGGCGTTTCGACGAATGGAATTCGAAACTTGGCGACCAACGGCTGGCCAGAATGTGTAGTAACACTTGATCTTTGATATACGCGACAAAAGATCTTTTTGATCGACAAACGGAACTAGGATGTATGCGCGCACGAGTGGATAGGTACTCTACGTCCAATTTTTTGACAAGAAATGCGACAAGCCCATGACTGTGAGCATGGGGTTCACTCCGACACTTGTCGGAAAAGCACTGGCGTCTGCAACATAAAGGTTTTGATAGTCAAAGCTACGTCCGGTCGGATCAAACACTCCATCCGCGGGCGTTCTAGCGATTCGACATGTCGACATTTGATGTGCGCTGAACAAACTGATGCGGTTGCTTGCCGTTCCCGCACGTGTGATTGTCTCCAAGAATCGCCCGAAATCATCCCCTGGTCGAAAAATGATTGGCGTTTGATGCGGTCCCAAGATTAAATCGGCCTCCGCCGCACGATGAATTTCGCACGCTCCGTGAACACCACGCATTAGGTGTTGCGAATCGAATCTACTGAGTCGGTAGTCGACGCTAGTGCGGTTATTCTTATGGGTGACTCTGCCAGAATTACGGTCGCGTGTAATGATGATGATATTCGCTAGGTTGGCAAAGTGGCGCATTAAATCTTTGTGCTGACGAGAACTTTCCCAGGCCAGCGCCATGGCTCCGAAACCTGGATGCATGGGTGCCACCTCTAAACGACAACCGTAACCGCGTCTATCTAGGTTTGAAAATTCAGTGCACACAACCGTCTGCGGTGCGCCGTGCCAGGCTCGAACCGGATCGGGAAATCGAGATGCAATCGCCGTCGTCGGGTGTAGGTGCAGATATCTGCCAATATTGGGATTGGTAAACCCACTTCGTAAAAGTATGGCTGCAGACTGGATGGCGCCACCTGCCAAGACGACGGCGTTACAATCAATTTCGATTGGGTATTCGCCGTAAGATCCTTTTGTGATCGCCCGCGCAAATTTGACGTTCTTATCTCTAGTGACCAGTTGCACTACTTCACAATTTGCTACGATCCTCGCCCCGCGATCAACAGCATCTTTGAGATAGGTGCGACGCGCGTCTTGCTTGGCGCCGCTGCGGCAACCATACCCGCAAAACCCACAATCTCCACAGCCGACTGCGTTTCTTTCGATAAGTTCTGTCTTGTATGCCAACGACCGCGCTCCATCCAATAACAATTGATTCTGCCGGTTGTGGTAACTATGCTCTGAATTTACACTTAGTTTTAAGCGGACATCGCTGATACATTCGCCAAATTGTGATCCTGCATGAAGTGGCAAGCCAAACTCATATTCCCAATGTTGGCGTATATCCGCAGGTAGTTCCAAGCAACTCATCCAGTTGACGGTCGTTCCTCCTCCGACCGTGCTTCCACTGAGTATGATCGTCCCTAAATCTCGACTTGAAAACGAACCAAACTTTTCAAACAGTTTTCGATTTCCATCGAACTCGCTAGTCCCCAAAGCGACACCATCGCAATATTCTCCTTTTTCAACGACCAGTACATCTTTTCCAGCGCTCGCGAGATTGCAAGCGGCCACGGAGCCGCCCGCTCCAGACCCAATGACCAAGAAGTCGCACGATAATCGCTGTGCATTTTTCAGCAGCAACACAGGTAAATTCGCATGCGACGCCCGTTGATCGTTCGTTCCTTGGTAACCGATTTCCGACCAAGTCGGATTTTCATGCCCGTTTGGTTCAATCAGGTCTTGCGGGTGTGCCGCGTAGCACAAAAATAACGTCACACGTTTGATCGCTTGGAAGAAACGCCGCAAGCCTGGATTTCGGCTATTGGCTAGGTTCCGCAATGCACGTTCGCGCTCCAGATGGGCCAATTTTGAAAACGGTCGCCAATTCCCAGTGAGAATTTTGCAGGCAAGCGGACGTTCGAGTCCGTTCAGAACACGCACAAAATCTCGCCGTTCACGCTGCGATAATGTGATAAGCCGTCTTTCAATTGCATTGACCACTCGATATCGGCTAGCATGATTTTCCGCGATAGCACCTTCGGTTTCACCCAGTTTTTGTGATGAATTGCCATTTGTATCCCGGCCATCAGGGGGTGTTTGACTTACAAGTGTCTCACAAATCAGGTGCAGTGTATTTCGTTGTTGTTCGTTTAGCATATTTCACGCTATCCTTTACGCGTCCATGCCGCAAGGTAGAATTCGCTTGCTAGTCGCACATCGGTATGTATTTTCGGTTGACGTTAGTTGAATTGGCACACGCGTAGTTGTAAAAGGAATACGTCAATTTCTGGCCACGCCGAAAAATATCACAGTTGTCAATTAATTTATGGCCGTAACTCATGTGCAGCGTGGATGGTTCGATTTGCGGAATGTTCTGTTTAGTTGTAGCGACCGATAATGAAAAATTCGAGCAAAATTAAGTTTGGCAACGCTCGTGCCAAACGCGTCATTAATAAAAGGAATACTCAATCCACCGAAACTCTCGCAAGGTATCGCCGACGCAAATGGACAGTATACCTATTGTTGGTGTTAGGTTGCGTGGGGTCCTTGGTCTATTACGCCGTTCAATCGACGCAGAAAATGCCAGACTTTTATCAGACTGCATTAAACGTTGATCGAGAAATCTATCGCGCTGCAGGACGTCGATTTGAAACTCAAATTCTGCAGTTGAACTCAGACATACGAGCCCAGTCCGAATGGACGGCAGTTTTCTCGCAGGATCAGGTCAACGGGTGGTTGGCGGTTGAGTTGCCCGAAAACTTTCCAGAAAGTATTCCACCGGAAATGGACCAACCGCGAGTTGCATTACTCGACGATGAAGTTCAACTTGCATTCCGCTTTACATCGAGTCGGTTTTGCGGGATCGTAAAAGCAATTGGGAACATTTTCTGTACCGAAGATCCCAACCATATTGCAATTGAAATTCGGCAAGTACGCAGCGGAGTATTTCCGTTGCCGATCGAACTTTGGGCCGATGGGATTAAACACGGATGCGACAATGCGGGAATCACCATGTACTGGACGCAAAAGGATGGAAATCCGGTCGCGATAGTTGAATTGCCGGAGCGATTTTTGGATATTCGCGATCGCCGTATTCGGGTGGAGAGCATCCAATTGCGGTCGAATGAAATTGTGATGAGCGGGACGTCAACGCCGATCGACGCCAACCAGCGAGAAATAGCCAAATTCTCGAATCCTAGACGATCGTCCAATGATTCTCAGGCAACCGTTGGTGACCAAGTGACCCACCAACGATGATCTTCCTGATCCATCTGAATAAAGCTAATCGTCCCGTCCAATTGTGAACTGAGAAGTCGCCAAGCGAGACCAGAACCTTGGGGATCGATTCGTTGGCACAAGCCCCCATCGACGCGTGTTACCCAGCCACGCCCACCAGAAATTGGACCTTCGTATTCCAAATATGCGAGCCGATGGTCGGGCAACTTCGCGGCAATGGCTCGCTCCTCCACGATCGGCCAGTCTGATACCTCCCAAACGCGTAGGCTTCCGTCTGCTTCCAACATCACGTCATAGTGGTCGGTTCGACTCGATCCCGGAGGAAATTGGTGCCTCAAGATGACGAAGCGTTTATCCTGCATAATGACGGCTGAACTTGATTACGGAATACGGAGCGCCAAGGGCCGCTGCGCGTTTCAAATGAGACCAACTCAAGTGTACCAATCGACTCAGACGCGCAGTCGATAATTTCGCGCCCAGAGAAAAATGGTCCATTTCCACGAATGAATTATCACTGAATCACTTGTCCATAATTCGTGGCAGTCGAAATGCGGAGACTTCATCGAGTCCATATGTCCCAGTATGACCATTGTAAGAAATAGTAATTGCGCTGACGTCAATGCGATCTAACGTGAACAATGCGCTATCGTCGCCAAACAGGAATTGTTGGCCATCCTTTAGACGTAAGAGCCCTGCCCTTTCATTGGAAGTGGGAGGTTGATTGAACCACAAACTCGGGGCTTCGCTGAATTGAAACGTCAAACCGTCTCGAAGCGAGTCGGCCGATGGAATTGGATCACCCAATCCCAAATCAGCATTTTGTTCATGTATTTTGAGCGCGTCCGGACCAGCATGGAACTGATCTTGTTTGATTTCGTAGCTTGCTATCTGGATTTCCCGGATCGGATAAACGGCTACGGCATTGTCGTTCGCAATCACGTCTGTCATCGGGTAATAGGCCGTCTTGCCACTCCAAATTCCAGTTGCCTGGCTCCAATCCAATTTTCCGAACTGGTTTGACTCGATATGCATTCCGTTCGCGGACGTGGCATTTACGATTGATCCATCGTTAAGCATCACGGAAAATCCGTCATGATTCGTAGTGGCAGCGTCATCGGCTGCGCTCGCACCAGCTTGCCGTGAATTGTGGCTAGCGTGATTTGGGCCAAGTATCGATAGGACTTTAGATAGATCAAACGAGAGCGTTAATTCGTCGCCAAACGCCGAATCACGCACGGTTACTTTTTGGTCATCAAGTTCGACTTGTGAACAAAATAGGTGCTCTCCAGAATGGAACATTACCAAGTATTGATCGCTTGGATTGACGTCACTGGCGCGAGTCAAATCGGCAATGCACAAATCATCGATTGCATAATCTTCATTTTGTTCTGCTTTCGGCAAATTCAAGTGATGATTTGGCAAGATCCTCAAACGACTGATTCGATCGTTGGTCTTGAGCCCAAGAAAAGACGTCTTTTCCTCGCCGTGTGTTTCGACCAAGCCGATACGATGACCAGCTGAATTGTACGCCTCGAATATGTGTTGGCGGGGTGAAACGATCTCCAGAAATAGGCCAGCCGAATCCACGGTTGCCGACAATCGCGATTCATTTGGATCGCAAAAAGTCACTTCGGTTACACCGGTATAACGCTGGCGACTGTTCGTCGCTTCGTCGTGGTAATAGGTGCCGATCGAGTTTTCCTTGGACAACCCGCGCAAAAAACGATACCCGGCGACGACGATTTGCCAACCTGGCAGCTCAGAGCGCAATTTGACTCCTTGAAACGCAAACAACTCATGGGCGTTCTGATTCAATGTGCGCTGGACCGATTTACCGTGTTGATCTTTGTCAAAGGTGATGTGCGTTTGGCTTGGCATGTAGAAATGGCCAACATGATTCGTAAAATATTCTCGCTGCAACGCCTGGTTAGGATTTGTTCCCAGCGGCAACAAATTGGGGAACGGATTCTCGAAATAAATGTTGCGAAGTCTATTCCTATCTAGGCTGAATTCCGTGCCGCCGATCCGGCCTTTGACTTGCCAGTCACCAGCGTCACCTTCGATAATTTTTCCATCGACACGAATGATATCCAACTCAAGCTTGATCAATGTCGCGGATGAGAGTTCCTTAAGGACCCGTTCCAAACGAAACCGAGCTTCGGGTTCGGTTAATTTTTCCCGAGAAGCTTTTATTACCTCGATAAACGGTCCACATTCGGCGACCAATGTTTGTTCAGCCTGATTTCGCTCATGGAAATCTGCCGCATTCAATCGGTCGATCAAGCGACGCGTCCGCGCAACTTGTTCGCTGGCGGGTTCCAACGTGAAGAAAACGGATTGAACTTTGTTCAAAGTAATCGTGTCCGTTGACGTTTGCCCACTGCGTTGAACCGTGATCCATGGAATTGATTGATTTTCAATTTGGCACTCGATTATCGAACCGTTTCTAAACTCTAACCAGGCAACAGTCGACGACAAAGTGTGCTCTGTCGTAGCGTGTTGTTCGTCCTCACCAGCAGCGAAGCTCAGGCAATGAGGCAATGGGAATAGACAATTGCAAAGCGTGATCAGACTGCATAAACAGAAAATCCGCAGCGCGCTGGTCGTGGCAGGCAGCCGAGGACGCGAGCTAATGCGAACCGGCTTCACCGAGTCCCATTTGATTGTGCACATGATACTCTCGAATTCTTGCATGGAATGTCGAAACATATAAGTCAACTCAATACTATACGAAAATCGTCAGGATTTATTTTCATCGATTTGAATAATGCACCATTGTTTTGTAAACCTTGGTAAAGTTCAATGTCATAAAGTTTGTGTCCTTTAGAATTACACAGAAAATCACGAATGGCAAAAATTCAATCTAGAAGGGTGTGATCATCTGTTCTTGTCTTTCACAACCAATACATTGCCGATGCATTGAATCGTGTGAAGACAAAAACAGTCAGCATTCCGATGCGATTTCATTGGCATTTGGCTACGTTGGAAGGGAAGCCACTTGCAAGAAGTTTATCCTTTGAATTTTTGTGACGGCTAGAGACCTGCTTTGCCCCGATTGACGAAATTTGCTGAGTCGTAACCATCACTTCAACAAGTTTATTGTTTAGGCCGCAGGTAATTCGCCTGGTGCCAAATTACCTTGGGGTCAAATCTGGCTTAAATTAGGCTCTTATTAAAAAACGGACGGTCAGGGACACACTTTGATGGATGCAATCAGCAGTTCCTGTTGGGTTGATCGAACGCATGCAGCTTTCCGGCTCAGTTCCTTTTGCGAAATTCGTTGACATCAACATAACGATACGTTCCATTATTTTCGGCAGCCAAGATCTCCATAAAGCCGCCACGACCTTGTCGTTTTCCCGCGCCAAATTCCAGCGAATGTATTTGGGCTCGCCCTGCTGCACGACGGATTGAATCCAATTGTGCACGATTTAGGATTGGTAAACCGCCGTCGGAGATGAACACAATGACGTCGGGACGATACGATGTTGCCCAGATGAGTGCCGTATCATGATGCGTGGCGCCGAACGCGGCCAAACTGTCAATAAATACTTTTACCTTTTCTTTATTTTCTTCCGTGGCAGGTATAAGTCGGTGGCCATCAATGGTTGTCACTTCGCGGTGATAAGCCACGATTTGAAATTGGTGATTTGCTTGGAGTTGTGATATGGCTTCACTCAATTGTATTGAAGCCAGATCCAAAACGCCCAGACCTTGGCTCCCCATGCTTTTCGAACGATCAATGACAAACACAAACTTTCGTCCGGTCATTACTCCAGAACCGAAAATGCTCAATGAAGCCTCCGGTCCTTGATTCGCCTCAGCGGCAAAGCGGGCCTGGTCAGCCGCGATCATGGCTTTCTGCGCTTCAGTTAACTCCATCCCAGAATTCTTTTTTGGATTCGAGTTCGGGGCACGAATCATGCCTGGAGCATCCAGAATTGGCAAGTCGAACGACGTAGCAGTGTTGTCTAGCGGTTCCAACTCCTGAACATCTTCGCTCAGAGCCTCGACGTTATCGGCTGGCTGATTGCTAACTTCGCTCTCTCGGTCGACTTGTTGTTCCGTCAAATACTCTACTTGTTGTTGCTCATTGACGGTTTGCAATACCAAACCTACGCGTCGAACTTCGGCATCACCACCACCAATACGCGCCCGCATGCTGGCTAAAATGACCAACACAAAAAGAATGCAATGGAATCCAAGCGAAATAGACAGACTGCGCCAATCGGTACGTGAGCGCCCGAAATTCGACAATCGTAACGCGTCATCCGAGAATGTCAGATCGCCCGTTGTCTTGTCGACAGCAGTCATTGAATTAAGCGTGTGGCTGGCGTGTTGATCATCGCTCATAAGTTCAATTATGGGCTACGGACCCATGTCTGGAAAGTTTGCGATCCGCTGAATAACTGATTTCCTGTGGATTTGTGGAGATTTTCGGGTGTTACGCTACGTCACGAATTTGGACACAAGTTCCCTAGAAATGTCGGGGCGCTTGCGACGACAAGGTTCGTTTTCGACTAACTTGTCCATCCATCCATCGAGAGTAGATCAATGTTTCGCTCGAAATTCATCCAATGAGGTCCAAACTCATACCGATTCCGAATGTTAATCAAGGTTGTTGAAGTGATGCGTCGCATTTTATTCACCAATGGATGATGGAGATATTAATGTAAATGCCAACGATAAACGACGGGGTGATGGCTCACAATGGCTGCAACGAATTGTAACCAAATCGTAAAAAGTAGATGAGATGAAAATGAGTAGGTGTAAATAAATCCGTGCACGCGGGAAACGCTTTATTCGATCTGTTGGAAACTGGTTTTGTCACATTATTTCACCAATCTTTTGGAGAATAACGTCATGTTTTTTTGGTAGCAACTCCGAGCAAGACAGCTTCCGGAGGGGCAAGACAAGCCTCAATTTTCTCAGCAAATGCTTTGGCGATGGGTATCCACTTGCTGCTAATCCGATATTTTTGGCGACGCGCGCGCAAGGTCAATGCGATTTCTGAACGGTCTAACAATTTTTGTTTTGCATAATTTTCGGAGTTTGTCGATGGCGGTTGGGCCTCGAATTCTTTAACTGTGAAAAGCAACCCCAAGCTGGTAAGAGCAACTGTGATGAACAAACCTGCCAATTAGGAACTTTTGCGCAGGGAAACTGCGGTGGCAACTGGCCATCATGTAACTTCTGGTTAAAATATGAAGGAACTAACCAAGACCCAGCTTTCCAATCGATTGTACCGACCGGGCAGAGTTTTCCAGGTCGCTGAAGAATGGCCTCGATCATTTGGCAGCGAAGTGCAATTGGAGTTGGGGCGACGTTGAAAGTTGGAGTGGCGTAGGTTACCTTGACCTGAAATCGATGCGCGCTTAACCGTGAATTTGAGGTATATCTTAAATCGAATGTGGCATCGTGCGCCAGCGACAGGCTCAGTTTAACAATTTCCAAGGCGATATTCTTAACGAAAGAAAGCGTTGATTTTCAATATGGCTGAACATGAAAAACCAAGCAGCGAAGATTTGCAAGCACTCGAACAACTGAAATCTGCCTACCAGACGGTTCGTAAAGAGATGTCGAAGGTGATTGTCGGTCAATCCGACGTTGTGGAGCAATTGCTAGTGGCGATTTTCGCGCAAGGACATTGTTTGTTGGAAGGTGTACCTGGACTTGCCAAGACGTTGATGGTTAGCACGGTTGCCAAGACGTTGAGACTGGGATTCAATCGTATTCAATTCACGCCTGACTTGATGCCGAGTGACATTACCGGCACGGAAGTGATTCAAGAGGACAAAGCGACTGGCGAACGTAACTTCAAATTTTTACGAGGACCGATCTTTTCCAATATCATCTTGGCCGACGAAATTAACCGGACTCCACCCAAGACACAGGCGGCGTTACTTGAATCGATGCAAGAGCGCCAAGTCACGATTGGTGGAAATCGGCATGCTTTACCGGCTCCGTTTTTTGTTCTGGCAACGCAGAACCCCATTGAGCAAGAGGGCACTTACACGCTGCCGGAAGCACAACAAGATCGTTTTATGTTCAAGATTTTTGTAAATTACCCGTCGTACGAAGAAGAGTACAATATTGCTGACTCCACAACAAAAGATGTGCAAGCGAACGTGGCCGAAGTGCTCTCAGGAGAGGAGATTTTGCGTTTACAACGGATGGTGAGACGAGTCCCTGCGGCACCTCATGTGATCCATTACGCATTGCGCCTGGTACGTGCGACACGTGTTCGCGAAGCAAGCGTTCCAGAATTCGTTAAGGAGTGGGTGAGTTGGGGGGCTGGTCCGCGCGGTGTACAATACTTGTTGCTGGGAGGCAAGGCGCGAGCGATGCTCGACGGTCGGTTCTACGTATCGACTGATGATATTCGCGCCATGGCCAAGCCCGTGCTGCGCCACCGTGTAATTACCAACTTCAATGCGGAATCGACTGGAATTTATCCTGACCAAGTCATTGCACGTTTGCTGGAGGAAATTCCGGAACGTAATTCCGGTGATGAGATCGCGCCGGAATTGCAAAAGGCATTTGCTTAGTCGGTTCGTTGCGAAATCTAGCCAACCGATTCTTTTCAATCGGCCACAAACAAATTCCAGATAGGGGCTTTCCATGCCTTTATTGCATACGGCAGTACAAACCTAGAGATCGAGTTATTAAGCGAGAGACATCGTGTCCAAAGAAAAGGCACCATCCCAATACTTAGATGCAAAGACGTTGGACAAGATCAAGCGTCTAGATGTTCGGGCCCGTCTAGTTGTGGAAGGTTTTATCACGGGGAACCACCGCAGTCCTTACAACGGTTTTGCAGTGGAGTTCGCCACGCATCGCGAATATTCTCCAGGCGATGATTTAAGGCACATTGACTGGAAAGTATGGTCAAAGAGTGACCGGTTATACATCAAGGAATACGAAGAAGAAACCAATCTGAAGTGCAATATCATTGTGGACTGTAGCAAGTCGATGCGCTACGGGGAAACTACCGGTTGGAGCAAGTTCGATTATGCATCGACGTTGGCGGCGTCGCTTGCGTACTTGTTGCAACAGCAACAAGATGCGGTCAGCTTGATTCTGTTCAGCAACAAAGTTGACAAAATGTTAAAGCCGAGTGCTAGTGCTTCGCATTTGAAGTTGATGTTGCATGAACTAGAAAATACGGTGCCTTCAGATAAGACCGATGTTGACGGCGTATTTCAACAACTTGCGGCCCAAATTCGTCAACGGGGCTTGGTCGTTCTGGTTTCCGATTTGTTTTTAGATGTTGAGAGTTTGAACAAAGCGTTGCAACAATTTCGACTGCGTCGTCACGAGGTGATCGTTTTTCATGTGATGCATGATGACGAATTGACATTCCCCTTCGACGAGAATACGAAGTTTCGCGGGTTGGAAGAGTCAATTGAGTTGTTAACTGAGCCTCGCGCGTTGAGAAAATCATATCTTGAAGCGGTCGAGGAATATTTGAAACAAGTGAAAAAGGCGTGCGCCGTCAATGGAGTTGATCATGTGTTAGCGGATGCGGCAAAACCTTTAGATGCGATGCTTTCAAGTTATCTCAATTTTCGCCAGCGACGTCGCAAGAATCTGTTGAGACGTTGATTCGTCAAAGCACTAACACTGAACGAACAAAAACAGGAACGAGATTTTACTATGGGCTGGTTTGCGAGTTGGATGCTGAACCCTTGGATGTTGGCGGTCGGCGGATTGGCGATGGCCTCACCGATTATTATCCACTTGCTCAACCGTCGGCGTTTCAAGATTGTTGATTGGGCCGCGATGCGGTTCTTATTGGATGCCGATAAGAAAAACCGCAAACGAGTCCGTATTGAAAATTTAATTTTGTTGCTCCTGCGTTGCCTGGCAATGCTGTTGCTGGGCTTAATGATTTCGCGACCATTTTTGTCATCTTCGTTCAATCAGGTTTTTGGCACCTCAGTGCAAGTCGAACGCGTGATTATTTTGGATGACTCGATGAGTCAACAGGTTGTCGGACAAGACAATACGACGCTTTTCGAGAACTCTGTTGCACGTTTACGCGACCTGATTAGTCAACTTGCCATCGATGACAAAATCGAATTTCTCACGCTGTATTTGACAAGTCGACCGGAGAGGCCGCTATTAACGAATGAACCGTTGACGCCGGAAACACTCAGCTCGATTACGCAGACACTCGAAGGACTGCGTTGCTCGGACCAGCGCGCCTACTATCGAGAAACGCTACAGGAAGTGTTGCGTTACACGTCGGGCACGCGTTCAGACGTCAGTCGCTCGGTTATGGTGCTGAGCGACATGCGTGAAATCGACTGGATGACTCCCGAAATTTTGGCGACGGATTCTGCTCCCAATAAGCTCGTCAATCAAATCGCTGAACAAGTTTCGCAGCTAGCGGTTGTCGATGTTGGATCGGACGAGATTGCTAACTTGGCCATTGTTGACTTCAGGCCGCAGGAATTGTTGGTTGCCAACACGATTATTAACTTCGCCGTAACGGTCGCAAATTACTCGAACCGCTCGGCTGAGAACGTACAAGTTCGATTCCGTGAAGGCGATAACCAACCGCAAACGGAGGTAATTCCACGGATCGAGGCGAATTCGTCAGAAACCATCAGCTTTCGACATTTGTTCAAATATGAACGTGACTTTTTTGAAGAATTTGATGCCCGCGACGAGTTGGATGCCAGTCGCCTAAACTACCGGATGCATGCGGAAATTGTCAGGGATGGGGTTAATATCGATGTGCTCGCTGCCGATAGTTCGCGTGTTTACGCGGCAAGAGTTTTGCGCGGTATTCCGATTCTTGTTGTCGACGGCGATCCATCCCCAATTCCGGAAAGGAGCGAATCGTATTTTTTAGAGCGCGTGGGGGTTGAAGGGACGGGATTGTTGATTGATGTTGTGACGGCGACTGAATTGACGACCGTTTCGTTATCGAAATACAAAGTGATTTTCTTATGCAATGTTGATGAGACGTCGGAAGATCGCATCCTGTCTTTAGAACAATGGACCAGCGAGGGTGGCGGCCTTGTTTTTATGCCTGGCAGCGTGGTCCGAGCAAACCGATTCAATGAGTCGTTTTTTAGGAACGGCCAAGGTTTATCGCCATTGAAATTGCTGTATGACGATGGTGATCCGTTGATGAATTCTTGGGTTAACTTTGATATTCGTGAACCGAACCATGCTGCATTCCGTGTCGCGCAGGAACGTGATGTCAATTTGAGCGGTGTTGAAATTTTTGGCTTTTGGGTGGCAGACGTCGATCCCGAACAACTCGGCAAAATCGTTTCCGTCCCCATGCGCTTGACCAACGAAGGTGGAACGCCAGCCATGGCTGAGAAATCCGTAGGAAAGGGAAAAGTCGTCAGTTTCGCAATTCCGGCTGATGGGGATTGGGGTATGTGGCCAGCACATCCAACCTACGTCTGCGTGATGTGGGATTTGGTCAATTATCTTGTGGGTGCTGAAGAACTAGGCGGAAATATAATTGTTGGCAACGCCATCTCGCACACGATTGACCTATCGAGATATGACATCCGCGTGAGTCTCATCGACCCATTTGAAGAAAAAACGGAAAACTCCGCTGTTGCCTTTGATGAAACCGAAGAAAGCAAACGCAGCGTATTATACCAAGTAAGTTTTGATGAGATGCCCCATCGCGGTTTCTATGATTTGGTGTTGAATCGCCGAACAGGTGGCAGTGACCACGTTCTTTTTGGCGTGAATCCAGATCCGCACGAAGGTGATTTGCGGCGGTTGGATATGACCAGACTTGCAAGTGATTTCTTTTCAGGCAAAGTGCGGCTGATGACGGGTGATCAATTGTTTGGACAAATTGATTCTAGATCTGCAAGCGCTATTTGGCCTACAGTGTTGCTGCTCTTGGCAGGCGTGCTTGGTTTAGAGCAGTTTCTGGGATGGTTCTTTGGACGCCGACGAGCCTAACGCAATTCGGAATAGATTTCGGAGTAAACTATGGGTAGCAATGCAATTAATTTTAACTTGCCCAAAAGCGGCGTTGCTCTGTGCTTACTCGGCACCATATTCTTGATTTTGACGAACCGAGCCGAAGCCATGTTTTATGTAGCGGCGGGTTTGGCTTCGCCCGTAAGTTCCGTTGAGACTCGCTTGATAACGAGTATGCAGGATGAAGACGAAGCCGAGCCGACCGAACGTTCGGGCGAGGAAGGATCCGGAAAATATCTCGGGGGAGCTGCGCTCAAGACCGACCCCGATCTGGTTGCGTTGCTTCAAAAGGCCGAACAGTATCAGAAGGACGGAAACTATCAGGTTGCCGCGCGGTACTGGCAAACGGTACTCGAGCGAAGTGGTGATACGCTCTACTCTAATAATGGCGAAACTTATTATGCCATGACGGAGCAAGTCGAGTTGATTCTTGCGCGATTGCCTGAAGAGGGCTTGCGAGCTTACCGCATTTCAGCTGACGCAAATGCATTGGAAATTATGGCTCAGGCTAAGGGGAATTATGATGTGGAGACGCTGAGCAAGCTGGTTCGACTGTACTTCATGAGTTCACTCGGCGACGAAGCAGCATTTCGTTTAGCTGGCATATTTATGGACCAGTTCGATTTCGTGGCCGCGGCGCGACTCCTCAAAAAAATTGTCGAGCAATATCCTCAGCCTAAAGTACCGATGGCCGACGTGTGGTTACGTCTGGCCATCACTTACACATATTTGGGAGACTCGACGTCGGCTCAATCGGCACTGAACCAAGCTCGAGACATCGGGGGAGCCAGCAGTGCTGTCATCCGGGAAATTCAGACGTTCGTCGATTCCTCGCCAACCTTAGTCGGTGAATCTATCGTCAGTAACAACTGGACCATGACATTTGGAGGACCACGTCGCCTGGGAGTTATGAAGCCGTTGCCGAGTGAATACTTGGAGCATGATTTAGCTCCCATCTGGCAATATGCGTTTGAGCCTTCTGAGACTTTTGACGAAAGCAACTATGCTGGCGTGATTTTGGCTGGAGACGACGCGACCGATCCGAAAAAAATCTCCGAATCGGTGAGCCCAAAGGAAGCCAATTTCGTGAACAAGTGGCGCGAAAATAAATGGCGACCTGCGGGAGGACTCTTGATTTATGATGAAGCCGTCGTATTTAAGACCGGGAGCGATTTGACGGCCTGGGCGTTGGACCCAGGAGATCGGCCGTTGTGGCGTCCGCTATGGCTTAATCGCTATGTCGAGGATGAATCGAGTCGCGGATTACGGCAGATGATGGAAGCGTACGGACGTAGTGGAAGGATATCTGGACGTCGACCGAACGATAGTCAGTCGATTCAATATTTTCAGGATCGTGTGCATCAGTCGACATCGATCTATCGCGGCAATGTGCTCAATGTCGAAGGAGAACATTATTCTCACGTATCAAAAGCGAGATCGTCACGGCAAAGCGCTCGCGGTTTCCAATATGGCCAACTTCCGAAACGCGGTCGGACAAACTTTCTAACGGCGTACAACTTGCAAACTGGCAAGCTGATTTGGCGACAACCTCCCGTTGCGGAACTCACGCCTCCCATTAACCCATCCATGCGATCGGAAACTTCCGACGAGACGGTTGATCTGTTTGCTGACGTTTGTTTCTTAGCGGCCCCGGTCGGCGTCGGGGAATTGATCTTGGCCCCGGTAATGCAAGGAGGCGCAATTCATCTTTATGCGCTGAATGTCGCTACCGGACAACTCGTGTGGCGATCATTTCTTTGTGACGACCCCTCAAGTGGAGGACAAGCTTACTCCCCGATCGAGATTTCGGTCGAAGGAAGCTCGGCGTATGTCACTTGTGGAACTGGAGTGTTGTTTGCCATCGACCCGTTAACTGGGATTATTCAATACGCAAGACGCTACGAACGAACGGGAGTTGTCGACAACAGCTTGCAGAATATCGGGATCACCGGACAAATGATTATGGATGGTTGGGAACACGACCTTGTCATTCCGTACGGAAATATTTTGTTGATGTTTAGTTCCGACTATTCTTCTATCTGGGCCATCGATCGACAAACAACGAAGTTCGTTTGGCGGACAGACAATCGGCCGTTCAACAGCAAATTTGAATATTTGATCGGCATCTACGGTGACAAAATCTATCTTGGCGGCAGCGATTCGATTGCAGCGGTGAGCATTCCCGCTCAAGGTAGGTGGGAATGGATTGAGGAGTTTAATGGCGAGACGTCTTACGGTCGAGCGTTCTTGACTGAAGATGGAATTTACGTTCCCATCGAGGATTCAATCGCCCATTATTCTCTGGACGGTAACAAGGGCAGAGGTAATCTCATTGCTCGCGTCGGCGTTCGTCAGGGCTTGGACGCACCCGTCGGCAATTTATTTAGCGATGGACGCAAGATCTGGGTTGTCGGGGCAAGTCGTTTGATGGCTTTGGGTAAGGCTCCCGAAATATCGACCTCTGCTGACGATCCCTTCGATGACGAAGATGCCGCGGAAGTTGACGCCGCTGACGAACAACATGACGAAGCTGCGGAACGCGATGACGATGGCTAGATTGTCGGCAACGATTACACAGCTTAGTCGGCATTGCAAAATCTTTGGAAATACTTAATGGTTGCTCAAGAGTCAATTTTACGAATGATTTTAGGAGACGATGCGACGCGGGATGGCGTCCCGCAGTTGCAGTGGATGAATATGCCCGAATCTTGGGGCGTGTTCGTGTTAATTGCGATCATCATGGCGATTGCTATCGTCGTGTTCTGGCTCTACGTGCGAGAAATCAAGTCGTGTCCCACGCCAATCAAGGTGTTTCTGGCTATATTGCGGTTTGTGGTACTCGCCATGCTGGTAATTTTGTTTTTGAACCCGTCGATTCGTTTCGTTCACAAACATTCGCTGAAACCGACGATTGCGTTTGCGCGAGATGCATCGTTATCTTTTTCGCGTCGCGACGCTTATCAATCGGAGCCGTTGGTTGAAAAGGTTGCTGCTGCGACCCAATGGGATCAACAAGACATACAAGCTGGGCGTTTCAGTCGAGCGGAAATCCTGGAAAGGTCGCTCGTTCAAAATGAGGGCGAAGTCGTTCAACTGCTCCGCGAAAAAGGAGCATTACGTATTGTCGATTTCTCCGATTTCTTGGACAACGTAGCGCTAATTCCTGCCGGCGGATCCGCGACGAGTGAATCGAATCAATCATCAACCAGCCGGCGGGATGAGAATCGTGGCGCGAGTCAAGATACCACTAGGGATGGCGACAATGGCGCTTTGGATGTCCGTAATGGCGCCACAGATCGCCCAGAAGACCGACTTACAGACGCGTTGTTACCTCCTTTGACGGCCGCTGGAAAGGGAACTGACATATCATTGTTGCTTCGCGAGTTGCTGAATGATTCAAGTCGACTCTCGGCAATCGTGATTGCCAGCGACGGCCAACACAACGGATCCGAGAGTGACCTGCAGGATCTTGCTCGCCAGGCTCAAGAAAAAGGCATTCCCATATATACCGTTGGAGTTGGAGATCCGACTAGGCCCCGCAATATTGCGATTACCGATGTGTATGTGCGAGACAAGGCACAACCGAACGAACCATTTGAGATCGAGGTCTTATTTCAGCTGGAAGACATTCAAGAGTCGGAGATTGCTGTTGAACTGATCGAGCATGAACTCAATGCAGCGGGCGAATCGGCTTCCGAAAAGGTCGTTGCAACCGAGACCCTAAACAACGATGGGCAAGGGCGCCAGCGAATCAAGTTCCAACGCGTGGTTCGGACTCCGAGCATGCTGAAGTACACCGTCAAAGTGCAACCCGTTTCTGGCGAGACTGAGTTATCCGATAACGAAATGCGATCTTCGATTGTGGAAGTTGTCGATGAGAAAATAAAGGTGCTGCTCGTCTCGGGTAGCCCTAGTTGGGAATTTCAGTTATTGCAACGCTTGCTCCAACGCGACTCGATGATTGCCCTGAGCTGCTGGCTGCAGACAATGGATGAGGACCGCCCACAGGAAGGCAACGAGCCGATTTCGGAACTTCCGCGGACAATTGAAGAGTTAGGCCACTATAACGTCATCATGTTACTGGATCCGGACCCAAGAGAATTTGATGAGGAGTGGGTTGAGGCGATTCAGATTTTTTGCCGTCGTCGCGCGGGTGGTGTTTTCTATATGGCTGGTCGTAAGTATACGAGTCTATTCATGACCCTCAATCGGCTTAAAGGCTTTCGAGACATGATGCCAGTCCGTTTTGGCGATGACAACTTTATGGCAATGGCTGAAGCAGACCTAGATACTGCGGCTGTGCAGCAGCGCACTGGGGGTATGATGTACGTAAAACATAATTTGGATCATCCCATCATGAGCTTCAGTAAGGATTCAGGTGTCAACGAATCCATTTGGGGAAAGATGCCCTCCGTGTTATGGAACTACCCAACCTTCGCTGCAAAACCCACTGGGCAGGTCTTGTTAGAGCGCGGTGGTAATGCGGGTGAACAGCTCAGCCAACCCTTACTCGTTGCTGGTCGTTTCGGTGCTGGCAATGTCGTGTTCATGAGTTTCAATGGTACTTGGCGTTGGCGAAGCTTGGGGGTGCAGGCGGAGTATTTCGACCGCTTCTGGATCCAACTCGTGCGATTCTTGGTGGAAACTCGATCTCTACAAGGGTCGCGGCGAGGTGTGATTGACACTGACCGCACCGAATATGAGTTAGGAAATCGCGTAACGTTAATCGCTCAGATTGATGACGAACAATTCCAACCTCTCAACGCCCCATCCGTTCCCGCCGTCATTCGCGGAGATGACGGAAACGTACAGACCCTTGAACTGAAAGCAACACCGGGCCAGATCGGCAGTTTTGAGGCGACCTATGTTGCTCAACAAATTGGAAACTTTCAAGTATTCGTCAATCTACCAGGAGTCGACGATGATAGTGGTATTGAGTCCATCAACTTTCGCGTAGATGCACCGAGTATCGAACTGCAGTCTTATTGGTTAGACGAGAAGCTGTTGCGAGAGATCGCTGAATTATCGGGCGGTAGGTATTATTCGATCGATCAACTAAAACAATTGGCGATGGATATTCCGGAGGTAGAGACAATTACCGAATACAATACACCGCCGGAACCGATCTGGGATATTTCTCCCACTTTGCGTTATTTGGTGTTCTTATTGCCTTTCTTGTTGTTGACAGTGGAATGGGCTGTTCGTAAACGTTTCCGTTTGTTGTGATCGTGCAAATAGTTACGAGAGCTGTCCATTTGAGTATGCACGGTGTGGTCGAGATCGGAACGGTTTACATACTTTTTGCCTCACACCGTAGAATGTCTTTATAAAGGTTGTTAGATGTCGTCAATTTCGATGGGACAGGGAATCCCGGGTGTCATTGCCAGCCGAATTCGCGCGATGCGACGCAAGCTTTCGGGTTGGCTACTCGTTCGAGGCTTCAGCCAAGTCTTATTAGTTCTTCTGGCCCTCGTATTGTTGGACGCTGTGATTGATCGCTATTTCAAGATGGATACCGCGCAGCGCACGATTATGTTGGTCGTGATGGTTGCCATCCTCTTCGGCTTTGTCTACTGGCGTTTGGTCCGGCCATTTCTAGCGAAAGTGAGTGACGATGCCTTAATTTTGCAAGTCGAGAAGACGTATTCGCACTTAAAGGAAAGTCTGATCAGCAGCGTGCAATTTGCCCGTGAGGGGATCGGCGTGAAACAAGGGGTTTCCGATGATATGGTGCAAGCGACCATACGCCAGGGAATTGATACCGCTTCGTCACTTGACTTTACAAAGTCACTGCATGTTTCCCGATTTGTTGTCTATTGCCTGCTATTGATCGTTGGTCTGTGTGGTTTGGCCGGTTTGGCGTACGGTGTTTCGTCGACTGAATTCTGGCGTATTTGGTTCAACCGGAACGTTTTGTTAACCGAAGATACCTGGCCGCAAAATACCTATCTGATTGTTGACGGTGTCAATGACGGAGCGGTCGTGATGAAGCGGGGTGAAGACCATTTGCAACGCGTTTTCGTCGATATGGAACGCAGTTCGATTACGGATGTGGAGGTCACCATCGAGACTGACCACACTGCTGGTCGCGGCCCGCAAAAAATGCAGAGACAGGGGGCTTACGAACATCACTTCGAATTCAGAAATCTCAGCAATCCATTTCGTTTTCGCGTGCGAGGTGGCGACCACGTGTCAGCCTGGATTTCGGCGACGCTTGTCGATCCTCCGACAGTTGCGGAGCTTGAACTTTCGGCGACGTTGCCGGCTTACGCAAACTCGCAAGTGGAAAAGTTTCCGTCAGGAGCAGGGCCACATGCCGTGCTTAGCGGCAGTTCCTTGAGCATCAAAGCCATCACGAACAAGCCCGTAAAATCTGCTTTTCTCAGACATGAGGGGGGCGAGACTCTGCCTCTGCAAATTGAGGGAGAAACTCAACTTGCTGTAACTATTCCTGCGGAAGCAGTTTCTGGTGGAAAATATACGTTCGATCTTATCGACACCAATGATATGACATCCAGCAGACCTTCGAGTTTCCAAGTCCGCATCAAACCAGATCGTGCTCCTCAGGTGCGTGCGACTCTGCAAGGAGTCAGCGGCATCGTGGTCCCCAAGGCTATTGTTCCGGTTTCGTTCACGGTACTTGACGAGTTTGCAATAACAACGGTCGACTATTACCTTTATTGGCTGGGGGATTCCGCCGATTCAGTCCGTCAGGAGTTAACCACCCCGATTGCCGAGGTCGCGAATCAATTAGGTGGGCATGAGGTTAAGGCATTAACACGCTACGATCTTCGCCCATTAAATCTCCCGGAAGGAGTGGGACTACGCATAAAAATTTTGGCCACGGATAACAATCTGCAAACTGGTCCAGGCATCGGGGAAAGCCGTGAGTTTTTGTTGCGAGTTGTTTCAGAACAAGAACTCCGATCCGACCTGCTGCGCCGCGAAATCGAGCAGCGTCAAGCGTTCGAGTTCGCCTACAAAAACCAAGAGCAACTGATGGTCGATCTGCGAGCGCTTGCAGCGGCCCAACTCGAACGGAGCGATCCAGAAGCAGCTACTGCTAAAGTGTTAGAGATGCAACGGCGTCAAAAAATTCTTGGCACGAATCTCGTCGGTATCGCTGACCGCTTCGAAACGTTTGTCGAAGAAGCCCGCAACAATCGGCTGGACGAAACCGTCACCGAAGTTGATGGCCAGCGGTCGATCGAGCGCCGCTTGATTGAACAAATTATTGGACCCATTCGTGATTTAGATGAAAACGAGATTTTCGGTGCTTCGCAAAGCTTCGAAAGCGTTCGACGCTCAGCTACTGATCCGGAGCCGTTCGCGCAAGCCGCCCGGGAAACCGCTCAAGTGCAGGAGATCATTCTGACAAAGATGCAGGCGATTTTAGCGGCCATGGAAGATTCAGAAACTTACCAACAAATTATTAACCAAGCAATTATCGTGAAGCGTGATCAGGAAGATCTGCGCCGTCAGGCCGAAAAGCGACGCCAGCAGGGAGTCGAAGACATATTCGACAATATCGATGATCTATTCGATGATGACGATGCGGAGCACGACAAACAAGACGAAACGAAAGAAGGCGATGGCAAACAAGAGAAATGACGGCGGGTGTGTCTAAAATCACGGTTGTTTAATACTTGACTTCTTCCGATTTTACCAAAGGCCTTTCCAATCGATACAATTGAAGGGATGGTTAATTCAAACGCGTTGCAGCCTGGCCAAAAGAATCAGGGAAAACCTAAAGGTTATCGACGATGGTTGGGGTTGGGGCTTTTTATTTGCGCTATCATTGTAGGATACTACCTTTTTGTCGAGATGACGATGTCGAGAATCCAAGTGGGAGATCGCGCACCAGATTTCACGGCACTGACGCACACTGGTGTGGAATTCCAATTATCTGACTACCTCGGAAAGAAGGCTGTCGTACTCTATTTCTATCCTAAAGATGATACTTCAGTGTGTACGGCCCAAGCATGTTCGTTCCGAGATGCCTACGAGCAATTCAAAGACGCTGGAGCCGAAGTTATCGGCGTCAGTAGCGACAGTGAAGAGAGTCATCGTAATTTTGCTTCGGCTCAACGTCTCCCGTTTCAATTAATTAGCGATCACGATCAATCATTGCGCAAAGCTTTCGGCGTCCCGAAGACGCTTGGGTTGTTGCCCGGTCGCGTCACCTATGTGATCGATCGAGAGGGAATTGTGCGACATATCTTCAACTCCCAATTGAATGCCGACCGTCATATCACCGAATCTTTGGAAACAGTGCGGAAGTTGTTTAACGAAAGTCAAGAATCTGTGGAATAGTCTAGTCTTCAACATGCGACTAACGGCTATCGTCGGGTAAACCACATCGCGGTACGCAGTTGAGGCATTAGAAGGAAATACCTCGCCTGCATGTAGTCTATCTCAGCGACGTATTCAACATGTGCTGCCATGTCTGACGCAAGGCATGAGCGCTGGCACGCAATTGATTCTCTTCCACTGGCCAAAACGACAAGGCAAGATGGTCCGCGACGCCGGATCTTCCGACGACTGTGGGGACCGACAGGCTGATATCCCGAATTCCGGCAATTTTGCCGAATTGAAGTGACGAAACCGGAAGAATGCGTTTCTGGTCCAATACAATCGATTCGACAACATCAGCGATTGCCACGCCGACAGCAAACCCTGCACCACCTTTGGTTCGAATGACTTCCGCACCAGACTTCTTAGTTTGTTCTAAGGCCAGACTGGCCAATTGCGTTGACCAATTGTGGAATTTATCAATCGGCAATCCAGCAATGGTTGCTGACGACCAAATTGGGACCATGGAATCGCCGTGCTCGCCCAATACCAATGCCGAGACTTGAGAAGGCGGCACCTGCAACTGGCCGGCCAAAATACTGCGGAAACGAATCGTATCGAGTTGCGTTCCCAAGCCAATGATTTGGTTCGCAGGTAGATCGAGTGTTTGGGTGGCCAACTGGGTCAACAGATCGACGGGATTCGAGACGACCAACACGATGGCGGTTGGTTTGGTTCCGACTGCTTGAATTTCAGCCAAGATGCCACGAAACAATTGCGTGTTACGATTGATAAGATCGAGCCGACTTTCATTCGGCTGTCGTCGCAAGCCAGCGGTAATACAGATTATATCGCTGTCAACATAATCGCGAGCACAACCCGTACGGACGATTTGATCGGCCAATAACGGGCCACAATGTTTCAAATCCAGGGCCTGCCCCTGTGCTAAGTCTTGATTGACATCGATCAACACGATTTCCCGAACCGTTCCACAATTTTGCAACGCAAATGCGGTACAGGATCCGACCAAACCACCACCGCCAACGATTGAGAGTTTTGTGCTCATAAGTTTTACCTTCGTGTTTGCAGAGCCTGAAACACGCGATCCGTGATTTCCTGGATTAACTTCTCGCGGTCGGGACTGGCAGCGGACATTCCAGTCGAGGAACGACTGAATGAGGGTTGTTCGCTAGAATCTGGGTGAGGCTCGAATGCTTTCTGCGAAACCCCAGCTGCCGATCAACTACCTCGAAAGATATCGTTCGCGCAAATATCGCAATTCTTATATTCATCAGTGTTTCGCGGATCGCTGAAGCCCCATTTCTGCTTAAGCTCCAACAGCTCACGACTTTTCTCATGGCTGAGGTAATTGACGCCTCCCAGACTCTTCGCCAGGATCAAAATCCGACAATAGGCATCTAAGATCTCAGTCCACCAATAGGCACGCTCCACGTCCTCACCATAGCTGACGGTTCCGTGGTTGGCCAAGATGATCACGTTCGTCTTTTTCACAAATGGAATAATCGTATCGGCAAAACGCTGACCACCTGGAGTTTCATATTCCGTAATCGGAATGTCGCCCAAAAATACTTCAACCTCGGGCAGAATGCATTGAGGGATCGGCTCTCGTGCTACAGCGAATGCCGTGGCATGCGGGGGATGACAGTGTACTACACTCTTTACGTCTGGCCGGTTCCTAAAAATTTCCAAATGCAGCAGCGCTTCACTGGATCGCTTTTTGCGCCCTGCGATCTGTTTACCAGTCATGTCGATAGTGCAAATATCGTCCGGTTTCAGAAAGCCTTTACTGTGCATGGTCGGCGTACACAGGACTTCATTGTCACTGATGCGTAAAGTGATATTTCCGTCGTTTGCGGCGGCGAATCCCTTGTTGTAGATTCGCCGTCCGATCTCACAAATCTGTAATTTCGCCTGATGCACGTTGTTGATCATTGGACGTTTTCCATAGATGGGTTATGTACTCTTGTTAATGTTGCCCTAAACATTTGTTAGCGAGCGCCAGCGGAAACTCCGCTGCCAGTCAATTCACGGATTGCGGTCCAATCCAGGGAGATGGAGTCAAGCAATGCAGCGATATAAACGTCAACGGGTTTAAATTGGGGGAAAAAAGGACGTGCTGCCTCGGCACCCTCGCTGACAACAACGATTGACCCGACACCACAATTCAATTCATCCCATGCCACCAAACTCTCGGCCTCTTCGACCAGCTGTTCATTTGCCAAGTCTAAATTCAATGGCAAAACTACTTTCAAATTTGCTCTGTCGAATGAGCTATCCTGTACGTTCAGCGTTACGGAACCAACGACCTTCACGATTCTCATAGACCCCTCCGCGTAGTGACGTGGTGCCATATCGCATTGATCAGTTGGTCGCATCTCCCCGGGTGACGCATAGCATCGATAACCACCACATTCGGATTCATTTGAGAAACTGCCGATTGATAACAGGCCAGGGAATCGATGATGCAAGCACGAACCGCAACCACTCGATTGAGCGCGCAGCTTAGTAAATGTGGTCGATGTGTTAACAAACAAATTGGAGCGAAATCGTAATCCGCTGGCTTGCCGGACCTCGCCGATAGTAGTCGCACGACCTCATCGACCTGCACCTCGACCGCAATTTGCTGATGGTCGTGAAGAATTGTTGTTTTGGCTGTCTGGTCTCCATACGCGGAATCTGGAAGAGAATTTACTCGACTGATTCGCACATTTCTTCGATGCAATTCCTCATGAGCGAGCGGTGTTATGATCGTGCCTGGGTCGACCACATACTCATGGCAGGCTTCATCGATGTCGCTGGCCGAGAACACCCGCTTCGAAATTCGTCTAGATTGGACAGTCGGCGGCCCTACTACCGTCGGCACCTCCTTGAATCCGAGTTCACCGTGGCGGACAAACGAATCTGAATCCGGAATTGCAGACTGGCGTAGCCGATCCAGCACGCGTTGTACAACAATTTCGATAATTTCAGTTTGGTTTAGACTCATGATGAGTAAACGGACGAACGATTTCTGCTATGTAATTGACTGATGCCTATTGGCAAATATTCTTGAACACCATCTAAGTTCAGGCTGTGATCCAAACGAGCATTGTTTTCCGCACGATACTGCACAACGCATTTTCCGGATTTTCACGCATAACCCGCAACATGTTCTAATCTACGATGCCGACGACGGACCACCTCAACGGCGTTGTATTGTTGTTCAATGTTTCTTTCAAATATTTTCCATCACTGGTGATGATTACGTTTTGACCAATCCCAGCTCCGATCAGATCTACCACAACGATTGGGCTACCGTCCGGTAGTCCAGTGAGTTGGATTGGTTGTGCCACCAAAAGTTTCGAACCTTGCAAACTCGAATGCTTAATTGTCGAAGTCGCAGTTCCGATGATGGTTGCTTGTTGCATTTCGTGATTCTCCACTCACTAATCCACGGGTTTGCCGACGATACGCAAACCTTCGATCAGGGCACAACGACGTTGACGCGTGAAAGTCAAAGGCGTTGTGACACCTTCGCCAGTGGGCCCAGCAATTGAGTAGGAAAAATATCCCTCTCCACCAATCCCGTTTCCAGCTGTGGAAGGACCGTTTTTTACGAAGATCGTCGTGTCCAATAGTTGTCCCATTCTCGTCATGTTCTTGACACTGTTCGAATGAATGATGCTCGTATGTCGAAAACCGTGTTCAGAAATACGAGCACAATCAATCGCATGATTTGCGTTTCGGCACCTTACAATTGGGAGGCACGGCATCATTTGCTCCGCGAGCACCAGCGGATGATTTTCGTGAGCCTCGGCAAAAAGCAAAGGCGTATCATTTGGAACCGTGATGCCAACAGCGTTCGCGAGAAAGCTGGCGTCCTGCCCAACGAAATCTTTGACGGCAAAATAATGATTACGCTCATCGGATTTGATTGCTTGATCCGTCAGTCGATTAAACTGTTCAGCCGTCAATTTAACTGCACGGCATTTTTGCATTTCCAACATCAATTGATCGGCGACCGAATCGACAACAAACACTTGTTTCTCACCGATGCATAAAAGATTATTGTCGTACGATGCTCCATCAATAATGCATCGTGCTGCGCGGGCGATATCGGCGGTTTCGTCAACGACCACTGGTGGATTACCCGGGCCAGCGACAATAGCTCGTTTGCCGGAGCGGAGTGCAGCACGCGCGACCGCTGGACCACCTGTGACACAGATAATTGCAACGTCCCGATGTTTGAAAATGTGATCGGCACTCTCAATGGTCGGTTCTTCAATGACGCAGATCAAATTGTCGATTCCGAACTCAGCGAACAGGGCCTGATTGAAACGACGCACGCCCTCAGCGGCAATGCGTTTTCCGCTGGGATGCGGGTTTGCAACAACCGTATTGCCGGCGGCAATCATGGCGATGGCATTCGCAGCCAATGTCGGCAGAGAATGGGTAACCGGTGTGACGATGCCGATGACCCCAAACGGCGCTGGTTCAATCACAGTTAAGCCAAAATCGCCGCTGAACACCTGACTTTGCAAAAATTCAACGCCCGGTAAATGGTCCGCCAAGATTCGCAGTTTCTCAATTTTGTGCTCTAAGCGTCCTACTCGAGTTTCGTTGAATTCGAGAGTGCCTAACTCTTCGGCTTGTTCTTTGCAAATTGAGCGAATGATGTCCGTAATCCGTTTTCGCTGCCGCATACCAAGGGTGGATAGTTCGTCAAACGCCTGCTTGGCCGCGGCCACGGCATCATCCACACACGAAAAGACACCATGGGTTCGTGAGTGACTCGCCATCGACGAGTGATTATTCATGGTTGTGGCGACTTCCTTGGTAGCCGGAGCTAAGCCCTGTTCTGCCACGACATGTTCCAGAACGTCTGCGACGATTCGTCGAATAAGATTTGGATCAATTGTTTGTTCCATCGCCTTCATTTTCCTACGCTTGAGGATTGTTTCGTGAATAAATGTTCTGCCGATCCAATTGCACTTGATCGACGATTCCAATAATTACCGTGTCTACGGGTAGGTCTTTTGTCAGCGGTGTCATGCGGGCACTGGAGCCTTGGGTGATCAATACGTAATCATCAATTCCAGCCCCGATCAAGTCGACTGCGACAAACGTGCGTTGTGTCGTGACCAATGAGTCATGCTTTTCTGGGTCGATTCGATAGGGCTCGACAATCATCAGTTTTCGGCCTACAAACGAGTCGACTTTTTGTGTTGAGACCAAGGAACCGACTACCTTCGCTATAAACATTTTTGAGTCTCCAGTAGAGCAACAACTTGTCGCGCAACGATTATTTCTTCATTGGTCGGGACCACCCAGATTTGAACACTCCCCTGCTCAGCATCAATGCGTGCCTCTCCGGTAACTGCGCAATTCGCCGTCGTATTCAATTGAATTCCAAACGCCTCTAATGACTGGCATACCAATTCGCGGATGACACTAGATCGTTCACCGATGCCACCTGTGAAAACGATGGCATCCAAGCCATGCAGGCGCATCATCATTCCCCCCATGTGCCGACGAATTTCTTCAACATAGACATCGACGGCCAATTGAGCTTGCTGATGGCCGTCACTCGCCGCCTGCAGAATTTCTCGCAGGTCATTGCTGATGCCGCTCATGCCCTTTAAGCCGCTTTGTGAAGCAAGCATTTGTAATATTTGATCCAAAGAATAGCCAGTTTCACGGATGAGCAAAGGCAACATAAACGGGTCCACGTCACCACAGCGATTGCTCTGCGGCAAACCGCTTTGCGGGCTCATTCCCATCGAAGCACCTAGGCTTTTGCCATCGCGAATTGCACATAGGCTGCTGGAACCTCCCAGATGGCAGGAAATCAATCGCGAACAACTAGGAGCCAGCAAACCCATTCGCTCGGCAATGTAGCGATGACTGGCACCATGGAACCCACTGCGTACGATACGAAAGTCGCGGGTCCACTCATAAGGTATTGCGTAAGTTTGAAACGCATGCGGAGCGTCGATATGGAATCCTGTTTCAAACGCCGCAACAAGCGGAATTCGCGGCCAACGCTGTTTGAAAAGACGCATCGCACTCGTATAGGGTGGATTGTGCGCCGGAGCGACGTCTCGGTACCGTTCCATCTCTTCGATCACGCGATCATCGACGATCGTCGTCTCTCGATATCGACCACCGACGACTGCCTTAAACCCAATAGCAAAGTCCTCAGCGCTGTCGACGCAATCAACTCCCATTATCCGCAGACGATCTAAACAGTACTCCAGTGCGTCACCGTGATTCGAGGCCACGATTTCAAGTCGCTCGTTTTTGGAGCCAGTCTCCAGCATGACGGAACTGTTGCTCGAACCAATTGATTCAACAGCACCGCGCGCAAGCGATACTTCGCGTTCCATATCGTACAGCCGGAACTTGAAGCTGGTTGAGCCTAAATTAGCAACGAGGACGTTCATTGTCCGATCCATACTTTTTCAAATCACAGTTTACGGCCTGGTCCATTTGTCTGAGCAATGGCGGGCCGTTTGATTCCCCTAAACGTGACGTTTGCAAATGATGCCACTACCCGAGAAACGCTTCGCGAACGCCTTCCGCTGGTCGAGGAATTACGTGGCTGCTCACCAATTCACCTGACTTGCTGGCCGCGTCGGCTCCAGCTTCGACAGCCGCGCGTACGCTGCCTACATCACCTTCAACTACCGTGGTGACTAGTCCACCTCCGATGCTAATGCGTTTAATGATTTTCACGTTCGCCGCCTTCGCCATAGCGTCGGTCGCTTCGACCAAAGCCACAAGCCCCTTTGTTTCGATAAGCCCGATTGCTGCATTCATATATTTTTCCTTTTCGATTGTTGAATTTGACTCGTAAATAATTGGGGTTTAATGTGCCAAAAGATTACAACGC
Source organism: uncultured Planctomycetaceae bacterium (assembly GCA_937862885.1). Lineage (GTDB taxonomy): Bacteria > Planctomycetota > Planctomycetia > Pirellulales > Pirellulaceae > CALMEE01. The sequence continues at coordinate 77,932 of CALMEE010000100.1, forward strand.
GTTGTCGCGTCGCTGAATGAATCGACCGGCGTTATCTTTTCGGCAGCACTCCAGCGAGATCGCCGTGCGGCCTCGGGATGACTTGAACGCTGACGACTTCGCCGACTCGGCTAGCCGCACTTGCGCCTGCATCCGTCGCTGCTTTAACAGCAGCCACATCACCGTTCACAAAAACAGTAACCAAACCACTGCCAACCTTATCCCAACCGACAAACTTGACGTTTGCGGCTTTCATCATGGCATCAGTTGCTTCCACCAAGGCTATGAATCCTTTGGTTTCAATCATGCCCAATGCTTCACTAATTTCGGACATACATTTTCCTTTCGACTTAAAGTCAAACACGGTCTAAAAAAACAAATTGATGACTAAGTTATTCATGCTGGCACGAACAAGGTTCGCTGCGTCGAAGTTCCATCGATTCAGCGATCTCCAACATGCAGGCATTTCCTTCATCCGTATCCAAATGGACCTCCAGCTTGGCATGATCATCGACCCGCACCAAAACGTCACCCAACACCATCGAGCACAATTGGGACTTGACGTGCAACTCCATTTGATCGCGGTTCTTAACACCATAACGCGACGCATCCAGTGGACTCATGTGAACATGTCTGGCGGCTCGAATCACACCCTCGTCGAGCGAGATAACTCCATGAGGCCCCACCAACACGCAACCCGGTGTCCCAGCAATATCTCCGCTATGGCGGACAGGTGCTTCAATTCCCAATGAAATCGCATCGGTGTAGGCCAATTCGACTTGGCTACGCGCGCGCGTTGGACCCAAAATGCGCACGTTGGGAAGCATGCGTTTGCGCGGTCCGACCAGCATGACTGTTTCTTTTGCAGCAAAAAAACCAGCTTGATACAACGGCTTTTCGATTTGAAGTGTGTGACCGGGACCAAACAATTGCTCAACATGTTCCTGGGTCAAGTGCACATGACGTGCTGATATACTGACCATTAAGTTCGGCCAAGCGGAAGGGGACTGTTGAGCCACCAAAAATTCTCGTTCAACAATTTGGCGAACGATCGCTTCGATTGATGATCGATCTAGCAATGAATTTGCTTGCCCCGCCTGCATAATTAATCAACTCTCCTTTGTGGTCACCACTTCGACGCCGCAGTCTTGCAACGTCCGAATCCACTGTTTCTCAATCGCCGTGTCAACAATCGCGCGATGCAACCGATTCAAGGAACAAACCAGACCGATGCTCGTCTGACCAAACTTCGAGCTATCGGCAATCAATGTTGCTGTATCAGCACACTCAATCATGGCTTGTTCGATTTCAACCAGGAGTAAGTTATTGTTAAACACACCCTCGAAGTTTATGCCAGCCGCACTTATAAACGCATGTTGGCAACGAATTCCGCTAAGCATGTTGGCAGCATGCGGGCCGACGGCAACTCCGGTTTTACTTTGAATAACACCACCCACAAAAATCAATTCCGCGGCATTGCTACGTACAAACAAATTTGCCACGGGAAGTGAATTCGTGATGACCTGCATGGGCTGATCAACCAGCAATCGCGCCAACTCATAGCTTGTACTACCACCGTCCAGCAAAACCGTATTGCCTGGCTTCAGTAATTGCGCTGCCGCTTGCGCAATCGCCTTCTTACGACTCAAATTCTGCTCGTGACGCAAATCGAAATGCGGGAGTTTGGGAAATCCGCCCGTATAAACGACACCGCCGTGAGTGCGTTTGGCGGCGCCGTCCGCCTCAAGCAAATTGAGGTCACGTCGCACAGTCGACTCCGAAACTTGCAACGTCTCGCACAATTGAGGAAGCGTCGAAAAACCCTGCTCACGGATTATTTCGATCAGTTTTTCTCTACGGTTGGCTATGGTCATGATCGACTAAAAAAATTGTTGCGGGCTGCAACGCTGCCCAATACATGACAATTATGAATCATTCGGTGATAGATTTCAATCATTCTGTGGAAATTTTCGTTCATATTGTGAAAGATAATGTGGATTTGCCGTCAGATCAAGTGGGTCAAGGGTGGCGGATAGAATTTAGGTGAATGGATGTATCGTGCTGGAATCGCTAGGCGGGATGCCGACGGAGGGGAATGCAATGAAGCGTTATGCAATTCAGTAACATATTGATATTAAAAGGGTTGCGTACACGTTGAGAACTGAATCATTGATTCCAAAGTAGAACCTGTGGTTTATTCAAGTGGGAAATGAATCTTGATCGCCATTCAAGAACTTGGCGGTGCCGGTCAAGGTTCGCTCGTTCGGAATGCACAGGATTAGTCAACGTCGTCTGAAAATTTGATCGCGTGATTTGTCAAAATGTCGCACCTCAGATGCTCGTATTGCCATGCTGAAGAGGGCGGAATGGATGATGATGGATGCTAATTTCTTCGTGCGTATCGCAATCGGGATCCAGTGGCAAAATGTGCACCGTCCATGATTACGTCGGCGTCAAGATTACGTTATCGATAGAGATGAATGAACTGTTAAAATCAATTTGAAAAGCAATATTTATCTATTCCCGGTAATTGACATAGGTATTGATAAAATTACAATAACGTCTTCATCCTCACCTGATTGGTTCGCTTAATTGACAGATTTTTTCGCCCTATCGTGGCTCGATGAAGGATTGTTACCCACCCAAGTGCAGATACATTCAGGCAGCAACGAATTTTGAATTGTTGCGGGTTCGTGGTACATCGGAGATGCATCACGTTAACGAAATGGATGCGTTTTTTGAGTCATTAATTTTTGTAGAGTTTCATATACGTTAGCTTGCGGTCATTGCCTATAGATTGTCAACGTTGGCTTTCTGCATAAAAGTTTTGGCAATTCCCATGCAGTATTAACCCTTTTCATTCTCGTTTCTTCGAGGAGGAGCCTTATGTTAAAAACATTGTTTAGCGTGGTTGCCGCAGTTACACTGCTTGCAATTCCCGCTCTGAACGCTGATTCGCCCTGTGGCGGATGCGGTCAGGTTGTAAGCCCTTGTGGCGTTCCCTGTGTAGCCGGTTATGGCGACCCTTGCGGTGGCTATCAAGGTGGCTACGCGATCGGTGGCGGCTACGTTGGTGACGGTTGCGGACCAACGGTCCAATATCAAACACAAACCATTTACGTCAACGAAATGGTTACCGAGATGCGAACCGTAAATCGTACGGCATACCGCCCCGAAACTCGGCAACGAACCTACACCGTTTACAATCAAGTAACGGTACCGCAAGAGCAGACTCGCACCTACACGGTAATGATTCCTCAACAGCAAACTCGCGTTGAGGAATTTACAGTTTGCGTTCCTTATCAAGAGCAAGTTGAACAGCACTACACGGTTTGTGTGCCTGTCACGACTCAACAAGAACGAACGTACACAGTGCAAGTTCCTTACCAAGAACAAGTAAGCCAACCCTACACAGTTTGCGTACCTGTAACTACGATGCGTGAACAAGTGTACACTGTACAAATTCCATACACGGAAGACGTCACATCGACGTATACAGTGATGGTTTGTGTTCCTCGTCAAGTTGAACAACAAGTCACCGTGATGGTGCCTTACCAAGAAGAGCGCGTCGGCACTCGCATGGTTTGCGAAAACTACCAAGAAACCCTGTATCGCACGGTATGCCGTGACGCTGGTTCATGGCAAGAGCAACACGTGACCGTACCTGTTTACGGTGGCGGCTATACTGGTGGCGGTTGTGGCCATTATGGCGGTTGCGGTTCTTACGCTGGTGGTCATGGATACTCGTCTTGCTGCAACGTAGGATGCAATCCATGTCGTGGTTGGAATCGTGGTTGTCGCACTGGTTGCGGTGGTTGCGGTGGATATGCTTCTGGCGGTTGCGGTGGTTATGCTGCTGGTGGTTGTGGTGGATACGCTGCTGATTGCTGCGGTGGCTATGCTTCCGGTGGATATGCAGTTGCTGGCGGCTACGCTGGCGACGGATGTGTTCAAACTGTGACACGTCGCGTTTGGGTTCCTAATTACGTAACGGAACAAGTTCCCTACACGGTAACTCGTTCTCGCCAAGTGCCTCAAGAGTACAACTACACGGTAACCGTAATGCGACCCGAAGTTCGCAATCAGATGGTAACCATCAATGAAATGCAGCCTCAAGAACGCACACGTGTAACCACGGTTACGAAGTGCCGAACTGAAGAGCGAGTTCGTCAGGTTCCTTATACAACCTACAACACCGAAACTCGCGAACGTACTTACACAGTGACGAAGTGCCGACCTGAAACTCGTGTTCAAATGGTTCCTGTGACAACTTACCAAAACGAGCAACGCACTCGTGTAGTAACTGTTCAGAAACAAAAAATGGAGACGAGAAGTCGCGAAGTGGCTTACACTGTCCTTGTTCCAGAAGAGCGTCAACAAACGTTCACCACCTATCGAACTGAGTGTGTTCCAGAAACTAAGACAGAAGAATACACTGTCCAAGTTCCTTACACTGTTCAAGAGGAAGTGGCTGTTCAAGTTTGCCGTCGCGTGCCTCGCACAATTCAAGTACCGGTAACAACCGGTGGTGGATGCTGCGGTGGTACCTATGGTGGTGGCTACTACGGTGGTGGCTACTACGGTGGTGGCTACAATGACGGTTGCTGTGGATATGGCGGCGGACACTATCACGGCGGCGGAAGCTGCTGCTATGGTGGCGGTCATTACCACGGTGGCGGAAACTGCTGCTATGGTGGCGGTTGGAGCCGCGGTTGCCGAACTTCATGCGGATCCGCATGTGGATCAAGCTGCCGAATCCGACGCGGTTGTGGTTTGCGACGCGGTTGCGGTTGCTAATCAGCCTTCACGAAGTGTGACACTCATTACGAGTGACTAGTAAAATTGAAGACGCATTGTTTCACGACGATGCGTCTTTTTTTGCGCCCATTTGATTTCGAATTGAAATGCGTAGTTTTGGGACTTCGCGTCAAGAATCAGACCAAGGTCACAGGGTTTGAACTAGAAAGCGGGTGACGAGATTCGAACTCGCGACATGCAGCTTGGGAAGCTACCACTCTACCAACTGAGTTACACCCGCATTAGCATTTGATCTATTTTCTCCGCCTAGCCCGAAAAAACAATCGGTACCTTTTGAGATCCAGGGAAATACCTAACCAAACGCAAGTTTGACAAAGTTCCCCGATCGTTGCCCTCGTTCCAGGAAGGTGTCAGGACGAAACTGTACGTCGAAACGAATTGACTGTTCCAAGTGAAAGGCAATTTCTGTGTAAAATGCAATGTTTTTTGATAGAAATTCAGAAGCCCGGTTTTGCATTGGAAGCTGCAAACGTTGGGACTATCCTTTTACCTCATCCCTCAAATCCTGAGATCAAATTTCTCATTGGCGCCGGAATTTCAAGGTGTTGAAAGGCACCACACCAATCAATTTCAATAAAATCGATAATCTTGGAAAGCTAAGCAAGATTTGCCAGCCTGCTTGTTCGTATCAAACCTGCGCATGCAATTGGGTCGATTAAAGGCGTATTCTCGCCAATGCGGTTTCCCGAACCTGCACGCGACCCAGAATTAAGCACACCCGAGATTTCGAATGCGTTTTATCGACTCGTTACCCAAACTGCTGGTAGTTCGACGGTTGCACGCAGTTCGCGGTTTTCCACTGATTATGATCCTGTCCGCTTATCTTGCGTATGCCGGATCAATGCCGACCGCCATTGCCAATGAGTTTTTCCGCGACAACGCCAATACTCATGAATTTGAAAGCGAAGAACCTCGGTCGAATCGCGAAACCCCGCTCGTCAAAGCAATAGCGAAGGCACGGCCTTCGGTGGTAAATTTGCGGGGCAAAAAATTAGTGAGCCAAACCGCAAACCGAGATGCAAAGACATCTCGCCAAGTAAATGGCATGGGGACCGGAATAGTCCTCGACCCACGCGGATATATTCTAACGAATCACCATGTCGTCGAAAACGTCAATCGAATTGAAGTGACACTTGCTGATGGCACAACGACGGTCGGCACTTTACTTGCCGTTGATCGCGCGACTGACTTGGCCATTATCAAAATCAACACCAACCGGGAGTTGACCGTCATGCCTTTGGGCTCGTCCACAGATCTTATGTTGGGCGAATCAGTCGCTGCAATTGGTAATGCTTATGGCTATGAGCACACGGTTACACGGGGCATCATCAGCGAACTTGGGCGCACGGTTCAGGTAAGCGATGAGCAAGTCTATTACAACTTGATTCAAACTGACGCCGCCATCAATCCTGGTAATTCAGGCGGCCCATTACTGAATATGGATGGCGATATGATCGGTATTAATGTCGCTATGCGAGTCGGTGCACAAGGGATTGCCTTTGCAATTCCTGTAAACGATGCGATTGAAGTTGCCGCAGACTTGATGCGCAAAATCAATCAGAACAAACTTGATTCCGGAGTCAAAGTTAAGACGATATATCGCAACCATAAACCCATACTTGAAGTCGAAGCGGTCGACCCTGAAAGTTCTGCGGCACAGTCCGGACTAAAACCTGGCGATCAAATTTCGGCCATCAACTCAATGCCGTGTTTTCGGCGAGTTGATTTCGAACGATGTTTGATTGATTGTCGGGAAGGCGAGACCTTGAACGTAGAGCTTTGCCGAAATTCGACGCCACTTCAATTCGCCCTCTCCGCCAAACCCGTGAAAGTCGGAGAGGGCGACATTGTTTGGTCCGCGCTGGGGATAAAACTGCGGCGCGTCGAGCGCCCAGGCTATGAACGACTCCATCCCGAGTATCGTTATGGACTTCAGGTCGATGAAGTTAGAGCCAATAGCCAGGCGGATTCTGAAGGAATCCGCCTCGGAGATATTATCGTCATCATGGATCGTTTTCAGACCGAATCCATCGAAAATGTGCAGTACATCTTAAATCAACCCAACGTCGCAAACGGGAATCCATTCGAATTCTATATTTTTCGCGGCAGCGAATCTTTAAAGGGCACGTTGCGTATGAGCACGCACGCGGAGTTGATTTCTGATCGGGTCTTGCGTCGCTGATTCTTCCTGCGCTTTTCGTACGGATCGCTGCTTGGCGGGAAATGAGTTCGAATCCCATCATCCCGGCTCAGTGATCGCTAGGTTGCAGTCACTGGCGTGCGTTGTAGTGTCACCATTACAAGATACGCCAGATAGATTATATAACTGACTAATAAGATTCCGCCCTCAATTCGATTTATGCGACCTGGGCGTTTTCGAGAAAACCGAAATCCAAAAACGAACGTGGCCAGCGTCATAAGAAACATCAACGTGATATCGCGATAAAAGATCTCTCGATCAACACTGAAAGGCTTAATCAAAGCCGCGATACCGACGACTGCCAGCGTGTTGAAAAGATTTGATCCGATCACGTTTCCGATAACAATATCACTCTCTTGTTTCCGCAACGCGGAAAAAGTCGCGGCTAGTTCTGGCAGCGATGTGCCCACCGCAATGATGGTCAGGCCGATAATAATTTCGCTGACCCCAAGCATTTCAGCCAAGGCCACAGCCCCCCAAACCAAGAGTCGTGCACTGCCAATCAGCACGATCAAGCCGACAATCAACCAAAAAATCGCTTGGTTCAATGTGAGCTTATGGCTCTTCAATTCTCGTTCAACTTCCTCCGCCAAAGGATCGGCTTTCTTTTGAATGCCGACATAAATCGTCCATCCCATCAACATGGCGAACACACTTAACAGGACGATCCCACTTAATCGATTAATTTCGCCGGACCAAGCTTGAGCTGCGGCCAACAAGGTCACGCCCATCAAAATGGGCAATTCTTTGCGGATTACTTGCGACGAAACAAGGATCGGCGAAATTAGCGCCGCCAATCCCAAGATTAAACCGATGTTCGCGATGTTCGAACCATACGCGTTTCCAAGAGCTACGCCGGGGTTGCCACCAGCGGCCGCAAATCCCGAAACGATCAGCTCCGGCGCAGACGTACCAAAACCCACGACAACCATGCCGATAATCAACGGCGAAACACCAAAGTAATCAGCACTCACGGCGGCACCGTCAACAAACCGGTCAGCACTCCAAATCAATAAAACCAGACCTAAACAAATGGCAAGCACCGCAAAAAAAGTCATAGGAACCTACAAAAAAAAGATATTCAACAAGATTCGTTTACCGAATCGGATTCTGCTGTACGCCTCAGGTCAAGACCGCAATACACTAACGGACTTCGTACAAACAGTCGTTGATCATAGCAAATGAAGAATAGGCTAGACAATCGTAATACTCATACCGGAGGGCATTGACGGTTGACAATAGGTTCGCCTCCTTAGAAACTTGGTGGCGATGTGCCTTTAAGTACCTGCGAAGCCTGGACTTGGAAGGAATTGTCAACGGACTGCGGCCACATGAGAAGCATTGTCCCTTAATCGCGTCGTGCATCTTGAAAACAAAAGACTCAAGTAGGCGATGAACATGATCATTGAACCATTGGGTTCGGGTATAGCCATCGTTACGCGAGCGATAGCGTGACTGTACCCGGTCTTGATAAACAAGGTTGTGGGAGCTTCGAGGCCAAATTGATGCAATGCTAAATCCGCGGTTCCGATCGTGAAGCCATTGTTTGTCGACAGCGTAAGACCAGATAATAGATCGAGTGAAAAATTGGTCTCATAATCGGAGTAATAGGGAACAAGTCCAGCGTAACCTAGGCTATCAACGCCGTACCAACCCAGATGACTTAGGTTCACGCCGATGTAGTAGGTCTCTCTACCGTTCACGATCCCCATTGACATCCCGCTGCCGGCAAGCAAATCCGCCACCGAAAAATCATGAACGTATCCAGCGTTGCCACTTTCGAAGTTCTGGATAGAAAAATCACTCGCAACTGGGAAGTAAAAGGCTCTAAACCGCAAATTCATATCAGTCAAATTAATATTACCGGTTACAAATTCGTACTCGAAAGTAACTGGATTGCGTATCGCGAATTGAATTCCGATCTCAACCGAGTTGAGAAAAAGATGGTTTGCGCCTTGCAGAGGTGTGGCGATGATTCCCGTTACAAAACTTTCTGGTTCGAATGCTCGGTCCCAAAAATGTAGAAACGCTTCGTCGACAGCATTGCTATCAAAGTCGGTTAGAGTATCGAAAACAACCACGTCGCCAAATACGTTGAAATGGCTGGTACAGAACACAATCGAGCTGAGTGCAATACGCAATAGCAACGAACCAGATTGTGAATAGAGGTTAGAAACGACTTTTGGAAAACAAAATTCTTCTTGTTGCGGCATGTTTTGTAGGATCTGAGTTGTGAGCGGGTAGCGAGTCCGCTGCTTTCGTCAAAACGAAGTAACGGACCAATCGACACGGACATGCGTCCAAAGTTCGAACTCATTATAGCACAAGAGAATGGCGATGAAGCAAGCCCGAATAATAGTCTAAGATCTTCCGATCTCAGCTAATCAGCATTGCATGCCAAGGTGTGCGAACCGCTGAAACGGGCAGGTGTCGTTTGTAGTGTGATGACCTTGATCATCGACAGTCTCGAATCGATTAAGAATAGCAGGACACATAACCAGACAAAACTGATTTGGATGTGGGTTATATGTGAAATTACTGTAAATGTCCCGGCCAATAGCGCAAACCCAACGACTGCAATCAAAAGATTCTTCTCCTTTTCTCCCTCAAGCGCAGCGGATGCGAGCAGCAGAACAGGTAGCAACGTGATCGTAAGATCGTAAAAATAGAAGTGAGGGCTAACCAGAATCGTGACAATTATCATTGCGGAAAACTGGTAGGCAAAAAGTCGTCGTTCCGAATTATTGCAAGTGCTCATAATTCGAATCAGCCATGCCACGAATAGTAGGGACGTCGTTAACGCAAAGAGTGTGGCACTTATGTTCTGTCCAAAGAGCCGCTGGCCGAGGCTCCACACGGTGTGGGCCGATTCTAATTGATATCCAGCATGATCAACGTAAATCACGTTTCCCAGCAACGCTTGGCAATATTGCAGGGTGAGATCGTAGCTCACGACGAGGCTAAGTGATACCCACCCTAATACCGTCAAGAGCATCCCACCGGCAAACCGCCAATTCCCCTTCACAAGCATTACAAAGCATATCGGAATTGCCAAATGTGGCTTGAAGGCTATCAAGCCAAAACACAGTCCGCCTAGAAAAGGCTTGCCACGATACAACAATACAAAACTTACGGTTAACATGAGAAACAATAGCGCCGATTTATGTCCGATTACAAGACTGTCGAGTAGCGGACAAAATACTAATGCGAGTAGCAATCCCCAGGGGAAGATCCGACGGCAAGGCGGATAAAACAGATATAGCACTGCAGTAGCAGCGACAAAGCAGCAACACGAAAAGGTTAACCAGACATACGCTGCGCTTTGATAATCTAGCGCCAACGACGGCGATAGGAGAAGGTAATATCCGGGCGCATAGATGGGAGGATAGTAGCGTGTGTCCGTCCATCGGAATCCGACCAACGCTGGGTCATGTTGCACCTTTTTAAAATGTTCAAGGTCATAAAGTTGATCGCGTTGTTCCGAGCAGACAATATGGGCGCCCACCCAATCCTGCAAAAAGTCGCCGCCGAAAGGCGCTTCACGGATACCAGTAAATTGACCTACGTTCTGAGATGTTTGATCTACGCTGAGCGACGGCGAAAAGTTTGGGGATATCGATATAACGACGCAAAATTGCAAAACACTCACTGCTGTGGCTAAACCCAATACAGTTATCGTTTTACGCAATGAAACGTGCGCGAGTGCGGACTGTGGTTGCTGGAGCATCTCTTTGCCGGCGTTCTAAACCTGATATTGATCCAAGTAGGTCGACTCTTGTCAATCGCTGCTTTGAAAACAGCGTTTCCGAAATACGACAAGAATCTCTTGGTCTAATTTGAGTTTAGGTCGGAATTCGTACTCGAATTCCGAAGATATCGATTGTGTTGAAGTTTCCGATGAAATTTCGCGTGTCGCTGCTTCTGCGTTCGCTAAGAACAAAAAATCCTCTGCGTTTGCTTCGCGCTGGGAATGAGAGTTCTTGCATTTTATAGATCGAAGACTATTGAACGATGTCGTCACGCCTCGTTTCGACGAGCCTCGTAAAATGCTACAATTCCGGCTTCTGTCAAGACAAATTTAAACGTGGTGCAGGGCTTAAATGGTGACCAGGAAATTGAGGGTAATTACTGGATTCTTCGGCATCGTGTGTGTTTTGAGTGCCGCCGACTTTGGTCAAATTGCCGGTAAATGTGCGCTGAATGATCTACTTCTGGCGGAAAGACCAAACGGTGCAAATGGAGAAAAGTCTGGACAGCAGGATTTGGAGGACGACAACGACCAACCGGCAACTAGTTTCTCAAACGATATCGATTTCAACCCAGTCGATGTACTGTCGGAAGTTTCCAAAATCGTGGCGACGAATTTTTATGATCAGCACTTTAACCACGATAGCTGGGCCCGAAATGTGCGCGATTGTGAACTGAAGATTGCGTCCGTAAAAACGCGCGATGAGTTCGCGCTGCAAATCAATGCGTTATTGGCAACCCTGAACACATCCCACACTTATTATTTCGCAAAGTCGAATCCGAAGCGTTATCAGATTCTGGGTATCTTTCAACACTTGGCGGGACCAGATTTTGAAACCACTGTGATCTACGATGGAATCGGTATCGATACTCGGCTGGTAGGTAAAGAGTATTACATCACGAGCGTGTTCGATGGGCTTGCCGCTGCCAAGGCGGGATTGCAATTCGGCGACGAAATCCTGTCGGTAGACGGGCAACCGTTCCATCCTCTAGATTCGTTTATCGGTAAGTGCGAGAAGACCGTCGAGGTGAATGTGCGACGAGGAGGTGAAACTAAGTCTTTTTCCGTACCGGTCGAGAGATTAGATGGGCGATCGATGTTTTCTACTGCTCTCGAGGCAAGCAAGCAAGTTTTCGACCGAAACGGGAAGAAGATTGCTTACGTACACGCCTGGTCTTATGCAGGGCAACATTACCACGAGAGTATTCGGCAAACAGTCTTGTTCGGCGATTTTAGCCAATGCGATGCTTTGGTCCTCGACCTGCGAGACGGCTGGGGTGGAGCCGACTTGAATTATTTGAATCTGTTCAGGCCACCGATTGCCGAAATCAAATCAACACCCAGGACTGGGCCGCCGCTGAATTTTTCCGGCGTCTGGGGAAAGCCCGTTGCGCTCCTGATCAATGGCGGAACAACAAGCGGCAAGGAGCTTTTCGCATACGGCTTCAGAAAAATGAGACTTGGCACAATTGTTGGAGAAAAATCAGCTGGGGCTGTAGTGGCTGGAAGTTGCTTCCTCTTGACTAACGGTGATGTGTTGTACGTAGCGGTCAGCGACGTCGAAGTTGATGGTGTGAGGCTGGAAGGTGTGGGTGTTGCCCCCGATTTGTACGTGCCACGCTCTTTGCCAGTCGAGCCGCAATCGAAAAACCAACTGTTTGATGCCGTGACATCCATCGACCCGCAGCTCGAGGCGGCGTTTGACTTGCTCAGTGAAAGAAAATAACCCACGTAGAACCGATGCAACGCAGGTTGCTAGGCGAACCAATTTGAGGCGATTGTTGTCCAACCCCGTGTCGCAAATTCTTCGTTAACATAAATTCCCCGCACTAACTGCTTATGAACAAAAAGCAATTGATACAACTGGGAATTCCGGCCGATTGTGTCGCGGTTGCAATCGAGTGCGTGCAATTTGCCGCTCAGTCTAAGACGTCGTCCGACAAACCTAAACGCGTACTTCCGAAAGTCGCGGAAACGCCGGAACTCTATCTGAATGATCCTCACTTTGCCAAATTGGCCGAGGCCATCGTAAATTATCGCCGTCAAGCGGAGCAACCAGAAGTAGCTGTCGAGTATCGGCAGTGGGGAAGCGACATTGATACCGGCGCTATTGAGCAAATCCAAGATGCCTGCCGTTTGCCGATTTCGGTTGCTGCTGCGCTCATGCCAGATGCACACATTGGGTATGGCCTGCCAATTGGAGGTGTTCTGGCGTGTAACGATGCATTGATCCCTTACGCCGTTGGTGTCGATATTGCATGTCGAATGAAGATGACAATTACGGACATCGACGTTGATTTGGTAATCGAAAATCATCCTCAACGTTGCGGCTTCTTAGATGCAGCTTTACAGAAGGGGACGCTATTTGGAACCGGAAAGAGTTACGCGAACCCGTTTGAACACGCGGTGATGGATGAGGACTGGAATATCACCGCTGTCACCAGAACCAATAAGGATCGGGCTTGGGCCCAATTGGGCACAAGTGGTTCCGGCAATCATTTCGTCGAGTGGGGCGAAATCGAGCTTTTTACAAGTGATTTGGGAATCGACGCTGGACGCTATGTGGCTCTGCTTAGCCATAGTGGAAGCCGTGGGACGGGGGCCGCCGTTTGCCAACGCTACAGCGATATCGCTCGCAACATGGCTCCGCATCGCATTCGCGACGATAAACGACTTCGTCACCTAGCTTGGTTGCCATTTGGCTCGCAAGAAGGTCAGGAGTACTGGCAAGCAATGAACCTGATGGGCAAGTATGCGTCCGCGAACCATCAAATCATACATCAACAAGTGACGCGGCTCGCGGGAGCATCGACGCTTGCCAGTGTTGAGAACCATCACAATTTCGCATGGCTGGAAGAGCTTAATGGAGAACAAGTATTTGTACATCGCAAAGGTGCAACACCGGCCGGTTTGGGTGATCTGGGTGTGATTCCAGGCAGCATGGCGGACTCTGCTTATATCGTCTGCGGTAAAGGCAACTTGGATAGCATTAATTCCGCCAGCCATGGTGCGGGAAGACGCATGTCTCGTCAGGCAGCCATGAATCAGTTCAAATGGTCGGAGTGGCGGAATCACTTGGCTCACAAAAATGTACGCTTGCTTGCAGGTGGCTTGGACGAGGTTCCTGGCGCGTACAAGAATATTCACGAGGTCATGGCAGCCCAAGCAGATTTGGTAGAAGTCCTTGGCGAGTTCTTTCCACGCATTGTAATGATGTGTGGTGACGGAAGTCGCGCGGAAGACTAATGCTCAATCGATCCAAGCATGGAACGGTCATGCAGAATTCGTGAGCATGCGCCGTGCGCCACGCAATGTGCTGTAAATTAAAACAAATTGCTGTCGCGGAACTGCAGTTCGCTCGGTCCCAACGACAGCCAGCGTTATGGTTTTCCATGTGGCTGACTTAGATCTTCAAATCATGAGCAGCAATATCCCACGACGAAAGGAGTTATTGAGTCTTGACTGAAACATATTCCACCTCGACTTTCGAGGCTGTACGACGGGCTATTCAGAATCGAAAAACTACGAAAGTCCTGGCGGCCTCACGCGCTACGCTTGGTCCCGATACTTTGGCAGAAGTCAAGAAGTGCGACGGAAAATTGATCGAGTGCATTGCGGCGGCTGGAATGGCACCCTTTCATTATGATCGGAAGCTACATGGGATACCGGAGCCATGGCGATTCTATCTACTCAATAGTCAGCGATGTCAACAGCTTGCCCTGAACATAGGCCAAGCGTTTGACGCCAAAGAGATCGGCAAGGTAGTGCAACTATTGAATGGATGCAGCAGCCTTGTGATGGTTACATGGCTTCCGCAAAAGATGGACGAGTCTAATGGGATGGAAAGCGAGAAACTGACACAAGTCAACGAAGAGCATTTAGCTGCGTCTGCTGCAGCCGTACAAAATTTATTGTTGCTCTGTTCATCTCTTGGTTGGGAGAGCTATTGGGCCAGCGGAGGAATATTGACCCACCAATCTGTCTTCGAGGAACTCGGAATCCCTGGAAACGAAAAACTCTTGGCAGCCGTATATGTTGACTATCAACTATTTCCATCTCGGGATGTCGAAATTGTACATGGAAAACTCCGAGACCTTCGATCTAACTTCCTTCACTGGACTAGAATTGTCGATTAGCCTTCAATTCACGGCAAAACTTTGCACTTCGCAGACTAAAGATGCAAAAAAATACTTATGCGTTTGACTTTGCCTGAACTATCAACATGCAGTAAAAATCGTGGAATTTTACCAAAAATATTCTCAAAAAAAGCTCCGAACAGCTGATCGTTGGTAGCAGACATTCAGAATTCTGAAATAATAATGATAGTTAACGTGAACGTTGCGAGTCGGCGGACTCCATATTACTACCTTTACTTGGAGATTTCTTAACCATGATGAAGCTTGGTTCTTTCTTGATTTTGTTGAGCGCGATTAGCTTGGCCTGTTTCGTAGGATGCTCTGGAGATTCCGGTGGCAATACCGGCGGAGGGGGAGCCTCTTCCTCCACAGATAGTGGATCCGGATCCCAAACACAGGACACGTCGAGCGACGATGATGACGAATAGTCATCAGATGCGTTCAAGAGAATTAGAAAGCGGCCCGATGGGGCCGCTTTTTTTGTCAAATCTCGACAATACTGGCGCTACTTCATGAACGAGTTGGCGCTAAATTATGGCCGTTGAACTTGGTCGCGCTCGATCGATTCTGCCGCGTAATGGTGCCCAGAAGCGAGAAAATGAAATTGGACCGCATTTTATTTCTGTTCAGCTTCGCTCTAACAAGCCCCGAGTCGTCCAAACGATTCAGCGGATGGCAACTCAAAGGATGTTCGCCAATTCACTAACTATCAATGGCGGATTCGCTTTCGTCGCCGTTGTGCCCGTTATCATTTTCATCAGGTGGAACCTTTACGACAGCAGCCAAGGTGTCTTCGTCATCCAATGACATAATGCGAACGCCTTGAGTGTTTCTGCCGATTGTATTGATATCCCGACACGATATTCGTTGGATTTTCCCACCAGCCGTCATCAGCAAAATTTCGTCATGATCGTAAACAGGCACGATTCCGATCACGCGTCCGTTGCGTTTTGTCGTCTTAATGTCGATAACGCCCTTACCACCACGATTTTGCCTGCGGTAGCGCTGAGTCGTTGACGTTTCATCATCGACATCGTCGCCAGCACCAAATTCAGTCCGTTTGCCATAACCTTTTTCGCATGCAGTCAACAAAGTCGCGTTGGGATCAACGACGACCATGCCTACCAAATGATCACCTTTTCTTAACCGTATACCTCGCACACCGGATGTATTTCGGCCAGTTGGTCGAACGTCTGCTTCGTCAAATCGAATCGCCATTCCTGTGGCGGTTGAAAGCACAACGTCATCACCAGGTTTCGTCACTACGATATCAATCAATTCGTCGTCTTCCTTCAATTTGATCGCGATAATGCCCCCAGATTTGGGACGGCCGTATGCTGCCAACGCAGTCTTTTTGACGAGCCCGCTCTTGGTTGCCATCATCAAATAGTGATCCGTTGCTTTAAGATCTCGAATCGCACGACAGTCGGCAATCTTCTCATTTTCGTCAAGTTTAAGCAGATTGATAATGGCCCGACCCTTACTTTCGCGTTTCAGGGCAGGCAACTCATACACCTTCCGCCAATAAACTTTACCCTTATTTGAGAAGAACAACAGGTAATCATGCGTGCTGGCTGCGAACACGTGTTGAATGGGATCCTCGTCTTCTGACTTAGCTCCCTTAATCCCCTTGCCTCCTCGTTTCTGTGCCCGATAAGTGCTAATGGGTGTGCGTTTGATATAGCCACGGTGGCTGATCGACACAACCATGTTTTCTTCTTCGATCAGGTTTTCCAAGTCGATATTGCCGATTTCTTCGCCGTCAATTAGCGTGCGTCGCTCGTCGGAGTATTTGCGACGAATCTCGATCAAATCGTCCTTGATAATGTCTCGAATTCGTTGGTCGTCCCCCAGGATCTTCAAATACTCTGCGATCTCGTCCAAAATTTTGGCATGTTCCTCGCCGAGCCGCTCTTGTTCCAAGTTGACCAACTGGCCCAACGTCATCTTGAGGATCGCATCGGCTTGCACAGCCGTAAGCGAATAGTTCTCAGCGGCGCCGCGCTCCTTTTGAAAAACATTGAATCCAAAGTCGCCGAGGGCTCGTTGCAACATAGCGGCCGGACATTCAATCGCCATCAGTCGCGTCTTTGCTTCGGCTTGGGTCCTGGAACTGCGGATTGTCGCAATGACTTCGTCGATATTTGCCAATGCGAGCAAAAGCCCTTCAATTGTGTGCTTGCGATTCCTCGCTCTGGCCAACAAGAACTCAGTACGACGACGGATCACAGTCATGCGGTGTCGAATAAATTCCGTCAATAACTGTTTGATCGATAGCTCGCGAGGTTTTCCATCAACAAGCGCCAAGAAGATCATGGAAAATGATGTTTGCAGTGGCGAGAATTGATAGAGCTGGTTCAGCACAACCTCAGGATCAGCATCACTGCGAACTTCGATCAGGAGTTTTACCGGCTCTTTTAAGTCGCTGACATCCTTGATACCCGAGATTCCTTTGACTTTGTCCCCTTTGACCAAGCCAGCAATTTTTTCCACAACCGCATCGCGCGTCTGGGTATAGGGAATTTCGCTTACGACGACTTGGTAGCGCCCTTTCTTAAATTCCTCGATTTCGCATTTCGCCCGCAGCGTGATCGTACTCCGTCCAGTATGATAAGCACGATGAATGCCTGCGCGCCCGCAAATTATCCCTCCAGTTGGAAAGTCCGGGCCGGGCAAGACCTCCATGATTTCATCAACGGTGGTCTCAGGATTGTCAAGCAATTTCAGCAAAGCATCACAGACTTCACCTAAATTGTGAGGAGGAATAGAGGTCGCCATGCTCACAGCAATTCCGCTGGACCCGTTCACTAGCAAATTTGGGAATTTGCAAGGAAGCACCGTGGGTTCTGTCCGGCGATCATCGTAGGTTGGAACAAAATCGACTGTGTTTAGTTTCAAATCCTCCAACATCAGTGCAGCAACTGCCGACATGCGAGCTTCCGTATAACGCATGGCAGCTGGCGGTAAACCCGCAATCGATCCGAAATTGCCTTGTTTATCAATCAATACATGCCGCATGTTCCACTCCTGGGCCATGCGCACCAACGTCGGATAAACGATACTCTCGCCGTGAGGATGGTAATTGCCGCTGGTATCGCCCGAAATCTTTGCACATTTGACGCGCGCGGCTCCCGGGCCCAAATTCAAGTCGTTCATTGCGACCAAAATTCGGCGTTGCGAAGGTTTCAAACCGTCGCGCACGTCTGGCAAGGCTCGGCTAACGATTACGCTCATAGCGTAAATGAGATAGCTATCTTTTAGCACTTGCTCAATCGGCATCTGTTCAATGAACTCGCTGCCATTCTCCTCGAGGTTATTTCCATCTTCGGGCGGAGTAAAATCAGACGACAATTTGTGCTTCCTTCAAAATTAATATGTACTCGCAATGTTGTATCGCAATTTTCACCTGACTTAGGTCAGCAAGCCAAGTTAGCTCGACATGCAGCGACAATCGGCTAATACCAATGATTGTGGGCTTCAATTGCTGGCAAGGTGCTTGATAATTCCGACCGTCAAAATTGGGCCCTAACTTGAATTACTAGTTTGATGCAACGTTGGAGCCGTTTGTCGTGTGGCTTCCCCGTACAAAAAAATGGGATTGCCTGAAAGGCAACTTTCTACGGGAAACTTAGCAACAATCTCCCGTGCAAACTAGTAATGAATCCAAGCCATTTGCGCTCAACATGCACACGTTCCGACAACTGGCATTGAACGAAATCATGCGCCAATCGTTATCAATACGCCCTCACCGAATATCAAATTCTGGTTCCTGGAAATCGACCAGCGAATGTTCGACTTGCTCACTTGGGCATTGCAACCAATTGAACGCTCAAATAGCTCCTAATACACAATTGAGAATGCTCTAACGCTGGCTTAACCGTTTTTGAATGCCCTCAGCATCGAGGTGCTACATCAGCAAAACCTTGGCCAACGTGGCTTTTTAACCGGCTCGGAATCCTCACCTTTTTAGTGTCCGCAAATGACACGTGCATTCTACATTTTTTGCCGTTAATTAACAACGGCCAAGACACGGTTTTCGTGAACCAAAACTGCAGTTTTACCGCATAATTTCTAAAAAACTCTGGGTTGGAAATTCAGGTAGCGGATGCCTGTTAAAATGGGGGTGAACCAGCAAAGATAGCATGCGTTTCAAAGCAGCCAATATCATCCGTTTGAGTTAGGAGCAAGCGGTCAGCGACCTGCAATGGACTCAATTGTACGAACCGTCTCGATTTTGTCCGCGTCTCCTACAATTCCGCCCGCGAATTCAACGTCTCCAATGCGCTCGATCACTCGATATTTCCGCCGATAATCGTGATCAATGAAGTCAACGAATTTGATTTCAATGTGCATACGTGATTGCATGCGCTCGGCAAGCAGTTTGCGCGTTAAGTCACGAATACGCTCGCAATCACGATCTTGGTTCACAATGAACTGGACTTCAAGCGACTTCTGATCGCGTTCATAGACCTTGATCTCTAAGATCGAATCATGCACCTGTGCGTTGATGTCGTTTACCAACTGGTTAAAGAATGAAGGATAAAATCGTTCTCCATTTTCGGAAAGAATAAAATTAGAATCCTTGCCTTCAATTCGAGTGATCACATAGCGTTCTTCACCCGCTTCGTTCTTTTGGAATTCGACATGAGCAATATCGCGCATGCGATATCGAACAAAAGGAAAATCTGAAAGTCCTAGTCTCGTGACCACCATTTCCGGTTGTCCGGCTTCGTTTGGCTCCGTTTCAACGTAGGCAGCATTCGCAAAAATCTCTAATCCTCCCTGCGTCTCGTGGGCGATCTCCCCCAACTCCACCGATCCATAGGAATCCTCGATTTTGCTCCGCGAAAAAATGGATTGAATGTTCGCACGCTGACAGTCAAAAAACGTTTCGCCACTCACGTTGATTAGCGGTGGATGATATTTTAGTGGTATGTTGTATTTTCGAATGGCATGCGCGATCATGTTCATTGGGGAAGGAAATACAAGCAACAACTTCGGTTTATAGCGATTGATATCGTCGACTAAACGCCGCACGGTGACTTCATCGACTTTGTCGAACAAATGATAGCGGAATCCGGTCAACCAGCTAAACGGATTGAACTTGACCATGTCGTCAATGTTGTAGGTGTTCTTTGGGTAGAAGATCATCATCTTCTCGCCCGGTCGCCAACCCATCCGATACCAACACTTGAAAAAAGTGAATAACATCGAAAACATATAACGCTTTGTCATGTAAACGACTAAAGGCAGTGAACTCGACCCTCCAGTTGCCATTGGCATCAAAAAATCACCACGCCGCAATCGCAGTAACGCATTCAAAGGTCTGCCTTTGAATTTCAATTCTAATCGTCGAATATCGACTCCAGCCAAGTCTTGAGCCATCACGGATTGTCCTGCCTTGGCATAGTCTTCTTTCGAAAAAGAAGGGAGTTTTGAGTATGCTTGTAGAAATGACGCGTGATCTGAGTTAGCATGGTTCCTCAAAAAACTCGTAAATTTCCCGGCAAAAAACGGATTGTTTTCATTCACATCTTCCAACAATCTTTGCAAATCGTTACGGATTTGCGGTTGAATATCGTGTAATCGATCCTTGACGACAATTTCGCGATAGAGGTTTGTGACACCGACAATTCGAAATAGAAGTCGATAGAGTAGAGTTGCCATATTCTAAACAGGGACAGGTACAGTTAATCGTTTCTTTGGCCTGCTAGGCCGGCGGAGTGTTGCCGCCAAGCCCAGTATTTTGGCCGTTGGTTCGCTCCACTGGGAACTGCCGTAGAGTGTCACGCGCGATACGCTGCGCCTCAAGGCCGATAGTTCTGATTCTCTTACCGGTTTTTTGGCGCACTCCAACCATTTCCTCGGCTTGAGTAACGGTCAAACGGATACCAGCCCTCGAAGTTCCGTCGTCCCAGGTTCGCGCATCCACAAACTGCCGTAAGCCAAATCCACTGCTCGTTTGAGCAGGTTCGCTCGCAACGCATTGCGTTCTACATAGCGATTAACGATTTGAAAGTACTCATCCGTTTGCACAGAAAACGACTTGAACCGACTCTGGTACACGTGCCCCGTGCCGATCAAGTTGTAGTTTTTTTGCCAGCGTGGGACCTGCGTCACTGGCAATTGCCGCATGAAGCGCCTCAAGTCACTGTCCTTTTCCGGCCACAATACGAAATGCCAATGGTCTGGCATCAGGCAATAACTTAGCATGCGCATCGGCCGCATGGCCAACGTGTCGGCGATGATTCGCTCGAACGCCAAGTAATCTTGATCGTTGCAAAACAAAAAACTCTTACCGACTCGTCGATTGAGAACATGGAACACCATGCCCCCCAGCGCGACTCGTGCAGTTCCAGGCATCCAGAAGTTCTAAGAAAGTTTGCCTAAATTGTCAATGACTTTACCAGTCCTGCTCTGTAGAAAACCTATGAGATGACAAAGAGAAGCATGATGTTGTGTGTCAGCGCCATCAAGTACAGGTCACGACACTGACTCCAGTAGTTTCGTCCACTTGTTGCCGTTGCCTGCCTTCTTTTGATCATACTGATTACAGTTTCACACTGCCATCGCTGGCCATACTTTTCTTTGTTCAATCTGACTTGCATGCGACGCCGATATTTGCCCGAGGCCTGTTTTCTAGAGGGACGGCCGAAGTTGGCCGGGATGGTGGATTGTATTTTGAGTTTGTCCCTCGCGAATGCATGATTCGATTCACTGTCGTA
>CALMEE010000101.1 GCA_937862885.1 uncultured Planctomycetaceae bacterium
AGGAAATACGAGTTGGGCAGGAACAGGCATGCCGATTCGTGGCGTCCGTCAAGGTGATGAAGTGCTTCCCGTGCGACTCCCTGATTCGTCAGGAGGGTCAGTTGAAATGCCGGCGTTGGCACTGAACTTGGAAGTGGCCGCGATCGGGTTGTCAGAACGCTACGGTCGAAGTTGGACGGAGCGGATGATCGGGCTGTTGAGCCAGTACAGTCCGTTCGGCTTGGGTTACCTGGAATCCATAGTCAGAGCGGCGGATGTGCGTGCCTCGCGCTTAACAACCGCTGATCCCTAGTTGGCAAACTGCGCTTTGGAAATTGGTTCGCCTGATTCGGATCAGACTGATGACACTAGTGAAGATGAAGCCTTGCCAGAAACGGATGAACTTGAAAACGAATCCGTAATATCACTCGAGGAGGAAATCGATGTCTGAAAAACAGGATCAACAGCGCTATGTGCATTCGCTCGGTGGCTGTCGCCCAACACCGCTGGCCAGCTACCTAAAAGCGCTCGGCGTCTTTCGGCTGATCGCCGAAGGTCCCGACTCCAACATCCGCGGCTGGTGGCAAAATGATGTTTTTCATTTGGGAACCCGCTTGAGTCAGGCAGAGATCGAGCGATTTTTTCTGCATAATTATTCCCCGACACCCCTTCTCGCACCCTGGAATGGTGGCAGTGGTTTCTTTCCCAAGGACAACAAAGCAGCAATCGAGGCCATCCGAAACTCTCGGGCAGATCGTTTTCAACCCTACCGCGATGCAATATTGGCCGCCTCTGCAGCAGTCGCGCACATTGACGAAAAACCTGCAAAGGGAACCGAGAAGAATGGAGTCATCGCGGCCTGCCGACGTTCTTGGCGAGGTGCTGCCCTGGAATGGATCGATGCGGCCTTGACTTTTGGCGCTGATGGTGAGCCCGCTTTTCCCGCGATGCTGGGGACCGGCGGCAATGATGGGCGACTGGATTTCACAAACAATTTCATGCAACGATTGGTGACGTTATTCGATCTGTCGGATGACATTGGAACTCCGATGCCCGAATCATCGAATCGATTAGCATTGGCGCTTTGGGCTACTCCAATTGACGGCCTCGAATCTGCTGCCATCGGACAGTTTCTGCCTAGTTCTGCCGGTGGTCCGAATGGGGCCAATGGATATGACGGAGGCATCAAAGTGAACCCTTGGGATTTCGCGCTAATGCTAGAAGGTTGCATTGTGTTTTCGGCTGGCTTGGCCCGGAAATGTTCTGCTTCGCAGTTGCCCCAGGCCGCCGCGCCGTTCGCAGTACGCGGCTCGGGAACCGGGTATGACTCCGCGTCGGCTGCAGACGTCGGAGCCCGAGGCGAACAGTGGATGCCACTGTGGGACCATCCGAGCCTGTACCGCGAAGTTCGAACGATGCTTCGCGAGGGTCGTTGTACCGTGGGCAAACGACCTGCGGGACGCGGGATCGACATGGCTCGCGCGATTGCACGATTAGGTGTCAATCGTGGGATCAGCCAATTCGAACGCTACGGATACATTGAACGAAACGGTTTATCAAACCTAGCCGTGCCGCTGGGAAGATTTGACGTCCATCAAAGACGGTTTCAGCGGTTGCTCGACGAGGTGTCTCCTTGGCTGGACCGGTTGCGGCAGATGGCTCAGGACAAACTTGCCCCGGCATCGATACAGCGGGTTTATCGTTCCTGCGAACAAGCCGTGTTCAATTGTGCTCAATTCGCGCGGAAGTCTGATTTTCTCGACCTGCTAGTAGCGATGGCCGCTGCCGAAGATCAGTTCCTGGCCTCGCCCAAGTTTAGCGGAGACAGAGCAATGCCCATACCGCCACTCTCCGAGGCCTGGCTGTCGGCGGTCGAGGAAGATAGTTGCGAATTCCGTCTGGCCGTCGCGTTGGCAGGTCAGTTCGGCCGGCTCAAAGGGGATTCGAAACAATCAATCTCTCAATCCGTTCGCGTCCATTGGCTGCCGTTGGCGAACGACCAACGAAAATTTCTGAAGTCGGAAAGCGGCATTAATATCACGCCCGAGCAATGTGCCGTGGGACTCGATCTGGAGCGGGGTTTGATCGCGATGATCGGTCGTCGCTTGATGGCCATGAATCGAGGGGAGTCCTACGATTCCCAACAACCGGTTCCTTTCTATCCGCTGCGATTGCGGTTCGACTATCTCGGCGCAACGTGGGAACATATTGCCGCGTTTCTGAATCACGAAACTGACGACAGCAGAATTCTGCAGACCGCACGAGCGTTGATGGCCCTGCGCTGGCCGAAGTCCTTCGAATTCACGCGTCAAAAAACGCCTCGTATTACGGATGGAAGCAAGGCGGCTTTTGGAATCCTGAGACTGGCTGTCTCGCCGCACGCCATCCGCATTCGGACGGAAGAGCATGAGTCCGAGCATGAGGTGCGTTGCAACTCGATGGTGTTTCAACGCTTGATTGCCGGCGATCTGCCGGGAGCATTCCGCCTGGCGCAGCGGCAATTGTTGAACGCTGGTTTGCGCTCGAAGATGCCACTGGCCACGGGTGATGCAAAATATGCCCGCCGTTTGGCAGCATCGCTGGGATTTGGACTCGGCTTCCACACTTACTCTCGACTGGCGCTCACCATTACGGATTGCGACGCCAGCGAAAAACCGGTCACTGAGCATTTCGTTTAACGGTCAGTCGCAAGCGTACGCAGATACGAGTCACCAAGACACGTACGCCTGCGGCTGACGGTTAAACGACGTGCAAGAAACTGTTTTCATCAATTTTTGGCAAGGAGAATTTCATGACCGTTGATTTGAGCAAATTGGACAATCAAAACCGCGTTCTATTCGAGGTCGCTTTAAAGCCAGTTCAAGGCAAACGATTTCAGCCCACCGGATTTCCCGATCTGGGTGCAGCGACGTATCAGGCCGGCAATACCGCTTGTCTGCTGGTCGAAAGCGCGCAGAGCATGGCCAATCGGTTGGAAATGACCCTCTGGGATGAGGGTGCAAAGCAACCGGTGTCGGCTGCGTCCGGGATCAGCTACGTTGCCATCCACAACGACTCGGGTGGGTATTTGACGTCATCGATTACGGAAGCTCATCGAATCAACAGTCCCTACATCCTTGAGGGAAAGGACAAGGGTTTCATTGGGAAACTGCAGCAGGAATTCGCGGTGATGGAGAAGGGCCCGATCGACCGATCAAAGCTGGCATCAACGCTCCTTAAATACGATGTGAACAGTCTATTACACGGTGTGTTTCTCGCCAAGAAAGAACTTGCGGGTGGTCGGTTGCGAATCGCACGGGCCCTTTCTTCCTTTGTCGAGGCCGAGTCGGTCGCGGTCGCGGCATCGGGTGGTGTTAAGAATGACCACGTCGATCCCCAGGGAGACACTGCCAAAGGATTTGGCAACGTCCCTTTTCACCGCGAGGAATTTACGTCTGAAAAAATCACGGCCTATTTCAGTTTAGATCTGCAACAGATTCGTGCGTACGGATTGGGAGACAAAGTCGAACGAATGCTGATCTTGCTCGCGCTGTTCAAAATTCGCAGCTTGCTGGACGGCAACTTGCGTTTTCGCACTGCGTGTGACCTGGAGGTCGCTGAACCCGATTCCATCGTCGCGCGCCGTCCTGCTGGATTCTCGCTCCCCTCGCTTGAAGACCTCAACGCCGATCTGCCCAAGGCGATTAAGGACTGTCAAGATTTGATGGAAGTCACCACGGTCACTTACAGCAATTGAGCACGAAGGGGACCGCTATGATTATTATGTCGTTCGAGTTTCCCGCGCGACGCTACCACGCGACGCCGTGGGACGCTCATGTCAACGAAGGCCGCATCGAATGGCCCCCCAGCCCGTGGCGATTGATTCGGGCTTTGCTGTCTGTCGGCTACTGCAAATGGAATTGGGGCGACGAGCCTCCCACAGTAGTCCAGTCATTGATCGGAAAATTGATCGAAGGTGAACCGGCCTATTGTTTGCCCCAGGCAACAACCGCTCACACTCGACACTACATGCCGACCCGGGACAAGCCGACCAAGGTTTTCGATGCGTTTGTGCGAATGCAGTCGCCCGATGCCAGATTGTTAGTTCGCTACGACGTCGATGTCACGGATGAAGAACGTCGAATGCTGAGCGACCTGCTAAGCAGTTTGACCTACCTGGGACGCGCCGAGAGTTGGGTCGAGGCGAGTTTGATTGCGAAGATCGATCACGCAGCGTTCCTGATCGATGATGCTTGGTGTGAGCCGAGTTCTTTCGGCAACGGCAAGCCGACCCGATTAATTGCCCCGCTAAAATCTGGGCAATTTGACGACTGGCGAACCGAAGCAGCAGAAAAGGCTTTCGTTGCAGCTAAAACCATCGAAGAAGCGAAGGCCAAGGCCAAAGAAAAACAGTTGACTCCAGCCAACCTCAAAAAGATAAGGGCGAAGTCGGAAGAAAAGTTTCCGATTTCGGTGATCGACGCATTGCAATTGGATACCAACGTGTGGCAATCGCAAGGTTGGCCGCAACCGCCCGGCAGTCGCTGGCTGGACTATTCAATCCCCGACGAACTATTGCAGATTCCGCCGCTGCGAACATCGCCCCGTTCGGGAGCGGCATCGGCGACTCAAGCGGTGTTGTTGTCGATCGATGGTGTCGGCAAACGGGGAACGGTCCGACCGCTGATGTCCCGGATGTTGCCCGTAATGGAACTGTTGCATCGTCTGGCAATTCACAAGGCCGCGAACGAACTCGATTTTGGAAATCTGCCCGAATTGAGTGGCAAGGACGCTTCTGGAAAAATTCTTCGGGGCCATCGTCATTGCCACTATCTCCCATTGAGCCTGCTGCGGCAGGGCGCTAGTCACGGGAAACTGGACCATGTGCTTGTTTGGACCCCCGATGAAAACGGTCTTTCGGCCCAAGCAGTCACTGCGCTCGCTGCCATTCGCTGGGCGTATGCGAAAGGGATCAGCGATCTGTCCGTGAACTTTGCCGGTAGCGGTACCGTGGCAGAGCTGAAAAGGCAACTCGATCAAGAACCGAAGGTTCAGCCGGGTGCCACAAATATCATGGGACTGGGGCGGGTTTGGCAGTCTATCACTCCATTGGTTTTCAGCAGGTATCTGCACAGCCATGGGAAGAAGACGCCTGAGAATCAGATTCGCGCGGAATTGAACAATCGAGGTTTCGATGAACCCATTGAGATTCGATTTTGGTCCTCCAGCGAGATGGTGGAAAGAAATTTAAAGGGATGCGTCATTCGCCGCAGGCCGGGAAAGAGCCAACCGCCATCGCCAACATCGTGGGGAGCAACGATCAAGTTCGAACGGCCGCAGCAAGGCCCCATCGCGTTGGGGTACGCCAGCCATTTCGGGTTGGGGATGTTCGCAGCAGTGGAGTAAACAGATCAGTCAGATCAGTCGGATCAGTCGGATTTGTCAGATCGTTGATCAGACAGATCAAAAAACCAAATTGAGAGAAGACCCATGGCACGCATTCGCAAGAGTGGCGGGTACCGGAAGTTGGCTTCATTCCAAACTGCGACGATTATCTACGATGCGACGGTTTGGTTCTGCGAAAAATTTATGGATTCCCGCTCGCGGACAGTGGACCAGATGATCCAGGCGGCTCGCTCTGGGCGACAGAATATTGCAGAAGGGAGCCGGGCGGGCGCTACTTCGTCACACACGGAATTGCGATTGGTCAATGTCGCGCGGGCAAGTTTGGAAGAATTGCTACTAGATTATGAGGATTTCCTGCGGCATCGGCGGTTGCCCCAGTGGGCCCCCGACAGCCCGGAGGCGACCGCTGTGCGGAGCGTGGCGTCGCGGTGGAAAAAAGACCAGACGGATCGGTCAGATCAGACAGATCGAAATCAGTCCGATCAGTCGGATCTGACCGATCTAGCCGACGAGCAACGTTGGGGGCTCTACTCGCGTTGGCTGGATCACGACGATCCGGCGGTGCGGGCCAATGCCGTGATTTGCCTGATCCATCAGGCCAACTATCTATTGGACCAACAAATCGACGCTCTCGAACGAGCGTTCATTGATGAGGGAGGCTACAGCGAACAACTGGCCACCGCGAGATTGGCGAAACGTGCCGAGAACCGGGCCGCAAAATCGTCAGAGGCGACCGGCGAATCCCCGTCGCCCGATACTATTCCGGCGTGTCCGATTTGCGGTGCCATAATGACCCTCCGCACGGCTAAGAGTGGGCGTCATGCCGGAAGCCAGTTCTGGGGCTGCACCCACTATCCGCAATGCAAGGGAACCGTTCCTGTTTAATTCAAGGCTGGCGAAAATCTTAGCCGTTCATTTCCAGACTTGGGCACAGGTCAACGGCGGTTGTTGACGAACCCAGAAATTGTCGAATGGCAGTTCAGCTCTCTTACGCTTCGCAGGTTTGTTAGCGTCGGCTACCTGTTTCGCGCGAGAGTCCGTTGCTGTTTGCGGAAAAGGGCGATGCACTCTGGTTTGGAGCCAACGATCAGCAAAACCATGACAGTAAGGCAAAGTTTGCGGATTGAGAGACAAATTTGCATTTGTGTGCCTCGCTTTGAGTGTGCAAACACCGGGGGACGATACAACAAAATGCGTCAAATTAAAGCGGTTGTTCGCAAAAAAATAATTGCAATGGTTCTACGAGTCCCGTCACTTAAACCATGAAGCAGTTTGCTGATATGTTCGCAATCCACGTGATTGCGGGGACGATTCCTTCGCTTTTGATATTGCTGGTTTAAATTAAATCACTTGAAATTGGTCAGCCTCGTCTTTGTCCATCGGGTCCATGTTAAACTCGAAGAATTCAAACGTTGATCGACGTTGGCTCGATTCCATGCCTGCCCTATTTGGTATCTGTCGTAGACTTTTTTTCTGCGTGATTCTAGTGCTTTCTCCTGTTCTTTGTGCGAAAGCGGCGAACGTAGTTGACGACATGTTGGAAAATAGCGACACCGACACCGACCAAGATCATGACTTCAGTTTTAATCCCGTATCAACGTCTTGGACTTCGTTACAATTCGAAACCTGGAATATTGACCAGAACAAGCCGGGTGCGATCAGTGAACTAATGAGACGGCATCGCACCTGGAGCAATCATTCTGGCGGGCCATTTATCCACTACAACGTCTTGGCTCGCAGCTTTTACATCAATGACCAGCGCATTCGATTTACGGGTAATGAATCGACCTTTGCAGTCGAAGCCCAACTCGATTTTCGGGTTCAGCATCAAATCGATGATTGGAATGTGGGGCTGGTAAGCGAAATCTATTTGAGCCAACCTTTTGACGAGAATTTGTTGGTTGACTATGGATTGCGCGAATCTTTTCGACATAATTTTTTGCTCGATCCGTTAGAACTTTCGGAATTGTATATTCATTTTGACCGCGGCCCCTGGCGATTCAAAATTGGACGCTTTGAAACGCCATTTGGACGCTATTGGGCACCGTTCTATTTGAACTCGCGTCGGGACGTACCCTTTATTCGCAGCGAATCCATTCTGTTCCGAGAAACAGGCATACAATGTGATTTCAAGTCGGGGCATTGGATTCTCACATCGGCATTGACCAACGGTGGTTTGAATCGCGATACGAACTCCGGCAAAGCGTTTCTCGGTCGGATTGGCTTCGATCATCCGGACTTCGTCATCGGGTCCTCGCTGAAATGGCATGATGGAATTAGCTCGGAAGGGCAGAAAGAGTTTAATCGCCACGCTGGATTCGACATCATGCGTCGGCTTAACGATCGTTGGCTTGTCTCCGGCGAGGTCATTTACGACGAATATGGAATGCGTCGACCGGGATTCAATCTCGACGACATTTTTTGGGGCCGAAGTATATACAATCGCCAGATTAATCGCGGCCTGAACATTCCCCTCAATGGAGTCGGATACTACGCCAACTTGATTTGGGAACAACCGGGGCGTTTGGCTGCGATCGGCTACGGCGAGTTTTATCCGACAGCCGTCGGTGACCCAATTCATGACCAGGTGACACGACGCGTGAACACCAGTTATCACCATGGATTCAACGATCATTTGTCCACGTATTGCTCCCTGATCCTGGAAAACTCCGTCTCTGAATCGCAAAACGGTGAGCAACGGAGAGGCTTTTCCTTGATTGTAGGTATGCAGTTCCTCTGGTAGTTCTGGGATTCGCTAGCATGATAGCACCGATCTGTGAGTTTAACGTCTGTAAGGGTCATTCCTGCCGTGCGATTAACAACGATTCGAACGACAAAAGCCAGTTAAATTCATTTGCCTGCTCGATTCGAAATATGCAATAGAGGGGGCGCGATCTAGTGCGCGACAACGTCGGCCAGTCGACGCAGTGATTTTTCAGGAACGCCTTTCGATGTGTGCCTGACGAACGCGGGCGAGCGAATTCGTTGGCCGCGATGTTGTGAACGATACTTGTGTGAACGAGAAACGACAAATCTAAACGAGCAAACTTCGACTTCTTTGATCTATTCCACGTGCAAGCGTTAACGACAATTCCTATCGATGACTTTCTCAAGCGGGCCTGGGAGACTGCGCGCTCGTGCAAGTGGCTTTGGTTAGCGCCTGTATTGGCATGCACCTTCATTTCGCTTGTGTATGCCTTGTTGGGACCGCGCAGCTATGTTGCGACTCAAGCATTTGTCGTGCGCGATGATATGGCCAAAACAAATAGCCCTGGGCGATTTGATTCGTTGGATTCCATGAAAACCGCGCAAGAGACGATTGTGCGCGTTACCAAAAGCATCAACGTCGTACGCAAGACCTTGGAGCGATTGGGGGATTCGACCGACATGAAGTCGATTGAAACCTTGCAGAACGCCATTTCTTTTAATGCGCCGGACGGAGCCGAGTTTGGCAAGACGGAAATTTTGTTGCTGAGAGTCAAAGACCGCAATCGCGACAAGTCCGTCCAGATTGTGTCGATTTTATTTGAAGAATTGGAGCAAGAACTTCGCACGCTCCGCAAGAACCGCGCGGCAAGCATGGAACAGGAAATGAAACTTGCCAGCGAATTCGCCAAAAATGAGTGGGACGTGATTGCGAGCGAATTGTCAAAAATTGAAGCGGAGTTAGGCGTCGATCTGATTGATTTGCGGTCGATGAATGAAGCGTTTGCCAATCAAGGGACCTTGGCAAAGCAATTGGATCAAGTCCGTTCCGAAGTCCGTCCGGCAGCCGTCACATCAGCTATGTTGCGTGAACAGCTTGCCATTCTTGAACGAGCACAACACAACCCTAACGAAATCCTGGCGACACCTAATGAGCTGTTAGAAGCGCAACCAGCTTTGCGAAGATTGAAGGATGGCTTGATCGACGCTCAACTGCGGCTCGCGAAACTTTCTGGAGATTATACTGCCGATCATCGCAAGACGGTTGCTGCACAGCGTGCCGTTGATGATGTATCAAAAAAAATCCGCCAAGAACTGGATGCGGCCGTCGATGGATTGAAAATACAAGTTGGGATTGCAAATACGCGCCTGCGCAACCTAGAAACGAATGAACGAGAGTTGGTCAATCGCTTGAACGAGTTGGCAAACTTGCGCGTTGATTACGGAAAATTAGTGGACGATTACCAACAACGTCGAGAAAATTATCGACGAACATTGGAACAGTACGCATTGGCTAAAGCGGCGCACGTTTCCGCCAGCCAAGTTGACTTAATTCAGAGGTCTGAGGAGGCCTATGTCGGATCGCGGGCGTCTGGTCCAGGGAAAACATCTTTGGTTGCTGGGGGAATTCTCGCTGGATTGGCCATTGGAGTCGGTTTGATCTTATTGTTTACACCATCCAGCCCCATCAATCAGGCTGAATCCCTCAGTCATATATCCAGAAATAGTTATCTGTCTACGAATTCTCAAGGTGTTCCAGCTGTGGCCGCTGCGACGACCGCTCCCCTCTCGCGAAACGCAACCGACGACGACGAAAAAACGCCGGAGAGGACGCCGGTCACTTCAGCTTCGGCAGCTGAACTTGCTGCAGCCGCTGTAGCAAGTCAATCAAGGGATTCTGCGAAACCCGAGCATCCTTCTTCGGCGAAAGTGGCTGTCAAGAACCCGGGAGTTTCCTTCGTTCATGACGTTGGAACGACTGATGCAGATACCGAAACACTACCTACCCAGCCAACACCGCCATTAACGGCCGCACAAGCGCAGCGTTCGGTGATGGTGGGTGACGGTTCGAACCGTGGTCAGGTCCAAGGGCTAGGCAAGAACAAGCAAACTGATGCGAACCGACCCGCGGCGGAAACGTCAGCAACTGAAACGCTGTCGACCCAGCCTTTGACGTCTCACGAGATCCAACCTGGACCCGTCAATCCAGTTCCAACAATCGGCAAGACAAAGGAACAAAGGGCGGAATCTGGGCATCTGGGCCACACGAATATCACATCCAGCCCCAAAGTGTATCCGCATGCTGGTTCGCCGTTGCCGTCTCCAATTCACGAACCCTTCGCGGAACTTCCAAATTCCAGTGAGGCCAAGGTTTCTGAAGGTGGTTCAAGCAAGTCGAGCCGGGCATCGGAACCGACAGAAACTCTGACCGAACAATCGATAGCAAATCAACTACGCAAGCGACTCTTGACGACCGGCAGTTCGCTCGATGCTTTAAAGGCCGATAGTCATGCGTCCAGCAAGGCTCAAGCTCGGCCCGCGACCCCGGATCAACGTGCCACGTCGAGTTCAGACGATACGGGGTTCGCGTCACAACCTGCGGTGATGAAACCTGTCGAGACTGACTTGAGTAATATCGCCAAGCGAATTGGTGATGGGAGACGCACGGAGGTTAGTGGCAAACAGGACTTGACCAACGACGACCTCGCTTCAATCAAGAATCTGGAACAGCGCATCCGCCGTTTTCGAGAAACCAAGGTATTCATTTTGCCAGAACTTTCGCCTCGGCAGGACGAACCCATCACGTAATTCGGGAAGGTACGGCGTTGCTTGCCTGGTGCGATCCATGGAGCCTATGTGGATCAAAACAGCCTTTCAATTTGCGCGAGGCGTGCTTGAATTTTGCGAGCAATCCAGTAACACAGAGCGACTCCGGTGAGGCTGATAATACTTAGAACACCAAGAGCAAATTTGTTTTCGGCGTTTCCCCAAACAACTAATAAAACAACTGACCCCATGGGAATCAGCGCGGCAATCATCTGGTAAATCGGGACTAACACACTCAATGTGGACAGTGAGCGAGGCCGTTCGGTCAACGTTCCCTCCACCATGCACAATCCTAAAAGCTGATTCTGCCAATAGTGAACAGAGACGAGGCTGACGCCAAAAAACGTATATGCCGCGACGGCTAATCCAGCCAATAGATGCGACCCAAAAAAATCGGCCCAGGCGTATGGTGTCAATTCACCGAAGGTCCCAAGGATCAGCGGATACAAGATTCCCGCGATCGTCCATTCAATCGCGCAGATGACTGCACACCAATTGCCCATAATAGGAGCACGATTAACGGCGACCCTCAATTGTTGGGTCTGATGTGCGGTCAGATCTTTCCCTGGCGCGCGTCGCCTGATCAACCGCATCGAAGCGGAAATCGGCAAACACAAAATGAGGATCACCACGCCGGCGAGAGGAAACGCGACACCGTTGATGATATCGCGCACCCGGATGAACAGGGCGTGCGAAGTCTCCGGGACCGACTCGGCAAGATTATACGTCGTGATGAACAGAGCACCCAAAGCGCTGGGAACGATCGTCATCAGTGCCAAGATGAAGATGACGTTTTCCGCCAAACGACGTTGCCAGCTTTTTTCCGTGGGGAATAAGACTTGGTCGAGGTCCCCCAATTCGCATGACTTGAGCAATTGCGCGAGTTCTTGACCACTGCTAAAGCGGCGTTGCGGGGTCGGCTCCAAACACTTCATGATCGTGTGTTGTAGTAACTGCCGATCCGCAAACGCATCTTCAATCTCATGTCGCGGCAGGCCAACAACACGCTGCTCAACCATGAATTCGAGTACGCTCGACCAATTCTCTGCAGGGTAGGGGTCATCGAAAGGTCGCTTGCCCGTCAACAACTCGAATAGGAGCACGCCCAAGGAAAACACATCACTGCGCTCATCGAGATCATTGGCGGTCGTTGGGTATTCTGGATTGCAAGCCTCAATTTGCTCGGGCGACATATAAGGGAGACTGCCGCCAAAATAGGCAATAGGTGAAGCCCCTTCTACCTTAGAACAAAAACTAACGTTGAAGTCGACGAGCTTGGCAGCCGCATCACCTGATAGCAGCACATTGGCAGGTTTAATGTCTCGATGCAACACACCTTTGCCATGCGCGTAATCCAAAGCAAGGGCAAGCTGACCACCAATACGGGCGACAACTTGCGGCCAATGCAGGGCCCTGAACTCTTCACGCAAACGCGGATCGGTATCGCTGGCTTGGCCTCGTTCATGCATTTGTTCTTGCACAACTTTGAGAAATAGCTCGCCAGACCATGCGGTTCGCTCAGCCATCGACCTTATGCGATTCAGTGCGTCCGCAAGTGTCCCTCCGGGTACGTACTGCATATACAACAACCGATGAGGGGTTTCCGTCTCTTGACCAATGAGTCGCTGATCATAGACGCGGACAATGTTGGGATGATCGAGTTGCGCCAATGTCTGGTGTTCCAGACCTTGGTTACTTGAAATTTTCAGTGCAACCAGGCGCTGCATACTCGTTTGGCGGGCCAGATAAACTGTCGCGAACCCACCCTTTCCGAGAATTGACAACAATTCAAAATCATCGATGCGATCGCCTGGCTTCAGTTTCCCCTTGGCTCTGCGCAAGGCCAACCCAGCCGTGGTTTCGAAATTGGCATCGGTCTTCACCAAATGTTCCAACGGTTTCGCCAGACTGGGAAACCGAGCGGTGTAGGCCACCAGATCCACTTGCTCTCCGAATTGCCGTCGAATGCGCATCTCCTCAAAAATCAAATCGGGTGAAAGTCTTCCTGGCCGCTGCAACTCAGGCCAATCGGCCAAGTATTGTTCCAAGGTCTTGGGTGACAAACGATTGACAAAGCGATGATGCAAATCAACTTTGATCAATTCCACTAAGGCAAGGCCGCGAATAGCGGATTCGATATCGGGGACAAAGCGGGCAAGGTCGGGACCCGATGATTCGTCTTGCCAATCACCCGCCTCCCAGGCTGCAACAAACGAATCGACCAATTCCGCCAACTGCCGCCAGAGAAGACGTTGTTGGGTCAGGCTGCTTGATCGTTCCTCCATTGTTCAGCTCACGTTACAGAATGGGATCTCAGATAGCCAACTGGAGAAAATTTCAACGAACGGACAATGGTAAACGCTCCGATCCAAGCGCCTAAATGCCAGCTAAGATTGCGGAGAATTCAGCCGATGCGGCGGAAAGGATCTATTTGCAACACGCCAGCGCGTCGCCGCCGGGACCTACCTCAAACCAACTCAAAACAGCGTGCGACGACACAGGCAAACAGCCACGCATCAGGCGCAGTGCTATTCTACAAGAGGCAATAGAGAATACAATCATTATCCGGATGTTACGATGATCGTTCTTCGAGCTCGGCTTGAACGTCCTTGAGTCGTCCAGCCGTAAAATGGTTCGAAAAGTCCCTGGAATGCTGACCCACATGCGTAACTGGAAGCGGTTGTCGAATCTTGACAGTTTAACAAAAAGGAAGAAAGCCAATTTCTAGAGAACGCACGCGGGTCGCATCGCACGATCCACTTTACGAGTTGATCAAGACCGATGATGGGAGTTGGACACTGTATTCCTGTTCCGATAAAGAAGCATTTCATTCGGAATCAGGCGCGGTTGCTGAATCGCGCCTGGTATTTGTGCAAAATAGTGGGATCCAGAAAACGGTGACGGAAAAGGAGCGCGTGCGCGTTTTGGAAATCGGCTACGGCACGGGGCTGAATTTCTTGCTGACTGTCGCGACTGCGGTCGAAAGCCAAGGTTCCATCGACTACGTGGCATTCGACAATCTTTTGCTCAACAGCAACTTGTTGCATCAGTTACAATACGACCACTGGCTTCCTTCTGAATTGGCTGCCTTCTATCAGGCATGGATGGAATGGCACAACCGTGTTTCTATTTGGCATGCGTCGGTAGACACAGATACCGAACCAGCCAAACAATTCACGTTTGACTATGCCATGGCGTCAAAGTCGGCAATTGCGCTCAGCCTATGTATCGCTGATGTAACCAAGATCGATTTTCGTTCCTTTCCAAAATTCGACGCGATATATCTCGATGCCTTCAGCCCGCAAACGACTCCGCAACTCTGGTCGCCGCAAATGCTGCAACAATGGAGTGATTGTTTGACGATTGGTGGTCGATTGGTAACCTATTGCGTGAAGGCGGAGATCCAGCATCGGCTCAGTAACGCTGGCTTGACGGTTTGCAAAACACCTGGTCCGATCGGCGGGAAACGAGAAGTACTCATCGCGGAGAAAGTGGCAATTCGGTAGACCATCATGCATAACACGAAACGGAGATAAGGACAGTGAATCGTTCGGATCGAATCTTGGTCATGGGCACCCACAATCAAGGCAAACGCCGCGAATTAGAAATTTTGCTGCGGCCATTGGGATTTGAGTTGAAAACCCTCAACGATTTCCCAAATAGCATCGACGTCGATGAGACTGGAACCACATTTCGTGAAAACGCCATCCTGAAAGCGACGACCCAAGCTAAGCATTTGCGCCAATGGGTGCTGGGGGAGGATAGTGGATTGAGTGTCGATGCACTGCAGGGGGCTCCCGGTGTTTATTCGGCTCGATTCGCTGGGCAACATGGCGACGACACGGCGAACAACAATTTATTGTTGAGCAAATTAGCTTCGGTTGCCGCCGACCAACGTGGCGCTGCGTACACGTGCCATATTGCGTTGAGTGACCCCAGCGGCAATATCCACGTTGACTGTTTTGGCACGTGCCGAGGCAGGATTACCGAAGGACCTCGGGGGACTGGCGGTTTTGGTTACGACCCTCTTTTTGAGCTGGTTGAATATCGACTGACGTTTGGTGAGTTGGGAAGCGCTGTTAAATCAGTGCTAAGTCACCGTGCTTGCGCCCTACGCGAGTTTGCACGTCAGTTGCGAACGCACAACATCCCAGATCTAGGTGTCGCATGAATCATTTCCATATCCATCGAGTAACGATTTCCAAATTTTCAGCGACTCGCAACAAGCCCCTTGATAATCGAATTTAAAGCGTAATCACCGCTTGCAATTCGACTGGATCAGCATTGGCGGTCATCGTTCAGTTTCAACTTCTGCATAATGTCTGCATAAGCGTGGGCTGCTAGCTTATCAGAGCATGCGACGTGACCTTGTTTCGACAACCCAATTGCTGTACCGTTCAGACCAGTTATATGAGCGGGTTAGGCTGATCAGGCTGGCTCATGGACGCGATAAACGCATATGGATCGCCAATGAAAAGTAGCTCTTCTCTGCTCGTTGTTATCTGTATTTTGTTGGTTCCGGTAACGAGCGGGTGCGGCATTCGACCATGGTTTGGTCCGCCGGGAACGGTGAACCAGCAGCGCAATAATGCGGCATTGTACGACCCGTTCCCGGACAATTCTGCCGGGCCTGCCATCGTCGGGGGCCGACCGTTGGGATACGACACGCCTCGCGTTAACCAGCGCACGGCGCAAGAGAATCCGTACGCTCGCTGATATCGTGCATTCACTGCTGGTCGCGAGACTCCTCAGTTGAATCTTATCGCGTTGCCAACTTCTTCAACACATCGATCCCTTGTTGCAAGGTGGAGTCGGAAGCCGCATACGAGAGCCGGAAGTGGGAATCTTGGTCGCTAAAGAGGCTGCCAGGAATCATGATGAGATTTTTCGCAAGCGCTGCTTCAAAAAACTCTTGGCCAGTCCCCCAGGGTAGTTTCGGGAATATGTAAAAAGCGCCTCCTGGTCGGCGTTCGGATGGTTGCGAGATTTCGTAATAGGAACTTAACTCGGCAATCAACCAATCGCGCTTCTTACGATATTCTTTCATGAATTCGCTGGTGTCCGTATGCAACCCAACCAGCCCTCCCCATTGCACTGGATGCGGCGCACAAACAAAGGTGAGTTGCTGCAGTTGAATCATGGCGTCGATAATCTGTTTGGGTCCATGAACGAAGGCCAACCGCAAGCCTGCCATAGCATGACTCTTGGAAAATCCATCGACTACGATGGCTTGGTCATCGAACTCAGCGAAGCAATAGTGCGGTTGGTCGTAATTGAATGTACTGTAAATTTCATCGGACACAACAATGAGGCCATAGCGCCTTGCAATCTCAGCGATCCCTATTAGCTCATCGCGTGTTAGACAGCAGCCTGTCGGATTAGCGGGTGAATTGATGATGATCATTTTGGTGCGGTCATTAATTGCCGACTCCAGTTTCTCCAAGTTGATAGAAAAATCTGGATAGGTATTGATCTTAACTGGAATACCGCCGACTAGCTGCACCAACGCCGGGTATTGAACGAAGTACGGATCAAAAAATATGACTTCGTCTCCCGGATTAATCAGTGCCAGGCACGCCAGAGTCAATCCGGAGCTGGTTCCCGAAGTCACAAATACTTGGCGATCAGCTTGGGCGAAACGGTTGTCGATCTGTGTCTGCAGTTCGCGTCGAAGCGGCTCAATACCTTGTGCTTGTGAATAGCCGTTGTGATTTTCGTCGATCGCTTGTTTAATACGATCTTTGATTGGCTGGGGAACGTCAAAGTCGGCCTGGCCGATTGATAAGTTGATGGGATTCTTGAGTTGTGCTGCCAGGCGGAACACTTCCCGGATCCGACCGCTGGGAAACGCGTGAACTCGATCAGCGATTATGTTTTTCTTAGCGGACATCGTCATTGAGGCATTTGGCATTTAAATTTCTCCATCACAATCGCTCTCTAGTTTCGTGGGAAAACGAAAGCGAATCAAGCGGGTGGAGCACGCAAGTTAGCGTTTCCAAACAAAGCCGCCCGATGTTTCGCGGGTGAGTTGTGCTGGGCAACAGGTAAAAAAAGAACATCGAGATCGCTCGTTTGAGCGTGGCCAATAAGAAACGCAGCGTGGTAAGCTGAACGTGAGGATAAGACAAAAGGCGAATTGGTCCTTGAGCAGTAGCAACAATCAACCTAAAATTGGTAGTAATGCAGCCATGACCAAAGCCTCGTTGGCAAACGTTGGCCGCCGCATCCAATTGGTCGAGATCCATTGCGTCCCAACGAAAACTCATCCCCTAATCTCTTTTTGGATTTTAGTTTTTCGAAACCGTTGTGAGGGAGACGCGTGCGCGCCATGCGTTGGGAAAGGGGAACGTTGGTACTTGATCGTGCTTAGTTTGATGACTTCCATGTGATCATCGGGGTACGCACATTTTGACCGCTAGATTCGTGTTGGCGTCTGTGCGCAAGGCGAGCCAGAGGCGAACATTTGGCTGAGCATTCAGTAATTTCGGTTGAGTCGAACGATTAGCAAATTGGCAGTTGAATGAGCGAGTTATTTCACGAATGCGGCGTTGCCGCAATCTACTTTTTGAAAGGGCAGGGAAGCTCCGACTTGTTCAACGACTTCGAGCCCGATGATGCCGCCAGCCTGATACCCCGCATGCTCTCGGATATGCAAAACCGGGGTCAGCTTTCTGCTGGTCTGACCTCGTATATGGAGGGGCGCGGTCAGCTGCTTGACACGCACAAGGAAATTGGGACCGTCAGCGAAGTATTTCGTTATTCGCACACGGCCAAACACAAGAGCCTGATGCAAAAATATGCGGGTAACGCAGCGATTGGGCATGTCCGTTACGCCACTTGCGGTCGCGATGACCATTCTTACGCACAGCCTTTTGAGCGCCATGATTTGGTCAAAAGCGAGTGGTTTAGCTTCGCCTTCAATGGCCAGTTGGCAAACTACAACGAGTTGAGCGATGAATTGACGCGTGATGGTCGCCACCACTTGGCTCGCCAGTCGGATACCGAAGTCATCATGCATGAAATCAGCCGCCACAACAGCGGCAATGGCCATTTTGCGCTGTTGGACATGATGTCGAAAATCAGCCAACGGCTAGATGGTGCCTACAGTCTGGCATACATTAACGCCTGCGGTGACATGTTAATCGCCCGCGATCCTTTGGGGATAAAGCCGATGTGCGTTGCGCGTCGTGGACCGCTGATCGCTGCCGCCAGCGAAAGCGTGGCGCTCGTGAACCTTGGATTCAATCATCGAGAGATAATTTCGTTGAAACCTGGCCACGCAATGACGATCGTCGATGGGGAAGTGAGAACGGAGCGATTCGCCAACTCACCGCGTCATGCGCATTGCTTCTTTGAATGGATTTACTTCGCCAACGTCGCGAGTCACCTTGACGGTCGCAGCGTCTACATGGCACGCACACGCTTAGGTGCCGCGTTGGCCGAGCAAGAAAAGAAACAACCGCTGTTCAATATTGATGCCGACACGATTGTGGTTCCAGTTCCCGATTCCAGTCGTGCCGCTGCGGATGGTATGGCCTATGGGCTAGGTTTGCCGTGTCGTGAGGGATTAATTCGCAATCGTGCCAGCGGTCGAACGTTCATCGAAAAAAACCAAGAGCAACGAATCCAACAGGTTAAGCTGAAATACACACCATTGCCGGAGGTGATGCGTGGAAAAAAGGTTATCTTGGTCGAAGACTCGATCGTCCGCTCAACCACGTTACAAATCTTGTTGAAGCGTGTCTACGACGACGGTGAAGCTGCGGAAGTGCATGTGCGCGTTGCGTGTCCGCCAATTGTCGCTCCTTGCTTTTACGGAATCGACATGTCAACCATGGATGAGCTGTTCGCTCCGGCCATGATGAGCGAAGGTATCATGACGCAGAGCGTCGAACAAGCGATGGCCACAAAACTCGGCTGTGATAGTCTCCGCTATCTACCCGTCTCCGCGATTGCCGATGCCATTGAACTCCCCCAAGCTGAGCTTTGCCAAGCTTGTATTACTGGTGATTACCCTACGCCAGGCGGCACGAAAATGTATCAAATTGCGTTGGAGCATCGTGGCAAGGGGACAACACGCGCTTTCGACCTCCCAAATTGTCGACCCGCAAACGAACCCTCGCAAACAAATAAAATGGCAGTGGAGGATTCCAAAGCTTCGGCGAATATTGCCGCAGCACACAAATCATAGCCGCCGGTAAAAGCTACTTCATTGCCGAACTCTTTACCACGTGTCGATAGCTGGAATGTCCGCTGGAATTTCCTTATTCGCCGATTCGTTCGAAACGCGACCGAAATACGGGATGCCCATTTAACCTCATGCGGCGTTCAAAGTGGGTGCGGAAATCGAGTTCATCGCCAGTCGACGGCTCCGCAACAGGAAATGGGCCAACCAAGCTTGAATTCTCTTTGATCAAGTCAATTGCGGTTTCAAAATACTCCTCGACATCTGTCCAAAAATGGAACTCACCGCCGGGTTTGAGCGCACGTTGGATATCCGAGACAACGCTCGGTTGAACGACACGACGGCGGCGATGGCGTTCCTTCCACCACGGATCAGGGAAATAAACATGGATCGCATCGACTGAGCGATCACAAACGAACTCATGGAGAAACCGAATACCATCGCCGCTGACGATTTTGGCGTTGTGCCG
This sequence comes from uncultured Planctomycetaceae bacterium, assembly GCA_937862885.1. Lineage (GTDB taxonomy): Bacteria > Planctomycetota > Planctomycetia > Pirellulales > Pirellulaceae > CALMEE01. The sequence goes on from CALMEE010000101.1 coordinate 19,551, forward strand.
ACCTTGAACCGCAAGACGATTGGCTGCAAAGTAAGCGTACTTGCGGGCAGCCTCAACACCTAGGTAGTCGCGCTCTGGGTATTTTGCCGATGCATTGAGTAAGAACATGCCTTTGCCGGAACCAATTTCCAGTTCCAACGGCGCGCGACGGCCAAACACCTTCTCTTGTTCAAACGGAGGATGCAGTTCCTCAAGCAACAAGTGGTGCGCTGAGACATCAACTGTACGATCGATCTTGGGTAATGCGCGACGTCCCATCACGTTTCCAACCAAGCCTTCAGTTATCGCGCCTAATACACAAAAGTAGCGAATTGCGTGTTACGGTGTTTTGATCATTTTTCGCTTGGCCTTGCGGGCTTTGGCATTCGCAGGTCGCTTGCCGTGATTCGCTTTTTTTGTCTTACGATGTGGTTTTGCCATTGTCTTTTCACTTTCTATTTTTAGGCGTCGCTGCGGAACCGTTGAATTCAGGGCCGCTGCGAATTTGAAATCTCAATTCAACAAAAAACAGGCAATCTGTTCAGACCGCCTGTTGCGATATATTTTGCCAGGTAATTATAACATTAAACCTGGGAGATTGGCAAATACCGATTTGGAGCGGTCAGCACCATAATCGAATAGGCTGTACTGAACGTACGGCTAGTGATGCAATGATGACCGGTCCAACTGCCATCTTTATTTTGGACAGCGATGAGTTTGTCGCGGACGGTAGGGTACCAACGTTGCCAATCACGACCTCCTTTTTGCATCAACATCTCCGTCATCAATTGGAACGTCAAATATTCTTCACCACCCGCCCCACCAAAGGCTTTATTACTTGACTCGACTAAATTCAGAATGTCGCGTAAGGCCTGTTGCGCTTTCGTTTCCTGGTCGCGTCCTAGCGAATAAAGCACACGCAGGCCGGCCGCCGTATCATACAACCGGTGATACCAACTGCCGCTTCCCCAATTTCCTCCAAGTCGCGGCATATTCTGGATCATATATTGCCCAGCCTTTTCGCTGGAGCCAGATACACTAACCCCGGAAAAGTTGGCCGAGCGCAAACTCAGCCAGCCACATGCCGTGGCAAGCATTGGGGCCCAAGCGTTTGTGCCCCATGATCCATCTTTCAATTGGTTGGATGAAATATATTTGCTCAATCGACCAAGGGCCTTTTGAAGGCGCTCGATGTTCTGCGTCTCACCCATGGCTTGGCTCAGATACATCGTGGAAAAAAAGTGCGTGGCATACGGTCCCAAGTCACCTTCGATTTGAGAACGAGAAGGTTGAAGAGCACCATTGCTGGTCATACTCTCAACTCGTCTCAACAAGAATTCAGTGAGCTTCACGAGTTTACCTCGATGTAGTCCTTCCAATGGAGTAATGCCTTGGGACATAAAGGCCATTCCAACGACAGAAGTACACGCAACATCCGAAGTCGTACCCAGATCGAGGCCAGCCCCTCCATCCGTGTTCAACGCCTTAATCAGCCAAGCGTTACCAAGTTCGACGGACCTGCGTGACTCATCCGTTGTTTCTACAAACCCATAGTCGTTTTCACTGCTCGAGTTCGCTCCCCAAGTCCTGGCGGCACATGCCATTGATCCAAGCGTGGCCGCTGTCCCAAGAAGCAAAGTTCGCCTGTCTGGCAAAGACGCAGAGTGATTCAATCTACTGTCTTGATCTGGTTGGTGATTCAATAAGCAGTTGTTCATTTTCTTGACCTCGATCGGAACGCTGAACAAAACCAAAATAGACGGTAAATGACTCGGATGGATGTGGCTGGGAGAATTCGCTTGCCAAGATTCACTCGAGACTCATTGAATGGGTTGTTACTTGGCCACCAACAATTCTATCGGAAACCTCGCTTGGATTGTATACTTTTGAACAATTTAAAGCAATTGAATTATCAATTAACTTTTACTTCGTGTTACAGGTGTTCAAATTGTCAAGAATATGTGCCAGACAATTACTATGAGCAGAACTACGCTCCTCGCTCGGCAAGTTACATAAGTGAGATGGGAAAACGCGAGCGAATCGGAAAAGATTAGGAATCGATATGTCACCATCAAAAACTCTTTACCATTATCTTGTGCGGCCATATTCCATTCGCATTGACGTCGTGAAGTGCATTTATTTTATCGCCGCCACTTCAATATCGATGATGCTTTCTGTCGCGAGTTCTCAGGATTCTCCGGACTCACCTTCAGATTGGTGGAAAGGCAATTTACACACGCATACCCTGTGGAGTGATGGCGACGATTTCCCAGAGATGGTCACCGATTGGTATGTGCGACATGGTTATCACTTCTTGGTCTTGTCGGATCACAACATTCTCAGTGTCGGAAATAAATGGATGAAAGACACTGAGATTGTCCGACGTGGCGGCCGCCGAGCCCTAGACAAATACATTGAGCGCTTCGGTAGGGACTGGGTCGAACAGCGCATGGACGAGGCTGGAGAAAGCGAAACGCGCCTGAAGCCCCTTGATGAATTTCGCACTTTGTTCGAAACGCCAGGGAAGTTTCTAATGATGCCTGGCGAAGAAATTACGGATAGTGTCGGTCGACTACCTGTACACATGAACGCGACCAATCTACCTGAATTAATCCGCCCAATGGGTGGGGCGACGGTCCGCGAAGCCATGGTAAATAATCTCAAGGCTGTGGAGGAAGTGGCTGAGCGCACAGGACGCAAAGTTCTGGTTCACTTGAACCACCCGAATTTTGGTTGGGCGTTGACGCCGGAGGACCTCGCGTACGTTGCCGAAGAACAGTTCTTCGAGATCTATAATGGCCATCCAGCAGTCAACCATTTAGGTGACGAATTTCGCCCTGGTCTGGAATTGATGTGGGATATCGCCAACACGTTGCGGATCGACCAATTCAAATCCCGACCATTGTTTGGGTTAGCCACCGACGATTCACACAACTATCACGGTCGTGCGTCGAATCCATCATCGCCAGGCCGTGGCTGGATACTCGTCCGCGCGACTCACCTCACGCCCGAAACATTGTTGAACGCCATGGCTCGCGGCGATTTTTATGCTTCCAGCGGAGTATCGCTGAGACATTTAGATTTCAATGAAGACTCGCGCACAATCGAAATGGAGATTGAAGGTCAAACAGGAGTCGAGTACGTCACGCAATTTGTGGGCACCCCGGCGGACTACGATCGCTCCTGGCCACCACCGGTTGATAAGCAGGGCAACCGTTTATCTGTGAAGGAGCGATATTGCCCCAAAATTGGCTCGGTCTTGGGGACACTCGAAGGCACTCGCATTACGTTTCAAGTGCCCGAGAACGCCCTGTACGTACGGGCCATCGTCACCAGTAGTCGTTCACATCCCAATCCGTCGTTTGAAAACCAGTTCGAGCAGGCTTGGACACAACCGTTCGGTTGGAAACGCAATTGATACTTCATGCGTTTGGAGGCGATAACCTTAGCGTTGGCGATCGGATCGAAAATGATCGCTCTGTTTCGGTTTGGCGTGGCTCGCAAATCGTGACGTGTGCAGCGATGAATCGTGTAGCAGGCGGCTCCTGCTTAGCCTCCAATCGCTAAAAGAGATTTGGCGCACCAACTTGTTGATGAACTTGGTTGCAAAATTCCTTTGACAATCGCAACCCAAATGCCAGATCGCCCAAATACTTGGCTTCCGCTTGAGAATCCAAACGAATGGTCATCAAAGCCACCAGATAGACTTGTTCCTCCATGCCGCGCGGTACCGACCAAACGAAATCTTTAACGCTCACGTCGACTGCCACTTCTCGGCGCAAGAACTCGATCACTTCTTGCGTGGGATTTTCGATTTGTCCGAGAATTTTTTGTTCTTCATCTCGGGTGATTTGGCCGTCGGCTTTGGCTGCATTAATCATCGCACGAATCAAGACGAGGGCCCGTTCATTCTCTGCCAGTAACTCAGTAGACGATGATCTTGCGGTCGTCGATCCAGTGGCGGAGATGTCTGGGCGAGTATGCTCCGTCAAGGACGATTGGCCGGCCCGCGACTGCGATGGACGCGGCGGTGGAGCAGGAGGACTCGTTGTGCCAGTCGACCGTCGACTACCAACGTTCAACAAGTCTTCCAGCTCTTTCGCATGACGTTGTATGTCGCCGCTGGAATTGACATCGAAATTGCGGCTGGTGGTCGTACCGCGCGACGAGCCGCTTGTTGGCTTCTCGGTGTTTTGCTTCTGAGTACCGCCACCACCCAAAAGGTCTTTGAGGATCTTTGTTCCCAAACCGCCACCTTCCCCGGATGGTGATTTTTTGCGTAAGAGTTTGCTCAGAATTTCAACGGCATCCATCATTTGTCCATTTGTCAATCAAGTCTTTAGTCCGCTCTCGGTAGGTGTGTTTTACAATTCTAACAGGATAAATTTGAATTCAAAACAGGCTTGGCTCAAGATTGGGCTGGTGGCGATAACCGTAGCGAGATCTGACAAATCGCGCTGGCGTTTTCCCAATTGCTCAACGAAAAAGAAACTCAGACGATTGGAATTTCCTGATTACGCTGACCGGAATGGCTGCTGGCAGGACCGCTGACGAATCGATTCCGATCAATGAAAAACCGCAATGGTAAGTCTTGGGCTTGAGAAATGCCGATGCGCGGGGACGTGCGCACTGTCCACGGGTTTTGCCATTGAAAATCAAACTCAGCGAGCCAAATTTCTTCGCCTAGAGTAAGATCCAGACCGTTTTGTGCCGTCGTGACACTTAACGCGCGGCATAATTTGGCTGGACCATTCGTTAATCGCCTTAGTTCGCTGTGCCGAGAGGCGTCGCACATTTTGGGTATCCCCCAAACCGGCTGCAATGCTCGTATCAGCACGGCGCACCCTGCGTTTGCAGCACCTGTTACAACATTCAAACAGTGCTTTGCGTGGATCGAATAGACGTACAAATGTCCTCCCTGATGAAACATCACTCGGTTGCGCGGCGTCAATCCACGATACGCGTGACAGGCGGGATCATTGTCGTCCAGATACGCTTCGGTCTCGACAATGATTCCGCCCACGATTTCTTCGCCGATTCGCCGTATGAGTGCCTTTCCCAAAATCGCCGGTGCGACATGTTCAGTGCGTTCCAGAAAAAACGAGCGCGGCAAGGGGACCCGAGGCGGATGCATCGTCGGTAGCATGATTCGGCAAAATGACTATGAAGGAATTACACCGATGGCGATTACACAACTTTTGACGCCCCTCGCTCTGAAGGACCTATGTTTCAACCAACATATCGAGATATTGCGCTGAGTTAACGGAGCATTAACTTGATGGCCGCAGAGAAATATTCTTTCGCAGATTCCAATGCCTTTTGGATGTTTTCAGGTTGTTTGCCCCCGGCCTGCGCTAAGTCGGGTTTGCCACCCCCGCCGCCACCCACTAATGGCGAGACCTGTTTCACCCATTCGCCGGCGCTCAGGCCGCGCTCGACCAATTCGCGACTCAAACCTGCAACGAGAATCACTTTGTCGCTGCCGATCGCAGTCGCCAGAAACACGGCAGCCCGTTGTTCAGATTTTCTAATTTGATCGATCAGTCGTCGCAACAAATCAGGGCTGCCATTGGGGATTTCGGCGACGATCAATTTTGTATCATCAACGGTTTCAGCGGCGGCGATCAGGGATTCGACTGAAACTTTGGGTGAATCTGCTTGTTTTTCCAATTCCTGCTGACAAACCGCAAACTCAGCCAACATCGACTCAAGGCGTTGCGCAAGTTCGAATGGTTTGACGTTAAGCATGCGAGCAGCGTCGCGCAACTTACTTCGCACTGCAGGATAATCCAGAGACTCCTTGGTTGTGTGTTTGCCTTTTGCTAGTCGTTGCAAACTGAAGCTGCCACCGCCTGCAGCGATAAGTTTTCGAATCGCTTTGAGATTATTCGACAACTGGTGGACAAATTCCGGAAGTTCATTGACGGCGCACCCCAATAATTCAGCCGCGCGATCGGCCGTCTTGATGGTTAGGTGAGCGTGCTCTTTGGCCTTGTGACCGGTGAGCGCGACGATGCGTCGTGTACCCGCCGAAATATTCTCTTCTGACACGAGTTCCATCGCGATGATTTCACGCGTATTTCGCAAATGCGTTCCACCGCATAGTTCCTTACTGAACGCGCCGATGGAAACCATGCGCACTGGGTCAGGATACTTCTCGCCGAACAGCATCATGGCACCTAGTTTCTTGGCTTCGGCAATGGGCAACACTTGTGCGCGAATTTCCGCCTGTTCGTCCAAGCGCTCTGCGCAGCGCGATTCGATAAGTTGCAACTGTTCCTCGGAAACGGCCTGTTGATTCGTAAAGTCGAAGCGCAGCCAGTCGTCGGTCACTTTCGAACCTCGTTGCTGTGCATGCTTCCCGAGTTCAGCCTGCAATTCAGCATGCAAGACATGGGTAGCTGAATGGGCACGCTGAATCGCCTCTCGCCGTTCAGTATCAACGCTTGCGGTCACGGCATCTCCCCGGTCCACGCGACCGTGCTCCACAAAGCCGTAGTGTACAATCAGATCGCCCGCCTTTTGCGTGTCGACAACATGAAAAACGCCGCGCGGCCCGATGATTTTACCCGTATCACCAACTTGCCCTCCAGATTCAGCATAGAAGGGGGTTCGCGCCAAAACAATTTGTGACATTGCTGTGTCCGCTTCGCCAGGCGTTCGCTCGTGCAGTTTCTCAACCTCAATTTCTGATGGCTCGCCGCCAACTGGCCCACGCTCACTGTTCGTTTCGCCAATTGTTTGGGTTGTAATGATTCCAGAAATTTCAGTATCAGCGGTCAGAGATTCGTATCCAACGAATTCAGTTGACTGAACTCGCTTCTTAATTTGATCGAGTGGTCCAAAATCACCCATGACAATTTTGCCAAAGGTGTTGGAAACTTCCTTGTGTTTTTGTTCGGCAGCATGATATCCATCCCAATCGAATGATGCGTCACGTTCACTGGCGATTTGTTCAAACAATTCTGGAGGAACACCATGGGTTTGATAGAGATCAAAAGCCTCGTTGCCGGGCACTATTTTCGTGTGCGATTGATTCAAGGATGCGAAGATTGCTTCGATTCGTTCCAGACCAACATCTAAGGTCGCCAGGAATTGCTCTTCCTCCGCTTTGATACCGCGGGCAACTCGATCGGCTGTATCGAGCAATTCAGGATAGGGCTCACGCATTGCCTCAACAACCGCCGGTACTAAACGATACAGAAACGGCTCTCGCATTCCCATTTGATGCCCGTCCAGAACCGCGCGACGCAATAAGCGCTTGACGACATAGCGTTCCTTATTTGCGCCCGGGTAAACATTTTCGTGCACGCAAAATGTGCAAGCTCGAATATGGTCCGTGATCCGCCGCATGCGCCGGCCATCGTCGGATGAGGGATCGTATTGCTTCGAGCACACATCCGCTACCGCATCCACAATTGGACGCAGGATATCGATGTGGTAATTCGTTTCGACTCCCTGCATTGTCGCGGCAATCCGTTCCAGTCCCATGCCCGTGTCAATGTTCTTGCTGGGCAGCGGAACTAGATTATTGGGTGGAGCGCCTTGGCGATTGAATTGCGTAAACACAAGGTTCCAAATTTCGACTTCTTTACCGCTATCAGGATGAAAAAAGATCTCACTGCACGGACCGCAGACGCCATCAGGGCCTTCGGTGGGCGCGCCTGCTGGCCAAAAATTATCGTATTCATCCATCCGCGTAATTCGGCTTGCAGCTAATCCAATTTCCTTGTTCCAGATATCGTAAGCCTCGTCGTCATCCAGATAGACGGTAACGGTAAGGCGGTTCGGATCAATGGCTAACCAACGTTTGTCGGTCAAAAATTCCCATGCCCAGTGGATCGCCTCGCGTTTGAAATAGTCGCCAAAACTGAAATTTCCCAACATCTCAAAAAAAGTGTGGTGGTATGCCGTTCGACCTACATTGTCGATATCGCCGGTCCGCAAACATGTTTGGCATGAAGTCGCGCGCGTGAACTCCAATTTGACTTTACCCAAGAAGTGATCCTTGAATTGATTCATGCCGGCCGGCGTGAACAACACGGAAGGGTCCCAAGTAGGTACAAGCACATCGCTGGGGCAAAGCTTATGCCCTTTGAGTTGAAAAAACTCAAGATATTTTTGTCGAATCTCGTTTGTCTTCATTGATACTAAATGCAGTAGAAGTGATAGCTTTCGCCCTGATGTCAAATGCTGTTACTCCAATCAAAAGATCAATCAGGGCTTGGCAATAATTCTAGTCGATTGGCACAGTTTTGGTTAGAGTGAAACGCAAGTCACATTTTTCACTCCTTTTTTGGCCAATTCTCAGGATCAATTCGTTAAACGCGAAAATCGGCGACAGTTCAATTGGGCTGATTAAGTGAACCTAAATTCCTCGACCAGTTCCTGTGCATGCGCATCACGCCAATTTTCACTTGGCTCGAATTGCCAGACTCTCTCAGTATGCAAACCGCCCTGGCCAAACTCGGGGATCTTCTGGTAAGCTACCTGGGCACATGGTCGACGGCTTTTTGAAACGTCGGACGGGTATTTTTATCGCTTGGTACGGTTCATGCAACGTTGTTTTAAGATTTCTGCGGACTCGGCGCCTGCGGCTCACCGAACATCCTTTTTCGCCAACCATTTTTTGTCCCTCTGTTTGATAGCAACCGCGTTCAACGCAATTATAGCTGGTTCCACATGCTGCGCCCAAAAGTGGGCGACAGATATGTTCGAAACACGGGTTCATGATTTCGGCACAGTTGCGAGCGGCAGCGATGCCGAATTCCGTTTTGTGCTCGAGAACAAGTACGTCGAAGACGTGCAAATCAGCCACGTCGTATCTAGCTGTGGCTGTGCGTCACCATCAATCGAAAAACAAACTTTGAAGACCTGGGAAAAAGGAGCAATCGTCGCCAAGTTTAACACGCGCACCTTTCGAGGTCATAAATCAGCCACGATACGCGTTGCGTTTACCAAGCCCTATCCTGCAGAGGTTCAACTGCAAATCCGAGGCAATATTCTCGGTGACTTGTCTTTTCAACCTGGAATCATCGAGTTTGGTGAAGTCCAACAGTCCGAGAAAAAACGCGTCAGCTTGAAAATTATTAAACAGGGTTCACCGAATTGGCGCATTCAAGACGTGCGAAGCACCTTTGCCAATGTCAAAGTCGGTTTGCGCGAGACGTTGCGCAATCGAGAGCAGGTTCAATACGATATGATCGTGGAATTACAGGAGGATGCTCCGGCTGGGTTTATCAACGGGGAATTGCATATTGTCACAAACGACCCGGCATCGCTGACTGTCCCCATAAATTTCAATGGCCGAGTCGTTCCCGCGCTTGCTGTTGGCTCAGAAGTCTTAGCTTTGGGTACAGTGAAACCCCATCAAGTCATCGAAAAACGAATTGTTTTGAGGGCGCAAGTTCCCTTTCGCGTGACACAAATCGAGTCCGATGACAATAGTTTGAAAATCGAAGGGGGGCAGCAAGAGAATCGAACTCAAATTCTGTCCGTGAAGTACACTCCCAATGGCAAGTTGGGAATCCATGAATGCCACGCGTTGATTCATACCGACCTGGGTTCCCAAGCTATTGGTAAAGTAACCATGGTCGCTTCAGTCGAACCCGATTAATGACTTCTTTTCATTGCCGCCTGCCTCTCAGCCTGCCCAAACATTGCGTCATTTAGCACCAGTCATGCCACGCGATTTTGTTCTTATTGCGCGTCGAGATTTGGGCTCCTATCGGCCAACCGCAACTGGCCAAACGACAATATACGTGAGCGCTCAACGTCCGGCATCTACATCCATTGTCTACGGGGAGTAACCTCCTGCACAATTCCCTAATTTCTGCATGGGCGTTAATCCGCCATTCGTTACAAACTGTCCGGGAATTCCAGGTGACGCTCGTTATTCTTCAATTAGATTGTAGAGAAACCGCCATTAAACATGTTATGAAGTTGGTCCGTGGCGATTCAGTTACAAACGCGTTAAAGTTGTAACGTCTTCATCCGTTAGGGCAGTTCGGAAAAGGCAATCGCAAATCTGATTTGTGGATTGAAGCCATGGAGCAGTGCCGCCCTGAGACGCATCAAATAAACACGTCCGAGGCTTGCTGGTCGCGAACGTTTGGATTCCAAAAGTCTGATAAATCTATCGAATATTTAAAAGGCAGCAATATGTCGAAACTAACACCACGATTTTTTGCGTTGACGTTAACTTATGTTTTCGCGACACACGCGCTAGCCCAGGACTCCGATACACCTGCGGATCCGGCTCCAGGAATCAACTCGGGCTTGGTTTCACCGCTGAAATTCCGCAGTATTGGTCCGGCATTGATGTCTGGTCGAATTGGCGACATTGCGATTGATCCAGTACACCGATCGACTTGGTATGTGGCGGTCGCTTCCGGTGGTGTTTGGAAAACAACGAACGCCGGAGTAACATTTGCGCCGATTTTTGATGGCTACGGTTCGTACTCTATTGGTTGCGTGGCCGTTGATCCTCGGGATCGGCACACGGTATGGGCGGGAACTGGAGAAAACAATTCACAGCGCAGTGTTGGCTACGGAGACGGCTTATATAAATCGACGGACGGAGGGCAATCATTTGCGCGCGTCGGTTTAGCTGACAGCGAACATATCGGCATGATCGCCATTCATCCGCAGGATAGCAATACGGTGTTTGTAGCGGCCCAGGGACCACTTTGGCGCGACGGTGGCGACCGTGGGCTCTACAAAACAACTGACGGCGGCAAGACTTGGTCCAAAATTCTCGACATCAGCCCGATGACGGGGATAAACGAAGTTCACATCGACCCGACGAATCCTCAAATCATGTATGCTTCAGCCTACCAACGCCGTCGCCATACATGGGTTCTGATTAATGGTGGTCCCGAGTCGGCGATCTACAAGTCGACCGATGGTGGAAACAGTTGGCGAAAGATAAATCGAGGGCTTCCCAGTAACGACATGGGAAAAATCGGCATGGGAATTTCGCCCGTCAACCCGGAGGTCGTTTACGCCTTAGTGGAAGCCGCTGATGGGCAAAGTGGCTTCTTCCGCAGCACCAATCGCGGCGAGACATGGGAAAAGATGAGCGGCTATATCTCTGATAGTCCTCAATATTATAACGAAATTGTCTGCTGCCCTCACAACGTCAATCGAATTTATTCGCTCGATACCTATACGATGGTCAGCGAAGATGGGGGAGCAACGTTTGTCCAACTTGGCGAGAGTGATAAACACGTCGACAACCACGCTCTGATTATTGATCCGCTTGACGAGAACCACTTGTTGTTCGGTTGCGACGGCGGGCTGTATGAGACTTGGGATCGTGGCAAGACTTATGACTACAAACAAAACTTGCCTGTCACTCAATTTTACAAGATTGCTGTTTCCAATGACCAACCCTTCTATTATGTCTACGGAGGTACTCAAGATAATGCCACCCAAGGTGGTCCTTCTCGAACCAACAACACGCACGGCATTCGTAACAGCGACTGGTTCATCACCGTTTTCGGCGACGGCTTCAAACCAGCCGTCGATCCGGATGATCCAGATACGGTGTACTCGCAATGGCAATATGGAGGGCTTGTACGGTTTAATCGCAAAACTGGGGAGACCGTCGACATAAAGCCACGCGAGGAGAATGATGGACCTCCATTACGATGGAATTGGGACGCTGCCTTGATGATTTCGCCACATAATACGAGGCGAATCTATTTCGCTGCCCAAATGTTGTTCCGCAGTGATGATCGAGGAGACAATTGGACAGCCGTTAGCCCCGATTTGACGCGCCAAATTGATCGCAATCAACTGAAAGTCATGGGACGTATTTGGGGTGTGGACACCGTAGCCAAGAATGCTTCGACTTCGCTTTACGGCAACATTGTATCCGTAGAAGAATCGCCGCTAGTGGAAGGGCTTTTGTACGTGGGCACAGATGATGGCTTGGTGCAAATCAGCGAAGATGGCGGTGAGACTTGGCGGCGCGTCGATCGGTTCGGAACACTCGATGTTCCAGAATTCGGCTACATCAATGATATTGAAGCCGATTTGCATGATCCGGATACCGTTTACGTTGCCATCAATAATCATAAGCGAGGGGACTTCAGACCTTACATTGTCAAGTCCGCGGACCGTGGACAAACTTGGCAAAAAATCAGTGGCGATCTGCCCGATCGGGGAAGCGTTTACTGTTTGAAGCAAGATCATGTCAATTCTCGTTTGCTGTTTTGCGGTACCGAATTCGCTTGTTATTTCAGCATCGATGGCGGCGAAAAATGGATTGCCCTCAAAACTGGCTTGCCAACCATCGCCGTCCGTGACATGGAAATACAGCGTCGCGAAGACGATCTGGTTTTGGGCACATTTGGACGAGGGATTTATATCCTAGATGACTACTCGGCACTGCGCGAATTGAGCCCCGAGCTGTTGGAAACAAATCACATGTTCCCGATCCGCAAGAGTTGGATGTACCAAGTCGTAACGACATTGGGCGTACCCGGCAGGGCTTTCCAAGGCACAAATTTTTATACCGCACCGAACCCTGACTTCGGAACGACATTCACATTCCACATAAAAGATGAATTGAAGACAATCAAATCGGAGCGACAACGCAAGGATCGACAATTGAACGCAGCGGGCAAAGATGTACCGTATCCATCTTGGGAGGAATTGAAGGCCGAAGATCGCGAAGTTGAACCCACGCGCTGGCTGACGATTCGCGATTCGGCAGGCAATGTTGTGCGCAGGCTTCCTACGTCGACAGGCAAAGGAATTGTGAGGGCTCAATGGGACTTCCGGCACGCTGGTGCTGCTGGCGGTGGCCGACGCCGTGGTGGTGGAAGCGGCCCCATCGCCTTGCCGGGCACTTATACCGTCGAGTTGTCACAAATGGTCGATGGCGTGATCACCGATTTGATCGGCCAAACCGAATTCCAAATCGAACCGCTAACCTTCAGTGACACCAGCGAACCAGATCGCCAGGCAATTCTGGAGTTCTGTCAGCGTGTTTTGAAACTGGGTAATGCCGTGACCGCAGCCACGCAACTCGCCAGCGATGCAACCGATCAGTTGAGCGCAGCCGAAGCATTGACGCGGACTGCTGCGGAAGTTGATCCAAGTATCTGGCGTCGGATTCGTGACCTGCAATTGCGTCTGCTGGACGTTCAGGAAAAATTCACAGGCGACCCGACACGTACCCGTCGCAACGAGGACGCCATGCCCGGCCTGCAGAGCCGACTGGCAACGGCGATGATGGGCGCGATGGGCAGCACAACTGGACCCACCGGTACCCACGAGCGACAATACGTAATCGCTGGTGAGGAGTTTGAAGCAACGCTCGCGGAATTGAATCAATTGCTGCAACAAGAGATTCCAGACTTGTTGCGCGACCTCGATGCCGCCGGAGCACCTTGGACACCAGGGCGGCCTATTCCGGATTGGAAATAGTCAATTTTCTCTTCGCGATTCTGTTGACAATGTGTTTTGCATTTTGCGACGGTACGACCATCGCTTGCCGTCGCAATGCAAGACAACGTTTTTCGTCAGCCGATCCGTTACGCCAAGCTAGTGCAGGCGAAGACGTACCGAGATTGGTAAATGTCGTTCCAAAAAATCCAAATGAAAAACGACATGCCATTTCGTGGCAGAATAATTGGGGCCAAACCAATGAACGAATCGGAAATTTAGGACGTTGGGGAACCCAAAATGCCATTTTATCGTTGGTTGGGTTAACAAAATAACGGTTTAGACGTCTATAATTAAGGCGACCGACTGCTCTTTTGTCGATAGGACAATATCGATTCGTTAGCCTGGCCAAATTCCGAAAAGCATGTCTCAAACAACATCAACAACCCTCAAGAGTACCGCTTCGCAAGCTGAATCATTTATTGATAAACAGCTGAACAAGACTGGCGCGCATGTCGTGGCCATGGATGTCTTGGCGGGAGTAATGATATTGGCCTGCGGAGTACTCTTGTGGCTCTTGATCGTGGCGTTGATCGATGCGTGGGTCATTGAACTTAACGTAGCGGCGCGCACCGTAACACTTGGTTTGCTGTTGGTTGGCGTGGCAGGATTCAGTTATAAGTATTTCTGGCCACTCGTCTATCGCCGTTTGAATCCGGCATACGCGGCCAAGATGATCGAGGAAGGACGCGGAGGATTACGAAATAGTCTAATCAACTATCTTTCAATTAAGGAATCCGCCGCGCAGGGCGCTTCCAGGGCTGTTGTCCTGGAAATGGAGAGCCAAGCCGCCAAACACTTGCGGGAGATTCCAGTCGAGTCAACGATTGACCGCTCGAACATTATTCGGTTGGGGGTTTTTCTCACGGTCATTGTTTCTTTGTTCGGCGCTTATAAGCTACTCTCACCAAAAGACCCATTTCAAACGGTTGCCAGAATTCTCGCACCGACATCCAAGATTTCACGCCCGGCGCGTGTGATAATTGTGGAAGTCGACCCCGGCGATACGGAAGTTCTGTTTGGTGAATCGCTCCTCGTCAATACGTTGATTGAGGGGACACTAACACAACCACCTGAATTGGTCTTTTCCACGCGTGATGGTCAAATCCTGAACCGCAGTCTGGAAATGACACCAACCGAAAACCGTAACCGATATCAGGTCGAGTTGAGTACGGGCGTTAATGGAATCCAACAGGACTTGCGCTACTTTGTACGGGCCGGCGACGGACGTTCCTCCACTTATGACATACGGGTCAAATCTGCGGCCACGATTACCGTCAGCCAAATGACATTGTCACCCCCTGGTTACACCGAGTTTCCTCAATCCACATTGTTTGGGCAAGGAGAAGTAGAAGCCTACGAAGGGACAAAGGTCACCATTGTGGCTGACGCCAATGTGCCATTGCAATCGGCCAATATCGAATTGCTCAATGATCGTCCGCTCGATAATAACGGAAACATTCGTGTTGTCGAGCGAATCATAATGCAAACAAACGATCGTTCGGCCACGGGCAGCTTCATCCTGCAATTTGGCGATGGAGGAGGCCAAAGGATGAGCCACTATCGTTTGACATTCCGCGATGAACAAGGAAGGCTAACCGAAGGGCGAACACGTTACCCGATTCGAATAATTCCTGATCTACCTCCGCAAATCGCAATTACTCAACCCGTCGACGACATTGTGCGCTTGCCGGTCAACTCGCAGCTTCGCGTGGCCATCCGGGCCATCGATCAAGATTTTCGCATTTCGAGAATCCAGTTTCGTTTGGACCAGCGGGGCCAAGCAAAAGTAAACCAAGCTCTGGACTTGCAACAACAACCTGACGGACAGGTCTCGGCAAGTTTTACCATCGTTCCCAGGTTGCTCGGCTTACAAGTTGGAGACCAAGCCGTCTTCTACGCAACCGCATTCGATAACCGCGTTTCTGCCTTAACGGGCGTCCTTGACCCAAACCAAGATGTAAGTCGCATCATCACGGTGGAAATCGTCGACGCACAAGGTGAATCGCAAGATGACAAGGTCGAGGAACAGCAGCAATCAGCTAGCCAGGAGCAGTCCGACGAATCACAACCTCAGTCAGGCAATGAAGGTGACGGTGATTCTGACTCTCAACAAGATGCAGATTCTGACGAAGGAAACAAAGACCAACAAGGGAAAGGTGATGCGGGCCAAGATTCGCAGGCATCACAGGATTACGCTGGCCAAGAGGGGGATCCTTCCTCAAAGCAAGACCAAAAATCGGATGGGAAAGAATCCGAAAGTCAGCAAGCGTCCAAGAGCGGTGAAGATCCTGCTCAGTCTGACTCGAATTCACAGAAAAAAGAACAACCATCCGAGCGCACGGCCGCTGACGGCGAGTCTACCGATGAACAAACGGCCGCAGACCAAGGTGGCTCACGCCCTAGCGACCAGGGTGCGCAGCGCTCGGATACCAAGAGCGGCGGAACATCACAAGACTCTAGCGGCAATGGGGCTGATTCAGCGCGTGCGACCGGGAATCAAGGTGGAAGCGACCAGGCACAGCCACGTCAGCAGAACGACATTCCTGACGGCGACGTTTCCGCTGATGATGGAAGGGGGGAGAACGTTCAACCCCTTGATCGAGATGCGCATGCCGGAGAACGCTTTGAACGGCTGTTGGAAAAACTCCAAGATATGCAGCAACAGGAAAGTAAAAATGACGGCAGTTCGTCTGACCGTACAGAAGCAACTGATTCTCAGGAAACGATCTCCAGAGACTCAAAAGACGACGACACGAATCGCCGCCAGACAACTGATGATGAGTCCTCTGACTCTCCGCGCAACGATGGCGACCAGCAGCCCTCCGATCGTCAACCAAATGGATCGGAAATGACAAATCAAACTGCGAATGATCAGCGGGATGGTACGAGAGATCGTGACTCCGAGAATGAACAAGGCGACCAAACAAATGACAACCTCGCACGATCAGAAACCCAGCGAAATGATCAAACATCTGAAACCACGGAAGGAGCACACGGGGGCAATGATTCGGATGGTGAAGCCAACGCCAAGCGGTCGCAAGATCAAGATATGAAGCATGCCACCGATGGGAAACAGGATTCGCAAGCGCGTGAGACTGGAGAAGATAGTCGTGGCGACGATTCCAAAAATGCACAATCTGGAACCGATCAGGCCGAAGATCAGGGGGCTGGTCGCTCGTCATTGAATGATGACACGAATCAGGCGGCCACAGATCAGCAAAGTGACGGTCAAAAACATCGTGAACAGGGTGCTCCAAATGATGCAGGGGCGACCGATCAACCAAGAGATGACGGAAGTCAACAGACGAGGCCTCAGGACCATCAATCGAATGGCGCAGATCAATCGTCGGAACCAAACTCGCAAACAGGAGAAGGGGGCGATAGCCCAAATCAGCCTCTGGACCGACAGTCAGGTGATCAAAATAGCCAACGCGAGTCTAACGATTTACCGCAGTCGGATCAGGCTGGCGAGGGGAATATGAAGGATCAGTCAAACATGGATCGTCGGACGCGAAGCCAAGATGACCGCTCGACCACACCTGACAAGGCCAATTTAGAGTATGCCAACAAAGCAACCGACTTGGTCCTGGAATACCTGGAGAAACAGCAGCATAATCCTGATCCAAAACTCTTGGAGGAGATGAATTGGACGGAAGATGAAATGCGCGAATTTCTGCGCAAATGGCGCGAGCTTAAGGAAAAAGCGCGAAAAGGCGCGGCCGACGATCGCCAGCGATTAGAGGATGCCTTGGAGAGCCTCGGTTTGCGACCGGCGGAAATTGTGCGCAATCAGTTTCATCAGCGCACCGACGACCAGCGTGGATTCGAAGAAGATGCGGCCATAAATCGCCCACCTACCGAGTTGATTCCGGCCTTCAAAGCTTTTCAAAATGGGCGCAGCCGAGTCAAACAGTGATGTTTGAATCAGAATATTGCTATTCCGAAGTGTCGTGTGGCACGCGTATCGCTTGTCGACAGGCATCACACAGCTGGACCTTGTCGGCAATTCAACCGGCTTCATACTTGAGCAATATGGAGCCTAAACGGTATGATTGATGATGGGGCGAACATAAAAGCATGGAGGCTCCTCACAAACATGCGTTGGAAATCACCATGCCAACCGGCTTTTTCCATTTGGAAACTACCGCGTTATATTTCCAGCGCTGCACAGGAAAAAAATGGGGTTGGATGTTCCCGTGCACGACAAATGCACCAATAAATAACATGCCTTCATAAAATTAAAGAAGGGAGTCAAACAGGTGGTGGCTTCTAAGTCATTTGGCCTATAATGATCCAACGCGTTATAGCGTTTGGCCTCGGCAGTTGCTCCTGGCGATCATCGTGCTGTTTGGGAGTGGCCAAAATGGAATGGTCCTTTGTCAGGACATCGTGGGTTATTATTTGAACGAACATCGCTGTTTTGATTTGTAGATGATGGTTAAAGAAACGCAAATTGATAACCGCACCCCCATGATTGAGGCGGATCGGTTATCCAAATTTTATGGGATTTTCGCGGCAACTCGAAATGTATCGTTCAAAGTATACGCTGGCGAAGTTGTGGCATTTCTGGGGCCAAATGGTGCGGGCAAGAGCACAACCATGAAGTTGTTGACGGGCTATCTGTCTCCATCGGAAGGTGTCGCGCGCATCGCCGGTTATGACATGAATAAACAACGACTTGAGGGATCAAAACGTTTAGGGTACCTACCGGAAAGTGGCCCCCTTTATCCCGATATGACTCCCTTTGGTTTACTAGATTTTTTCGCCGAAGCTAGAGGATTAAACAAAAGGACCAAGCTTGATCGAATCGAAAAAGTCGTCGGCCTGTGTGATTTGAGTAGCGTGATCTACAAACCGATCAACAAATTGTCCAAGGGTTTTCGGCAGCGCGTGGGAATGGCTCAGGCATTGATCCATGAACCGGAAGTCCTAATCATGGACGAGCCGACCTCTGGCCTAGACCCGAATCAAATTCGTGGCGTACGGGATACAATGCGACGCTTAGGTGAAGAGAAGACCATTTTGTTGTCGACGCATATCCTCCAGGAAGTCCAAGCGGTGGCGGATCGCGTCATCCTGATCAATGAAGGAATTGTTGTCTATGACGGCTTGCTCAAAGACATTGATCCGGACAACAAGGGCCTAGACGACGTGTTCGCCGAATTAACGAACTTTGCAATTGAAGGCGACGAACAGTCGATTCAATCGCAGAACCCAGACTCCGATGCAGTGCAAGTCGAGTCATTGCCTGAAAAGGAAGAGGCTTAGCCGTGAGAGATTGTAGTTCGTTGCGGTTTGGTGCGACGTCTTTTGTCGCCAAGCCTTAGATCCCCTTGATGGACTCGGACTTCGAGTCGATTTGCAAATACTAAATTGTCCAACCATTTATAAACAAGCATCACAACTCGACATCCATGAATCAACTCACAACCATCGAATTCATCTACATGATTGGAATTGACCTTGTCTTCATGGCTGTTCTGATTCTGATCATGTTGCCGTTAGGTATTTACCGACAGGCCGCCTTCGCGGTGATGAAGCGTAACTTCGTTGGGTATTTCAGCAACCCTACTGGGTATGTCTTTTTGTGTTTGTTTGTGTTGTTGACGTCATTTGCTGCCTTTTGGCCGCACGAATTCTTCACGACTAACCTTGCGAATTTTGATCAATTAAATAAGTTCTTGCCCTTCATCATGCTGGTCTTTATCCCAGCGATCACCATGGGGATTTGGGCCGAAGAAAGGCAACAAAAAACGGACGAGTTGCTACTTACGCTTCCCGCGTTAGATATCGACATTGTTGTCGGCAAGTATTTTGCTGCGGTACTTGTGTTTACCGTATCGCTAATCTTTTCGCAATTATCGAATTACGCGGTCTTGATTGCAATGACCGGCGGCCAGTTGGATACAGGCTTGCTGTTCTCGACCTACCTTGGCTATTGGTTTGTGGGCATTGCGATGCTGGCCCTTGGCATGGTCGCGTCATTCTTTACA
Organism: uncultured Planctomycetaceae bacterium; assembly: GCA_937862885.1. Lineage (GTDB taxonomy): Bacteria > Planctomycetota > Planctomycetia > Pirellulales > Pirellulaceae > CALMEE01. The sequence goes on from CALMEE010000101.1 coordinate 38,981, forward strand.
AGCAATCTGACCGTCAGTTTTATTTTTGGAGTTGTTTTAAATGCTCCTTTGGCATTCTTGTCCAGCGCCGACGTTATCTTCTCAAGGAATCAGATTGTTAATGTGCTTTACGAATGGTCGTACTTGCAACGCTTCGAGCCTTTCGGGCGCGGCTTGATCAGTCCCTCATCGATCGTTTTCTTTTTAGGCATTGTGACAATCGGAATTTACGTCAGCCTCGTATTGATTTCGAGGCGACATTGGATGGGCGGACGCGATGGCAATTCGCTCTTCTGGCATTTTATTTTGAGGTCGGTGTTCCTCGTGGCAACCGTGATTGCAACGGTCATCGTTGTCCAATACAGCCCCCTAAATCGCTATCGCCTCGACGTATCTCAAGAGAAGATAAGCACGCTCTCACCCAACACGATCATGATGCTCGATGAAGTCGCCAGTGCAACCAATGTAGATGGGAGCCCAGCGCAACCGATCATGATTGACGCGTATGTCAGCAGTCGCGTGCCAACCGATTTCGTTCAATCCAAGAGTGATTTGGTGAATCTGCTACGTGAAATTCAGGTTCGTGGAAAGCCGCGCATCACGGTCAATATTCATCCTCCTATCGAACCGTACTCGCAGGCCGCCATTTTGGCTGAAAAGAAGTTTGGCATCGCCCCGCGGAAACATGTCTCGGAAACACGCGGTGCCTGGCGCGAGGAAGAAGTGATCTTGGGAGTCGCCTTCTCCAGTGGACTCGATCGCGTTGTAATTCCTTTCTTTTCTTATGGTATGCCCGTTGAAGCAGAACTTGTTCGAGCTATCGGAAAAGTGGCAACGCCTCGTCGGAAACGCGTCGGTATTGTTGAAACAGACGCGCATATTAACGGAGCGATCAAGTCCGTTGGAGGGCAACAGGCCATATTTCGCAAGCTGCGCATCGTCGAAGAGATTGAAAAACAATATGATGTTTCCGACGTATTGTTAAATGAGCCCTTGGATATTTGGGTGAGAGACTCCGCAGGTAACCAAGTTGGGCTACGATATGATGTCCTCTTGGTTGCACAGCCTTCTAAAATGTCCAATCGACGTTTAGAGTACTTAATTCAAGCAATCCGCGACGGTCAACCTACACTGATCTTTGAAGATCCCAAAGTGAATGTGGCTAATTTTCCGCCATTAACCTTCCAGGCCCGTGGCACGACTCAGGCAAATTCATTTGTACTGGACACGATTTTCCCTCGTGCGCCTTTTGAAGATCGCGATGACCAACTGGGTGTTGCAAAACTCTGGGAGGCGCTAGGGATTGATATCGAGGGACAACCCTTCGAGTCGGTTCCATTGGTGCCTGATCTTGCCTGGTCCATTGAAAATCCATATTTGCGCGATAGCCGCCTGGACCAGGCGGAAACCGTAATCGTACGCGATGACATTGAAACCAGCGATGTGAAGTTTAACCGCGAATACCCTGCCACACGTGGTTTAACCGAATTGGTCTTCGAGTATGTCGGTATTGTTAAAAAGCGGCGTGGATCTACCTTTGACTTTGTTCCCTTGGTTACGACCGGTGAGGCAGGCGTTATCAACTGGCGTATTCTGGAGATGGCGTATGCACAGGTGCGTACCGCTCGGCAACGCGAACAGGTCGAACAACAGTTGAAGACGATTCGCGGAAATGCGAACCAACGTTTTGTTGTGGCCGCGTTGATCAAGGAAAAGGGGAGTGAACTATACCCCGGAGCTGACCATCATGATTCCAACGATGCTGGCAAAATCTCCGGCAAAATGAATTGCGTGTATGTCGCGGATGTCGACATCATTGCCGACCACTTCGTTAATCTTCGCGATCAACCTCGGCAAGGTGGACTGGAATATCGCTTCGAGAATACGCATTTCGTGCTGAATCTAATCGATACCTTGGCCAACGAGGTAAAGTACATTGACATCCGCAACCGGAAATTGCGGCATGTCACACTTAGGCATATTGAAGCGACCGCACGCGAAGCGCTGGGCGAAGTCGATGAATGGATCCAGAATTTTGAAAAGTATCGTTCGACTCAACTGAGCGAAGCCGAAGAAAAGGCTCGAACCGTTATCGGACCGCTCGAAAATGAACTGAAGAAGCTGGCGCGGTTGGCCGAAGAAGGAGAACCGATTGACCAAATCCAAGCGGAAAAGCTTTTTCAACAGTACCAGCAGAAAGCTATGGAAGAAGAGCAAAAAATCCAACAACGATCTCAGCAATTGCAGAACGAAATGGGAGAGAGTATCCGAGCTAAGCGACTGAATGCTGAAATGATCATCCAGCAAGTGCAACAGCAATATAAGCTGGCGGCCGTATTATTGCCGCCAATTCCACCATTGCTACTCGGTCTATTCGTTTTCACACGACGGCGGCTGCGCGAACGAGAAGGAATTTCCAAAGCGCGTCGCTTAAAATAATCGTCAACCAATTCATTCGGAGATTTGACATTGAATTCCCCCATGCGAACTACGCTCATCATGTTCATTATTGCAACAGTCATGGTGGTGCTGGCGCTGCGTTTGTATCCTTGGCCCATTCAACAGAATCTCGCTAACAAGATCAATGAGCCTCTGTTCCCGGAATATTCTTCCAGTGATGTAAAATCAATTCAGATCGAGACTTTTGTTTTTGTCGACGCTGCACAAGGTGTTGTGGAACGGTTTATCATCAATCAACGCGGTAACGAATGGTTCATCCCCAGCCGTGCCAATTTCCCGGCACAAAATGTTGCAAGGCTAGCCGAGGCGACCAGTTGCCTCAATGACCTGAAGATCGAGGATCTGACGAGCGAAGACCAAAAGGATTACGGACTTTATGGTGTGCACGAACCAGATAGTGATGCTGTGGGCGGTAAAGGGACACGCTTTAGTTTACTAGCCGCAAATGCAGAACCTATTGCCAGTATCGTTGTCGGCGAGTCGCCTGAAGGACGGCCCGATCAAAAATATGTGCGAGTCTCTGGTCAGCCCCAAGTGTACCTTGTCACGTTTGACGAGAAAGTGCTGTCGACCGAACTATCGAGTTGGGTCGATCCCAACTTGTTCCGCATGAGCCAGGAAGATGCCCGTAACATCAAATACATCGAGATCGACAACTATTCTGCAGACCCGGACAATTTTGCGACAAGCGGAAAGATTAAGCACAACTACCGTGTGAGGATCGACTTCGCAGTTCAAAGCTCCCAACCACAAGCAACTTTAATCAAAGCTGATCCAGCTGGCAAGTTGGAAGATGAACCAATCGCGCTGACTCTTCCCAGCCAGCAGCCGAATTGGCTAACCGATGTGCTGCTCCGCTTAGGAAGTATTCCGTTCAACAACATCCGGCCAAAGCAAGATCTTGTTGCCAAGTACTTGGCGGAACAAACGGCAAATGTTCAGCCGCTTGAATTCAGTTCGATGCTCAATAGTGGCTTTTACTATCGTGGCAGGGAAAATGAACAGCATCAATTTCTCGCGATCGGCGGGAGCCTATCGCTGGGCAAAGGAAATGGGTCGCGTCTCACGATGAATTTCGGACGACTCTCCGAACTGCAGCGAGGAAGTACGGAAGTAACTCGTTACGCATTCTTGTCGGCTGAGCTTGATGCCTCGTTGTTGCCTGAACCCGAACCGATCGAAACAGACGACCCAGCCGAACAACGCAATTATGAGCGAGATTTGAGGCAATGGAATGAGGCCATGGATCGAGCCAAGAGGGCCGTTGCCGATTTCAATCTGGTCCACTCGAAATGGTATTACCTAATCCCAGAGGGAGAATACGAACGCTTAATGCCGGCGATTGACCGATTACAAATTGGACAATAGTCACGTGCCATTGTTCGCCACCCGTCTAAACAATGGATAATCGAGGTTGGGCTCGACTTTGTTCGGCACGGTTCGTAGAAGTGCAGTTGCCTCTGCTCTAGAACGAATGTTCTAGGCCTTTGGCAAGGCATGAACTCGATCTAAGCTTAACTGCACAAATCGACCAGACTTGAATACCTTCTGAGTGTCTACTCTTCCGCAGGTCGGCCATTCGGTAATGTTATTCGGGAGAACTCCCAATAGATGGCTTCCAGCAACCTGGCGACGCAACCGAGGTGCAAAGCTACGAAGCACACGTCATTATCAAAGGTTCCACTTAAGAGATCGTCGTAAGTCATAACCGTAACGCACCAATAAACTGCACAGAATTAGGCTAGCTCCGATCCAGGTCGACCAATGCGGAGCTTGGTAGGTTTCTGCGTGCCTCCATACAGCGAACACCCAAATTGGCACGAGGATGGGCTCAAGCAACAATAAACCAGAAGCTTCATGGCTTTTGATTGAGCGGACTCCATAGGCAAAAAGAACATAAGGGATCCCCATTTGCAATGCCCCGAAAGCAAACAAGTAGAACCATTGCTGGCCGCTGGGAAGCACAACTTCTTGACCTAAAAAGACAAAAGGCGACATTGCAACCGCAACTGCTAACTGGTTTACAAATATTAACCACGCGGCATCGAGTCCACGCAAAGATCGCAATTGAAGCACGACCAGTGCAAAAAACAATCCCGAGGCCAACCCCAACCACAGTCCCAGATTGTCGGGCCCGGAAATTTGAAACGCGATTATCCAGACGACTCCTGCCAATGCAAGTGACAAGAATAAGATATCGATTCGACTTGCATACTCACGAAAAACCCAAGCACCAATTAAAAGCACCCAAGCCGGAGCCGTAAATTGTAACCAAATTGCCAGAGTCGCTTCAGCAAAAACGAGGGCACTCATAAACGTGCCGCTCATGCAAACGAAGGCAAAAGCCATCGGGAGAATACGCCATGTCCAAGTGACTTTACGCACAAACAAAATCAGAAAGCCACAAGAGAAAACGGCTCGCCAAAAGGCCAAGAGAAATGGACGTTGGGCAATCGGCCAGTCTTCAAAGACCGGCGCTTTAGCAAAAACACCGCTAGTACTCCACAATATTGCCGCCAACACGATAAGCACCCGCCCGCGCCAACGAATACTTCCATGTTCGGTATCGATTAACCCCTTATTCACTGCTCTCAGTTGCTCCTGTCGAGCGACTCCTTAATCTGCAGTGCAATCAACAGCAAAAACCAGTGACGATGAAGGGCAAGAATCTTCTCCCGTTGAAATTCATACGCCAGCCACCAGCAAATTCCTTAAGAAGACGAAATCGTTGATATCATGCAGTTCAACGACATAAAATGAGAGACCATCAAAATCACGACTTCAAACACCAGTGAGTGATTCAGCCTAGCGCACACTTTTGACTGAAAAAAAATGGACTCGTCTCCGATCACACTAGGCCGACGACTGTTCGCAAAGCACAAGGCGGCAGTGGTTCTTTGCCGAAAGGTTAGTCCGATTATTTGCGGTGTCGGATCTTTGCGCGCATTCTTCGTTTCTTGCGTCCGATCTTTCGGCGACCTTTACCAGTTTTTTTTGTTCCCACTTGCAACCACTTTCCAAAAAAATTTGTTCAAATTCTCAAGCTCTAAAAAGACGAAACCATCGCAAGCGAGCAAAGAGATTTGCTGCCCCGAGGTGAGCCCTTTATCTTTATCGTGAGCGTCAATTGTACATCGACACCTACAACCAATCAAGGCAACCGCATTCTTTAGCAAGGCCAGCCACTAAGTGTAACTGGCGAGGCGTCTCGCCTTCGATGCCGCTGATATCGACACAAGCCGGTAGGATCGGTGGCATTTTGAGCCGAGAAAGAATGTACAAGCTTGAATATCAGGTTGGCACGTCCCGGCAGCGGCTTTCACGTCAAAATGCAGGGAGTACGTTGGCTTGGAACCGTTGTTTAGTCGTTTCCAAGCCCGCCAGCTCAGAGATAGCCTGGGCTAAGGCACCTCACTTGCCCAGAGCATGTTTCCGCCTCGCGCAACCACTCGATCTTGCCAACCTCGTGGATGCCGCTTGCATGATCGGTGGATATCCCCGATTCGAGCGCGCTTTAAGCCAATTTCAAATACGCAAAGCCGGACGATCTCGCTTGCCTGTGAGTTGGGCATGTTTCGTTTGCTCAACATTGCGTGGAACATAAACATGCCCCCCGATACCGCAATGCACAATATTCGCCTACGAAAACCAAGTTACACGCTGGATAACCAGCATTAATTGATGACAAGTTCCAATGCAGTTTGGACTTGCTCGACTGAACTTCTGTCGGCAGTCTCAAATTTGAACTGGACCGTCTGCGTCAACCGCCCGCTAATTTGCTTACCCAATCGTTTATCGAATCGTGCCGTTCCTGCTCCACGTTGGGCAATCAGAGAGACTTTAAGTCCATCCTCTATCCAATCATCCATTTCGTACTTTGGCGCTAAATCGAAGTCGATGAAGCGCGAGTCTTCTGAACGCTTTTCGGCGGCGATCACGAGACTCGCTGCACGACGTTCAGGATGCTCGAATGTTCGCACATTCCAAGGCTTCTGAAACTGCACATTGGCGGGTTGGCTATTTGCCAAACCTCCAGTCTCGTCACCATGCTCATGCGCCTCCGTATCTTTATGGTTGTCGGGTTGGCTATCGGCTTCCAATGGAACAATGAGTTGTTTGATGAATCGTCCAATTGCACTTGGTTTAGGAGCGTATTGGGATTCTTCCAATGCTTTAAGCCTGCTCTCATCATCCAAACTGAAGTACGATACGGCAATTTCCCCGCTTCGTCGCAAGCGCACTAACAAGCTAGACTTTAATAGTGCATCGCATTCCGCACGCAATTCCTTCATTAGTTCTGTTTGATTTGCAGGTTGTCGTTGTGAGCTGTCGAAAGTGATCGTTTCCGTGTCAACTTTGACCACCACTTTGACCCTTTGTATCGTCTGGCGAATCTTAAATGTATCGTCATCGACACCTTCTACTTTCCATTTGATTCCGACCTCGAATTCACTGACGGCCGGTTGTCCGCTACCCGCCCTAATAACCATTAGTTCAGATTTTTGGCTCAGCTTAAGATTCAACTCATCCAATGGATACAACTCCCACTGGGCTCCTGCCCCGACATTTGGCTGCTGCTGTGCAGAGGCTGAATCAATCGAACCAATAAAACCAATCAACGAAATAAAAAACAACAGATAAACCACTGATTGCGCCAACGTGGACATCGACGTTACTACGACAGCCAAAATCTGTCGCAACTCCGCGACGTCGCGCACATCCTCGGTCCAACAGTTATAAGCACTCCTGATATGCATCACGCATGTTCCTTTTGAGATTCACGGGTTTGCGAACCCTACTTTTTCGCCGAGCAAATATTGGCATTGAAAAAACGAATTGAAAGTGTGCAGCGTCCGTCCCTCAATTCTTGCGTCGACGCATTCAAACTCACAATTGCCGACGAATAAACCTCCAGCCCGTCCAATATCCAGACAACGGATGAAGTCATTTGACTTGGGAATCGTATGCAATAAATTCGCAGTCGCCAACTCAAAACTGATATCGATAGGATTGTGGCTGGCTAGGCTTATCCGAAGTCGGAGGTGTCTCAGTTGCTCCTGAATGGATGCCTCCATTTCGATATTGTTGATAGACGTCGTTCAATTGCTGTGTCCTGCTAGTTGGAGTCGCAGCTAATGACGATGCCGGTACCAGTATTTTAACATAGCGGATTCGGTACCCTGTGTTGCCTTGGCCGCACCCATAACCTCCGCGACCGCGCTGCGTGAGGCAATCGTGCTCCAAGCAGTAACCCAAACAGGGATTAGCGTCACTGTAGGGATCGCCTTGGTAACCACCCCCCCATCCAGAATACCCTGAGCCGCCATAATATCCAAATTGGCCATACGCCGACGCACACAAACACACACTTACCAAAAACGGGAGCGAACCTGAAATTATTCGATACATGTTGAGGCCTTTAAAAAAATATAGACACGTTGAGCAATACCCGATACCAGTAGATTAAACTCGCCAATTGTCAAAAGCAAGCAAAAAAAAAGCTCGGCACTGACGCCGAGCTACTTCGTTTATAAATTCAAGTCAAGCTTTTGCCTAAGCCAGAACCCCAACCTTACCGTGCTGGACTTGGAGGTGGTGGTGGAGGTGGTGGTGGTAGGGGAGCTCGTGGACGCCGACTGATACTGTCAGCGATTTCCGTGATTGCCCAAGCTGCGATACCCAATCCGAGAAGGTCAAAAAATCCACCAAAACCGCCGCCGAATCCGCCGCCACCGCCAAACCCGCCGCCGCAGCCACCGAATCCGCCACCGAAATTACCACATCCACCGTAGCAATCTCCGAAACCGACTTGTTCAGTTACAGCAACAGTCTGCTCAACCATGGGCTCGCAGGCAGCCGGCTCGGTCAAAACCACGCAACAATCATGTGATCCATAGACGTCTTGATTAGCAGCAAGCGTTCCAACACCTAATACTACAGGCGAACTTTGTACGAACGCATCATGTTCCACGACCTCAACGCACATCGCTGCATTGCCTGATGGTCCGGCGGAAACAAAATCGTAGACACCTGGAGCAACGTTTGCGAATGAAAACTCGCCACTGGCACTCAATGGTGCTTGTCGGTAAATCTGACCACCAGCAAATAAAGCCACCGAATTTTGAGAAAGATCATAGCGTGATACTTCATCAATCCAATCAAGCGCGGCAATACGCCCGTGCATGCTACCATCAGCTCGCAGAGCAACTCGGTTCGAGTACTGCCGAACTGGCAAGGCATCGATTGCTGGATCAACTAAATATGAATATGTTGCACCGACGTATTCCGAATTCAACATCTCTCGCGCTGGTCCGATATTGGTACCACCAACCGCTACAACATCCATTTGAATTTCAGACTCATCAACTGCATCGCCAACCGAGGTAACATAAACACCCATAGCCGAAACCGCTTGATCCGAGGAAGCGATGAATGTGTAAGAACCAGGCTGCACGCCTTGGAATCGATAAACGCCAGCATGATCGGTTACAGACGATGCCACCACAACTCCGCGTCGATTCAGGGTCACTCGCATATCACGAGCGCCAACGCGAACACCTTCTTCCATAATCGCCACGCGTCCGTTGATGCCATCTCCACTGTCAATTCGAAGAACAGGTGAAGAGGTGGATGAAACGTCCACAGCCACGGACTCAGCCATTGGAAGAGACTCCACATAGACTGACTCAACCGCAGCAGCTTCGTCGTAGATATCCTGACTGATATACCGCTGCGCGGAGACCGCGGCAGTCACAACCAGCGGGAGCACGAATACGTAGCTCGCTAATTTGAGTGTTTGAAAAAGTTCTTTCATGTTGCTAATCTCGCAAAGCGGGGTGAACGAGGGATCGGTAAATTCTTACGCGCGAAAATTCCGCTATGTACACAGTTATAAATTCGCTGCATTCAAGTGTCAAGCGTTCCAATTGCCAAATTTGGATAATTTAGGTTATTTGAACTAGCCCCAGTTTTCAGCAGAAAACCAAAACTCGCTACTGATACTAATTGCTGTCAATACGGTTTTTAAGCCAAAAAATACTCAAATTAAAGGTTTAACCGCAATTTATTCGCTAAACCGTATATGTTTTAACCCCTGCAGCACTTTGGACGTTGATTTAGCTCCACGCTCTGCTTAATTCTCTCTTATTGTTCAGATTCGTTGACCAGCCATTTGGCGATTTGACCATGTTCTGGACTACTAGCTGAACCATAGCGCGACTTTCCCATTCGTTGAGACATGCGTGCAAGGAACCCGGATTCGCTGGCCGCTCGCATCGCCTGTGCCATCAAGACTGGATAAGTGGCTTTCGCCACGGCGGAATTTAACAGCACAGCGTCCGCACCAAGCTCCATTGCAATCGTAACGTCGCTGGCAGTACCGATCCCCGCATCAACGACGACGGGAAATTCTGAGTCGTCATTCTTGAGCAACTCTAAGATCAACTGCAGATTGTGAGGGTTTGCAATTCCCAAACCTGATCCTATCGGGCTGCCTGCCGGCATGACGGCGACGGCACCGGCCGTTTTCAGCTTCTTGGCGATTATTGGATCGTCACTTGTGTAACAAAGTACTTGAAAGCCATCACGGACGAGTCGTTCAGTTGCCCTCAGCGTCTCGACTGGGTCTGGCAACAATGTACGGTTATCTCCTAGCACTTCCAATTTGACCCACTTTGCTCCGGGATTATTGAGCCGCAATAAGATCTCCCGCCCCATACGCGCACATCGCACTGCGGTATCCGCATCATAACATCCGGCCGTGTTGGGGAGTAAAATATATCGGTTGGTATCAATGTAGTCGAGAATGTTTCTTCCATCGCTGTCATGCAGTTTCTCGCGTCTCACGGCGACCGTCACACATTCCGCACCCGACGCATGCAATGCCTCACGCATTACTTCAAATGAGCTATAGCGGCCCGAACCCAGAATCAATCGGCTGCGCAGTTCAAAACTTCCGATGCGAAGTAACGGAAGGTCGCGGGTGTGCAGGTCTTGATTCAATTCTGACTCGCTGAGGATCTCGCGCATCGTGCTCATCTTTACTACTAGCCTCCCCCTGCTAACGTGACAACTTCGACTTTGTTCGACTCCCTCAATGTACAGAAAGCGTGTCGATCGGCAACGATTAATTCACCGTCGATCTCAACAGCCACAGCCGACCCAACCTTCAAGTGCTTTAACAAGTCCGCTACCGTCGTCCCGCAATTCACGCGGTGGGGCCGCCCGTTAAGCAAGAACTCGAAGCTGCCGTCGCCTTGTATTTCGTTGGAGGAGTTCATTATGTTATGTGTTTTCTTCAAATGCCGATCTACTGCCCGACACAACATTGATTCTTATTGATACCTACGCTCGGGTTTCACGTAATTCGAGTCAACTTCGGAACAGCACGGCCGGCGGTGATTTCAACCAGCACTCCAACTAACGCCACAATGTCCTATGATATGCTTCAGGCAAAAATGCAATTGTTGAAGCGAAGGCCGCAAACCTGGCCGGAAACTGTAAGTTGCACTCGAAAGATTATAGACATTAGCTTAGCCGTCGTACAATTGATTCGCTAACGCCCGTTTCTTGCCGATTGAGTCAAAGAGACGCGCACTGTCATTTTTCACGTTCGCCAGGCACGATCAGCGGATATCCAGCAACGCAAAGAAACCGCTGGCCCTTCGTCAGCAACATCCGTGATGCGAATCGACGGAATACAGGGCAATGTCCTCGGCAATTGCGAATTCGAAATTCATTCACCTACGCAACATGGACGTTTGCTCAATCCGCAACACTTCCAGCGGTCGGCTGAAGCTTAGCCGTACTGGATAGGTGAAATACCGGCGGTCGTGTTCGCCATGCAGCGTCGGTCGTCTGTGGCCGATACATCAAAGCGTATGCGGAAGGTATTAGCACCAGCGCCAATAGCGTGGCGCCTAAGATTCCTCCGGAAATTGCAACCGCTAATGGCGGCCAAAATGCACCGCCAGCCAAGATCAAGGGCAAGAAACCAGCAGTCGTAGTCAGTGTCGTTGCGAGTATGTGGCGCGTCGAACGCATTACGACTTCGCGAATCGCTCCACGGTCACCCGTCCTGGCTTGTGCATCACCGCGGATCGCCGCCAAAACGACAATCGAGTCATTAATTGCAACACCGATCAATCCCATCGTTCCCACAATCGCCATGAAGCCAAATGGAAAACCATAAAGCCACAATGCCCCCATGCTGAGTCCGACTGATAAGAAGGCGACGATACCGATTAGCGACATCAACCGAAACGACTTAAAGGATAAGACCAAGGTGGCCAGCATCAATACCAAAAGTACTCCGACATTGGCCATCAAGTTCCCAATCGCATCGTCTCGTTTTGCGGTCTCTCCGGCGTATTTTATTTGATAGCCCTGTGGCAGGTTAAATCCCGAAGCTGCCAACCGCTGCTGAAAATCAGAAAGGATCGGGGCCGTTAATTCGCCTGCTAGAATAAATCCCTGCACCTCGTTCATGCGTCGACCATTGAGGCGCGGAATACCAGCCGGTTCAGCCTTTAACCCCATACTGCCCATGGTTGAAAGGGGGATCCCAATGAACTCAGGGCGTGTTCGATTTCCGGCTTGCTGCCCACGATTTCCAGCAGCCGCAGTAGTTGCCTCAAAATTCAATAGATTCAGCGTCGCAACGCGATTCAGGTTACCGCGATCCTGATCGCCGATCCGTACGCGAATCGGCAATTCTTCAGTACCTTCCAAAATCGATCCGCCGACGGCTCCCTCTAGCGTTTCATTGAGCTGGTTGGCAATTCTTGTGTGGTTCAATCCAAGTTGTCGCGTCAACCCTTCATCGACATCGAAACTCACCTTCGGCAACGCCTCACTCAGTTCGGAACGCGTATTGATGACCCGCGGGGTTTCGCACAAGTGAAGTCGTACCTCGTCCCCCAATCTTTGCAGTTCGTCGATGTCAGGCCCGAAAATTTGCACTTCGATCGGAGCATAGAATGGCGGTCCCTGTTCTAATTGCCGTACCAATAACAACGACTGCGGATAAAGTTGCTGGAGTTTATGCTGCCAGTTTCGTACAAATTCAACCGTCGCTCCAGCCGTATTTCGTTGCACAATCGCCTGTGCGTAACGCGGTGAGTTTTTTCGGCTCGGCACCAAGTTGTAATAGAAAACTGGGACACTCTCGCCAATGAACCAATGAACGTTGACCACACTCGGATCGCGCTGTAGTTCCTCACTGATTAATTCCGTCAGCGCGATTGATTCCTGAAGCGAAGCGGCCGATCCCAATTCCACTTCCACGTGAACCTGATCTCGCTCCGCCGGCGGGAAAAACTGCAGCGGCAGTCGCGTGGCGGCCACGAACCCAGCTACGGGCAATGCCAACGATAGTACGACACCCAGAGCCGGACGGGCCAACAAGGAGGCAATACAGCGGTCCCATATGACACTGAGACGATGACTGGAAAATCCATCGGTCCACCAACTTGTGCGCTTCACACGCTCGGCAGATCCAATTGCCGCCAACGCCGGTATGATCGTCATAGCCAATAGAAATGACGAAAAGATTGCCAAGATGACGCTGATCGCGATCGCCCCTACGAACTCGCCCGCCGGACCAGGCATTAAGGCAATTGGTGCAAACGCGAATGCCGTAGTCAATGTGGAACCCAGCAACGGAACCGCCAACAGCCGAACCGTATTGGACACAGATTGCAGTGCTGGAATTCCTTTCTTCAGTTCCTGATTGATCTCGTCGACGACAACGATCGCGTTGTCGATCAACAAGCCCAAAGCAATGATGAGCCCGGTCACCGACATTTGATGGATGGGTATGTCCAATAATCGCAATAATGATATGACCATCAGCGACACAAGCGGCAGTGCAGACCCAACAATCAAGGCTGAGCGCCAACCCATAATGATGAAAATGACGAGAAAAACAGCAAACCCACCGAGAAACAAATTTCCAACCAGCGACGCAAGTCGTGTTTGCACATAAGGCGCTTGGTGAAAGACAAGTTCCAGTTCTAATCCGCCCGGCAATTCGGCACGTATTTCGTCCAATAATTCAAGGGCCTGATGCGACCACCGATCGATGCGAAAATCATTCCGCACCAACGCACCGATAACAACGCCCCTACTGCCACTGATGGTCGCCATGGTGGCGGGGGGATCGAGTTCGGCTCTCTCAATACGGGCCAGCTCCCCCAGTTGAATGATTACTCCATCATCGTTAACACGGATCGGGGTCTGAGCCAGGCGCAACAAGGACTCGATATCGCCACTGACTTCCAATAGCAAATTGCCATCCGGCGTGCGGATCTGACCAGCAGATTGCTTGGAGTCGCTTGCCCCGATCTGTGCGGATATATCGGCAGCCGTCAGCGCGAGTGCGGTGGCGTCTTCCGGATTCACTGTGACCAAAATCTCCTCTTGAGGATCGCCAAACAATTCGGTTTTTTCGGTTCCCGGTAACTCGCGCAACCGCTCCTGCACAAATCGCGCCCAGCGTGCCAGAGCAGCTGGACTGGCGGGCGCCTTCGTTTGCCATTTCAACCCCACTAGCATGGCGAAAGCTTTGATTTCAATCTGATCAAATTCTGGTCGGCTCGCTTGTGGAGGAAGATACGCTTGAGCATCATCGACTTTTCCACGAACTTTCGACCAGATTGCGGGTGCTTCAGCCGCCGTGACGGAATCCAACAACTCGATTTGAATAAATGAAACCCCCAACCGACTGGTCGAGCGTATTTCTTTCACCTGCTGAATTTGTTTGATTTCGTCTTCAATCTTTTCGGTCACCAGCGTTTCTACCAACCTGGCGTCAACACCGGGCAACCTTGTCGTAACGTTGGCCGCTCGTGGCGCCAGCTCCGGATCTTCCAACCGTGGCATCACTACCATCGACGACAGCCCGGAAACCAATATCAAGCAAATCGCCAACATGAGTAAACGGCGATCTCGGAAGAACAAAGTCGAAAATGATTGCCGAGTCACTGTCGAACCTCCGCAACATGCTCGGCGATTTGACCCTGGACGCGCTGGCCAGCCGTCAATCGATGCACGCCGTTGGCAACGAACCTTTCGCCGTCAACAATGGCTCCGCGGACAAACACACGATCAGTATCGATTTGCAGAACTTCAATATCACGTCGCTCTAGCAGATATTCCTGCTGAAAACGACCTTCAGGTACACGAACCTCCGCGACTAACGATTTTTGCCTTTCACCAGAGACAAGGTTTTCTAATTCGACCGATCTCTGCGACTCTGGTGGCGACTTGGCGACGATGATCGACCAGAGGCCGCGTTGACCGCGAACCAGCGCTTTTGTGGGAACCCAACAACCCGATTGCGAAATGCTCTGTTCCAATTTGACCCGTACCAATTGACCAGGCGCTGGCATCAATTGAGGCGGCAGTTCATCGATGACCAAAAACCTGGCGGTCCGCGTTCTCGTTACCGAATCCAATTCAGGAAGAATTGACTTTAGCTTACCGGAAAGGACACGCTTATCGACGGACAATGGATAGCACCTGCCTACTTCAAGCTCGGCAATGAAATCAGGCGGCAGACCGATCCAAGCCTCGATACTCCCTTTTTCGACCAGACGAAAAACGGACTGGCCTCCGCCCACAATGGACCCTTCGTCAAACAAACGTTGCGAGATAATAGCGTCATAGGGAGCCACCAATTTACTCTCGCGAATTTCGACTTCGATCCGTTGGATGGCGGCTTCGAGTCGCGCGACCTCGGCCTGCTGGGCCGCAATTGTCTCCGCTCTCGTCCCTTCTTCGAGTTCAGACAGGCGATTGGATGAAGCCTCTAGCCGCTGCTCAATCGAGCGGACTAAGGTCTTCGCATCGTCGTATTCCTTCATGGAAATCGCACCACTCCCTTTCAATCGCTCGCGTCGTTCAAAATCGGCGATCGCCAGCTCAAGCTGCGCTTGCAAATCCTGAACGTCCGCACGAGCTGCCGCGATGGTTTGCTGACGCGGCCCAGCCATCAATTCCGCCAACATGGCTGCCGCCCCATCGCGTTGCGAACGAAGTTCGGCCAGCGAGGACAGCAGATACTCCGTGTCTAACTCCGCCAACACATCATTCGCTTGGACAACATCTCCTTGCTCAACCCTGACCGTTTCCAGCCGCCCCGTTCGCTTAAAACCAAGTTCGCTGGAGCGGGAGGCACGGAATGCTCCGGAAAATTCGCGCGTCACTCTTACTTCCGGATGAAATTCAATTTGGAGCAACTCCACCATCGCCAAGTTCTGCTTGGCCCCCGCGGCGGCGTTGTCAGCACTGGCATCACCTGACTGCCATGCGAATTGATTGACGGCAAAAGAAACGCCCACAAGAGATACCGCCACAACAAGCAAACTCAAGCCAGTCGTTTTTTGGCGTAAAGTCATAGAATGACGCATCGTCAAAATCTTTGCAAATAGAATTTTGGGAACCATATTGAGTTTAGGCCGAGCCGCAAAGAGAACAACTCAGGATTTAACTCAAGGACGAATTGTGAAAAGATGTATGCTGATTGCCGGGCTGGACTGTCGTCGACGCATTGTTCCAACGATCTGGATTTTTGTTGAAAATTACGTTACGGCGCTGAAGTCAACCGGCTTCCAACTTTGTAAATTCTTCCAAAAAAAGTTCGCGAATCGCCCGTTCGGCAACTTGATCGAAATCCAACTCCGAAGATAACGGTCGCCAGTTAAAACCGTCAATCATCCGGCTCGTTAACACGCGCACACTACCGAAGGGGGATGCAATCCCCAGTCTGCCCAAGTTGGAATTTGACGCAGCCAATGTAAACGCAGCCGAGGTCAACGACCATAACCCGAAAACTAGGTCTTCTGGATTAAATCCCTCCGGCAACGACAAATTACCCTCTGCGATCCCATCTCGAACCACATTGGCGACGGTGTTGACACACTGACTTTCCGCGCTTTCGAACTGAGCTTGCCTTTGCGCTGAGGTTTTTTCCCAAATCGAAGGCATCCTGAGAACTTGTTGGTACAGCGAATGATGCGGATATAACTTCGCAAACAATTCCGCAGCGACTCCAATTGCCTGCATCCTTTCTCGCGCGCAGCCAGAAAACTGCACGGCCCTGCGAAATAAGTCGACGCGGTGAAAGATCGTTTGCACCGCCAAAGCCGCGATGATTTCTTCCTTGTTGCGGAAATGGTTATAGATGGTGCCTTTCGAATACTCGATGCTATCGGCAATCCGGTCCATGCTGAGACCATGATATCCTTCGCGCATCACGAACTCGTGCGCGATCTGCAAGATCCGCGCTTCACGCTGCAAAAACTCGCGTTCTTTTCTGGTGAGGTTTGACATAATGTCGATTATTGACATATCGTCATTTTTTGTCAAGGTCTGAAACAAGATTTTGTCAAACACTGCCAAATGGCCGACGAAACAACGATACACTTAAGGAAACAAGGAAGGAAAAAGCAGGCGTTTTAAGCTATTCGACAGGTACAAAGTTTCGGGGTTCACGCCGTTCACCGCCGAATGGCCACACCCTGTCGGATCACCCTCACTACCTTTCTGTGTACGCTTCAACTGACGACTTCGGCGAGACCGCCTTATACGCAGGCTGCAACACTCGATACTGGACGCGTGGCTATCGCTTACCCAGGCGGGATTCCCACCCGCTAGTCATCAAACCAACTCCAGTTCGCACGTTCACCGCTTTGTTCTGTCTGTAGCTTTAGATTGCAGACCGTCGTCGTCTGGTATCTCTCCCACAAACGCCAAGGTTTTTCGCAAAACCAAACGAATTCTTAGCTCGGCAGGTTCAGCATTTTTCTCGGCGTCCGGTTCGTTTGTTTCCGGTTTGGGCCACACGAGAACCTTTTGCTCCTTAACTTCGAGTCCGGAATCCGGTATCTCGGATATCCAATCTCTTAACTCTTGGATAATCGCATTCCACTCGTCGCGCTCATCAGGAGGCGTTAAGCTGACTAGACGATCGACCGTACTAAAAAGTTGTTTTTTCGTGGGCGGTCGTTCGGCGTACCAACCCTGCACCAATCGTCCCTCAAAATTTGACCCTAAAAAAGCGATTGCCGTACCATTTTTAGGCGTCATCTTTTGCAGCTTCTTCAAATCAGCCGCCAAACTCATCAGGTCTACCGTCCCGCCAATGGACAGTAAATAGAACGCAAGGTCATCCAGCGAGGATTCCAACACACCCGGCGGATCGAGGAAACCGCGTCGAACCGTATCTATCAATTCGATGCGCTGTTCAATATCCAAAGCACCCAAGACGTCCCAGTGTAGAAAAACGGGTAGTGTCAACAATGGTTCAACATCCTTGCTCTTTATCGGATCGAGTTCCGCATCAAATGGCAGAATGGGCAACATGGTATATGACTGAGAAAGCGGCCCGTCCAAACCCGCATCTTTCAACATCTGGGCAAATTCAGACTGCTCATCGAGTTTTCCGTTTTTGACTTGATCAATAAGGGCCAAATTCAAATACATCAGCAATTCGGGGCCGGAAGTGCTTGCGAAACTCGATTTGCGCCACGCCTCTGGCACTTCTTTGTTGGTCGCGAGGTATTTCCCGGATCCTAGGTAATCCACGTACCAGTCGTTCCAATCACTAAAACGACGGTTGAAATCCTCGCGTGGTACAAACTGGTATGAAAGCCATAGCTTTGCGTGCAGTCCATACCTGAGTGCACGATCGCTCTTTCCTGTCCGAGCGACCGCTTTCAATTCAGATAAACTCATGTCGAACGAGTTCGAGACGATTGCTGCCGCCTGGTCTCGCGGCATCGAATCCAATAGCGAATGGATTTTTCGAACACGATCGTCGCTGATAATCTGCAGAAACACCGAGTGTGTGTCGGGCCCGCTTGCCATCATACCTCGGAGGAATACGGTATCCGCATAGCCGCCATCGGCTGTGTCGATTGCCGTCATCAGTTCCTCTAATCCACGTTGAGCGGTAGTAGTTCGGAGTTTCTCGTCTTCTGGTCTCTGGCCCAAGGCCAAATTGGTGAACAGGAAAACAGCCGCCAAATACGACACCCAAATGTTCATTTGCATGCCTCTCTTCGAAATAATGTGACGAATATGAATTGAATGCAGCCAAACTCGAATCGGTTTTTGCGGACGAGGAATTCAATGCCCGCTCCGGTGCACCGTCTTGTTCGCCACGTTTAGTTCTGAAGCGACCGGCTATTCTACCACGAAGGACACGAAGAGCACGAAGGAATCAGAGTACGAAGCGTTTAATGCCATCTTTCAATTTTGTCACGTTAAAGTTGATCAGCAATCCGGTCTTTACACCCGCCAATTTCATGTAGGTCAACAGTTGGGCTTCGTGAATGCCCCTGATTTCCTCGACGCTCTTCAATTCGACGATCAACTGTTTTTCGATGAGAATGTCAATTCGGTACCCACAATCGAGCCGCACATCCTTGTAGTGTACCGGCAACGCCAATTGCAGTTCAATATTGATACTGTTCCGGGTCAGCTCATGAGCCAGACATTGTTCGTACGTCGATTCCAGCAGGCCTGGCCCGAGATACCGATGAACCTCGATGGCACAACCGATCACGCGATTGGAAAGTTGGTCAAACTCCATTTTCGCGCTCTTCGTGTCCTTCGTGGTTGACATCTTTTCCATGAGTCGTTGCCAATGCACCGACCCCCTGAGTGGCGAACGACCGCGATCACCCCGCCGCCGCCGAAAAACTATGATTCAAATTTACGTCCGAACGGCGACTGGGGTGCATCGCATTGTTATGCCGGATTTCTTTTGACTTGGCGGGTGAATGCGGGCGCACTCCGTTCTCTTGGGTGGCCGAGCGTCCCACCATCCATCGTCATTGTCGGCAATTCTCATTGCCCCGGCAAGCAGTCTGCTATCAAAATTTCAGCTGCAGGTTTCGTCGCCCTGGGTTTAGCATAACGCCCGCGATAACCGAGTGCGAGCGAAAAAAACTACCATCAATTGGCGGCTTTTCGAACACTTCGATTCATCGCTTTGTTCGTCGGTGTTCTGGCGTAACGGACGATTCTGACCTCACCATCGAGTAACAATAAACGAACAATAAAAGGACAGGCTTCAAGCGTCGGGTATCTTCATTCGTAGCGTGCTGATGGCTCATCGGCCTCTACTTAAACCGCGCCGCTTTTTGATTTCTCCTCAAACGTCCCTCTGGACCGTTCCGGCCCCGCTCGCGCAACATGCCCAACACAGATCAACGGCAGAATCGACAAGGCATCTTGACGCTTGTTTCCTAGTACGCCCTCGGCTAACGGCTGAACGAGCCTGTGTCGATTGCTCCCAATTCGGAAAAACTCTAACTTGTGAACGGTTGCGTTTGACGGAACTGGCGTTGCAAGTTAAAGATTAGTAAGCAAACTTCAACAAACGGATAAAGCCCAAATCGTGAATATCGTCGTTGGATATCAAGCTTCTGCTGAACACGTCGCGCGAATTCGCGCAGCTGCACCCAAAAGCACTGTCGTCGTAGCTGACGCGGCAACATTGGCTGAGCTATTATTGACGGCCGACATTTTTGTTGGACATGTGAAGACCTGGGTGGACTGGCCAGCCATTGTGGCGAAGGGTAAATTGCGGTGGATTCAATCGTCGGCGGCTGGCCTCGATCATTGTCTAGCGAAACCGGTCAAACAGGCAAGTATTTTTGTCAGCAGTGCATCAGCATTATTTGCAGATCAGGTGGCCGAGCAGACGCTGGCGTTGACACTCGGTTTACTACGGAGGATCCATTGGTTTGTGCGCGCCGAAACCGCACGCCGTTACGAACGCTTACCGACCGACGACTTGCATGGTAAACGCGTCGCGATTATCGGCTTCGGCGGCAATGGTCAACGCATTGCCGAGGTGCTCAAACCTTTCCGCGTTTCGTTACGCGCCGTTGATTATTTCGCAGACCAAGAGTTCGATGGTGTGCAAGTTTTTCCACCTGAGCAACTGCGGGACGCAATTCGCGACGCGGAACTTGCGATCATCACGCTTCCCCTAACTGAAGCGACTCGATTCCTGTTTGGAAAGAGTGAATTCAGGGCGATGCCTGCTGGCGCTTATCTGATTAACGTGGGACGGGGTGAGGTGGTTCGGGAAGCTGATTTGGTCGCGGCGCTGAATTCTGAGCAGTTGGCTGGTGCAGGACTTGATGTCGCTGAAGTTGAACCGCTACCGCCATCAAGTGCGCTGTGGGGTCATCCTAAAGTAATCATTTCACCACATGTCGGTGCCCAGGGAAAAATGCGAAACGACCGTGTTACCGAGCTGTTTTGCTTAAACTTACCGCGTTTCCTAAATGGTCAGCCCTTGATCAATCAAGTTGAGAAAGAGTTAGGCTTTCCAAGACCCGAGAATCGCTTTTCAGGATAGCGAATTGAGTCAATAGGCGAACTGGTCGGATATGTCACGCAAATATTCGATCGCGTCTTCCAAGGATGTGGTCTCGATTCCGCAAACTCGACCTTGCCGATCACATTCAGCCAAAATCATCAACTCATCAAAGCTCTCGTTTTCTCGCAGCCGGGTCTTTGCGCGATGTCCGAGACGCCCGTCTCGGTACTTGTGAGCCTGCATGTGATTTTCCACCAACCACAACGTGCGCGGAGTAACGTAATCGCAAATCGCCTCGACACCAGCGGCCACATGATTCTCAGGGTCAATGCCTTTCCCGACGTCGTGCAACAACGCGGCCAACAAAAACTCTTCGTCATAGGGGAGTCGATCCATTGCGCGATCGAACACCTGCAAACTATGGTAGAGCACATCCCCTTCCGGATGATAGCGAACATCTTGTTGAATAGAATCCAAAGGGAGCAACAAAGCAAAATAGAGTTGGAATCGGTCGATCTTCGACTCACGGTCTTTTAGTTCCAAGTCCAAGTCGATACCAGGATATTCGAGCCTCAATAACTGTTCGAGTTGATTGATGTTGGCACGCTCCACAGGTTTTCCTGTGATGCTGCTAATGAAAACATGATTCAGCATATTTCTTGCGTAAACGGTCAACTCGAACTTAAATCGGTCGCGAATGTGCAGATGTTGGTAGACTTGGGATCGCCCTTGTTTAACCACCCGCTTGCGCGTGACTTGGCTGAAAACCCCGTGATATTCCAGCTCTCCGCGGATAGCATCGAGTGAATCGGAGAAAAGGTGCAGATCGATGTCGGACCCGTGGCGGATGTGGCCCGTCAGCACGCTTCCCAATAATCGGGGATTAAATCGCGTCAGCAATCTCATCAATCGCAATGCCTCTAATCTCATATCACGCAGCAGTAGATGGCTTTTTTCACCTTCGTACATCTGAGCGAGAATTCGAATTTGCTCGCGAATTTCTAGATTGCTGGGGAGGTCCGCTGGCTTAACCCAGCCAATTTGTACGCTCCGGGCAGCCTTCATTTTTGCGCGATAATACTCCGTTTCTTCACGCGAATAGAGCAAGCGGGCCGCTTGCCAGGCAATTTGCCGTCGTAATTTGGATAACTCCATGAAACTCGTCGAAACCGAAATCCAGACAAAGAGGTAACTGTAACTTGTAGATTGGTAGAGGAGGGTGGGTGGACCAAGCCCGATCAATGGCCGATTCTTCAAGAGGATTTTAGTGCTATTGGCCACCATCAATCAACTGAGAAACGTCCATCTTCGCATTTTCACGCATTTTTTTGCAAATGACGTTGTATCCAAACGCTCGTTTAATACACTTGTTTGAATCAGTGCCAATTTTGGATCTTGGTCAACATGTCGGAAGTGAAGTTGCGGATGTCTAGCGATAAAACCAAACACAAAATCTTGATGGCGGCGGGTCCAATCTTCGCGGAAAAGGGTATGCAGCACGCTACCATCCGGGAAATATGCGCTGCGGCGGAAGTGAACTTGGCCAGCGTCAATTATTATTTCACGGACAAAGCCACACTGTATTTGGAGACCGTACATTTCGCGCGTGCTTCGCAAAACATGAAGTTTCCGTTTCCTGATTGGGACTCCCACACGCCGGCAGAGTATCGCTTGCGCGGGTTCGTGAAGACGCTTTTGCAACGAATTGTGGCGCTGCGTGAAGCGCCATGGCAAGTTCGCTTGTTGATGAACGAAGTACTCCAACCAACAGAAACTTGCCAAGTGATTGTCAGGGACTATTTTCAACCGATATTCGACCGTCTGTTGGCAATTATTGACGAGTTGACCGGTGAGCCGCTGCCCAACGACCTGCGAATCAAGCTGGGGTTTGGCGTAATCGCTCATTGCTTGTTTTACCGGTACTCGAATAGCGTGGCTTCGTTCATGATCGCGCCGGACGAGCAGGAATATTTCAATTGGGATCAATTAGCCAGCTACATCAGTGAGTTTTGCATTGCTGCAATTCGCCATGGAAATTGGAGCGAGTTAGCGGCCGGTCGGACTTGAACGATACCTTAAAGCTTTCATATTCACTTTGCGATTATCGCAGTTTCACTATTTAAACATCAAATTCAACGAGCTGTATGCAGAAAATCGATTCCACGCCAGACCAGCCCATCAAGCTTTCCAAAATGATCACCAAGACAATCATTTCAGCCTCGATCTTGTGTGTTGGCTTTACAATCATGATTGCTTTAGGGGCGTTGCGACAAGACCCGGCCGATAAGCCGGTGGTTGAAACGACCCCCTTGGTACGCACGTTTGCCGCGGTCGAGTTTTTTGGGCAAATGGAGCTGTCGGTAAGTGGACAAGTAATCCCCTATCGCGAAACCAAGGTTGCCGCCCAAGTAGCTGGCGTCGTGGCCAGCCGATCAGAATGCGCGGAGGTCGGGACCTACGTCAATGCAAACGACATACTTCTGACCATCGATCAGGAGAATTTGCTGTTGGATAAACAGCGGCTTACGGCCGAATTGCTTCAATCGGAAACTTTGTTGCGGGAACTGGAATCCGAGAAGCGCGGTGTCGAACAAGATATCCAGTTGGCCAAGGAAGAAGTGGCGCTTTTAACTGCCGATAAGGAGCGAAAAACCTCATTGAAGGGTTCCGTAGCCCAATCGACGATTGAACAAGCGGAGCGCAGCTTGATCAATGCCCGGAAATCATTGCAATCGCTGGAAAATTCCTTGTTGCTGATGCACACGCGCGAATCGCGGCTGCAGGCGGGAATCAACGTAACCAAGGCGTTATTAGACCGAAACGAAGTCGACTTAGCGCGTACAAATATTCGCGCACCGATTTCCGGCGTCGTCGTAAGTGCTCCGGTGCAGCAAGGAGACATGGTGACTGTTGGCACCGTTGTGGCGACGATCAACGATATATCGCGGCTGGAAGTGCAGTGTAACTTGAGACTGGATCAACTTGAATGGTTGCTTGAGTACAGCGGTATCGAGGCCGAAGCCTTGGAAGACACACATCGTTTGCCAAGGTTGCCTGTAGAAATCACAACGCGGCAGGGCCCCGAGGCGGGAATTTGGCAGGGAGAGTTGAGCCGTTTTGAGGGGGTTGGGTTGGACGAACGGACCAAAACCGCGCCCATCAGGATTGACGTAAAGAATCCGGCGACCACAACCACTCGCGGGCTGCGAACCCTCGTGCAAAATTCTTTAGTCAACGTACGGATAAAAATTGAAACCGGAGGAGATCGGTTGGCGAAAGAGTTCCTGGCGTTTCCGGCAACGGCGGTTCAGCCAGGCAACTTTGTATGGGTGGTCGAAGATGGCAAATTAAAACGATGTAACGTGAAAATCGTGAATCAAATTGGTGAAGACAAAGAAAAAGGGATGCCTGCATTAGTTGTTGTGCTTGTCAATGGAGAACTGAAGATGGGAGATCGCGTTGTCGTCTCGCCTGTGGCGCAGCCAATTGTGGGGACTCGAGTACGGGAGACTGACGCTTCATGAGACGAGTGATACGCTGGGCCATCAACAATTCGCCCGCCATGAATACGCTATTGATCGCCACTTTATTAGTTGGCGCCGTCAGCATGATTGTCATGCGCCGCGAAGTCTTTCCCGAGTTCGAGCTGGAAATCGTGCTGGTTACGGTCGCATATCCAGGTGCCAGTCCGGAAGAGACGGAAAAGGCAATTTGTGAAAAGGTTGAGGCCGCCGTAAAAGACGTGCAAGGCATTCGCAAACTGACTTCCGTCGCCCGAGAAGGAATGGGGTTTGTGATTATGGAGTTGTCGACCAGTGTCAAAGACGTGCAAAAAGTCGTGAATGAGGTCAGATCTCAGATCGAGCAGATCCCCAGTTTTCCTGTAACCGCGGAACAAGCACGTGTACAGCAAATTGTGTTTCGTGCTCCGGCAATTAACGTGGGTATATTGGCACCGGAAGAGACCGGCCTAGATCCGATTGCTGCTGACTTGCAGCTGCGAGAATTGGCCGAGCAAGTTCGCGACGAAATCTTGCAGTTAACTGCGGTCCAGCCGGAGGGGATTCGCGGTTTATTTGCGCCCCTGATCGCGTCGACGACAGCGCCGGCCATCAGTTCAGCGGAAATCATCGCCGCCCGCCCTTATCAAATCGACGTGGAAGTCCCCGAGGAAAATCTGCGTGACTATCGGCTGAGTTTGGAACAGGTCGCGCAGATCATCCGATCTCAAAACATGGAGTTGCCTGGCGGAAAGATGGAAACCGCGTCGCAAGAATTGCTAGTACGTGGACAAACTCGCAAGGAATGGGGGAAAGATATTGAAGAAATCGTGCTGATGACGCTACCCAATGGCGACACCCTGCGCGTTAAGGACATCGGCACGGTTAACGACTCGTTTGCTGACAGCACTTCCGAGCACTTGATCGATGGCCGCCCGGGCTTGGTGATCCGCGTATCGCGCACGTCTGATGAAGATTTGTTGACGGTTGTGGACACGGTCAAAAATTATGTCGCTAACAAGACGCTGCCCGAAGGGTATACCCTCAAAGTTTGGCAGGATCTTTCTGTCGACGTACGCGATCGCATCAACTTGCTCTATAACAACGGGATGCAAGGCTTGATCTTGGTATTCATCGTTCTGGCGTTGTTCTTGGATTTGCGCCTTGCATTCTGGGTTGCCATGGGAATTCCGATCACGATTCTCGGAGCTGGATTCGTGTTGCTGTTCATGGGACAAACTTTGAACATGCTCTCCATGTTTGCGTTCTTGATGGCATTGGGTATCGTGGTCGACGATGCGATTGTGATCGGCGAAAACATTTATACAAAGCGGAACCAAGGGATGGATTTCGTCAAGGCGGCCGTCGAAGGCACTGTTGAAGTATTGCCCAGCGTCGTCGCCTCGGTTTGCACGACCATCATTGCATTCCTGCCGTTGATGTTTATCACCGGAGTGATGGGCAAGTTTTTGGCAGTAATGCCCATTGCCGTGATTTGCATGTTGATTATCTCTTTGGTGGAAAGCACCTTTATTTTGCCGTGCCACCTCGCCCATGATCACAATCTCTTCTTGCGAATGCTTGGCGGCGTCTTTTATTTGTTTAAGTTCCTGCTCATTCCATTCAAATGGCTAAATGGAATCGCCGATAAAACGATGACCTTCATGATCGATCGGTGCTATACACCGCTTCTGCGATTTTCGGTAAACAACGTAATGATTGTGGTGGCAACAGCCTTTGCCATCTTATTTGCTTCGTTCGGATTCGTGTTCGCGCGAATCGTGCCATTTGAAGCCTTCCCGAAACTCGATAGTCGCAACATATCGGGGACCATTGTATTTCCGGACGGAACGGCAGCGCAATTCGCCCGCCAAGCAACTGAGGAAATGGAGAAAGCTCTGTTGCGCGTCGATGAAAAGATTCGTGAAAAGTACGGCAAGAGCGCAGTGGATGTCGTTTATCGACGCATCGGTGAAGTATCCGGTGGAGGTGCAAATCCAACAGGAGTCACCAACGGCAGTCACGTGGGGACTGTCGAAGTTGAACTGGTGACAACAGCGGACCGCGATATTACCAGTCAAGAAATCGTGAGCATGTGGAGAAACGAGCTTCCTGAAATTCCTGGGGTGGAGGTTGTCAAGTTTGGCGAAGCCTCCATGGGACCTGGGGGTAACCAAATCGAGTTCAAGTTGTTGGCATCCGGCGATTCCGCGAAGTTCTTGGAGCTTGTAGCGCAAGATTGCAAAGACTATTTGGCAACGAAATTGGGAGTCTCCGACATTGAGGACGATGCGCGGTTGGGCAGCTTGGAAATGATTCTTAAGCTCAATGATGAAGGGCAGTCTCTCGGCCTCAATCAAGAACAACTTTACCGCACCGTACGCAATACTTACTTCGGATTTGAGGTGATGCGCGTGCAACGGGGCCGGCATGATGTAAAACTCATGGTTCGTTATCCAGAAGAACAGCGTCGTTCATTTGAGAACTTTGAGGAAATTCGCGTACGCGATTCATCCGGCAGTGAAATTCCGCTGATGAAAGTCGTCGATATCGACTTCAATCGCGCTTTTTCCGAAATTAGCCGTTTGAATCAGAAACGCTCGATCACGATCACTGCGGATGTCGACAAGATGACCGGTGCGAATGCGGCGAATATCATTCAGGAAATGAGAACTGAGTTTTTGCCGCAACTTCTCGACAACTACCGATTACAGAAGGGGGCCAACATCTACGTTGACTGGGGAGGACAAGCTCAACAAACTGCCGAGTCACTTTCCAGCATGATGGTCGGCTTTATCATCGCGATTTTCTGTATGTTTATTTTGTTGACGTTGGAATTTCGATCCTATCTTCAGCCCATGATCATCTTGGCCACAATTCCTTTCGGATTTGTTGGGGCCATTCTTGGCCATTGGGTGATGGGACTGGAAATGACCCTATTCAGCATGTTCGGATTGGTTGCCTTATCGGGCGTTGTCGTCAACGACTCAATCGTATTAGTCGACTTTATCAATCATCGCTTGCAGGAAGGCATGAAGCTTACGGAGGCATTAGTCGAAGCGGGCCGCAGACGATTCCGTGCCGTGTTATTAACGTCATTTACAACGATAGCCGGGCTTTTCCCAATCATGTTGGAACGCTCCTTCCAAGCACAAGTATTGATTCCACTCGCTGTCAGCCTAGTGTTTGGCTTGGCAACTGGAACGATCTTTATTCTGGTGCTCGTTCCAACGTTCTATCGAATCTATCTTTGGTGGCTGTTTTTGTTCGGTACGGAACACAAGGAGCCGGTGTTAACGCGACTGGAAAAGGTTATGCAAAGGCCTGAAAAACAACTCAAGTCCGTTTAGTCAAGCTGTGCGGTCTGTGCTTGTCAAATACCTGAGATCGTTTACCATGTTGGAGCCGAGCCATTCGGAAAGGTTGGCAATTTGTTTGCGCCAAAACGATCCGATATCAATTGGGTTGCACGATTTCTTTGGTAATCCAATCGCTTGGTTACCGAAATGCCAATAACCAAGAATTTGATGCCGATCGATTCATCGGTCCACCGCATGATAAGATTGCGGAAATCAAAATCAACTTAGCAATTTTTACCTTTGCTACCACAAGGAAAATAATGTCGACAGTACAAATGGAACACGTCCTGGTTGTACGAACTGAACAATTTTGTTCGCTGGGTTATTTTCAGGGATTCTCGGCTGATACTGGCAGATATCTTACTGAGCTATTCAATCCGGCAAACACCATGTACCTGCCCCGCGATGCGATGGAGAATGACCCTTCGTTCAAGCAATTGATTCCCTATGTCATTTTTCGACATATAGACGCTCGTGGACAACTCTCGGTGCTCCGCTACACGCGCGGTAAGGGCCAGGGTGAGCAGCGACTTCACAGCAAACAGAGCATTGGTATTGGTGGGCATATATCCGCGATTGATGCCAGCGAGGGTTCGCCGTATTTGGAAGGAATGGGGAGAGAACTATCTGAAGAAGTCGATATCGCCTGTAACTACACGCAACAATGCGTTGGACTAATTAACGATGATTCGAATGAGGTTGGGCAAGTCCATCTAGGGATTGTCCATGTTTTCGATGTCGAACAACCTTTGGTGACGGCCAAGGAACACGACTTGTTGGATTGCCGTTTCGTCGACCTGCAGACATTGGCCAGGGAAAAGAACCGCCTGGAATCGTGGTCGCAAATCTGCTTCGACAACTTGTTCCAGTTTTGACGCACAAGAGACTGAAAAAGGTGTGACGCACCTCGAATTGGCACCTTGGTCAAGCCGCAGTGTACCTGCTACCGATAGGACGGGGATTTGCCTTAAGCTACCGTCCGAATCCATAAAACTTCGGATTTATGACGGTTTCAGCAATGATTCCCGTCGCTGCTGGCAGGATTCCTCGAATTAGACTTCACTTTTATTGCTGGCTTGTATAATTTAATAACGATAAAGTTTTGAAAACACGCCATCTGGAGACTGACTCGAAATGGGCTTAACACTAACTGAAAAAGCTGCCGCTGAAGTAAAAAAAATCATTGCCGAACAACACGTTGAACCCGGTTCCATGCTGCGAATCGGCGTGGTTGGAGGTGGATGCAGCGGCCTAAATTATGACCTTCGTTTCGACACAAATTACGACGAGATGAATGACAGTCGCCAAGAGCAGCATGGCGTGACCATTGTGGTCGACAAGAAAAGCGAGCTGTTCTTGGATGGAACGACGGTTGACTTTTACGAGAGCATTGAAGCGCGGGGATTCCAGTTCAATAACCCGAATGCGGTGAAGACGTGCGGTTGCGGCAATTCATTCCAGGCTTAATAGGCTTGGCTGTCCAGGTCGCTGACTCGATTGTTTTCTGAACGATGTAACCATTTGCGTTGCTTCAAGATAGCGTCGGCTCCAACGATTTTGCGAAGTGTGCCATGAGTCTTTGAATTCATTGGAAGGTGTCAGATTTCTGACACCTTTTTTGCTTGCGCAGGCTGGGCCTCCCATTGTACGCGCTGTATCGACGAATGTTGGTCGGGTGTTGGACGACCCGATCTTTCCGGTAAACTGGAGCCCATGCCGCGCGAATGGTCGCCCGTGTTTCCGAGCGTGAACACCTTCGCGCGCTGGTAATCGAAGATGCGTGTCGAACAGTTGACCATTCCTGTTGCCATCATCTTCACATTAAAGCTATTTCACTTCCCCCTGGCCAACTTTTTCCTGTAAACGACATTGACCAAGACATACAACCGACAACCACAAAACCGAGACTACAAAGGGGATTACGCTTTCGTCAGCCTGGGCTGTCCCAAGAATACCGTGGATAGTGAGCGGATGATGGGGTTACTGAAATTGGATGGCTACCGCCTGATTAGTGATCCCGAACTCAGCGATTTCGTGATCGTCAACACTTGCGGATTCATTGAAAACGCACGCAAGGAATCGTTTGCTTCAATCGACGAAATGCTGCGATTGAAAAAGGCAGGAAAGACGCGCGGCGTGATCGTCACTGGGTGTTTGGCTGAACGACAAAAAGAGGATTTACTCAAAGAACGACCGGATATCGATTCGCTGGTTGGCGTGTTCGGCCGCGAAGAAATTACGAAGATCGCTGACCGCTTGATGGGCAACATGAGCGAGCAGCGCTCGGTGTTCCAACCGGCTTCAATTCGCACGCTTCCCGATACGGACCGCTTGAGAATTACGCCCCAGCACTTTGCATATCTCAAAATTTCCGAGGGATGCGACCGACTGTGCACTTTTTGCGCAATCCCCAAAATGCGCGGCAAACACATTACCAAACCGTTTGAGGAAGTAATTTCCGAAGCGAAACAACTGGCCGAACAGGGCGTTCGTGAACTCAATATTGTGGCTCAGGATACGACCTATTACGGCATCGACATGTACGGTAAGCCTCGCTTGTCAGAATTATTGACGGCACTAAATGATGTCGCGGGAATATCATGGATTCGCTTGCTGTATTTCTATCCGATGTATATCGATGCCGAATTAATCGAAACCATCGCGAAACTAGACAAGGTCTTGCCCTACATTGATATGCCGTTGCAACACATCAATGACCAGATGTTACGGCGGATGTCTCGTCGCGTCGACCGCGCTCAAACCGAGCAAATCCTGGCTGAATTGAAATCGGGAATCCCAGACTTGGTGCTGAGGACAACATTTATTACGGGCTTTCCTGGCGAAACCAACGAACAATTTGCCGAGTTGAAAGAGTTCGTGAAGGAACAGCGGTTTGAGCGCATGGGCGCTTTTACTTATTCATTCGAACCGGATACGCCGTCGGCCAAGCTGCCGGACCACGTTGCACAAGAAGTTATGGAAGAACGGCGAAACGAGTTGATGGAGATCCAACGCCAGATCATTTTCGAACGCAATCGCGAAAAAGTTGGTTCGAGCATCGTTGTCTTAATCGACCGTAAGCATCCTGAGCAATCTGGAGTGTTCATCGGACGCTCGGTAGCCGATGCACCAGATATCGACGGACTTGTTTTCGTAACGGCTGACGACAAACCGGTTCAGCCAGGGCATTTTGTCGAATGCGAGATCGTGGCGACCAACGGTTACGATTTGGCTGGGTATGCTATGGGTCAACCCTATTAGTCGGGTGCTCAATTTGGCGGGTTCACTATTTTTCGCGTCGGCGCGTGACCCGAAAAAGACCGGACACGCGGCGTTCAGTTCAGCATCGAGTACATTAACTCCTTTGGCATGGCCAACTCGCTTTAGACAACCGTATTCTAGTCGCTGTAGATTATGCGAAATCGAAAACTCTTGCTGATTTTGTTTGCCTTTCTGGTTTCGCATTGCGCCGCCGGCCAAAAAAATGCGCTGCATAGCCAAGAAAATTTTCGCGTGATGAGTTGGAATATTTGGCACGGTGGGCGCGCGGATGGTGCCGACGTTGGACCACCGCGAGTCGTCGACGTGATCCGTGATAGTCGCGCTGATATTATCGCTCTGCAGGAGACGTATGGCTCTGGAGAATGGATCGCCGAACAGCTTGGTTTTCACTTTCACCCGCGCGGCACCAATGTATCTTTGCTCAGTCGCTACCCGATCATTGAAGACATTTCTGTCTTTCAGGAGTTCAAATGCGTCGGCGCATTACTCGCACTTCCGAATCAGCGCCACATCGCCTGTTACTCAATCTGGCTGCCGTATGCGAAAGAAATCTGGGAGCCAGCAACAAGGAACCTCGACGATCTCACCGGCTTGTTGGCCGCCTGTCAACCATCGGCCGACGACTTGACCGCGATCTGGTCAGCCATTCAAACTAGGTTAGCAGATGACAAGTACCGAGGGGTCCCGATTGTGATCGCCGGGGACTTCAATTCCATGTCCCATTTGGACTACGGCGAAATCGGACTGGACCAATACAAGGCCGTCATCGAATGGACCACGAGCCCGATACTGTTAAAAGCTGGATTCAGAGACGCGTATCGCGAAACCAATCCACTTATCGACCGACAAAAGGATCGAACGTGGTCCCCGCGATTCCAAGACCACGAACAAGATCGTATTGATTTCATCTACTATCGATCACAGGCTTTGCAGGCAGTGCAATCCGTGACGATCGATACACACGCAGAGTTATTCCCATCGGATCACGCAGCTGTGCGCAGCGAATTCTCTTGGCAACCACAAGCTACGCCGAGTGAATTCGCTGGACGGGTGGTTAGCTACAATATTCGCCACGGAAGGGGAATGGACGAACGCGTAGACCTGCGGCGAACGGGGTCCGTGTTGCAAGAGCTGGATGCTGACTTTATCGGCCTGCAAGAGGTCGACTTCAATGTGCCCCGTAGCGGGGGCGTAAACCAAGCTCAAGAGTTAAGTAAACAACTGAACATGCATGCCGCCTTCGGCAAGTTCATGAATTACCAGGGCGGGCAATATGGAATGGCGATTCTCAGCCGTCACCCCTTGATCGATGTGCAAGCCATACAACTTCCCGAGGGCAATGAACCTCGGATTGCTTTATCGGCAGAAGCGCGATTGCCAACCGGGGAATCAATGTTCGTCGTCAATGTGCATCTCGATTGGGTGCGCGATGACGCGTTTCGATTCGCGCAAGCGGAAAGGCTGCAAGAATATTTGGAACAACTAACAAGTCCGTATCTGTTGCTGGGAGATTTCAACGATTTACCCGGTTCACGTACTCTCAATTTGTTTGCCGATCGAATGAGCGAGGCGGCAAAACTAAGTGACGCAGGAGCCACGTTTCCGGCAACAGCACCCAACTTAGAAATCGACTATATCTTCGCCAGCCCTGCCGCGCGATGGTCGTTTCAGGACACAAGGGTCTTGAATGAGCAAGTCACATCAGATCATCGTCCATTGGTCACACGCTTTGTGCTATCGCCGATTCCGGCGGGAAATCGTTAATCAACACTGATCTGAGCTGTTATGTAGCTTACTGCGCGACCATGACATTCTCGGGCGATTCTCGACCACACTGGGATAATCGACTATCTTATAAACGCCTAATTGTCTTGGGTTTCACCAGGCGATTTTGATCAAGAATTAATAAGTGTTCAATAATTTCGGGAACAAACTGACATGGGTTACAGAACATCCAGTATCGCGTTTGCGTTTTCACGTTTTTTTAAACTTATGTTAGAACCTCGTTTTGCCGGAATCAGCGGACTCATTGGCGTTTTCCTGTGCAGCGTGACGCAGCTGGGTGCTCAGCAACTGCGTGTTCAGGACCTGCCAGGTCACGAGCATGTTGCCGAGGCAGATAGGATATTAGCGGCAACACGGCCGCGAGTTGCCGTGCGAGATCTGCATTGGCGTATTGAAGATGGTCGGCTTTTTTTCACTCTAGCTGGTGGGGTGGACGAGGGTGAAGGCCTAAGCGATCGAGAAGGCCAGACCGATGATGCCGGGGGAAGCTCCAACAATTCTCGTGCGCGTCGCCTGCAGGTGGACCTGCTAACTGGGACCATTGAACCGGCCACGGATGAGCCGCGACGCGATCGAGCATCAGAACCCGCATCGAGGCGCAACCGCGTGGGGCGTGCTCGTCAAGCTACGAGTCTCGACTCGCCATGTGGCAAATGGAAAGCCGTCTATTCCAACTACAATGTGGTTTTGGAACCAGTCGGACAAGATGGGATTGAACCAATCCAAGTCACTTCGACGGGGGACGGGCGCTTTCGCTATGGCACCGCCTGCTGGGTATACGGGGAAGAACTTGATCAACAGGAAGCGATGTGGTTTTCGCCCGACAGCAAAAAATTGGCGTTTTACGAAATTGATGAACGCCATATGCAAACGTATTTTCTAACACTGGGAAACACCGACAACTACACCAGGCTCCATACTGAGCAGTATCCCAAGGCCGGTACTCCGAATCCCCATGTGCGACTGTTGATCTTTGATATCGAGTCCCGCACAACCACACCAACTAAGATCGATGGGCCAGTCGACACCTACGTGTTTAACATCTTCTTCTCGCCGCAAGGTGACGAGCTGATTTATAGCCGCACCAATCGTTGGCAAAACAAACTCGATGTCATGGCGGCCAATAGCGATACAGGTGAATCTCGCCTAATCGTTTCGGAGGAGCAGACGACGTGGCAGAAAAATCGTCCGCTGATGCAATTCTTGGCTGACGGTGAAAGATTTATTTGGGAAACAGAGCGAAATGGCTGGAAGAATTATGAACTGCGACACATCGATGGCCGCCTCATCAACCCACTCACGAGCGCCGAAAACTATCCTTGTGAACGCGTTCTCAAAGTTGATGAAGAAGGTGGCTGGCTCTACTACTCGGCATTTAGTGATCAACATCCACTTAACAGCCACATACACCGTGTAAAATTGGACGGTTCTTCCCCCGCAAAACTTACGCAAGACGGGGTCACTTATGCGCTGCTGGACATCTCGCCGGACCATCAATTCTTCGTGTGTGAATATCAAACGATTTCCAACCCGCCATGTTATTCTCTGATGGATATGCAAGGTAATGAGATCGTTAAACTCGCCATGAACAATCGCGATCAAATTGATGCGGCCGGCATTGCACCGGCTGAACTGTTTTCGTTCCTTGCCAACGATGGTACGACGGTTGTCTACGGCACCTTGCAAAAGCCGCTTGGCTTCGACCCAAACAAAAAGTATCCGTTGTTGGTCAGCGTATACGGCGGACCCAGTTCGGGGGGTGTTACCAATCGCTACTTGCATGGAAACAGCATGTGCCAATACGGTTTCCTGGTTGCCAAAATTGGTAACCGCGGCACGAATAACCGTGGCAAGTCGTTTGAGAGTGCTGGTTATTTAAAGCTCGGCTTAATCGACCTGGATGATCAAGCTGATGGTGTCAAGTATCTAAGTCAACGCGAGTACATCGATGAGGGCCGAGTCGGTATTTTCGGAACTTCATACGGCGGTTATATGTCAGCGCTGGCCTTATTGAGATATCCAGACCGTTTTCATGTTGCTGTGGCAGGCGCACCCGTCACGGACTGGAAGAATTACGACACCATTTATACTGAACGCTACATGCGCACACCACAAGAGAATCCTGAAGGATATCAAGAAGGGTCGTGCATCCATCATGCCGATCAACTCATCGGTAAGTTGTTCTTGATGCACGGGTTGATCGACGACAATGTTCATCCGTCGAACGTATGGCAGCTGGCCGCCAAATTTCAGAATTCCGGAAAGAACTTTGACATGATGATCTATCCCAACAGCGGGCACGGTGGTTTTCCGAACTCTCAATCGTTGAGCCATGATTACTTTATTCGGCATCTTTCCGCCGTACCAATTCCGATTCCAAGGACTGACACTTCATCACAAGAATGAGATGTTATTGTCGATGTTAAGTTTTGTTCATTTGGATGAAGTTAGTGTGTAAAATGGTCAATGCTCGAATTGTTTTGTTATGGGCGCTTGTGGCAATCGTCTTGAGCGGCTGTACTCCGGATGCGGAGCGTCGACCCGCAGAGCACTCCGTCGGCGCGATGCAGGCTGGCCAACAATCAACCGTCGTCGATGCGACAACACCCGCAATAACTTTGAGCGATAAAACTTTGATTGATAATGGTTCCTCAACTCCACCAGCCGATGCGGCTGCAATAGAATTGCGCTCAGCCCCAAACTGGCAATTGCTTACACATCAAGGCACTATGTATGGATCGCAGAACCTGCAGGGCAGGCCGTATGTGCTGGTTCTCTATCTAGGTCGCGCTTGCCTGCACTGCTTCGAGCAACTGCAACAATTGGCTGCCGTGTCCGAGCGATTCAAGCAAGGCGGGATCGAGATCATTGCTGTCAGTACGGATGATGATGTTACGCTGCAACGTTCGTTGGATGAATATGGTAGCTCAGTGCCATTTGTCATGTTGGCTGACGAAGATTTGCGTATCTTCAAGGCATTCGATGTTGTTGACAAAGGATCAGGTCAACCACTCCATGGCATATTCGTAATCGATGCTCGGCACGAGATACGTTGGCATGATATTGGCAGTGAACCGTATATGGATATCGAATTTGTGCTGACTGAGGCAAGCAAACTGGCTCATGATCACGATTCGAAACAGGGTGGCGAAATCGTTGATTGAAACAGAGCGATAGCGGCTAAGATTTTTGGAAAATGAAGCGCGGAGCAGCCATTGTCGGATCGACACCCCCTTTTATCGTATGGTCCGTGCGCAAGCCTTGCCCATTAAAAACTGACATCATGCTTGACGGCGAGAAATTAGCTCAGCCGGAGTTGATTGAACGAAGTTTGCGTGCTTTGCAGTTGGCTGGGGATTCGATTGCCTCGGGATGCGTTGTTGATGGCCTAGCTTTCTCGTACTGCAAACACGATCCGCTGCATTTCCGAGTGCTCGATATCGAGGAGGTTTCCGCCGTGCATGGTGGCTGGATACGTATCGAGAATTGTTGTGCGGAATGCCCAGCCAACCTCCCTGCGCTGGGCGACGTGGGCAACTGTTTTGGCTGGCTACGCAGTGACGAACCAGGGCTGGAATGGTTGAACTGTAAAGGTTTGTTAACTTCCGGATCCGCAATCGATGGCAATGACAGGCTGCTACAGTGGCGACAGTCGTTAATCGACGGCGGATTTCAAATTACGGACCCGTTGTGGTACGGAATTTGGATGCTGAAATGCCTGTCCCCCGAACAATCCCAGCTGCTGGCGACATTATTCGAGGAAATGCAGGCATTGGAATTGCCGTCCAATGGATGCGCCGCCGGACGGGACAAGGATCGCGACGATCGGGAATTCAAAGGGGACGACAACGTTCTTGGCAAAGAATCGGCCAGCTTAAGAAAGTTTATGCAAGCATTGCGAATTAGTTCTCAGCATGGGATGATAATTGATATCTGCTCGCTGCCAAGTGGCTACTCGGACTCGTTGCGCTGGACAATCGATGATCATTGTCCCTCTTGCAAAGCACGCATGTTGCCTCAAGCCAAGGCGTGCAGAATCTGTTATCGGCAAGGCGGGCCCCATCCAATGATCAAGCGAAAAGTTCGTGGACACCGTCCCTTTATCGAACTTGAACAACGGTTTGATCCTGCTGAGGCAGTTCGTATCCGCAGTCTAATCGAGGCAAAGGCGAAAACGCTTGAATGACGTGCAAGTCCAGCATCGAAGTATGGTTAGGCACAAGCTGTCGATGCCAGGATTGGTGGCAGGAGCACTTGCCGCAGTTGGCTATACGTGTGCGTCGACCCTGTTGCGTGAGTTGTCGAAGTCGGTCGATGCAGCCTGGGTTGCCACGATCAAGGCCGCGACAACCGCAATTATTTTCGTGCCAATCTTGATCTATTATCAACGACGTGGGCGAAAATTGCTCCCCCCCATCAAAGCCGTGCTTGGATTACTCGCCGCAGCAATTATCGTGCAGTTGGCGGGGAATTTGGCCTATCAATGGGCGCTGGGGCAAATTGGCTTGGCGTTAGTCGTACCGCTGACCATGGGCGTGATGGTTGTCTGCTCGGCCGTGGGCGGGCGAATGATTCTTAAGGAGCAAGTCTCGTTCGGGCTGGCTATCTCATTGCTCGTTCTAATCGTATCCGTCGTGCTATTGAGTTTTGGCGGTCAGCGTGCAGGTGAAGCCATTGGCAACATTGAAAAGCCTGGAGTTTGGATATTAGCTGGAATCGCAGCCGGACTGGCGGGGGCGTCGTTCTCAATTCTTGGTATTTCTATTCGCGTTGCGATGAAGTCTCCGATCCCAGCGGCATTGCCAATGGCCATCGTAGGCGTGGTGGGCACGATCTTGTTGGGAGCAATCACCGTCGCCAATAATGGATGGGATGTGGTTTGGCAATCCAGTTCACGCGATTGGGCTTTGATGTGGGGTGCCGGGTTACTGAATTCCGTTTCGTTTTTTGCGCTAACCTACTCGCTTAAACGAGTCCCAGTGATCTACGTTAATGCAATTAACGTCTCCCAGGTCGCCTTGGGAGCCATCGTGGGGATCACACTGTTCTTGGAGCCCATCAGTAGTTGGCTCGCCACTGGACTTGTGGTGATGCTGATTGGCTTCATCATGGTGGGTGCCACGACCAATCAACAAACCAGATCCATCTAATTGTTTGTACTCAACTTGCCATGGCGTTTGATGCATCAAATTCAAATCCTCTGTCCTGGATTTCAGTGGCTCTAGCCGAATTGGAGGCACGTGATCAGCGCCGCCATTTAACGTTTCGCGAGAGCCCACCGGTCGGTGGCCAGACGCAAATTGCTGGCCGCGCGTATCTCAACTTTTCCTCAAACGACTATTTGGGACTCGCCGCCGACCAAGCTCTGGTCGAGGCCGTCCGGCACGCTGTTGGACAAGTTGGTTGGGGAGCTGGCGCGAGTCCGCTGGTGACGGGTCGCGGTGTCCTGCATCGATGCTTAGAAACGGAGTTGGCACGTTTCAAACAGGCTGAAGCGGCCTTGTTATTCCCCACGGGTTTTGCAGCCAATGTGGGCGTGATCACCGCCTTGGCAGGCGCGGACGATGTCATCTTCAGCGATGAAAAAAACCACGCCAGCATCGTCGACGGTTGCCGGTTATCTCGCGCCAAAATCGAAGTGTTTCGCCATGGGCGCCCCGCACCCCTCCGCACGCTGCTGGAACAACATCGACAGGCGCGCCGCCGACTGATTGTAACTGATACGTTGTTCAGCATGGATGGCGACTTCGCACCGCTCGCTATTCTCGTTGAGCTTTCGCAAGAATTTCACGCCATGCTGTTGGTGGACGAGGCACACGCGACCGGCGTTTGGGGCCAGCAGGGTACTGGCGTATGCGAACTCATGCAGGTCACACACGATGTCCCCATTCGCGTCGGCACGCTGAGCAAGGCATTGGGTTCGTTCGGAGGATTTGTGGTTGGATCGCAACAACTGATAGATTGGATAGCCAATCGAGCACGCACTTACATGTTCTCAACATCCCAACCCGAGGCGATTTCAGCCGCTGCTTTAGCAGCGCTGGAAATTGTCAAAACACAGCCCGATCGTCGCCGCAAATTGATTCGCCATAGTGATACGACTCGTCGCGAACTATCCGACCAGGGCTGGAATTGCGGAACGTCGCACAGCCAAATCATTCCCGTATTTGTATCGGATGAAGCGACTGGACTGCTTTATCATCAAAGGCTCAAAGACAAGGGGCTGCTCGTTCCCGTCATTCGACCTCCAGCAGTTCCGGAACAGCAAACTTTGCTGCGCATTTCATTAAGCGCTGCGCATTCCGACTCACAAATCGAACAATTGATTGAGGCGTTTAAGGAACTTCGCCAACAGGTGATTGTTTAGCGTCGTTGCCACGATTTCGATAACCTAGATATTGTCGTTTCATTTCGTAAACCAAGGCCAATATTACGAGCACTGCTGCACCGGCTACTGGCCAATCCCCGATGATGCGGTAGGGGCTGTAACGGCCATCGGGGCTTGCCTCCACGATTAATACTTTTGCCTCTCGCCGAGGACCAATGCTCTGCAGCACGCCACTTCCATCGATATGCGCCGAAAATCCTGTGTTGGCCGCCACAATCGTCGGCTTACGTAGTTCAACCGCGCGAAAAATCGTACAGGCTAGATGCAAATCTAAACAACTGCTGCCATAAAACCAACCGTCATCAGTCAAATTCACCATAAAATCCGGCGCAAGCCCTTCTTGAAACTCAAGTTGGTTCACCTGCCGCCGCAACAAATGGGGGACACAGCTCTCGAAGCAGATGTTAGGACAAAACACGAAGCCGTTAAACTGAATAGCTGCGGGCAATGTACCAGGAGTCAGTCCCTTGCCTTGCGGCGTCAACTGCCGCAAAAAGGGAAATTGATTCTCCAGCGGAATGTACTCGCCAATTAGAACTCGGTGATTTTTGTAATAACGTGCAACGACTTCGCCTGCCGAGTCGATCAGCAATACAGAATTGAATATGTCATTGGTCAGTGGATCAACGGTCTGTGCACCTACAAGTGATGGTATCGCATAGGGGTTGGTCGGATGATCGCTGGGGTCATCAGGAAATACTCCAACCGATTGCATCCACAGCATCGCAATGCGAATCGCTTCCTTAGATCTCCTTAACAGATTGATCTTTTGCGAATCGAGGTTTCTGTCGTGTGGAACATTCACGAAGAAATCGGTGACCGAAAATTTCCCCTCCGGCCAAATCAACAGATCAACATTGGCCTTGGCTTGAGGGGAATCGTGGTGTTCCTGCCACAATTTTGCAGACGAAGCTAGATCGCGGTAATGATGTACTTTATGCAGAAAATTTTGTTCAGCTTCTTCGGGTGTTTTTGGGAAAACGGTATCGATGTTCCCTTGCAAAACCCCCACTCTTACTGAGCGTCGCTCTCCCGCGTTTCGCCCAACTTGTTCGGACAAACGGTAGGTACCGTAAACCAGCGAGGCGACGATCGCAAGGACTCCAATGATGGAATACGACAGTCGGCTGCGCAGATCGGATCGCCGCAAGCAGAGAAAAAGGCACGTCGCGACGAAGACAATTAGGAAACTCACCGCGTACGCCCCACCCAGATCAGCAATTTGAATGAGAAACGGAAACTTGACTTGCGTGTGACCGAGCAGCGCCAATCCAAAACCCGTGAAGCAATAGGTGCGAAAATACTCCAAGCCAACCCAACTGATCGCCGCTGCAAGGAGAATCGGCAACTTGAATCGCTGTATAAGCACCCGCGCAGCGATAACGAACAAGGGCAAGTAGATGGACATGTAACTGGAAAGCGCCAACCAACCAAACCACATGGCCCAATGTGGGATCGGTATAAAATACAGCGTGGCCGCCCAATATAGCCAAGCCGCTAACCAAATTTTTCGCAGCGTGCCCGGTTGTAACTTCCGTATCACAATCAAC
Source organism: uncultured Planctomycetaceae bacterium (assembly GCA_937862885.1). Classification (GTDB taxonomy): domain Bacteria; phylum Planctomycetota; class Planctomycetia; order Pirellulales; family Pirellulaceae; genus CALMEE01. Next base: position 79,621 of record CALMEE010000101.1, read on the forward strand.
GGGAGCAACGGCAATAGAGCAACCCAAGCCAAGAGACTTAACCAGGGAACACCCATCCATGCGTCATCGATTGCCGTTACGCCGAGGTTGGCAACCGGCGGGTAAGAACACCACAGTAAGACAACACATGACAAGGCCGATGCAAACGGCCGACTTGCGAATCCCCGCATCCATCTCGGTTCAGCATCGTCAAAAATCATCGTGTCGACAAATTAGCTTGTAGTAGACTGGTGAAAAATGACCAGCGGCTCTTCCTTTGAACTCAACAGCACAATACGCGTGCGGACAACGCCAACCGACGGTCACGCTGCGGCGTGCATTAGCGATGCAAACCCATACTCGGCACGTGCGCAACCATCCTTGACGCGCGGACAAAGTTGATCACTGAATGGGTCCTCACCAATTAAGCAGTCGCTTTTGAGCGGGATTCTCGCAAACCACGACTGAGGATATCCCGCAACATTGGCGAATAGTCTTCATACTTCACCAAATCTGGAGCACCGTTAGCGTATTGATAGATCGCATCGCGAGGCTTCTTGCCCAAAGCAATCAAGGTTGAACTCACCGTTCCATAATCGCGATTGCGAATCACCATACTCGGGCGATTGCTATCCATAGGCGGTCTCGAAAATACCTTACTCGCAACGGCCAGGAACTTAATCGGGGAATCGAGCATTTGCAATGTCAAGAGACGCCGAGCCAACGAAACACGTTCATCTCGAGGATCATCCACGTCATTCGTGCTGATAATGCTTAAGCCATCCTCCAGTTCGACTACATTAACTTCGTTGCCAGCGTGGATAACCCAGCCGGATTCCGCATCCGCCACAACATAGTTGACACCGCGGTACTGGCCAGAGTGCAAAGACTCTAATGCCAAATCAACGGCTTGCCGAGCCGAACTGACTTTCAACATTTCGCGGCAAAGGCCCCCTCGTGACTTGGGACTTACCGGATCAACTGGCTTGCGTCGCGGGATAGCCGAGCAAAACATCCCAAGTTGGTTGACACCAAGATACGTTCCACCAGTCGAAGTATCGACGCTAGCTAAAATTCGTGGTTTTCCGGATTGGATTGCGGGTGACGGGCATTTCCGGTCAAAACATTCTTCTCGATTACTAGCAACCAAAATTGGAGAATCTGGAACAAGACGATAAAGAATTGCCAATAGGCTCATTTAGTATTTTCCCGAGACAAAGATGAACGACTAGGATTCGGGCTCGATCCTCAACATTGCACGCAAATTCACCAAATTCCGTTCAGCGTTGGCATTCAGATCCAAGCTTTCTGCATGAACCAATGCGACTTCGCAAGGAATTTTACAGCCGCGACTCGGCCCATCCCCGCAAGGTTTCATAGCGGGAATTTTGGGGTGACATAATGGCACTATTTAGGCCAGCAACCTACAGTCGGTATTAATGAAAATAGGCCGCCGAAATCGATTAGAGCCCTAAAATCTCCGTTAACTCAAACTCACAATTTACTATAAAAACACCAACTGAACACCCCATAACGGGGGGTTGAAAAAAAGATAATTTAGCGAGATGCCCTTCAATGTTCAATGCCTTTGCGGAATGCAGAGCCCAGTTCGTCGACACATCCCAATCTGGGCAAGCAACTGCCGTGAAATTGACTGTTTTCACAGCCCGTCGAAGGCGTCTGGCGCTTTGTTTCAGCTTAATTATGAGGTTGTGGAGGTGAACCAATCCGCTCTTCTGCTCAGAGGAACGTTAACCAGTTCCTCTACGACCAACCCTAATTCTGAAACGAAACGAAGCAGTGGAAATTGCATTTCTCGGGCCTGGGGGCCAAATTTGGGAACCTTTTTGAGCACAATTCCTTAATACGTGGAACACATCTCAGGAATGTTCGCGGCAAATGAGGCGTATCAACGAGTTAGTTTAGCGTCGATCATGCGATAGATGGCGAGCGGACGGCTATCTTTGCGTGGCCGCAATTCTTTCAGTTGAAACGTTCCTTCAACCGAAACGGGGCGCACCGTGAAGGAGACTTCTGTTCCCTTTTCAAGTACAACCACGACACTATCATGAATCGCTGCGTTTGGCCCAAAGCAACATTCAAGATTGTCGCGAACCAAGATAAAGTTTTTGATTCCCTCTTGTCTCGCACCGGGCAACATAAACCCACGCAATTGCACGCGGACGTCATCCAAAAGTTTCACTTCATCAGTGAGCAGCGATTCATCGTAAGGAGCTCCTGCCTCCGTCTCCAGTTTAATATTGTCAAACGTGATTAACTTTGCCTTTGTCTCTTGTCCGGAAAGCGAATTGACACAAGAAATGCACGCAAGAAAGAGCATCATGTTCACAGCGTTCGCTGGACTCAATTGACATGGCCTGAGGTGCAAGGTTGTCGCTCTTCTTAGCTTCATCGCACGTAATCGGCATCGATCTGGTAAAAGACTTCGGGAACTTCTTTGTCCGAAGTCACTGTCGTTTTGCGGTTTAGCCTGAATACTCCCGCAATTTTACGCAGTCTCAGGCTGTAATCCACCGTCTCGCCAGTCATAATTCGAACCGCCACAACCTCGGTTAACTTTTCTTGGCCACCGAAACAACAATCGCCGAAGCTACCCACCATGATGAATTCGGACAAGTTTTTTCGTTTTGTTCCAGGTCGCGTATAACCTTTGATGAATACCTTTTTACCGTCGAGTTCCTCTGCAGCTTCAGCAAAGGGCAGGGGCGTCTTTACGTCTTCACGCAACATTCGGAAGTTAATGCGTTCGTATCCCTCAGGGACTTCCGTCGCATAAATGTAGCTATGCAGCGATACACCCCCCATGAGCGAAACCAACCCCAAAACCAATCCGAATTTAGCAAAGACTTTTCCAGTCAACTCGTCCGGATAGCGCCAAAAGTTCTTCAGGCTGATAAACCCAAGGGCAATAGCAAGGAGTGGCAAGAACAATGCCGTTGCAAAAACGAACGAAAGTAGAGAAAGCAAGCCAAATACAAATGAACAAATGGCGGATGCCGACAAGGAGCGATAGGGAACACGGACATCGCTATCATGCGAGACGGAAAAATACGACTTTTCAGGCGCCGATGCTGCAGTTGACATGTCGATTAAACCTAAAAAATTAAGCGTTCGAACCATCCGTTGATTACGGACCAAGCCAAGACAAACAATGCCAGGCTTGCCAATACCAGACCACTAATTATTACGCTCCAATGAGCAGATTGGTTTGTTGTTTCCGCAAGTGGTCCGGATGCGGCGGTGATTCTGGCTGAACCTTGAACCGCTGGGTTCGGGGAATCAGACATGTTTGTCCCCGGACGCGACTGACTGACGGGGTCCGTTTTAACTCTGGTACTAGTATACTCGCTCACGCTAGCGCGATCGCCGGGTTTCAGCGATACAACCGCAATTGCCTCGGTCTCGTCCCCGTCGAAATCGCTATTCTCCGGCGAATTGGTAGTTTGCACGGAGATGAACTGCCCTTTCGCCCCTGATTCCACATCCAAATTCTCAGGGACTACGCGACCGGAATCAACATGGGCGAGGCCGTCCAGTCGGCCAGCTGCGTTTGGTTCGTTGGCATCGGCACCTTCCACAAGGCGATCATCATTTTCGTTAACAGAATGGTTGATTTCGTCGTCCTTATCTTTATCTTTCCCCGGGACCTTATCTTCATCTTCGCTTTTGTCCTTGTCCGATTCATCCTCAGACTCCTCATCATATATATTGTCCAGATCAAGCGCGTCAAAGTTCGCCATCAGTTCTGCTCTGCGCACTGCATCTGGATCAATGGTACGAAACTCGGCTAGGTACTTCTTGGCTTCCGGTTTTGGACACGCTTTCATGTACGAAGCAATTGGCGTGCGAACCCATTTTGTGTCTCCGGTCGTATCGCGAAACATTTCTGCGAGACGATCCACAACCGACCAGTCTTCCAACCGAGCGAGATCAGAAATAACGATATCAGCGATCTTGGCATGATCGAGAACTAACCGCATGGCTTGAGCAACTCGTTGTTTTGGAATGATATCGCACTCGGTTGTATGAAACCGCAATGCCTGCACAATGCTGAAGACGTCGACATATTCGGCATCTTTGTTCGACAGATAGAGCTTTTCAATAAGCGGCAAGCCCGCTTCCCCTTTGATGCGCAAATAGCAGGCGGCCATCGAATCCAAGCCGGGTCTCTTCTCTCTATCTTTTTCCGACAACAGCCTTTCGAGCAACGGCACATCTTCTTCGGTACCACAAACACCCAACAGCGTGAAGTACAGTCGTTTACGAGACTCCAAAACGTCTTCGCGCTGGATAAACTCGATGAGCTTATCGTGGTTCATTCGATCTTTGAGGGCAATCACATCGTCATAGGTGGCCAAGGCAAACTCATCGTATGCATCATCCGCCAGTGCCGTGATTTCGTCTTCAAAAAATCCCTGAAAATAAGCAAGCCGATCGGGACCTGGCGGAGGTAACGTGGGTACTCGCTTGTAATATTCAATGATTCGATCATTGGTCGGCGACGCCGAGGACCACAACATGTTCGGTGGGTCAACTCCCAAGATCATAAACCGATCACCCAATTCGAAGTTGCCGATTAAGATGGCCTGGATAGCATCCCCCACGTGCACAAATGCATGCCCCTTGAGCAATTCAACGATCTCGAACGTCGCCTTGGGAAGTTCATAGCTATCCTCATCAGCGGGAGGGGCTTGCTTAATCAACTTCACGACCGCTACCGCGTCGTTGGTTTCGATCAATTCGGTAACGGTTGGATTGATTGAACTGCAGAAGGGGCAATACGCCGTAGCAAAATATTCGCCCACTCCGCTTCCATACACCAAAGAATTCCTTGCATTTCTTGCTGAATTCAGGGACTCCGCCCCCAGAATCGACTGTCCACCAGCCACAATCAAGGCAATAAGGAACCACAATGAGGTCACCACACCAAGCAACCAAATTTGGCGGGTTGCCTCGAAAAAATGCGGAATTGAATGAACAGCCGCGCGCGATCGACTGCGTTCAAAACCAGTAGATGTACCAGACCACATTTTTTTCATTTTGTCCTCTATGAATAAGAGCGTCGCGTTGAGACGGAGACTCTCGAAGAATTATATAACCAGATTACGCACCAGACCAACAAATGTTCGCACACAACCTTGGGGCAACTAACCGAATTGCCCAACGACTAATTCTGAAGCCGTGCTAGACGACACGAAATAAATTCATGAAAATCGCGAACAGAATAACCCGACAGGTGACGATCGTGCCCAGGCAGTGAATTCCTTGGTTTAGCCGGGAATGCGTTATTATTGCAAATTCGCTGCAAAGCTGCAAATGAAATTGTGGTCGTCGTTTTTTTCCGCTGTTTTCTCGTTGTTTACCGAAGTCGATTCCGATAGATCTCAGGTTATGCAAGTTACTCGCCGATGTCGGTTTGGTTCGCCTTCTTACGCTGTTTTACGTTTTTCAAGTTGCAAAGCCTGAAGGATACGAATGGTTGCCTCAAACGTCGGCGGCGTGCATTTTATTCACATAGTCCCACATTTGTCTCAATTCGACTTCGCTGCCGCCTGACAAAATCGGGTAGCGGCACCATGTCTTTGGATCGAGGTTGGCGTCGTCTAAATGGAAGGAGGGTGCATATCGCTCTCGCTTCCATTGATTGCGGCACCATAACCGGAAAAATTTATCAATCCATTGGCCGATTTGCAGCGGTTTGACCTCAGGCCATGCACTGACCAAGTTTCGGAAGATGGCCAAAGGCGTGCGTTTGTCTCGAATGGCCTGCCGTTCAATTTCATCCAGACGATCATAAGGCATCAGGTCATCTTCATCGGTTTGACCGAAACTCGCTGGCCGCAATTCAGCTTTTGGCGGGAGTTGATTCACGTGATTCAGTTCTGGGATCGGATGCAAGCCTTCCGGCCCAGCTGTTTCCATCCAGTGCAGCCACCGACGTAGGAACGCTTTGTCGATTCCGGCGATCGGGGCGAGGCCGCCGCTGGTATCGCCATCCATGGTGGCGTACCCGACAGCCGCTTCACTGCGGTTACTGGTGGAAAGGAGTAGCGAATTGGACAGATTGGCCAACATCCAGATACTGGGACTCCGCACGCGCGCCTGAATATTTTGCAGGGTGATGTCGTCAGTCTCCCAACTGAGTTTACGGCCGATTCCCCCTTCGATCATTGCAATATAGGCATCCACCATTTCCGAGACATCCAGTTCCAAATGTTGACACCGGATCGCCTCGGCCAATTCCGCCGCTGCATTGCGCGTTGCCAGACTGCTGTTGGTCGTCGCTTGATACGCAGTCTTGATTAAATGACGTGACAAAAGGTCAACGCTCATCGGTTGCTGCGGTAATTCGACGTACGCCAGACGCTCAATCAGAGATTGCTCACCCAATTGTTGGACCGCAAATTCGAGCATCAAACGGGCTAAGACAGCGACAGATGCTGAATCGACGCCTCCACTTAAGGATACAACCACTCCCTTGGAACGACTTTTCAACATGTAGTCGAATAAACCTAAGGAGACCGCACGCGTAAACTCCTCGAACTTGATATTGGGGCCATTCTCCCAAGCTTCTTTGCGCGGCTCGTTCATTTGAAACGCCGCATTCGTGAAATCAAAAGGAACTTGAATCACGTCCGATTCGTCGCCATCCACATCCGGTTCGAAGCTGCCAGTCCTGGATCGCATCATGCGATTATCGTCTAGGTCGACGGTCGCAGTTGTGATTGAAGCCAGTGGAAAGCCGAAACGACGTCCCACGGCTAACAACTTACCCCCGCTGGCAATCATCGCGCCTCCGTCATAGATTGCGCGACCAGCTTCGTTCCCCACCAAATTCGAATAGACATACGTGACGTGAAAGGCGCGGGATCCTTCGAGTACAAATCGAGAGCGCACGGCATGTTTGTCAAACGCGAAGTGGCTGGCACTCGGGTTGAGTATAATGTCGACGCCACGCGATGCGAGGCTAGATCCAGGGCGAGTCCCAACCCAGGCATCCTCGCAAATTTCAAAACCAATCTTGACTCCACCGCAATCAAAGAGCAAATCACCCAACGGATAATGACGCTTGCGATGGGTAAAACTCGCCTGTATCTCGGCAGGCCAACGCTTGAACCATCTTGGCTCGTAATGAATTCCGTCGCCAGCTAGGTGCTGCTTGCCAACAAATCCCGCAATCTCTCGATCGCAGATTAAACATGCTGCATTGAACAAGCCGCCTGCGTACATCAGCGGAAGTCCGACGGACACCACCATCCCTTCCGTTCGCTCAACAATTTGGTCAAGCACATCCAAGGCCATGGAATGCACGCCCACGGAGAAAAAAGCATCCTCACAGCCGTATCCAGTGATGCATAACTCTGGCAAGCACAAGATATGCACTTTTTCAGCCCGGGCGATTTCAATCGCAGCGCAAATATTGTCAAAGTTGCGCTTCCAATCCAAAGGGGTTTGATTGAGGACCCCAGCAGCGACGCGTATCAAGCTCATAGATCTCCTTGTTGGTTGAGGCGGCGCAAATCACACGGGCCAACCCCCAATATTATTTACTCAATTTTTCCGGCGACGTCGATTCAATTGAAAAGAAAAGCCCGTAAAGGACGAATAAATCCAGCCTTGTCACGCTCTGCGCCCCATGCTGCAAACACGTATCTGGTTCTCGATGGTTTCCTAAATGGTGGACAACAGCGCGAGTAATCGAAGCTCTTGCAAGTCGGAACTTGTGACTATTCCGGTTCTATTTGAGCTGTCACGCGATATAATATCGAAGGTGCCGCATGCCGTCAGCTTAATTGCCGTAAGTTGATTCGCCAAGTCAGTTCGAGGGTAAAAACATTGTCTGCTGATCGATTTCCAGAGCTACAGTTCATCTGCCCCAAGTGCGGCCAGAAAATCAATGTGGCAACTGAATTGGCTGGAACTCGCATGGCCTGCCCGCATTGCCACCAGCGTGTCGTTGTTCCGGGCACAATCGAAGTGAAACATGAATATGGCGACGACTGGCTAGACTTGCTCGATACCGCGCATACCGCGCACACAGAAGGTACCGCCGAGTCAAGCTCGCCGGACAAACAAGTCTCTCCTAGGCGTTCAGACGAACTGGTTGATGCCATAGATGCGCCAATCGAAATCGCCGAAAGCATCGAACTCATCGATGACGATGATTACGAACTCTTAGAGATTGTGGATGATCCATTGCTTGAGCCAAATTCTGAGCGCCTCTCAGTCGCCGATTTTCCCGGTCCGGTACTAGCGGAGCTTGCGCGCAAGGACCCGTTCGAGCAGGACCAATTTGCTCCACTGGTGGTCGATGGCATCACACCGACGGGGAATACAATCGTTCGCACCTGCCGACTGTGCGGTACGCGCATCGATGCTAAACCCAGTGAAATTGGTTCCAAGAAACGCTGCCCCGACTGCCACAGTATGGTCGAAATCCTTGCGGACGAGAAATCACTGCTTCAGGGAAAAAGTCAACTCGCGTCGACTGAGCCCGCAGCCAAATTTGGACGCCACGCCGAAACTTTTGAAACGGCGGCTAAAGCGGATGCGAACGATCTGGATGATAGCGAGTTGAAGCTGCGACCCGAGGAAGAATTTCGCCTGGCTGACCAACCGGATTTTTCGGCAGACAGCGGTAGGCAAGCCGGTCGCGCCGCATCAACAAGTGCAAGCGGAGTTGCCGGGGTGCATCAAGACGCGGCTTCAAATGAAATTATGGGCGAGAGCAACGATGACGATGACTCGTTTTATCGTTTGGCACCGATTGAAGACGACCATTTCAAATCAGCGGGCGTTGAACCGAAACAACCAACGTATGGAAATCAATATCGACCCGTTTTACCACCCACTTCGGATGATCTAGAGCTTATCGATGAATTGGAAGTGTTGAACGATGACGATATCGTGACTTTTGGATTTGAAAATCTGCCATTTCCTGGGGCCGATTCACCTCTACCAGGTTTCGCTCCACCGACAATTCAGGGTCCATCTGGAGCGACACGCGAATCTGAAGAAATTGCCTGGGTAGATGGTTTAAATTTGGATGTCCCTCTTCCGATTGACGAATTTAATGAAATTCCGATTGTCGTGACCCCAATTGATGAGAGCGACGACGTTATTGAGGTCGAGCCAATTGACGATGATGACGAATCCGGACCAACTTCAGACAAGATTGTTTAACGATTCGGAACGGCACAATTAACATGTTATCAACAGAATCTGAGACCCCGAATTTGCTGTACAAGTCGGTCGATTGGCTACGCGATAATACGAGAGCGCTCCTAAATTGGCGTGTGTTCGTGCGGTTGGCGATCCTTGCGAGCATCCTCAGTCTCATCTTCATCTTTGCCGACTGGGTAACGCTGCATCGAGCCGTTGTCGAAAAGTCGTTTTTCGATTACTTTGCACTTGCGCTTTACGGATTCATGTTGGTACTGACATTTTGTTTGTGGTTAATTAGCTACACACTCTTCTTTGCGACGGCCGTCAATAACGAAACGTTGAATCTACCAGTAGATGAACGCTGGAAGGAATGGAAGCCGGAGTCGTTGGCCGATACGCTTTTGTGCATCGCGCTACCAGCTTGGCTCGGCATGTTGCCCGGACAGATCGTCGGCACAACGTTTTATGTAGCAACCGGGTCTCTGCTCGGCTTCCTGTTACTTAGCCTTATTTCGGGGATTGTTTTCTCGCCACTCACTCTCCTTTCGACGATTTACAACGGCAATAAATTCAGCCTAATGTCCCCTCGAATTTTCGGCACGTTAACGACTCAATTCAACATTTGGTTGAGATTTTACTTGGCTTCATTCGTGCTCTTGCTCGTCGCGCTCCCATTCTATTTTGTGTTAAATTTCGACTGGGCAGTCGTCTCTGTTTTGGTTGCATTGATTTTGACAGGCTTGCTCGCGCTGTACGCACAAATTTCAGCGACGCACTTCAATCAAGTGCTCATTGCGATCGAAACCCCGGCGTCCAAACGCGAGATCGATGTCGACGCACAAAAGCCCGCGACCCGAGAAGTTCCGGCTGAGCCGAAACAATCGCACGATCGTGATCACTTCCAAGAAGATCCGACCTAGAATTTTCGACTTCACGCATCCGCAGATGCTCGGGTTCACTTCTTTCGACAAGGCCGGGTTCCTTTCGGCAACCGTTCAGCGAAAGCGATTTACCCCTGTTTGATGATCATACTTCATTCATTAAAATCTGGTCAGTCATCACGTTTCAGCTGGAGAAATCATGTCATCAACGCCGGTCCTCGAGTTCGTATTACGGAATTACAAAAACTTCAATGCTCGCTCGACGCGCGATGCGCTATTGTCGTATTGGCAACATGTGCAAAGTGGCGGCAAAATGTTTTGGACATTGGCTGGCGCGATGTCGTCTGCACAATTGGGAATTACGCTCGCTCCCGCGATTCGCGAAGGACTCGTTCACGGAATTTCGACCACCGGTGCAAACCTGGAAGAGTCGCTATTTCGTCTGGTCGCACACGATAGCTATAAAGATTTTCCTGACTATCGTTACTTTCGCAAATCGGACGACACTCGAATCCTCAAACAGCGTATGCGTCGCGTGACGGATACAAGCATTCCGGAAGATGAGGCTTTTCGCGCGGTAGAGAAAATTTTGGTGCCCATGTGGGAACGTGCGAGCAACGATAAGCAACGACGTTTTTGGCACGAGTATTTTTATGAACTCGTGCTGCGCATTCCCGCGAAACTTCATCAGGGCAAGGCTGACGAGTGCTGGTTGTTGGCGGCCGCCAAACAGAATCTTCCGATGGTGGTTCCTGGTTACGAAGACTCGACCTTTGGAAACATATTCGCGTCGCACGTTAAGCATGAAGACTGCGAGGCCTCAATTGTCAAATCGGGAATCGAGTACATGGCTGAGTTTTACGATCAGTACCGCCAGTTATCCGAGGGGTCCGGCTTAGGGTTCTTTCAAATCGGCGGCGGTATCGCCGGCGATTTTCCAATTTGCGTGGTTCCATCGATCAAATATGATCTGGAGCAGAAAGTCAAACCATGGGCCTACTTCTGCCAAATTTCTGACTCGACCACGTCCTACGGCTCTTACTCCGGAGCCACGCCGAATGAAAAGATCACTTGGGATAAGTTGACCGAGACTACGCCCATGTTCGTTATCGAGTCCGATGCAACGATCGTGGCTCCACTGGTGCTTTCAGCGTTGCTGGAGTGCCATCACCATCCCAAAGAAGCGGTAAAACTAATCAAGAAGTGGACAGCGTAGCCAAGGTTTGCCGCATCGACCCCGACAGCGACCATCGATCTTTGCAGTTACTTGAACAAGTATTCCAGTGCTTGTTAGGGTAATACTTCCTCGGCTATTTAATGAAAAGTCGCAGCAGCAACGGCAAGATCACCAGGTTGCCGATCAAACCGCCAAGCATTGCAACGCTCACCAGCAAGCCAAAATGCACGGTGGGAATTAACGACGACAACAGCAAGGCAAGGAACCCCACGATCAACGCGACGTTAGCCACCACCATCGCTAAACCGACGCTGCCATGAGCGGTCGTCATGGCATCAACGAGGCCGCGTCCGGCCCTACGTTCTTCCTGAAAACGCCTCAAATAGTGAATACTGAAATCCACAGAAAGCCCCAATGAAACGCTGGCCAGCATGGCTGTTGCCATGTTGATTTTGAATCCAAACCAACCCATCGCTCCCATCACCATTAGAATGGGGCCAACATTGGGAACCAATGCGATTAGACCTAGCCGCCAACTTTGTAGTGAGATCATCAACATCGTTGCGATTGCCATCAGCGATATGGTGAAGGTCGTCCACTGGTCCGACATCAGACTCTCAGATAAGAAGATCGTCAAGACATACATGCCGGTCGTTTTTGCTCCAGGAAAATGTCGTTGTCCCACTTCTTCAATTTTTTCGATGAGCCGTATTTTGGCAGCGGCGCCTTCAACATGTCGTGCTTGGACGATCACTCGCATGAAACCCGCATCTCGATTCCAATATCCGGCAACAAAACTAGGCTCAAGTCGATCCAAAGCTGCGAGTTTCGCGCGCTGTGGAATATCAATCGGCGGAATCAAACGACCAAATCGCCGCAACAACCTTGGCGGCGCTAGGGGGTCTTGAGATTCCCTCTGGTCTGGCAGGCCAATCTGAACAAAATCGAGAATGTCCACCACACTCATGGTGGATGCAATTAAAGATTCTCGCTCAAGCTCCTCTTGCATTTCTCGCACCTGTGTAAGCGAACGATCAAGGGGGGCGCCGCGCTTATCAGCGACGGGCAACAACATCTCAATCGTGTTGATTCCGTCGATTCGCTCCATTAAGAAGTTAAAGGACTTCACAATCTCGCTGGAGCGCCGAAAATTCTCGTTGAAGTCCGTGGCAATTTGCACGCGCGAGATACCCCACGCCGTGACCAGAATCAGCAAAGCCAACGATCCGCCAATCTGGTACGGGTAACCCTCGATACGAGTCACCAAACCACGTAATCCAGCGACAACTTGATCTTCAATTGGTAAACGACCGGGCAAGTTGGCAAACTGCTTGCAACTCAACACAATCACTGGACTCAGCAACCCCGCGGCCACAAAAACATACACACATCCCAAAGCCATCATCAGCCCAAAGTTCGCGACGGGCGCGACATGGCTGGCCAACAAAGCCGCAAACCCTGCCACAGTAGTCATGCAAGTCCAAAAGACGGCTGGCCCAACATGAAGCATAGCCAATTTCAACGACGAGCGCGAATCGGATGACAATCGGCACTCGCGAAAACGTACGGTAAGATGCACGATGGTCGCCACACCAATGACCGTAACCAATGCAACCAAAGGTGAACTCACCATGCTCATCTGAATTCCGGACCAAGCCAGCGTTGCCTTCGTCCAAACAATCGCGAATTGTACAACCAATAGCGGAAGTACGATCCAACGCCAATTCCGGAAAAGAACGGTAATAACTAATCCTAATAGGACGCTTGATGCAATCCCTAATGTACGTCCATCGCGTTCCAGATGTCGAAATACTTCGTTGACCAACACTGGCCCGCCGGCCAACACAGCCTGCGGGCTGTGACCAGCACAGATCTTGCGCAGTTGATCAATTGTGTTGCCTCGTTGGCGCGCCAAGGCTTCGTCGGCGGCTAGACTGACCCACAAGATCGCTGTTCTTCCATCTGCCGAAACTAGCCGTCCCCGATACAATCTACTTGTCAGGATCTCATGTTCTAGCGCCTCTGGAGATAGCAAACCAGCTTCCAATTGTTCGCGCAAGGTACGGCCATCGAAAGGAGAACCAGGGCGGCGGGCATTATCTAAACACAAGACACTATCGACACCTGGTTCGGCTAACAACTTCTCGCGCAGTTGTTGCAGTCGACGTAATCCTTGGCTTGAAAACAAATCATCGTCATCGTAGGCGATGATGCAGGTTTCCAATCCGCCGAAGATTTGCTTGAATTCCACATATTGCTGATAGCGCGGGTCATCTGGCCGAAACATTGACTCGAGCCTACGATCATATTCCAGGCTCCGCGATGCTGGCCAGGCGATCAGAAACGCAATCACACCCGATAAAAAAAGTGGCCATCGGAAGCGAATACAAAAATCAACCAAGGGGGGAAGGGGGTCGTCTCCGTCCAAAATCGCAGAAATGACCCCTGTCCGCTTTTGTTCGCTATCGTCTGCAGGTTGTTGTTTCACCAGTCGATTTGGCCTCCGTCGTTTACGCCACACAGGTTGTAAAGGGTCATCCAGTAGATTTCGCGCGAAATGGCTTTGGTGGAAGCGTCACCAAAGGCGAAATTCACTGATCCAGAATGCAACGAGCCAAATCCGAACGAGTGTGCATGGCGTTCGTTTCCCAGATGCCGCCAATGCCATTGGGTCGGATGGGTTTCCAACATGAAGGGAATGTTACCCCGTCCCCGCGCTAGTCCACCCAGGAACCAACCCTGAGCCCACAATCGCCTTCCATCTTCTACCCTACCGATTGTCTCTCCAAACATCAGCGTATTGCTTAGGCCATCAATGATTTCACTCGGCACACTCCCATTCCGACTGCGCATGATGCCATTGTAGGGTGCCGTGGCCGGATCAGGCTGATTGCCTCCGGTGTGAGCTCCAGCGCAACCAAGATAGTTGGTCATTCCGTAATCCCCTGGAAGTTCGTCATCGTAGTAGAAAAAACCGTACCCATCTTTGCCACCCGTATTCTTGCCTATGCATGGCTGAGACCCTGCCAAAATTCTTTCCGGGTCGCCAAGCGAATCACTTGGACAGCGAAACAACGGTATTTCAGACCCGGCCAAAACGGAAAACCCCTCCAATTCACCGATCCAAGGGAAGGTTGTGCTGCCTGGTAGCGGGGGAAATTGGTCCATGAACGCATGAGGATTGTAGGCCAGCGGCGCGATTTGACTCTCCAGGTTCTCTTGCTCTAAATAGCGTAACAGCAGTGCTAAACACGACGTGTGCTGAGCGCGTTTCCAAAAGTATTGGCTCGACGGATCATTCCAATGCACGTCGTAATCAAATACGTCGGCAAAGCCTAGAGTACCCGCTGGGAAATGCCGAAAATTGGACAAGTAGATTTGTGTGGCGGAGGCAATTCGCCCCAAATTTGCTTGGCAATGCGTGCGTCGCGCGGACTCACGAACCGACTGAACCGCGGGAATCGCGATCGCCATGAGGATCGCGACAACGGCGATAACAACCAATAACTCAACCAAGGTAAAGCCTTTTGTCTGCCAACCATGATGTCGATGGTTCCTCTGAGTATTAGAGTGCGTCATCACAACTCCCCCATAATCATTTATTCTGGCGGCAACAATAAGTATATACGGTCATCCATGAGAAGACGGCCAGCAGCCCAACTTGGGCCGCACTAAACCAGCTCACAACATGATGGTCAAACCCGTAACAGCCACAGTCAATCGACAAGCCGCGCGCGAGCGCTGAAACCTGTGCGAAGCAATATAGTGCAAACAGGCTGGCCGCCAGAATCATACATTCACGGAAGAACGTGTTCGTCAACAGGAAAACTCCAACGACGACATGTGCGATCGGCAGGACCATCGCCAAGAACTTACTCATTTCCAATTCTGTCAACCGATAGCGCAGGATGCTGGCGAGGAATCCATAGCTATTGGCAAAATGAAGCAGGCCCGTATAAATCAGCAGCAGTCCCACCAACCAGGCGAAACCGCGAACCAGGTATTGAGTTGTCCCCCCCATTCGCAAAACCGGTTTAGTATTATTTTTGGGGCAATTCAGTTGGTTGATGCTCGATATGTTCATACCACTCTTTCACGCCCCCTTCAAAGATTGCGACATCATTTAGACCCGCGAATACTAGATGCTGCGCTATTAACTCATCCCAATTGCAGCCTTTGCTTTGGCAGAACACGATCACTTTTCGCTTGTTCTTCAAGAGGTCCACTGCCTGCGACAAGGCGGCATGGTCCGAACTCACCGGAACGTTAATCGCCCCGGGAATGGTTCGCCAGGCAAAGGCCTCTGGCAATCGCGCGTCAACGAGAATCACTTGCCCGCCATCATTCTTGATCGAGGCGTCCTCGACAATTCGCTGTACTTCATCAACAGAAATTCGAGGCAGCGAAACCGACAAGTGGCGCTTGGCGATGGTCGCGGTCGCCGATGCGTTTTTCAGCAATCCAGTGGGAACGGTGCTGTGGTATGCATACGCCACAAATATTATCGACGACAGGATTAACACCAAGTTACATAACATCGCGATCCCCGATCGTCGCCGACGGATTCGAGACGCAATGCTTGGCTTTAACGCGAGTATTCCAACGACCAGGGCCAGCAACCACCACTTGTCCAACAGATGAACGATCATGCTCGAGTAAGGCCGCTTGGGGTGCTTCGAAATCTCGATCGCCACACCATTCCACTCCGTTAGTAGATCCGCTAACTTGTAGGGGAATGGGGCTCGTGGAGCATCGTACACAATGGCGTCTCCGTTCGTGTCCATGCCCAAAAAAAGTACCCAATGCGGGACGCTCCGCAATCCTTGCGTGCGGCTCAAATAAAGGATCATTGGATTCGAGGCCGATTCAAGCGCATGCAAGTTCAACCGTTTGTGCGGGTAGGCGAACACTCCAAAATCATCAGCTGCACGACATAGATCATCCATGGTTGATCCCAACTGCGTGCTGATATATTGTTCTTGTAACAGGTCATCCAGCGAAAACTCTACCCCAAGTGTTTTCATGGCGCCACCCAATGCATAAACCCCGCACGAGAATTTTACTGGGGCATGAATGCCCAAGTCGATTCGCGGTACGTCGTCATCGCGTTCGAATTGGGACACAGCAACTGCTTCACTGAAACTACACCAGACGGTTAACGCCAGAACTGTCCAACGAGATTGATGCAAGGGAACGGGGTTCATTTCTGCATAAAACTCCACATCGAATTTTATTACATTTGTCCAGCGTGTTTTCGAAATCTGTAAATGATAAGCCCAAGTAACGCCAACAGCGCAAGCACAGCCACCGCAACCGAATAAACACTAACGCCGCCACGCGGCCACGGAAATCGCGTTCCATCTTCCAACGTGGCCAACGTCGATTCGTTCACCACTTTGTGAACCATACCTTGATGGACAACGTACGGGATCATTGGTTCATCCATGGCCTGAAATCTTGCTCCATTAGGGACTTTGCGCACCAGACTTGGTTTCATCTCACCACGCTTCGGACGCTCATCAATGTCAACATGTTGGATATTCTCAATTGACACCTCAATGCGAACTTCATCAACTAGATTATTGACACATCGAGCAGAGTAATCACAAACGAATCCTACGCAAAATCGTTCCCCATCAATCTCTTGATACTGCAATGAGTGATATCGGTACTGTTCATGCTGAAGTTTTGCCGCTGTCGATTCGCGATTTTTAGTTTCTGTCTCGCGTACACGGTACTTTCGCGAACCGACAACCCTCTGATAATCGTCCGGGCCGCGTAAAATCTCGATTTGCAACAATTGTGCGTCGTGTTCACGAAACGAAAAATGATAGGTACCGCATTCCGTAAGACACTTCATCATCATTGTGTTGATACCGTCCAAAGCAACTCTTGTTGGGGCATCGATTGTCTTAGTCAACATCGTTGAATACGGAATATGTAAATTGGCTAAGACTTCATCAAACCCAAATAATAGCCACAAATTTGATAGGGGAGGCAATGGGTAGCTTCCTGTGCTCTTGATATATCCAAATGCACGGGGAGTTCTTGATAATAACCCGTCCGAAATCAGTAAGAAGTTCGGACCCAGCACATTCATCATTTCCCTTTCTATGTTCCTTGGCACTTCACCAGCGTTGACCAATTCAATCGCCTCAGGTCGTGCATCAAGTTGATAGTAGAAGTGATCGGTTTTAACTTTCATTTCCGAAATCCAATATTCCCCTCCCCAGTTCTTTACTCGACATCGTTCAGTTCGAAAAACCGTATTGGCGGGCCATGCAGGACCGGACAAGTAGATATAGGATATAGTACAGTCAAATCCTCGATCGATATATTGCCTATCGTAACGCTTCAGTTCTGCCACATAGGCATCGTTATTCTCAAGTGCGAAACACTTACCGCCAGCCAAAAAACCACCGGTCAATAAGCAAACGGCGAACAAGACAAAACGAAAAAAAACACCTATATGCTCATAAATCGCAACCATGGTAGCTTCCCCCCTTGCCAGCCAAAACGTACGTACGAACTTTCGACCTACGGCGTGGTCACTCGACAATGCCGAAAATGAAGATGCAACAAATGAAATCAAAGAAATTCGGATAGTCTGTTGAAACCGTTTATCGATTTGGACTTGGTGATCACGCCGATCAAATGCCTAGCTCGCCGATGCCGAGGACATACCCAAGCCAAGCAGTTTGGTTATTGTACGCTTAAAACGTAGACAGAACACAATAACGGCATCACACGAAACTTCAAGTTCTTGCTTTGGATTCAGATGTAACAATCTGAGTATTTACCAATACTTCTTTCAGAGCCCAAGTTAATCGATAGTCGATTTACAATATTAACCGACCGGACCACCTACCACCTCCTGCTCGTCGCAGTCGTCGTCAGAGTTATCCTGGCCCTCGCCGTCCGAACAAGTTGGATCTCTTAACTAACACTGCTCCAGCACATCTCGGGCACAGAGCCTATTAAGTACTGTACCGGGATCCAAATGTTCGGCCTTAAAACAAGCGATTAAGACACCTACTCCTGCAACTAGCGACTCAATTGGTCGCGAGCATGAATGTGGGAATTTGCAATGCGGGGGGGGGGGGGGGGGCATAGGCGACCAGCATGTGCCCGTTGTCGAAGAGGTCCCCAATCGACTGGAGCGCCGAC
>CALMEE010000102.1 GCA_937862885.1 uncultured Planctomycetaceae bacterium
AAAGGTTAGGTGTAATCCATTTCACCCTAATGACACAATATTTCTTACAGGGCCGTCGCCGCCGTGGTCGACGATCGCCGCACCGGGCGGTAGCTCACGAATGACCCGATTGTGTGATGAAACCGTCTGTAGTGTGCCAGGCCCCGCGTTGACGATCAGGCCCGGCCCCCAGTGCGCGTGCCAGGGCGCAATCACCCCGGGCTCGATGAGAATCCGCAAGACGACGATCTCAGATGCGTCCCTGACATTCATGACTTGCATCGGCTCGCCATCCGGCTTCACGCGGATCTGAGCACTAACCTGATCGATGAACGGGCCGCGGGCCAACAGCGTCGGGTGCGGTAAATCGTGAACCATCGAACTATAATAGGTCGCGGTCGCCACCGAGTTTAACGCGATGAGACCTACTACGAACGCCGCGCCGATGGCCAGCGCGAGTCCCGACACCGCCGTGCGTTTGGAACGTAAACACTTCATGAAACTGCTCCTTTCCGAGCTTTCCGTCCGGTCGCCAAAGCGCCGGGGTTGTTTAGTCCTCACCAAGACCGTTGCGACCACCGCAACAGGTATTCAGAGAGGTCACACTGCCGACAATCGTCGTTCAGGATCGAGCCGACGCCGCGATGTTTTGATCAACCGCGCGTTGTCGCCGACTACTTTTGTTGTTTGCTCAGTCGTCATTCAGGATGGTGACCGTGGCGCTCCCGTCGTCGATTGCTGCGCCCACGGCATTCGAGAGTTCCACGAAGAAGGTCTCGTCTGGCTCCCGCTTGCGATCCCCCTTGATGGCAACGGAGATCGTGCGGCTGGTCTGCCCGGGCAGGAACGTCAACGTGCCGCTGGTTGCGTTGTAATCCTCTTTCGCCTTGGCCGTGCCGTCGACGGTCCGGTAGCTCACCGTGATCGCCTGGCTGCTCCCGCTGGAAAGCGTTACTGTCACGGCCACCTGGCTCCAGCCATTGTTCCCCTCCCAGACGGACGCGTCCGCGATTGCGAGAACGCGAGGCTCCGGCTGGCCCACGCTTCCCTCAATGGTCACGCGGTCCTCGAACGACTCGATCCAGCCGCCGTTCCCGAGCCGGTTGTCTACCAGGTACTTGTCTCGGTCCGGATCGAGAACGGTTCCGGCCCCACGACGGGGTAGCAGTACGCGTCGGACGGGAAGAGTGTATCCGATTTTTCTTCGAACTCGCCTGCTTGGAAAACGATGTCCGGACTCCACACCATGACCCGTATCGACGCGAAGTTGCCCAGATCGCCCCAGTAGAAGTTCGTCAGATCGACAAGAACCTCCCCTCCGGCGATGTGATCGCGCACAATGGCGTTGAGCGTGGCCGCGTCCGGTCCGAAGAACTCGAGGTCGAATGACGTTGCGTGAATCGTCGTGCGGTAGGTAAACGTGCTAAGCCTATCGTGAGTCTGGGTCGTGCCGTGGAGCGTGAGCGTCCAGGTGTGTTCGTACCCGTTGGCGAAGACCTCGGCCAGACCGAGACCGACGGTCCCGGACAACCAGTCCATGCTGAACGTGCCGCTGATCGTGACCGTGCCGACCTTCTGGGCGGACGCAATGCTTGGGGCCACGGCCATGTGGACCTTCGCAGTTCCGTTGGAGGGCAAATCGCTTCAGAGTATTGCGATTGATCCCAACAGGATTCTTCCCGACTCAAACCGGCAAAATAATTCGTGGTCAGCATTAAAAACGAATGACGACGACTCGGATGTCGATGATTGATTTGCCGTGGTTATTCGAAATGTAAGAATTCATATGTCGGGGACCGGCTTATTTTCCTGTTGAATCTTGGTTGGTCATCGAACCTTGGAGATTTGAATCGTGCGCGATTCCCGGGAAAACGTGTCTTGTAAGTTTGTCCTGATTGTAGCCCCCCGTCGGGGTCAAAGACAAATTCGGCAAACCAAGTATCAACCAGCCGCCGACCTCCGGCAAAATCGAGAAAAAATCACATCCTCTGGAATAAGTTGCCTTTTAGGTTTGATTCCAACGTCCAAAGTCGAACTTCCGGCCTAGGCGGCCTAATAAGTAGAATTGCCTGCCCCGTTTAAAACTCGAAAAAAGACGAAACAACAAAACGTCAATTCTTGTCCTGAACAGGATTGGGACGGCTCTATTTCGACAGAATCCATATTGTTTCGAAGCGGCTCTCATCTGGGCGAAATAAAGTCGTCACCGTGCCGAACTGGTCGATGATAAGATTGTGGAGCTTGTGCCTAATGACGGCCATGCGGTCGACTTGAGACTCGATCGGATAGTCGTCAACTGTCTCGAGCGATTGAATCTGCTTCATTCGTTCATGAATCGCCGGGTCGCGTGACGCGTCCCGAACTAGATGGGCAATCAACTCGTATCGATTCAGAAATCGCCGCCACTCCGGGCGAACCTGTTGCACCCAAGAGGGTTGAAACGCTTCGACTTCAGGAGCCAGTTCCACCGGAACTAGCTCGAGGGGTGGGACCGAGCGAATCGGCTGTTGCTGAGCGAATTCAAACAATTCCACGACAAGGTCGTGATTGCCCTCCACGACCCATTCATCAACAATCGCAAATGCCCAGATATACGTAGATTTCAGATCGGTCCCAGCAGGCAACCGCCAGATCAATCGTTCCGCATCACCGCTGTCGAACCGTTCCAGTCTCAAACCTTTTTTCGCAAGGCCTCGGTTGTACTGTTCAGCTATCGCTTCCGCCACCGCATATGCCGCATCTCTTTGTTGGATTTGATGGAGACTCACGAGTTGTTGCAATCCGTCATCGTCTAACATGAGAAATTGGGAGCGCCCGTCCGCAAACGATTTAATATTAGCGATCAAGGCGTCATCTACTGGGCCATACCGGCCGGCCAAGGCTTGTTCGTAGGTACCTGGTCCATGGGTGGAATCATAGAATTCCTGACGCGCATTGAAGTAAAGTTCACGATCAAGTCCCACGGCCTCGATCGACATCCAATCGAACGGTACTTGTGCAACATGCGACAATGGGACCATCGATCCCCATTGTTCCGCGATGCCACTCGACGGCAATGTGGATTTTACCAGCACTCGTGCCAGAATCGAGCCATTGGGATGAATTCCGGCCGCAACAGAGGCCACCGGCAACTCCTCGATACCGAATCCACTCCATCCAACTTGATCGTTGAACATCGAGAACAGTTTGTGCAAGTATCTTGGCTGCGCAAAGATTCGCACGGTCTGGAATCTTTTGGAGTAGCCTGAGATGAAATTTTGCGAAGTCTGCCACTGCCGCGAACTCGTTAAGGATTCACGAAGCGATCGATCGGGACGGATCAATTCCTGTGCTTCTTCGAAATTGCTTATGATCAAAAGCGTTCGATCAGCGAGATCGAGTTTCCAATAATGCCAACCGCCGAACCAACGAGATATTTCGGTCAATGGCTCTTGATGACCGGCCGGTGATGCCGTTCTACTAGTTGGCGGCTCGGACAAGGCCCCTCGATCGGCGGTTTCATCGTCCGATGTGTCATGCTCCTTAGGAGTTCCCTCTTGCTGAAACGTCTCAACTGCGGAAAAAAATTGACCCAATGCGACGCTCAACTCGGCAAGATGGGTCGTATCGGGGGCATCCACGATCAAGCTTATTTGGGGGTCGGAGTCGTCCCAGCGGTGTACGACGACATAGACGGCATTCATCGTCGTGATAGAATTGAATAAATCCAAGCCGGTGGATCGGATTTCCGCTGCGGTCGCCGAGTCGATCAACGGGTGGGGATGTTCAGTTGCCAGCAACCAGATGGTGTCCAACTTCTCTTGGGCCGACGGAGTCAACAGCGAAGCGATGGCTTCGATATCTGAGATCTTGATGACCAGCGGCGTGGACATCGGCAACATGGCGACCACCGGATCGGTCGGCAACGGTTGCGCTTGTAAGCGATGGAACGGACTGGCAACTACTGCCGCAACCACCGCAACCCAAACGGCAATCACGTTGTGGCAGCACACGGCCAATCCATTCCGAGTTAAAAGGAACCCAGTTCGGCAAGACATGTCAAAACATTTCGGAATATTCATGTAAAGACTCTCCAGAATATTGTCGCATGATCAGCAGGTAGCCCGCAATGGCCGTTGCCGCCGCGCCGACTAAAATGCCTACATTATAAACGCTCGTGGAGGACTCGAACCACACGAAACAACCGCAATCAACGGATGACTCGTGCCACCAAAGCTGGCCAGTTTGAGCGCCGGCGAACAACAGAAACAAACTTGCAGCGCCCAATAACGCCCCTTTTTGACATACACCGATTACCAAGCAGACCCCAACGGTGGTTGTCAACGCGGGCAGAAATGAAGCAACCCATGGCACGATGGCGACAGGGAGCAGGTCGTATCCATAAATTCGATCGAGAAAGTGGTGCATATTTGCCAAGTGCCCCGCGCCGCTCAACAGTAGTGGCGAACCGAGGATAAAACAAATCACAAATACGATTAGTGTGCGCCTTCGTCGGATTGAACCGGCGAGTCGGACTTGTCGGCGCTTTGCCATTCCCTCCAACCTCCTTCATAAACAAACACCGATTGATACCCACGGCGGATCATTCGCATGGCGACGGCATGCCCCCAACTACAATGTTCATTTTCGCAATAAACCACAATCGGCCTCTTGCCGTCAATTTGCTCAAGTGCGGCGCGGACCTCCGAAGCTGACGCGTCGATCGGCCAATTGGTGGCGCTGGGCACATGCCCGAGCTCAAACGCCTGAGGCAACCGAGAATCTACGATGGTGACCGCATCCTCGGATTGCCACTTCATGAGCGTGTCGCGCGAAACCGTCTCAATCGATTCCATCTCAGCGACGTTCAGCCCGGAATGGCGCTCAATATAATGGCCCATGCTAACTGGATCAGCGAGTAGGCTGGACCACGGCAATGCCTGCTGAAACGCGACAACCAACAGGCTCACAATCATAAGCGTGCCCAATTGAAACGAAAGACGGTGGTGCCATCGCCGACGCCGCAGCAATACGCATGCACAAGTGACCGTCGCGACGATGAGCCCTACCCACAACGATAGCTCAACCTTGTCAGGCCAATAAGTTGCGTTGATGCTGAACCCAGCGGGCGGTGGTGCGACCACGATTCCCACGCCGCTCGAATAGGCCATGATGTCCCCGAATTCAAACGTTTGCGGCGAAAACGGAGGATCGAAGATCAGCAGTCGATTCTGCTCCATGCCGAGAAAAGTGACCCAATGGTGAGTCCCTTCAACCCGTCGCGAGCCGTCCAAATGAATAATAATTGGCCAACGCGAAAAATAGAGCGTGCTTCCATTAATGCGCTCAATTGGATATGCCTTAAAGCCAGCGTCTTCAATTAATCGAATCAAATCACTTACACTACTTCCCGACCGAGTGCTTACGAATTCACGCTGCAACAACTGCTGAACATCGACCGAACCTCCAATTGCTTTGATTGCGGCGGCTGCAGCGTAGATCCCGCAAGTGCGACTATCGCCTCGGCCTCTCATGTAGCTTCGCTCGGAGAACTCCAATCGATCCGTCAGTTGCTCTGTCTGAGCCCAAACCGGCGTCCCTGACAAAAAAAACACCCCGGAAACGAGAGTAAAAAACAGACCTTGGATAATCATGGCCTTCACTCCGCTATCTCCATTTCGCCGTCCACCGCCACAAAGCGAAAGCACAACTGACGAACAACAGAAACAAGGCCACAGTACCCGCAATCCACAACATGCGGTAATTGCCCGATCCCCCTTCCTGTCTCGGCTGAATGTCTTCCAAGCCTTCCCGGGCTCGTTTATCCACAACTACTTTGATCTCTCCGTCAATAAACTCGATCCGCCGATGGTCTGGTGGAAAGGCTGCAACCGGAGAGCCATTTGAAATTGTCAACTGGGATGCCTCCCATTCGAGCCGATCAGGATCGATCGAGACAGCTGGTCGATAGGATATATTCACATGGTGCAAAAAACTATGAGTCTCGCCATTGTTCAGTCGGTTCACGCTTCGTAGCTTGGCCTTAATCGGACGGGCGGTTGCACCGTCCCCTTCGTAAACAATGTCAAACCCCTCAAGCAGCGACGACAGCGGAAGCTGTGGAAGGTTCATAGGCTGGCCTTCGATCACTCCCAAACGTAGGTTGCCTCTAATACGATCTCCTTGCCGTAACCTGTGGATCAATCGAGCGGGCCGGTAATGATGTTCAGAATCCAGGTGGATTTCGAACTCGCCGTGATCGTGCCACTCTGCCACCGCGGAATGCAGCGCGCCGTCAACCAGAAAATCGTCGTTGGACCGGAACAGCTCGTAAAGTGAATCGAGATTTTGAATAAAGGGACCAAAAAAAGGTGAATACAAGCCGTAGTTGACCGCCTCGGCCGCCGGGTCAATTAAAAAAATCACTGGAGGCTGCGCAATGATCTGCTCACCCTCAAAAGAAAAGCTCCGATAAAAAGTCACCCATCGGTCTGGCAACGAAAAGGTGATGGATATGTTTGAAGGATGATCGTCAGACTGGGAAGGAATCCAACGACGTTGCTCCGCTCGCCATATTTGATTGCCAACATCGAAAAAAAACAACTCGTGCTCGATCGCCAGGGTTTTTCCGGTGGATGGTTCGGTCAACTGGCGCTCCGTTTCGATGACATACTTCTCCCTTATCGTCGACAGATATTTGAGGTAGTCGTGTTCATCCGCTGAACGATCTCGAACAAATCGCTCACTATGCAGTCCCCGCAGTTCTCTCCCTGAAACGTTTTGACTACCACAAACTGAGTTTGCATTTGCCCAATCTGACCGGGCACACAGAGCGTTGACCACCGATGGTGGCACAAATGAAAAAAACACAATTGGGATGGTCGGACCGAGTGCCGACGAAATCACCCCGTATATGTTACCTGTGCATAGCCAGACTACGAAGGAAACACGGCAAACGGCAATTCGCAACGATGATACAGAGTTTATTCGGTACGAGAGACACATCATTAAACCAATGACCCTATAACGACGCCCAATCGTTCATGGCTATTCTCGTCCATGGCTATTCATGGCCAAGCCGAGTTATCAACCGACTAATCCGTCGGGCCAAATTGAAGACAAGTTTCCTCATACACCGACGCTACAATTTCAAAGGAATCCCTGGGATTGCACAGAGCATTGTTTGCCTTACAACGTTCCTGATTTTCTAAAACATAAACTGGCAAACCAAATGAGGGCATTCTTTCATGCCGCCAATGGCCATCGCATCCAGGATATCCGACACAGGGCGAGTAATCAAACTCTTCATCCTCTTTAAATACGCAATAGGGTGTGCTACTGCCCGCTCTTGCCAAAAACATCAAAAATCCAAGTGGTTTTCCGTTTGATAAATAACGGCAGTTGCGTAAAACCCAACCAGTCCTTTGTTTAACTCTGATTGGTTAACGCAAAATATTGGATCGCTATTTTTATTAAGGCGCTGAAGACTGCCATTCTAACGGGAATTTCCGCTGAATACCCAATTTTTGTAAAATTCCTTTCCGAGAGGCCATTAACCGTAAAAAACATGACCTAAGGACCAATGCCACGGAATGATGTCGAGGGACAACGGACACGCGGCTTTAACCCATCGGTCGGTGCATGCAGGGCCGCGAACGAACGAAGGACCCACATAAAACAATCGCGAAACCATGAAATATACGCAACGCAACAGGAAAGCGATGCACCTCTCTGATTGCGGCAAACTCGATCATGACACTCCATGATTGTGTTGGTTGCGCAATGACGTCTTCGTGTGTGTTCAGACCGCCATTGTTGCGCACCAGCACGATACACCGCGTTGGTAGGCTATTTTCCCGGGGGGGGGGGACGCAGGTGATTCGTTCCAAGGACAAACGTATCCCAAACCGTAAAGGTAGCCTGCGAGTTGCTCACGCGCGCGGTGAATACGCATGTCCACGGCGGCCGGAGTGACACCGAGAATTCCCGCGATCTCCTTCGCCGATTTACCCTCGAATACCCGCATTCTGAACGGCAGCTGAAGCGTTTCATTTAACGCCGCGACCCCATCGCAGATGTGCTGTTCCAATTCGGTGTATTCGGCCGTCCCGTCGCGGTAGCTGTCCGAATTTTGGACCGCGAACCGCTCGAGTTCGCCAACGGTGGACTTGGTTCCATCGATTCTTCGTCGATTACGTGTAATTGTGGTGACAGCGCCGCGAACGTTGATAAACAGCCAAGTTCCAAATGAACAATAGTGCGGGCGGGTCGACCAAGTGCTAACCAACTGTAAAAGCGCCAATTGAACGATATCATCAATCACGTCAGAACGTGGCTGTCGCATGGTGGAATGCCCACAATACCCGGTTTTGCGCATTACCGATCCGGCGTACCGATAAGCCAAAGCCATCGCTTGTTCCCAATTTACGATGGGCTCGATATCTGACCATTCTTTTTCTTTGGTGGGCATCTGCAATCCCGATGTAGCGCTGTCGGTGAAGGAAATGTCGAGGCATCGGTTTCAGGCAAGTCGATGAATTGAGTTCAGTATACCGGCTCGCGACGCCAAATTAAAGCACCTTGCACCGTACGGCGCCAACCAACGAAACAGGTAGAAGCTATCAGAAAATCAAGCCCGACGGTTTGCCTATCGAAACGGGGGTTCCGCTTTTTTCGGTGCCCAGTCGATTGAGCTTCAAATTGATTTGCGAAATCTTGATCATTGTTTCACTGGAGACAGTCGTTCGTTCAACGTCTCGATTTATCCTCTGGTAGCGATTGAACCAAGAAAAAATTCTCTCGACGACATCCCTTTGGAGCAACGGATGGAAGCCTTTCATACCTTCGGACTTGCTTAAAAGTTGAGCTCAAAATGAAGCCCTTGATCCACCATCTTGACTACCTCACCTCGATAACCCGGGTCCGTGTGTACCAGTTCAATGCTGGGATGCTGTTGATTCAAATTATGCAATAGCGGATCAGCGGCAACCGCGTCGTGAATGTTTGTGGCGGTCACAGTAACCAGAAGAATCAAGCCTAAAACATCGGTAACAATGTGCCTTTTCCGGCCATTTGCACGTTTGCCACCATCATAACCACCTCTCTTCCTTGATCAGAAGTCTTCGCTGTTTGACTGTCGATGCAGGCAACGGTTGGAGTGGGCAATTAAGAGCTATTTCGGTTTAACCGGCTTCGCCGCCTTCTTAAGCAGCTTGTCCAAGTCTGTTCGCTTGAACAATTGATAGCCGTTCATGGGGTTCCGGTGCATCGGGATATCACCACGGGCAGGCCAACTGCGAATCGTATTGTGATGTACGCCGATACTCGGCTGCTTCTGCGGTGTGCAAGTAATCCGACAATTTAGCCATGGTCCTAGCCTCGGTACATCAAACGCCAGTTTTGCCAAACCCTCAGCCTAACAAATCCCTACAAAAGTTGAACAGCACCCTGTCCAACCTATCCAAGTCTGCACATTCACGATCAAGATTGATAAACCACGAATGACGGAGAAGGTGCGACAAATTTATTTTCTTGGTGGGTTGCTTTAGTTCGCTTTTGCGAATTAAATTCTTGGAAACCGAAGGCGCATAGGGGAATCTAGTTTTTCCTCTATTTACTTAGTGAATCGACCCACGATGGCAAAATTATACTTCTACTACTCAGCAATGAATGCTGGCAAGAGCACGACCTTACTTCAATCGGCCCACAACTATCGTGAACGCGGAATGAATACTTTGCTGTTTACGCCGGCGCTTGACCACCGTAGTGGTGTGGGCAGAATCTCATCGCGAATTGGCTTATCGCATCCTGCCATGATTTTCCAGTCAGAAGATGACTTATTCTTGATGGTTGCCACAAAGCGCCGAGAAACGCCGATACACTGCGTGCTTATTGATGAAGCGCAATTTCTGTCTCCAAAACAAGTCCTGCAATTAACGTTAATTTGTGATCGGTTAGGAATTCCGGTCTTGTGCTATGGCATCCGTACCGATTTCCGTGGTGAGCCGTTTGAAGGCAGCAAGTATCTGTTGGCTTGGGCTGAGGAGCTTATCGAAATCAAAACGATCTGTCACAGCGGTAAAAAGGCCACCATGAACGCGCGCATTGATCAACATGGAAATCGAGTCTGGGCTGGCGAGCAGATCGATATTGGGCACCACTATTTGGCCATGAGTCGAAAGGAATTCGACCTGCAGAAAGCCTCGCCCATCCGCTACGAATTGCCCGAGCTAGAGTAACCTGCGGTTAAGCCAACAGAATTCATGGGGCAAGAAACAAAACCGGCCAGCATTCCTAGGAACGCTGGCCAGATCGTTTTGATCAAACGTTTATCGAAAGTCAGGTGGCCTAATCTAAATTAGCGACCTGTTGTCGAGCGTCGATTTGGAATAACGAATGCGCTTGGGTCAACATTGGGAGCTGGCGTCATGCGATAGGTGGTCGAACCTTCGGCTGGAGCAGCTTCATGTGGCGCGTCGATATGTCCATCCCCTTGTCCGCCATTTTGGTATACTTCGTGTCCGCCTTGATGCCCGCCGTTGCATCCGCAATTGTTATGGCTTTGACCACAACCGCAATTGCATCCCCAACCAGCGCCCCAACCACGTTGGCGTAGGCCGCCCCAACCGTACACGCCGTTGCTGCAACCACAATCATGGTAGTTGCCATGCCCACAGCCATCACAACCGTAATCATGTCCGTTGCAGCCACAATTTGGTCGGACCAAGCAGCCACCTGCGCAACGCAGACGATCGAGGATGCCTAAGCGAGGAATGCAAAGGGCAGGACGACGATAGCCACAACCGTAATCGCCACAGCCATCGCAATCGTTGTGGCTACTTCCACAACCGCAACCACAGCCCCAGCCACCAAACCGGCTCAGCAAGCCGCGATTGCCGGAATCACAGCATTGATGAGCATGGCCGCATCCGCCGCATCCGCCGCATCCACCGAAGCCACCGCAATGTCTGTGTCCATGACCACATCCCAGGCCATGACCACATCCGCCACATCCACCCAACTTGGGAACACCGATTCTGATTCTAAAGCTGACATCTAACAGATCGCAGCAGCCTGCATGGCTGGGCGTATCGCAGCACGATGCAGCTTGGTCGCCACAACAACCTCTTCCAACCATGCGACCAAACAAGCCATCTTTGGCATAACTGTCTGCACAGATCGCCATGCTTGCAATGATCGCTACTAAAATTACCTTTGATTTCATTGAGACTCGTCTCCTACGATTGGAACTTTGTTACTTTTCAACTGTCTGCCAATCACGTGATACCAGATTGCTTGATCCGGATCCGTCAATGGCGGTTTTACCGGGCCCGGCTAGATTGGAATTCGCGACGCTCGCGACTTCCCAATTGAACATGTCTTGTGAAGTTGAAAATTTTCAGGCCTGATGCCAAAGTTCTCACCTGTAAAAGCTAGTGCCGGCTGAATCATCCGCTGACTCACGCGTACCCTACCGAATTGCACTAACGGTTTGGTGGGATCGGACGCCCCACCAAATTGACTGAATGGTCACTCTTCGATATCGGATGCCGTGTTACCTTGCTTGAATGTCATGAGCCGTTTAACCGTTGGTCGGCAAGCTCCTTATTCTGACAATTTTTCGGGTCGTTTCGCTAGACGAAGCTATAAGGGTCGTGCGGACAGCGCGCATTATGCGATTATTGACGACTTCGTGCAAAAGCAGATTCAGGCTGCTAAAATTGAGATGTTCAAACCGAAGAAACAAGACTATGCTCGGTCAAGTCGAAGATTTTTCGGAAAATAGAAGGTGAAAACAGAAATGTGCAAATGGCAATTACCCTGGTCAGCAATGTGCGTCCTGGTCTTCGCAACATGCGGTTGTTTGGGTGACAGTTACGAAACGGGAGTGCCCGTAGCTGACTGGAAAGGATCGCATTCGGAAGCGGAGCGGAAAAGTTTGTCTAACCCCAACTCTCGGTCGGCGCAAGATTTTTTTCCGGACCTCGACGACAATCGTCAAAACAGTTCAACTTTACCAAGGCGATTGAGAAGCACTTTACCAAATCGGCCTGTTACCACATTACCGGATCGTGGGAAGACGCGCGAATCGACATTACCGCGCCGTGCCGCATCTACGCTACCTAGCCGTGGTCCAACAACCACTCCAGTTCGCCGACCTATGAACACCAATGCAATTCGATAACGAACGTGGTTTTCTCGCGTATCCTAGTTGCCGTTACTGGTCAGACAATTCAGATTAAGCCAAAACGCTCTTTTGCGGAAGTTGGTGAGCGAAGTACCAGTTGATTCGGATTTGCCGTGTATATAAATGCTTGTCGCATCGACTCGACGTTAAGTGACGGTTCGAACTAATCAGTCGTGACCTTTGCCGCACTCACTGAGAAAAGAAAAAGGTACGTGGGATTCTCAAGACTGAAATCATTGTCAGAGGCAACCACCAGAACGCGGCGATTGTCATCCAGCCAAGGTCCCCAACTCAAGCCTTCAATCTTGTCTGGCATGGTTTCGTTCGCCAGGCCAAACTCATCGCTAAGCAGATCCAAATAGACAGATTTTTCCACGGCAATCACGGCATTTGGTAATCCAACCGGAGGGAGTAAAGTTCCCTCCGGTAGAGGTGTTGCTTGGCTGAGATCGATACGGATTAACTTCTTAAACTTTGTTTTTAGACCACCATCTCCGTCCTGCTCTGCAACCAAGAATTCGTTTTCATTAATGGCAAGAAGTTCTTGCAGCTTGTGACTATCATCTTCAAGTTCGTAAACGAACTGTTGTTGCTGTCCCGTTTGTAGGTCGAGCTTCAACAACCGAACATTTCGACCATGGAATTTGCCATTTTCATCACGACCAGAATCCTGAATTAGCGGGCTCTGCATTAGGCCTACCAAAAACTTACCGCTGGGGGTTATGGCCACACCTTCCAGGCCACGATTAGAGCGTCGTCCCTGCTTGTTTTCTTCGTCCTCTTGACTGCCTTTCGCATGAGGAGTTTGTATTTCAAAGTTGGCGGGGACTGGAAGTGTTGTAAGTAATTTTCCTTGGCGATTGAATTTCAGCAGATAGGGGCCGTATTCATCACAGATGATGATGTTTCCATCAACATCAAGACGGATGCCCTCCGGATCGAGACGATGTGCTCGGTTTTTACTAGGCGACAGCCATTTGCCTTCCCCAGGGTAACGATTGCCTCGTTCATCAGTCAGTAATACCGATTGATGCAACACGATCTCGGCGGTGCCATTGGCAAAATCAATATCAATATCGATCTCATGGAAGCGACACCAATAGCTATCAGACTCAATATCGAAACCACGGTCAGGGACGACCAGATATCGATTGCCTCCAGCCCATTCAATTCCAGAAAAACCGCCGAATTGGTCTACTGCCGCGCCATCTGATCGTTGTTGATTAAGGCCCGAAAGATCGCGCAACGTTCCCGGAACTTTGCCGATTGCGATCAACTTGGCGTCAGCAACCGACTCAGCGAATGCAAGCGACGACGTATCTGATGACTCCTGACAGGCCACCCATGAATGGTTCAGGCCACAAATGAATAGAACAACTAAATAATCGAACCAATGTCGTAAGCTCATTGACATTTAGAACTCCCCCCTTTTCCAAATGATGGAAATAACAATACGTTACAAAGGTCACATACTTAACCAAAGCCTCAGACCCTATAGCTGTGACCTGTGCCAGGATCAGTCCCCAGTCATGGTTGCGAAACTCTACCGAATCGCGTCGCGGCACACATCAATATTACCGAGCAACTTCGGCTCACTATGTCGCCTGAGAGTCAGGTGCACAACAAAAAAGGTGTCGAACACATCCAATCTAGCGTTCGACACCCAGGCATTGATCAAGAATATTGTTCACGCATCAACAAATCTGTTTTGAAGGGGAACAATTAAAATTCAACCGTGACAATCTCGCCGCCAGCTTTCGTGATCTGAAAAATAAACGATCGGTTATCGACGTTTTCGTTGATGAAACGAGTAGCGCCATCACAGTACAGGAATGAGGCTCCGCCCTGATGGAACGCAAAAATCTCGCTCGCGTTGATCGCGTTGATGAGCCGCGGACCTTGATGGGTCAAGCCATCGAAAGAGGCACCGTCAACACTAAAGCCGCAATCTGGGTCGGCCCAACCGCAACCATCCGACACGACAAATTGTCCGTTGTGAAGTGCAACCTTACCGCCGCCACTGACTTGGTATATGGCCCACATAGCATTCGTCATCAAGCCTTGGCTGGTCCAAACCTCTGGATGGCCGGCTGCTTCAGCCAACATGATGGTGTTTGACAATCCGTCAGTGATATCGCGGACAGATGTTCGCCGATATCGCTCTAAAGCACCTTGCTGGGCTCTGGTTGGTGGAGCTGGATTTACACCAGCGTCTAGGAATACATTCGCACGCACTTCGTTAAGCGAACCATAGTCACCAGCCGCAGCACCAATGATCCAATAGGGGTCCGTACGATTTTCACCAGGTGCCGATGGGCAGAGGAACAGAGGCTGCTGCACGCTTACGGCCGCTTCGTTCGCAAAACTGAACCATGGTTGTTGGTAATTGAAAATCCTCTTGACGTTGTCTTGCTCGATATAAGGCAAAATCAATGTCGACCACGATTGATATGCCGACCGCTGACTTGGTGGAGCGTTCGTGCGAGTTGATGGTGGGGCAATGGTATTGACCGGCGGAGGACCAGGATGCTGAGTTCGACTGGCTGGAAAGCGTTTGTGAGCGCCTTCAAATCCGTGTAAAGCAATGCCCAATTGACGAATTCGATTCAAGCAATCGGTACGTCGAGATGCTTCCCGTACCTGCTGGACCGCAGGCATCAACATGGCCATCAAAATGCCGATAACGGCGATGACCACCAGCAATTCAATCAAGGTAAATCCTTGATTCCTTGTAAGATTTCTCTTCATAAACTCCCTTTGCGCAGTAGATAGTTTTCCGAAAAGCCTCACCGCAAATTGGCGATGGAACAACGACTTTCATGCCGGGCTAATCTAAGGCAAGATTATGAAGAGAACCCTCATCGTATTATTAAGAAGCAATGAAGATTAAAAGGCGTTTTCTTTAAAAACAAGGGTTTTTGGCCGACCACGATCTTAAGACAGCCAGTCCGGCATTTTCCCAGCCGGTGGCAATACGACAAGCTTCGCTGAATCGACGGCCGCGTGCTGCATGATTTTTTTCAAGGCTTCGTCATTAACCGAATTGTCCAAGGACAAGACGCCAATAGCCTGAGCGCCCGCAGCGCGATCTCGCGCCACGACCATTTGCGTGATGTTTACGTCTTGTTCGGCCAGAATTTGTCCCACATAGCCGATGATGCCAGGTTGATCCGTATGGCTAAAAATAAGCAAAACACCGTCCATACAGGCGTCGGTCCGGAACTCACCGAGACGCACTAAGCGAGGCATTGATTTTCCGAATAGCGTCGCGGCCGCTTGCAGCGATCGGCCTTCACCCGAAACTTTGGCGCCAATTACGCTGCTAAAAGAACCGGGAGTATTCTGCGTGCGATGCACGATCTCGATACCTCGTTCGCGACAGAGCATTTCTGCGTTGACGATATTGGCCCCTTCAATTTTGTCCCCTATTAAACCGGCACAAAATGAGGAAACCAAGATGCGCGTGTCGCGCGAAGAGATTTCCCCTTCCATATCCAGTTCGCAGGAATCTAGGGTACCGCCATGCCATTGCCCGACAAAGGCCCCTAGGCGATAAGCCACATCCAAATAGCCGCGCATCTGCGACAAAGTCTGAGGATCGAGGGATAATGCATTGACGGCCGAGCGAATTTCACCTGTCGTCAAATACTTTATCAACAAATCAACGGCTTCGACGGCCACTTCAATCTGTGCTTCGTCCGTGCTTGCGCCTAAATGGGGCGTGCACAATACATTGGGCATGGAAAATAACGGGCTATCGGTACACGGTTCCTCGCTGTAGACGTCCAGTGCCAC
Organism: uncultured Planctomycetaceae bacterium; assembly: GCA_937862885.1. Classification (GTDB taxonomy): domain Bacteria; phylum Planctomycetota; class Planctomycetia; order Pirellulales; family Pirellulaceae; genus CALMEE01. The sequence goes on from CALMEE010000102.1 coordinate 15,941, forward strand.
GCCCCCCAGTTTGCCCGACCGCAAACCCTCGACCAATGCAGCTTCATCATAAATCCCCCCGCGGGCACAATTTATCATGCGAACTCCTTGTTTCATTCGTTCGATCTGCGCTGCGCCAATCAAGTGCTTGGTCTCTGGCGTCAGCGGAGTATGCACGGTGAGGTAATCGATTAGCGGAACCAACTCATCGACGGTTTCCACTTTGGTGATTCCTAGTTCACTCGCCTTATCTGCGGAAAGAAATGGATCGTAACCAATCACTTCCATTCCAAAGGCCAAGCAGCGCTTCGCCACGGCAACTCCAATTCTTCCCAGACCGATCACGCCGATCTTCTTGCCCGACAATTGTGTTCCTTGGAAGCTCTTGCGGTCCCATTTGCCAGCCTGCAGGCTCGCAAAGGCCGGAGCCAGCTTGCGCGATAACCCAAGGATTAACGCCATCGTTAGTTCCGCCGTGCTCACGGTATTGCCATCTGGAGTGTTCATGACAATAATCCCCAACCGCGTTGCCGCTGATTTGTCAATATTGTCTGTACCAACTCCAGCACGCACGATCGCCCTGAGCCGACGATTTCCTTCTAACGACTCAGCAGTGATTTTCACACCGCTACGGCAAACGGCACCGTCATATTCGGCCAACGCGCGACGCAGATCTTCGCCTTTGAGTCCCGTGCGAATATCGAATTCAATTCCTGGCGCCGCGTTGAGCAAAGCTAACCCCTCGTCGGCAATATCGTCGAGAATAATAATGCGGGTCTTCGTGGCGACTGGAGCAGGAACCGGAGCGGCGGCAGTAGACATCTTTCGATTTCCGAATTAAAGCTAGAATGACAAGTTGACGGATTGGGATCGCAAACAGTACGACGGACGTCACCTGATGTTCTTTCTATTTTAGACGTGCAGAATCTGCCATCCAAGTACACACTTCGCGAACGGACGACGATTTCGCAGATTGCATTAGCGAGCCAGCCGATGCCTAAGCGGCAACCACATTGCGTTCTGTTGGCTGCTCAGTACAGATTGCTGGATGAAGTACATCCCTTCAACGCCGTCATTGATGTTTGGATAAATCGAGTTGCTCGGATCAATGGATTCTCGGCTAGACCGCCGAATAATGTCGTCAAATGCAGCGGTGTAGATATTCGCGAAGGCCTCAAAGAAGGCCTCGGGATGCCCGCTGGGGAGTCGGCACGCCGCGGAAGCCGTTGCCGTAAAAAAAGGTGCATTCGGGTCACGTGTGTAAATCTGGTGCGGGCGACCATTTTGCCGCACAATCATTTCGTTCGGGTTCTCTTGGCGCCACGACAAGGATCCTTTGGTGCCATCGATCTCGATGAACAAATCATTCTCCCGTCCATGGCTGATCTGCGATGCCGTCACCGTGCCCAACCCGCCGTTGTCAAATCGAATTACGGCCGTGCCGTAATCATCCAATAGCCGCCCACTTTCGAACGTTCTCAAGTTGGCCGAGATTTCCGCCGGGACCATGCCGGTCATGAACCTCATCAAGTTATAGGCGTGAGTTGCGATATCGCCGAAGCAGCCCGCTGCTCCGCTACGCGCCGGATCGGTTCTCCACGCTGCTTGCTTCTGCTCACTTTCCTCCAACCGTGTTCGCAACCATCCTTGGATATAGAATGCTCGCGCGGCCTGTATTTCCCCCAGTTCCCCCGCTTGGATCATTTCGCGCGCCAAACGAACAAGCGGGTACCCCGTGTAGTTGTGCGTTACGGCGAACACAACGCCGCTCTTGGTTACTGCTTCCGCCAACGCTTCGGCTTGCGCGAGATCAAACGTCAGCGGCTTATCACAGACAACATTGAAGCCAGCGGTCACCGCCGCGTTAGCGATTTCAAAATGAGTATGGTTCGGAGTCGCGATTGAAATGAAGTCGACCTTATCTTCGCGCGTTGACTCAGCCTCGATCAATTCCTGATACGATCCATAAGCTCGTTCCGCCGCAATGGCATAGTCGCCGGCAGAAGCCTTAGCGCGTTCCGGATTCGATGACAATGCACCGGCCACTAATTCCGCGCGATTGTCTAAACAGGCGGCGATCGAATGAACTCGGCCAATAAACGAGCCTTGCCCGCCACCAACTAATGCCATTCTCAGTTTGCGATTTAAGGGTGAATTGACGGCCATGATGTTTGCTTTCAATTTGAGAGCGATTACGACTCGTTACGAACCAGATCCTTTAAATAGTTCAAGAGTTTTAGCGCATCGCTGCGGTTCACGCCAGACCATTTCCGGTCATGGTACGTTCTTATCAGTGTACTCAAACTTTCGATGGCGTTGGCCAGTTCATGGGGAACACGTTGTAAAATTTTTTCGATCGCGTCGTTTGCATTGCGTGCGGCTCCCGTATTTGCGATATCACTGTCTCCCCAATCAGGGCCTTCTAAAATTGGACCAGAGATCGCATCGCCAGAATATTGTTGAAACGCGTTCGATTCAATCGGCATTTCGGCATCAGCAGACGGGATCTCCTCAGCGATGATGTCTTTGTCATCAGGCCGCTCGCTGGCTAAGCCTCCCATGGTCTCCCAACGGCGGCTACGCATCTGTTCGACCGTCCAATCCGCTTGAGACGCACCCTCTAACCACATTTCCGCATCGGGCCACGACACAGCAACCATGAAATGCGTCCAACGTAGTCCATTGTATTTTTGGTAGACTTCGCCAAACCGCTCGAACGTGCGGCGCAGCCGCCCAACATGCTCGGCCGTAATTCCACCAATTAGCTCACTCCATGCACGATCCGACACTGCTTTGACCTCTGGATGCGCTCGGCAGACGCTATTTCGCCACTCGCAAATGATCTTGCCTTTTTCCCAATTCGTGCGGCTGACCAACTCGTGCCATTGAAACAAATAGTTGGATGATTCCTCAGAGACCGTTGCGAATTGTCCTGGCGCAAGAGTGAACTCAGTTTCGGCCTCATCGACTTCCGTCAAGAGGCGCGAACGATCCGCGCCCATCAGGCACGTGCGCGATTGATGAGATTTTGCGTAGCGCTTGGCTAAACCGTATTTCATGGTGGTTCCCTTCCTCCCGTTGTGCGATGAGTTTTTGCATTAGCCGCTGCATTGAGAAAATTGGCGTTCTATGAATGGCCACGGCACCCCACGCAGATCGATTTAGATACAGGATTGATTCGCGTGATTATCTGACGGCTGGAGCCACAAGACAACGATTTTCACAACACGTACTTACAGCAACCCGAAAATCCAAAGCTCGAAACGAATCTTCCACTTTGCTTGATTGCTGATGCGCCTAAGCATAGCGAAGAGAATATCGACGTACAGGCTTGAATCCACTTGCTCTAATTTTTCATGATGGATTGAAGTTTACCCACGTGGCGCGATCGGCAAACTCGTTGATAATCTGTTGATAAAAATTAATCGTAACCGTTCACGTTATTTCGTTTGACCGCGAGGGCAACGCCCCGCGTTACGTTTAAATTGTGGAAACACGGCCAGTTGAGCATGCGGTTAAACGATGAGCGGAATTACGTTGATCGAACCGAAAAAGTCCTGAGAGGTGACTCCCCGTGACGTAGCTTGAACGGTTACAATTAATCAGACTGGAGGAGTCGTACGTGTATAACAAAAAAGCCTGCGAGTTTTTCGCAGGCTTTCCAGTACGCTTAAGTCGAATGGACTAAAAAATCTTAGCCAATACCTTTGTAAATCAGCGCTGACGGCGGCGTGTCAACGCACCGGCCACAAACACCAAACCAATCAAGCCAGCACTCGTTGGTTCAGGAATAGCGACAATATTTCCTCCGATGGTTAACTGAGTCGTCGAACCCACATTCGCGGATCCCACTCTCCACGTCCCAGCAGTTCCAACCGTGCCACCATTTGCTGACGTATTGTTCAAGGAAAAAATGCGAAATTCGAGTGCACCAGTCACCGGCCCCAATCCCGAGGCATCGTAGTTTACTTGAGTGTCAGTCGTCCCCGTTTGCGTAAACGTAAATAAGTTGCTGGCAAAACCATCAAGACTCGACCGAATGGCTAATGTACCGGGACCAGTGTTCGACGAGCGGCCAGTAAAAGTTATATCGCCAAGATTTGCAAAGTAACCCGCATCGACGGTGAAGCCGAAGCTTACAAAGTCAGTAGCGTCGAGCGTGTTCCAACCGACAGAGTTCAACGAATTCAGGCCGGCATTCCCAGTCAACCCTGCACCGCGTGTCAAGTCAGCGGCAGTGGCGTTTGCCGCTGGCGTTCCCGCAGTAGACACCTGATTTCCGGGTTCTCCTGAGAGTTCATAAACAACAATATCTGCATAGCCGTTTTGACCCATTACCAAGGTCATGATTACCAACGTTGTGAACAGTGTTTTAATCATAGATGTCGTTCTCCTTTTGCCATAAGCCAATGAAGTAAAAATGTGCGGCGGTGACCGTCAATGGACGACGATACTGTGATTGCCACCGATGGCATCGAGCATAATCTAACCGCGCGCGTTTAGCAAATACGCTACAACGCATGCAATGGAAAACGTGCATTTCAAACGAAGAGAAATATTGGCCCAAACCCCAGCAATTCGTCGATCTTAACCGTTGATTTGTTAAATATTGCGACGAAAGTTCCTTAGAAATTAACACGATATTGTAGTGCCGTAAACATTTACAACGAAGTGGATTGTGCTACGCAACGAGTACCATCTGGCGTTTTGCAGATCCTGTTGGATGTCCAGCAGAACGCGGGTAGGGAATTCTAAAATGGAGCTTGTATTCATTGAACTGCTGTATGAATTGGGCCTCGCACTCCCCGGCCGAAAGTTGGATGGACATCGACCACGATTGCCGTCGATGGCCGAAAACGAGACCAGCGACAGGCACGAGCCAGTTGATACCAACTGTACGATAGCCATTCGGACATTGTCCTCAATGACGCACAAATAGTTTTCAACCCGCTTTCGCAGAGTCCAACATCGCGGCGTATCTAGCATCGCGGTGTACTTGACCATTCAAGTCAGCCCTTTGGCTTGCCACTTGCAGCGGTAGTTTTGCTTTGCTTCAAATTAACAAACTTGGCGTTTTGCTCTCGAATCTTTGCCCCCTCATCGTCGTACAGAAATGGTAGGAACACGTACCGCTTACCAGCGGTGACTGGTGTGGCTTCATGCAATAGGGAACATGAAAATACAACTGCTCCACCGGCGGGGGCTTCATAGACTTGGCGACCGAATTCGGGAAACCAAACCTGCCCACCCTGATATTGACCGGTGTTCAGATTGAGTGATACGGCGAATTTTCGGTGCGCGGTCCCTTTGGTGGTGTTATCTCGATGCGCACGAAAATGGCCTCCGGTTTGACTTTCGTAACAGGCGACAATGTAGCGCTCAATGCGTGTGGCCTGGAACTGAAAAGCCTTTTTTATTTCGGGTACCAATCGATCGTGCAAGCGATGAACACAGGCTTCGCGTAATTGTTCATCCAGAATTTCTTGGTCACGACGTCGCTTGTGATGAAAGTCGTGAACGACCACGGTCTTGCCCTCCACATCGCGAACGAAGCCAGACTCTTCTCCTCCAGACGTTTCGTAATAGTCGATCAGCGCCTGGCATAGCTTGGGTTCGAAAATACGCGGGACCACCAATACCGGTGCCGGAACTCCGCCGCGTGCAGGGGGTGCAAAGTCAGGAAGTGCATTCAAAACGGAAAGAACCTGCTCCACGTGTTGTGCGCCTGTGTCGGCAAAAGGCAATCGCGCCACAACTCGCAGTCGCTCGTCCAAAACAAACGTTTGCGGTTGGAATCCAGGTCCGAACTGTTGGTCGAAACAGCCGAATAAGCGACTCACGCGCTGGTCAAAATCCCAAAGCAAATGCAAGCCGGGCAAGTGTTCACGCACGCGCGCCTCTGCTTCATCGCCTTCATCCGTGCTGACCGCAAAAAAGGCCCGGTCAACGTCATCAAATCGATGGCCAACGGACAAGAATGCATTGAGTGTTTCACGTGCGATCGGTGTCAACGACGATCCATAGAAACACAACACGAGGTAGCGCCCAGCCACTGTATCGAAATGAAAATTGGGATTCACCGGTGAACGACACTCAAAGTATGGGGCAGGCTCACCATAACGGGGTGGTCTAGAGTTCATTACAATCTTCCCTTTAGCCATTCGTCACGTTTGTGTGCATAAATTATTGATACTTTGAGTGACGGATGCAACTCAAACCGCACACCTGGACTGTGCCGCCTATAACCGAAGAGAAGAAAAGTTGTTCCCACTCCAGGAAAACAACCACAAGTGTTTGCCAGCGTTACGGGTGTGACACTCATCGCTAAATTTACTGATCGCGTTAAAAGTATCTGCTGATAAGTATCTGCGTTTGTGTCGTGACGCTGCAGTTCTCCTACGACGAATACTGAGGGGCGTGGCGGCGCCTAGCGAGCGTAGATCAACCGCATGATAAACGATTGTTCCGAGCCCTCGTCAAACACCCCCATGCCAATCCCTGATTGCAATTCCCAAAAGCGGCCAATTTCAAGATGGGCTTGAGGTACGACAATCGTTTGATTGCGACCTCGATTGCCTACGGCATGGTTGACCTCAACGCCCAATACCACATGCTCACCGATTTCGCGAAACAAAGACGCATTGAAGAGTCTTTCGAAGGTCGCGTCGTTATCTGGACCTGCCAGATTCATGCGTCCACCCACCATGAGCAACGCGCTCCATACCTCATCGAGTCGTACGCCGACCAGGTAGAGCAGCGTTGAATTCCACAGCGTCCAATTTGTCGTAGGCTCAACGATCATTTGAAAGCCATGGATAAAATGATTGTCGAAGGCCGTGCCGAACGTGCCTTGCAGAGCAAACTTATAGGCTTCGAGCGTCGCTTTTTCAAATGGCAACTCGAACTCGATCGCCCATCCATCAGCAAACGCATATTCGATCTCGGGTGCCCATTCAATCCCGCCCAAATCGCGGGTGGTTTGTCCTGATCCAAACGGATCGCGCTCCACATCTCGATTTATTGCTCGCCAAGGAAAGACTGCCAACGTATTCAGTTCGATCTCACCATGCTTTGCACCGAGCGGACGAACTAGATCGAACAACATCGGTTCGGGGATTGCGGAATAATCCTGCGTCGCTTCGCGTCCATTTCTGGATCCATTAGATGACAATCGCTCCGGCAGGCGAAAACTATTGTCCGCATCATCATGATTGACGAAGTCCTTATAACTGCTGCTCACGTTCTGGTCCGTTAAGACGTCCGTAATTGAGGTCATAGGCTCTTGTCGAATATCCATCAAACTAACAACGTGCGAGTTTCTAGCCAAACCCCACATCCATGCATCGTCATCTGAATTTTCAGAGCGTTCAACGTTGCTTTCGAACGGGGAATTCCCCAAGCAAACATCGCCTTGAGCTAAGATGTGAGTTGCCCACCAAAAAACTAGTAACGCATGCAATCCTGAGAGAATCGATCCCTGCATTTGTACCTCAAATTTTATCTTCTGCCACACAACATCCGTGCCGAAAAATGCAATACACTCTCCCGGCACTTTGCCGAAACGTTATGGCGAATGGATATCAGGTTTCTGGTGGTGCCAGTAAATGAATTTCGGAGTCGAGTCAAGTCAGCTTGTTGGAAATAAGCAATTCAGGCAATTCGCGATGTTTGTGCAGGATTCTGCGATCGGGGTAGGATGGCAAGTGGCTAAGTGTTAAGCTAATCGGAGTCAGGGAGGATCTGATGTCGGAGAAATCCGCCGCCAACGGCCTTCTTCGTACGAGATTGAAGAGCAAAATACTATTTCGGAAGGTTGGTTAAATTTATGGCAGCAAAAAAGAAGGTTGCGGTGAAAAAATCTGCTGCGGCAAGCGTAAAAAAGACACGCAAAAAAGCGGGGGCTGTCAAACAAGCGGAGTCCCGCCCAAGCAAACGCACAGCTAAAAAGATTGTAGCCCGGGCATCCAAAAGCCGAGCAGGCACGAAACAACGCAGCGCAAGCGGAAAAAAAAGGAATGCCAAGGCAGCTGCCGCTCGGAGGTAATCAAATGGGTCAGGACTCATTGTTTTCCTACTCGGCATCAACGTGAACGCGGGGGCGACGGCGGGGGCGAAGTCACGATCCCAGTTTCAGCCGCTTGGCGGTTGATTCTACCCAACTCGTATCTCCGCAGGGACTTCCATGCTGCGCAGAAGTTCGGGTAATCAAATGGGTCAGGACTGAATGGCACTGTCGTCATTGAATGAGCGCGCAGATTGGGCTGGG
>CALMEE010000103.1 GCA_937862885.1 uncultured Planctomycetaceae bacterium
GGACGATCCATTACTTTTCTGCCAAGATCAATCTTTGGAACGGTAAACAAGTACCAAAAATGCTGCGGTATCTCGTGGATGCCAAGCAATCTGGCCATCTTGATGTCGCGAAGGTAGCGACATGTCACAAGATTCTCAATTTCACTTGCTAGACAAATTAACTAGCCACACAAATTCTGATTGCGCGTTCCATTCGTCCACCACCAATGGTGCCGAACCGGAACACCACCATTTGCCGACCGTGCCATCAGCAGCGTCGGCACTCAGTGAAAGTTCCTGGAAAAGATCGACAGAAGCTGTCAGGCACTTTCGATCCTCCGATAGCGAGGCCTGTCCCCTGGGCGGCAGCGTTTACCAATCCACAACATTCGTGCAGGAACAAGTTGGCAGCAATCCAGCATTTGCATACTCAAGAGTGAGCAACCCGACCGTCGATCAACTGGAAAGTTTGCTTGGTCGCCTTGAGGACGCACCCCCCGCAGTTTGTTTTTCATCGGGCTTGGCCGCCGAAACAGCGCTTTTTCTGACGCTGTTGAAATCCGGCGATCATGTCGTGTTGAGCCGTTCAATCTATGGTGGCACTACGCGCTTGTTTAACGAGTTGCTGGTGCGGTTTGGTGTTTCGGCAACGTTTGTTGATTCGACCGATTCTGCAAACGTCGAGCAAGCGATCACAGATCGCACGGCACTGATTTTTTTAGAAACGCCAGCCAACCCCACCTTAGAGCTGACCGATATCGCCGAGGTCGCGAAAATCGCCAAGCGAAAGGGGATCCCGCTAGCCGTCGACAATACGTTCCTCACTCCTATTCTGCAACAGCCGCTGGAGTTAGGTGCCGACATTTCCGTCTACTCAACAACCAAACATATTGAGGGACACTCGGTGGCTCTCGGCGGGGCAATCACAAGTAAGGATGAGCAATTCATCTCCCGGTTGCGACGTGTGCGCAAAAGCGTGGGGAGTATCCAAACACCGAAGAATGCTTGGTTGACCATTCGCGGCATCAAGACACTTCCGTTGCGTATCGAACGGCACAGTCAATCGGCGCTGACCATCGCCCGCTGGCTGGATCAGCATCCGGAAGTCATCACCGTGAATTATCCTGGTCTGGAAAGTCATCCGCAACACGCATTGGCGCTGCAGCAACACGAATGCTTGCGCGGTCAGTCTTTACATGGTGGAGTCATTTCCTTCGAGCTCACTGGGGGCTACGAGCGTGCAGTACAATTTTCCGGCAAGCTGCAACTCTGCAATTTGGTCGAGCACATTGGCGGGATCGAAACATTGTTGACACATCCCGCTTCGATGACGCATGCCGATGTGACCGAGCAACAATTGGCTGATGCAGGAATTACGCGCAGCTTGTTACGGCTGTCTGTGGGCCTGGAAGATGAAATTGATATTTTAGCTGACTTAGAACAGGCTCTATGTGCTTCGCGGCCACGTTCCTGTCAAACTGTTGTACAGGAGCGACCGTTGACAGACGTTCAAGATTTCCGTCTGGGCTTCGATCCTCAAGTGATCGCGTGCGAAAGCGAGTCGAAGGAGGTGGTATGTCCCGTAACCCAATAATCGTGCTCAAATTCGGCGGGTCTGTTATCCGTTCAAATGACGATCTATTTTTGGTTAGTCAGGAGATTTATCGCTGGTACCGAGAGGGCTATCATGTATTGGCGATCGTTTCCGCATTTTATGGGCGGACGGATCAACTATTTCGCGAGGCTTCCCAATACCCTCAGGCAACGCCACAACATATCGCCAAATTCGTCAGCTGTGGTGAACTCGAGTCGGCGGCTAAATTGGGCATAACGTTGGATCAATGCGGCGTGCCCAATATTGTCTATTCGGAGAGCGATATTGGACTAACGACCTGTGGCCATCCGCTGGACGCTGAACCGTTGCAGCTTGACGCTGACAAAATTCTTCGCACATTGCAGGAGATTCCCATCATAGTCGTCCCAGGATTCCTCGGACGGGACATTTCCGGCCAAGTGAATTTACTTGGTCGAGGCGGCTCAGATTTTACGGCACTTTTTATTGCCGAAGCTTTGGGAGCCGATCGCTGCCGCTTGATCAAGGATGTCGATGGGTTATATGAATTTGATCCGCAACATTCGACGACAGGTACTGCCCCCCAGAGATACTTGTCGATCACATGGGACACGGCCTTGCAACTCGATAGTTCCATTCTGCAGCCTAAGGCAATTCGATTTGCACAGGAACGGGAATTAGAATTTGAGGTGTCCGGTTTGCTCAGCCCCAGCGCAACAGTGGTGGGCTGTCTTCAAAATGAATTTGCCGCCGGTCCCAGCGTCAAGCCGATTTCGTTGGGTCTGCTCGGCTTGGGTACTGTGGGGCAGGGAGTCTTCGAGCAGGTTCAACGCCTACCAGCTCATTTCCACGTCAAACGAGTCGCCGTAAGAAACCTGGACAAACATTTGCGAGGTCAATCATTGCCACCAGACCATTTGTCGCAACTCGCCACAGCGGACTGGAGCGAAGCCGTCGACAGTGACTGCGAAGTGATTGTCGAATTGATTGGCGGATTGCATGATGCTCGGTTGGCCATCGAAAAAGCACTAGAACGCAAAAAATCGGTTGTCACCGCGAATAAGAGCTTGTTGGCGAGTCTGCCTCTAAGCAATTCAGGCCCTCATGACTTTCATCCAACGTCACTTTCCTCGTTGCAGTTTCCTCAACGTCCTGACGTCGCGCTGACGCAATCGGCGACTGGTAATCCATGCGTGTTGGCTTCGGCAGCCGTCGGCGGAAGCGTACCTGCTTTAGAATTCGTCCGGCAGATCGCCTCGCGTGCCGCCATCAAACAAATCATCGGCATCATTAACGGGACGACGAATTTCGTCCTTGATCAGATCGAGCGCGGGAAGTCTGTACAAGCAGCGATTGCCTTAGCGCAGGAATTGGGTTTAGCGGAAGCCGATCCATCTAAGGATATCAACGGTGAGGACGCTGCGGAGAAACTTTGTTTGATATGTCGCGCCATCGGTTGCCCAATCGAATTGAAAAAGGTCTTGCCACAAGGCGAATTCCTCAAGACATTAACGAAGTTGTTGGAACATCATCACCAACAGCGTCCCCATGCGAAGTGCCCGCAAATAAGGCAGGTTCTCTCCGTAGAATTTGCTCAGGAACCATGGCCATCGACAATTGAACGGGCAGCTATTGAGTTGCGGTTATTGAATGACGACTCAGCGGCAGAGAACTCCGCGCAAACCGCCTCGACCCTGATTTCCTTGGGAGCGGACGACCTTCGCTCGTTACGCAAGAGTCGAGGTGCCAGCAACCTCTTGATCGTCGAGACTTGGAATGGTCAACGGTTCGAATTCACGGGTTTGGGAGCTGGACGCTGGCCGACGACTTTGGCGGTAGTCGCGGACTTAATTGAGTTGGTGCATGAGAAAGCGCGGGCCGCTTCGTATTTGCACCCGTATGGCCAGGTCGCTAACGCTGATGCACCGCAAAGGCACAGTGAAGCCGGAGTGGCTGTGGGTTTGTAGTCACGACGGATAAACAATTGCGTTAACGTTCGGATTCGCGCAAACCTATCTCGTTGGCGGAATGTGTGACCAGCCATTGATCCGGTTAATTCGTTCAGTGGACCCGTTGTTGTGGAAACACAATGGCGTTGGTATACGCTTGTTTTCGTATAGCGACTTCGCAGCAACGGAACGCGAGATCAAGGTTCCACACAAGCCGCTTGTTCGCAAGCATTAATGGGAGGCGGTTGTGCGGGCAGCCAAGTGCATGACAAGGGTGCCCCGTGCCCGCGCCGCCGTCACTCTTGCTCGAAATCCACCTTCTCATCACTTTCAAATGGAAGTCCATACTCCTCGCGCAACCACTTGGCCAAATCGATTTGTTGGCAGCGCTGGCTGCAGAACGGGACGTGCTTCGATTCCGCGCGTTCGAATGACTTGGAACACTCTGCGCAAGTGAATAGATTTGCTCTCGAATTCGGACTGTGTAGCATGTCATCCTCAAGATTCAACCTTGATCATCGCAAATTTGCTAAGTACTCAATCAGATCTCGCACTTCTAGCAACGACATTTTATCCACTAGGTCTGCGGGCATCGCCGACTTCGTTTCCTTCATCACATCAATTTCATTCTTGGGAATGATCGATGTTCTTCCTTGGTCATCGATCAGGTGAAGGTTGACTTCGTCTTGATGTCGGACAATTCCCACATGCGATCGCCCATCCAGATCCAAAATTAAGACCGTCGAAAAATTTTCGGCGATTTCAGCGTTAGGATCAAGCAGAGCCCGCAATAAATAGGTGCGGTCTTTGTCTGCCCCGATGCGGGTGAGATCCGGGCCGACGTCGCCACCGATCGAACCAATCTTGTGGCAACGCACGCACGATAATTCCGTTTTTTCATAGACGATCTTGCCCGACGCACGATCACCGCCAACAAGCGTGAGACGATATAGCCCGAACGGTGGCTCTGCCAGTATAGTTGAAAACCGTTCAACTCGCTCGTCACCCAGTTCCTCGCGGCGCGATAACAACGCTTGATAAACATCCAATTGTGTGTCGGCTGGTATGGATGAATAATTCTCCATCGCAGAACTCAACAGCGAAAGCGATTCCTCGTCCGACATTGTTGACAATAGGTGAAAGGCATGTTGGCGGTCTGATGTCGAGTCGCTCTCGACCATTGCCTTGATCGCTGGCATCACTTGCTGGGGCGAAGATTTGCTCACAAGACTCACGGCAAGCCTTCTTAATTCAGGGACCTCGGCATCCAGCAGGCTTTCCAAGAGCGGACCAGGACTCGTCGGCTCATTGGCAACAACCGCGCTCAAGGCAGCTGTTCTTATGGCTGAATCCTTTGCTGCATCCGCGGCAATTTCGGTGAAAGCTGTGGTCAACGTGGGGACTCGAATCTTCGTCGCAGCATGGATGAATTCCAACTGAAGATCTTCTTCCAGCGCATGGATTTTCGGCCACATGTTGCCCATGAGCATTTTGATTGGCATAACACTTCGTTGCTGGATCGGATGAACACGTCCGTCGACGGCGTCGATCGGATTTGTGGTCTCCCATTCCCCCAAAAGCTTGACGGCTTCGATCCGCAATGCCAATTCATTTTTGGGATTGGTGGCGAATTGGCTGAGGACTAGCGCATTCTGCGTTTCACCCAATCGATAGTTGATGTGCATCAACCTGCGTAGCAACGCCGCGGATCGATGCGGCGTTGAGTTGAGAGCGCCGAAAGCTTTGGCCCAAGCATCTTTAACCTGCAGGTCATAAACGGCGCAAACAGCCTCCATGGCCACGCCTTCATCGGGATCACCGATTCCGGCGGCACAAAGAGCCGATCGCTGCTTGCGCAAAGCCACGATACATGCCCGCCGCACGCTACTTGACCGCATGCGAATGGCCTGGTTGTATGGATGGCTGGAGACGAAACTTGACCTGCGTTGTCCGGCTGGCAATGTCTTTTCAAATTGTCGACCAAGGTGATACATGGCCATCACCCCGGCATGCGCGAGCATCGCATCTCGGTGAGAATTCTCCGTGATGAATCGCGCGACTCTCACAAGTTGCTGGGGGCTCGCCAACTTGCTGCTGGCAATCACCGCATGAAATTTTACTTGATCATTCTCGTCCCGCAGCGCACTTAACAATCGCTCCTCCAATTCGGCGATGCCATTCTCTCCCACAAAACGGCAAACCTGCCCGATCAAATCAGCTTGGTTTGTCTTGAACAAGGAATCTAAAGTCTGGATCATTCGCTCGCGCTGCTCTTGAGCTAATTGGAACTCGGTTCGCAACAGTTGTCCCATACCCCACAGGGCATGCAATTGTGAAAAAATGTTGCTCGCACGCTCCAACTCATCCAAGAACACATCGAACTTCTCTCGCTTCGCAAGTTCAAACTGTGCTCCCATACGAATACGGCGGTCGCGATGCCCTAACAACGACGCCAATTCATTGTCGGTTCGATTCCCCATCCCCTCGCGCAGCATGCTTGCCACCTCCGCCACCACTGGATCATGCGCAGCGCGCTCATGTTGAAGCGCATAGATCCGGCCTTTGCCCGGTCCAGTCCACCCCTCCACCCAATCCGCAATATACAATCGTCCATCTGGACCGAAGTCGACATCGGTCGCCAACACACCCCAGATCGCTTTCTGGTTTTCATTCAACTTAAACGATGCCCCAGCAGGTTCCAGTGTAAAAGTACGAATGCCACTGTTATTAGCCTGCCCGCGAAAGTCGCATACAAAGAAATGGTGCAAATAATCGTCGGACCATCCCGTCCCAGGATAATAGGTCAATCCGGATGGGCCGTCCCCTAAAGCAGCAATGGCCGGTACCGTGTAAGCCGGGCGATTGGTAGTTTCTGGATCCCATATCCCCTCGCGAATGTAGGGACCCCGATCAGGCATATACTGGTACTGCATGCGCCACCCATAGTCTGCTCCTTCCACGACATGGATCAATCGCGCCTGATCGATGCCGCTGTCAGAATTATTATCACAGGTAAACAAGTTTCCGAAATCATCAAACGTAAGCTCTTGAGGATTTCTCAGTCCAGTTGCGACAACTTCGAGGCCGCTGCCATCTAGCTCGCAACGAAAAACTGCACCAGATTCTGGGTCAGCAATCGACTCGTTGACGTTATATCCCCGATCGCCGATGCTGAAATACAGTCGCCCATCGGGCCCTAACGTGAGACCATGCAAATCATGGCCGCGAAACGCAAATCGGACGCCAAATCCTGAATGAACTTTGGTCCGGTGCATCGAACCATCGTCGTGCAGATCGAACCGCCACAGATTAGGAATACAAGTGAACCACACTTGATTTCCGATACGCAACACACCGGCGCCAGTACCCTCTTCAGGGCGATTAAAACCGTCGACAAAGATCTGGCTTACGTCCGCCGTTCCATCACCATTGGTATCCGTCAATATCCGGATGCGGTCATCGTGTTCGCTATAGGTCGCAATTCTCTCGCCTAAATGTTGATGCATGTAGGCCAATCGATCAGCAACCGTTGTGGCCGACAAATCATCGATTAACCACTCGGGGTGATCACGATTATCTTCGATACCACGAGCTTGTCGAAAACTTTCGCAAACAAAAACGTTGCCCAAATGATCGACATCGATTGCCACAGGATTGACAACATCGGGTTCGGCAGCGAACAGGGTCGCTGTTACACCCGTTGGCAACTTAATCGCCGCTATTGCCAAACGTCCTTCATCGCTCGCATCAGCAATTTTCGGTGGAAGAGGACGTGGTGGGTCATCTTGTGTCGCGCCGGCCCGCGATTTTGTAACTGCGATCGCGTCTGAATTATCGGCGGGCCGATCTTGTGAATGGCCGGTAACGACCCCAATAAAAACAACACCAAGCGACAAAGCCAGCCGCATACCAAAATACGGAAGCCTGTGCTTCCGATGCAGATTTTTGTCCATCTTACTTCCCTCGTCCTTTTCTTATCTGTTCCAAATAGTCAGTCAACGTCATCGTCGTCAGTGATCATCGAGAAAGCATCGCTGAGGAAAGCAGCATTTGCGATGCGAGCGAAGACTTTCATCCATTCTAAGCTTCGGAGCAAAAGGCACCGACAACAAAATCACAGTCTTCCTGAAACTCGAATCAACATCTCTTAGAGACGCTGTTACATGATGTGAAGCCAGCTACCGCTCGCTTGAATCGGCAATCATTGTTCGTTGATCTCCTCAAGTAGTTCTCGCGCCTCGGCCAGCAAATCCTCAACATCCTTTTGCCCATCGTAAAGGCGAATTGCAGATTCCAAAATTCGCGTCGCATCGTCGGCCCGTTCGTCCTTCGTTTCGCGCGCTCGGCGGATTGCTTCGCTTAACGCCGCCCGATTAAATGACGATAGTTTGGATTGCTCTCGCTGGAGCTTTAGCGCGAAATTCCGGGCTTGCGTGACGCATTCATGATCCCGATCGCTTAACTCCAATTCTTCTCTCAGCGTGATGAAGTCATTGAGCCTAGCCAACTTTGTATGGGTGTCTCGCTCGCGCAGTATGTCCAAGTATTCATTTTCGACGCCAGTGCGACGGTCCCGCGTCTTTTGCTCAAGAGATTTCGTATAGACGTTTGCCTGAAGTTCCTTCTGCAGTCGTTCAATTTCTGCATGCCTTTCATGATCAGGATAGTACAGAAGAAACTGTTCCATCTCATCGCGCACCAAGTGCAGGCGTTGGTCTTGCTTATCAATTGCGGCCAGTAAAGACTCCGCAGAAGGCTTGCGAATCAAGGCATAGTAGAGTCCCGAAACCAATAACACCACCGCCAGTAGGAACATCAGGGCTAACGGCCAGATGCTGGCTGACTTGTCTTCGGGTTCTGATTCGACGATAGAGCGTTTTCGCAGGTCTTCCGTAACCGGATTGAAATAATCTGAGCGGGCGATAGCACCATAGTCGGAATGCGGTCGCGATGATGATTCCGTGAGTTTTTTCGGATCGTTGGCCAATGAAGCTGACGCATCCGTGTGGCTCGCAACCACTGCACGGCTTTTCACAGGTTGCTTGTCCTGTTGCTTTTGCCCCATCAACTTTTCAGCACCATCGGCAGGCGCGGATTGTTTTGCAACTGCCGGACGCGCGTCAATTCGATTCTTCGCTAACGCTGGCTTATCCGTCGGCAGTTGTTGTTCAACCTGTCGCGGCACGGATTGTTGTGTCTTCTGTGCAGGCGCCGATGATGCGCGGGGCGATTTCGAATTTGTAACTGATACGACAGTTGAATCGTTCTCCCGTTTTGCCGCCACATCCTTTCCAAGGTCTTCTGCTTCCTCCACAATTGAAGTCTTTGCCTCAGCGATTAGCTTCAGCTCTTCCGTTAGGTAATCAATTTGTTTAATCAAGGCTAACGCAGTCGCAATACGATCTTCAGGTGCTTTCTGAACCAATTGCTGAACCAAGTCCGCAAAGGCAGTTGGTATGTCAGCGATCAAGCTGTCCAACCGCGGGATCTTGTGCCGACGAATGTTCTCCAAGGTCTCTTCGACGGATTGCGCGGCCAATGGTGGACGACCAGTCAATAACGTGTAAATCACGATCCCTAAGCTATACAAATCACTCCGCGCCGTTGCTGGTTTCCCTTGTGCTTGCTCGGGAGCCATAAAGTCCATCGTGCCGACAATATTTCCTTCGCCCGTCATTTGCGGACCACCAAACGACTTGGCGATGCCGAAATCGGTGATCTTGACGATATTATCATTCGATAACAAAAGGTTGCCAGGTTTCAGGTCGCGATGGATGATCCCACGGTCGTGTGAGTGTCGCAAACCTGCGGCGACATCGCGGGCTATCAACAGCACTTCTTTCCAATGGAAAACGTAACCCGATTTGAGCTTTTGAAACAGGCTGCACCCCTCAACCAACTCCATGGCAAAATACAGATTTCCGTCTTCTTGCCCGTAACTGCGGATCTGCACAATGTTCGGATGATTCAAAGCAATCAACGTTTCAATCTCAGCTTCGAACCGGGCACGAAAATGCTCGTCAAAGGAATAAACAGGTGCCAGCGCTTTTACAGCGACAACCTCATCGGTCTCCATGTGGAAGGCCCGGTAAACGGTCCCCATACCTCCCCGGCCTATCACGGACGTCAGCTTGTACGGACCCAGTCGTTGTAGCACCATGCAATCACTCGTCAATTATCTTCTATCTTCATGCCAATTCTCACCAGTAGAAGCACTGTGCTGATCCATCGCTGCCAGGCCGAGCCACCTATCAGGTCAGGAGGAAATTCACTTCGTTATGCCACAATCCGGTCAGTGCAAAACAGCAATTCATGTCAATCCTCGATTATCAAGCATTATCGGCAGAGACATACTTGCTGGCCCCCATTATGAGACTCCAGATACTCTGCACGAACAAATTCTCACCAATTGGTAGCTGGCTCAACCTGCATTCTAGTGCATTCATAGTCAAATTTAAATAACTGGCGGCAGGTGCCGAACCGGCAGGCCGCAACATTGTTGAGTGGCCTATTTGGCCTGCAAACTTGACAGATCGCCCTAATCGATTTGTTTTTTTGTTATTGCGGGACGTCGATGGTTGCTAAGTTTTCTACTATGCTAAATGAATTAATGCAGTCGTTTGACGCGAATTCTTACGTGACGAGAGCAAATCCAACGATGACACATCCCGCTGCTTTGCCCCTAGATGAATTTACGAAACAATGTCGTTTCAAGTTCACGCGGCGCAGTGGGCCAGGAGGACAGCACCGCAACAAGGTCGAAACGGCCGTGGTCATTAAGCACGTCCCTTCAGGAGTAACTGCGGAAGCAAATAGCGAACGGAGCCAAGCGACAAATCGTCGAATCGCCATTTTTCGTCTTCGCATCAAACTCGCATTGGAACTTCGCACGCCCGTGCAATTGCTTGAATCCCTCGTCGCAGAAACGAACTCGCTGGACAACGATAATACTTGCGTCTCGGTTTCAAGTGAGCTATGGAAATCACGCTGCAAACAGCATCGCCTTTCAATTAATGAAAACCACGACGACTTTCCCGGCCTGCTGGCGGAGGCTTTGGACTGGCTAATGTTTGACCATGGCGACTTGCGGCAATCCGCAGCGCGCCTCTTGGTGACACCAGCGCAGCTCTTAAAGCTTGTGAAAAAAGAACCGGCGGCCTTGCAACTTGTGAATCGAATAAGGCAGCAAAACAAACTCTTTCCGTTGAAGTGAGTCGGCGAGAGACACACAATTCGTCAAGAATTTGGTGTCATGAATCGCAGGTACCGGCGGCACCTACGTGCTGGCTATTCCAATCGGGTAGGATGGTCGACGATCAGACGATCAATCGAAGATGATTGCTCGTGTTTAACGAATTGGTGCTTGTACTAGAAACTACGAGGTCGCCCTGATTTCCCGAGTTCGACTCAGGATCGTTTCGTTCGTGCGATGTTTGCTTACACTTGGATCGTACGCCAATATTTTCTATTTTCAATTAGGACAAAAGTAATCGAAGATTCGATCTTGCGATGAACCCTAATGACGGTTCGTTTCCTCATCTTGATCTTGTTGGACTTTTTTGTTTGCTGAATCGAGTCTGCCGGCTTCGCGTAACGATTTCCGCAGCAAATACTCTAGTTGCCCATTGACGCTGCGCAACTCATCTTCTGCCCAGCGCCGCAGTGCATCCAAAGTTCGTTTATCGGTTCGTAAGAGAAAGGTTTCTCGCGCCATAAGTAGTTTGCGGCTCAGTTAGCGCATGTTCGAAAGTCAGCAGCGTTAGTTATGTAGCGTGCCGGTATTCACAACGGGTTGCGTATGGCGATCGCTGCATAAAACTACGAGCAAGTTGGACACCATGGCTACTTTCCGCTCATCATCCAGGTCGACGATGTTGTCTCTTTTGAGATGCTCCAAAGCCATCTGCACCATGCCGACGGCTCCCTCCACGATTTTTGTGCGGGCGGCCACAACGGCTTGGGCCTGCTGCCGCTGAAGCATGGCAGCAGCAATCTCTGGTGCATAGGCGAGGTGACTGATACGCGCCTCGATCACTTCCACTCCGGCTGTTTGTAGCCGGTCTTGAATATCCAACCGCAATTGCTCAGAAATCTCGATGGAACAACCTCGTAATGACGTGGTATGGTCGTCACTATCATAAGGATGCCGGCTTGCTAGATTGCGCAGCGCGGCCTCACTCTGCACCGCGACAAAGTCTTCGTAATCGTCAACCTGGAACATGGCTTCGGCTGTGTTGATGACTTTCCAGACAACGACTGCCGAAATTTCAATCGGATTGCCGTCACGATCATTCACTTTAGATGGACGCCCCGACGATCTAGACTTTTGTTGGATCACCTTGCCAGTTGCGTCTTTAGTTTCGGGTGTCGTCTTCGATCCAGTTTCGAAATTTCGTACTCGCATCGAAATTTTCTTTTTCGAGAAAAAAGGATTCACCCAGAAGAACCCGGAATCTGTTGTCGAACCTTTGTAGTCACCAAATAATAAAAAGACTCGCGCTTCGTTGGGGGCAATGGCTTGAAAGCCAATAAGCATGACTACTCCCACCGAGAAAATCAGGATGCTAGAAATCAGTGGAACGAGCTGGGGAGGGTCTGAATTCGTTACGGTATGGATGAATAGACCGATGCTTCCCAGCAAAATTATCAGCGTGGTGACTAACAGAACCCAACCCGAAAACGGTCGATAATGTCTTTCTTTGATCATTGTTATTTTCTCACTTAGAAGCCCAGTTCGATAGCGAAATGATATCACTTTTTGCCTTATTCGTCCGAAAAAGCGAAATATTGGGAAACTAACTAGCAATTGACGGAAAAGAGCAAGGGCGACGTGTATCGCCTGCTTCAATTACTCGAAAAGCATTGGCTGGCATGGAAAAAGCATTTCGCCGAATAATCTCGTTCAACGTGTGAACTCGACGACACGAGATGATTTCGGTGGGGGCATCCTCTGGCAGCTCGTCCTCCCGCCGCGCATGAAGGTTTGAGTGCGTCCTCGTGTTCGGGCTTCGGGACATGAAATCATGCATCTTGGACGGTTCAAATTATGAGCCACAGGCGTTCGTTGGGAGCTGAAATCGCTCAGGTGTCGCACATACGCCAATGGCTGAGGCTAAGCTGAAGAAACAACTGGGTTGCACGTTGATCGCCACCGATTTTTCTCGCGAGAGGACGCTCAGAAAAACCTGCCTATTCTCAATCAGTTTGAAGTTGCGCCTACTCGACAGGTGGGAGCAATGTTGAGCGGGAGCACGACTTTGCCCCGTGGTTTCGTAAAATTCCTTGGCGATGATGTCTGGGCGAGGTTTCCAAAGTGTGAGACGAACCTGGCAGCGCATACGCCTATCAAGCACGGTTCTATGCTTTGTGAAAGCTCCATAATCGATTACGCTATATTTTTGTAGTCGGTCATCATTCGACGGTGAGAGTTGATCCAGTGCTACTCGTTTCTCGACAATCCAGTTCAAATCATGCTGCGCATCTCAATGCGCGGCGCCTTCTTGTACCCTTTGATGAGTGCTTAACATGGAAAAGAAACGTCGTCTCGACTTGCACTGGCGAATTCTAATCGGAATGGCATTAGGGTTGCTGGTTGGCGTTCTCGCCGTGTGGCTGGATCGATCAGGGATTCGCGTCCCGTTCGTTGACGCGCGCTTTACTGATTTGGTTACGAATTGGATAAAGCCGTTCGGCACAATTTTCATCAATTCGCTGAAACTCATCGCTATCCCGTTGATCATCGTTTCGTTAATTAAGGGCGTCTCCGATTTAAAGGACTTATCGCGGCTTTCGACGATGGGCGTGCGCACGATATTAATCTATTTGTTAACAACTTTGTTTGCCGTCGTGCTGGGCCTATTGATTGTCAACGCGGTGCGACCGGGACTGAGCGTGAAGCAGGAAACGCGTGAGCAATTGCAGCAGAATTTTGCCGACGATGCGGCCAAGCGGATTGATGCGGCCGATGCCCAAAAGGCGAAAGGACCGTTACAGCCATTGGTGGATATGATCCCCGAAAATATATTTGCATCAGCCACCAATAACGGCAACATGCTGCAAGTCATCTGTTTTGCCATTTTTTTTGGCATCGGACTGTTGTTGGTATCACCGGATAAGTCCGCACCTGTCAAAGCTTTCTTTGATGGATTGAATGAGATTGTGCTCAAATTGATCGACCTGATTATTTTAGCGGCACCATTTGGCGTGTTTGCCTTGTTGGCTGCCTTGGTGGTCGATAATCCTTCGGTCGACATGTTCATTGCCCTGGCACAATATTTTTTGTGCGTCATTGGTGGATTGGCGATCCTTGTTTTTGCTTTCTACCCGTCGCTGATCTGGCTTGTGACCAAGAGGAGTCCGCTATTCTTCTTTCGTGGCATTTCCCCCGCGCAGATGTTGGCCTTTTCGACGAGTTCGAGTGCAGCGACATTGCCCGTTACGATGGAACGCGTGCAGGAGCATTTAGGCGTCGATGAAGAAGTCGCCAGTTTTGTATTGCCGATCGGGGCAACCATCAATATGGACGGAACCAGCTTGTATCAAGCCGTAGCCGCCGTGTTTATTGCACAAGC
Organism: uncultured Planctomycetaceae bacterium; assembly: GCA_937862885.1. Taxonomy (GTDB): domain Bacteria; phylum Planctomycetota; class Planctomycetia; order Pirellulales; family Pirellulaceae; genus CALMEE01. Next base: position 14,073 of record CALMEE010000103.1, read on the forward strand.
AACGGGAGTCGATTTGACGTTCAACGATCAATTGACGGTCGTGCTGACCGCAACACTTGCTTCGATCGGTTCGGCGGCAGTTCCCGGTGCCGGCATGGTGATGTTGGTCATTGTGCTGACTTCGATTGGCGTGCCTCCAGAGGGGTTAGCCCTTATTTTTGCCGTCGACCGAATACTCGATATGTGCCGTACGACCGCCAATGTTACCGGGGATGCGGCGGTCTCCATGATGATCGCCAAAATGCTAGGAAAATTGGGAACTCCCCAAGTCAAGGAGTGGGATGAAGATTACAAAAAGGTTCAAGACTAATTGCCCTCAGACTTCATTTGCAACTCACCGATCTTCGTCAATCCGTTATTGGAAATGGCCTCTTGGTTGGCCAGAGAGCGGCTTGAACTCGACGTTTAGATCGACGAACCCTTTGGTCAAGATTAGCTGGCTTACATTCATGTCCGTTGAAAAAGCGGAATCGTCGTTTAACCAAACGGGAAATACCAGTCGGAACCAGAATGGATTCGGTATAAGATAGAGTAGGTCGAACGGGTGGCAATTTACATGCCTATCCCGCTGCATTGATTCGTTTGATTCCCGGCCTCCGCCCCAATGGAAATTGGCTATTGGCTTGGCGGCAAACAGAGCATTGATCGTTCGAGTTCGTTGATGAAGTCTATCATCCTGTTCAATTGCGTAGTGTTGATTCTGCATTTGTTCGCACCTTGGTCCCTGCCTCAAGAGAATATTGATCCGCCAGATTTTCAAACGGAGATTCTTCCTCTATTGTCCGATCGCTGTTTCACATGTCACGGCCCCGATAGTGAAGCGAATGAGTCGGGCTTGCGCTTAGATCTGCGTGCGGCAGCGTTGGCGGAATTGGAAAGTGGCGATGGCTATGCAATTGTGCCTGGCGATCCAAGCGCGAGCCAATTGCTAAATCGTCTGCGCGCGACCGATAAACGACTAGTCATGCCACCGCCATCCGCTAACCGAAAACAACTCACGTCGGCTGAAATTGATGCCTTGAGTCGCTGGATTGAAGCGGGCGCAGAGTACGCAAGACATTGGGCGTTCGAACCCGTCGCGCGAACGATCGTACCACCAACGCCTCAGAATACAGCATGGTCGAAAAACGCCATCGACGATTTTGTTCTGGCACTGCTTGAGCGCCATCAGCTCGCGCCATCGGACGAGGCCGAACGTTGGCGTTGGTTACGACGGGTAACGTATGATCTCAGCGGTCTGCCACCTACGCCAGATGAGATGTTTGACTTCTTGAACGACGAGTCCGAGGATGCGTATGAACAAGTCGTTAATCGATTGTTGTCGGCAGAAACCTTTGGACAACACCTCGCGGTTAGCTGGTTGGACCTCGCGCGTTATGCGGACTCTTATGGTTATCAATCCGATTTGCTGTGCCAAGTGTGGCCGTACCGCGATTGGGTGGTTCGAGCGTTTAACGAAAACAAGCCTTACGACCGCTTTATCATCGAGCAACTTGCGGGAGATTTAATACCAACGGCCACAATGGATCAACGGGTTGCCACCGCGTTTAATCGTCTGCATCGCCAAACCAACGAAGGGGGCAGTATCGATGAAGAATGGCGCACCGAGTATGCCGCCGATCGCGTACACACGTTTGGAACTGCCTTTCTAGGTTTGACATTAGAGTGTGCTCGTTGCCACGATCATAAATTTGATCCGATTTCGACGCGTGAATACTATCAGTTAATGGCGTTCTTCAATTCGATTGATGAGGCCGGCACTTACAACGACTCAGTCCATATCCCCACACCGACGCTCTTGCTCTTTACCCCCGAAGCATGTGCCAACTTGCAAGAGATTGATGATCAACTGAGGAATAACCGACTCCGACTGGATCAGTTGCAGGAAACCTCTACCGAAACTTGGAAATCTTGGGCCATTGCTGCGGAAATTGCTTTGCCACCTCCCACGGCAATGCTCGATTTCGAACGTCGCGACGAGCTAAATCAAATTCCAAGCGTCTTACCAAATCTTCCGCCGGCGAATTCAGCGTTAGAAAATAAACTCATTCCGGCCATAAACGGAAATGGCCTGCAGTTTAGTGGCGATCATGCTTTGGATGTCGACGCCTTTGCCTTTCAGATTTGGCAGCCATTCACGATCTGTTTCAACATAAAAATACCGAGTGCTCTGCACAACGGAATCGTGTTTCATCAATCAATTGGAACCGATACCGGATTTTCTGGAACGCAACTCGAGCTGATCGATGGACGCCTGCGATTATCGATGGTCCGTTTCTGGCCGGGCAATGCGATCTCGGTCGAAACCAAGAACCAGCTGCCGAGCGACACTTGGCTATCGGTCTCGGCCAGCTACGATGGATCGGCTGAAGCTGGAGGCCTAAAAATTTACGTGAATGAGGAGTTGGACGTAACCGTTATCAAAAATGATCTGAGCAAATCGCCAGCTGCACGAAAAGGGTTAAGTTTTGGAAGTCGCTTTCGCACTCCGGGTATCAGCGACGCCGTGATTGACGACTTGTTTCTGTTTGATCAATGCCTGACAAACCTCGAGTTGCGGATGCTCCACACGCATGGTTGGCATGACCACCCAATTCGTTTGGCCGATCAAGAATTGCCCGTGAACGCCGAGTTCTTGAAAGAGCATTACATCGCTCGGTTTGAGCCAGCATCAACTGAACTTGCATTGGAACGTCGCCAACTAATCGAACAAAAGTTTGCCATCGCGAACGCTACGCAAGAATTAATGGTAATGGAAGAGATGGCAGAGCCGCGGGAAACGCATGTGTTATTTCGAGGTGAATACGATTCGCCAAAACATCCGGATCAGCGTGTTACCCGGCAGACACCGGAGATACTGGGGACATTGAACAGCGCAGTAACGGCGGATCGTCGGCATTTGGCGGAGTGGTTGGTGACTCCTGATCATCCACTGACATCCAGGGTCGCGGTTAACCGGTTTTGGCAACATTTTTTTGGTGTGGGATTGGTTGAAACGAGTGACGATTTCGGCTTGCAAGGCGACCGGCCGTTGCATGGCCAGTTGTTGGACTGGCTGGCGCGAGATTTCATTGAAGGAGGTTGGAATGTGAAGCGCTTGTGCAAACAAATCACACTTAGCGCGACTTATCGACAAGACTCAAGGGTTTCTCTTGCTCAGCGCCAAGGCGACCCAGGCAATCGATTTCTGGCACGCGGCCCCGCGCGCAAACTTTCGGCGGAAGCGTTGCGCGACATGGCACTCTTTACAGCAGGCTTACTTGATGCAAGGCTAGACGGCCCCCCCGCGAGTCCGTACCAACCGCCTGGGCTGTGGCGCGAGTATAACAGTTTCTCGCCAGAATACTCCGAGAGCCAAGGGAGCGATTTGTTTCGCCGTAGTCTGTACAGTGTCTGGAAACGAACGGCGCCGTTGCCCAACATGTTGATCTTGGATGCGGCAGGTCGTGAAACTTGCGCCGTCCGCCGAACAATAACTTCTACGCCATTGCAAGCGCTGGTGTTAATGAACGATCCGCAATTTGTAGAAGCAGCCCGTTTTTTGGCGCTGCGCACGCTCGCCGATCAAGCGACCGACACGCCCGGCAGAATTCAATCCATGTTTGAGCGCGTAACCAGTCGACCGCCGAGTCATCAGGAAATAACTACCTTGACTCATTTGTTAAATGAACAGCGTCAACTTTACACTGCAGATCCTGATGCAGCCAGTCAATTCATGGCCGTCGGTTCGCTGCAGCGAGTTCTACCCAGTGGACAAACTATTGACGTCGCAGTTGAAGATGCTGAGTTGGCGGCTTGGTCGATACTGGCATTAACGATTTTCAATAGCGATGCAGCCATCATGGTTCGCTGATGCGGTTCCACCCCAGGGATGTTTAAACGACAAACCCATGATTAACGTTCGAAGCGATTGAATCACTCAACCACCAAGAATCTCCCGAAATGAACCAATTAGGAACTTATCGACAGTTGACGCGGCGGCACTTCTTCGGACAGTCATCAACGGGGATTGGAATTGCCGCGCTATCGAATTTGTTTGGTGGAGCGATGACTTCGACGCTTGGGAAGTCGGCGTTGCCGAGAACCACACAAGATCAATCGAGGTTTCATTTGCAGCCTCGCGCGAAACGCTTGATTTATCTGTTTCAAAGTGGTGGCCCGTCACAGTTCGAGCTATTCGACTACAAACCTGTGTTGCAAGAGAAACATGGTATGCAACTTCCCTCCGAAGTTCGCGGAGAACAGCGGCTCACCGGGATGTCCAGCCATCAGACATCGATCCCGTTGGTCGGATCAAGTTTCAAGTTTGCGCGACACGGCCAACAAGGAACGTGGATCAGCGAGTTATTGCCTTACACGGCCGACATCGCGGACGAATTGTGTATCGTCCGTTCGATGTACACAGAGGCTATCAACCACGATCCGGCGATTACCTTTTTTCAAACTGGATCTCAAATTGCTGGTCGACCGTCACTGGGAGCTTGGCTGGCATACGGATTGGGAGATGTCAAACTTGATTTGCCGACGTTTGTCGTTTTGGTTACGGTCAACAAGGGTGATCAACCGCTTTATTCAAGATTGTGGGGGAACGGCTTCTTGGATTCTCGTTATCAGGGTGTACGTTTTCGTGCAGGCAAAGACCCAGTTTTATACCTGTCCAATCCAGCTGGCGTCTCGTCGCTTGCTCGTCGCAAAATGTTGGATCGGCTGAACGAGCTAAATCATACCCAACACGCGATAGAACTTGATCCCGAAATCGAATCGCGGATTGCGCAATATGAATTGGCGTTCCAAATGCAGTCCAGCTTGCCGGAGCTTGCCAATATTGACGACGAGCCTCAATCGACTTTTGATCTATACGGTGAGGAAGCGCGGTTTCCAGGCACATTTGCAGCAAATTGCCTGCTCGCGCGGCGTTTAGCAGAACGCGGTGTACCGATCATCCAGCTTTACCATCAGGGCTGGGACCACCACGGCGGCTTGCCCGATGGAATTCGCCAGCAAGCACTGGAAACCGACCGTCCCAGTGCCGCGTTAATCAAGGATTTAAAAGCGCGGGGCATGCTCGACGAGACCTTAGTCGTCTGGGGGGGTGAGTTTGGTCGAACGGCTTATTGCCAGGGATACATGACCGCCGCAGATTATGGACGCGACCACCATCCACGTTGCTTTACCATTTGGATGGCAGGAGGTGGTGTAAAGCCTGGTTTTGATTTCGGTCACACCGACGAGTATGGATATAATATTGCTGGCGAACAGGGCGAACCCATCGCGCCGCAAAAGTCATTTCATTCAAAGCATGCGGTTCATGTACATGATCTGCAAGCCACGCTTTTGCAATTGCTTGGTTTTGATCATCAGCGATTGACCTACCGCTTTCAGGGACGTGACTACCGCTTGACCGACGTGCACGGACATGTGATGAGTGAACTGCTGGCGTGAACGCGAATCGGCGTAAAGATAAATGGTCGACTGATCGCCTCAATTAGGATTTTGCTCTCGCAATAAAATCGATTTTCAACATTTTATTCGGCTCTTCACGCGCAAGTTTTTCCTAGATGAACGTGCCAATATTGCGAGTTAAACTCTGAAAAACCGTCATGGTTTTGTTATGAGAGCCAATGAATGGTTAGCGCATCTCTGGCAAGAATCGTCAGGCTCGGCTATTTTTAACATCAAGCGAGAGTTCAAACGATGCACGACGAGGTGTACTAGGTGTCAGAGTCACAAATCCAAAAGCAATTCGACCAGACCGCTGCGATGCCTCGTTTGTTTCTGCTCGATGGAATGGCTTTGATCTATCGAGCCCATTTTGCATTGATCAGCAGCCCAAGATTCACGTCGGGAAACCTCTGCACTTCGGCCGTGTTCGGCATTACTAACACGGTGTTCGACATTCTCAAGTCGCAACAACCCACGCATTTGGCGATGGCAATTGACACTCCTGAACCGACGTTTCGGCACGAGATGTTCCCAGCATACAAGGCACAGCGAGACGAGCTACCTGAGGATATTGCGTCGCAAATTCCGCTCGTCAATCGGTTAATGGATGCAATGAACATTCCCGTAATTGGCATTCCCGGTCACGAGGCCGACGACATTATCGGAACCCTTGCCGAGGAGGCTGCGGCGGCTGGTTTTCTGGTGTGGATGGTTACGCCCGACAAAGATTTCCAGCAACTTGTTACTGACCGCATCTCGATTTACAAGCCTGGTCGACAAGGCAGTACAGCGGAAATCATTGGTGTCGACGATGTTCTCAAGAACTGGGGCATTCAGCGAGTTGAGCAAGTGGTAGATGTCTTGGCTTTGATGGGAGACGCGAGCGACAATATCCCTGGCATTCCAGGCGTGGGAGAAAAGACGGCGCAGAAATTGATCAGCCAATTCGATTCGGTAGATAACTTAATCGCGAATACCCACCAGCTGAAGGGAAAACAAAAAGAGAATATTGAGAAACACATTGCTGAAGCGAAATTGTCAAAGCAGTTAGTCACGATCAACAAGAATGTGCCGCATGAGTTTACGCTGGATGCACTTTCCGTGCGCCCTTATGATGCTGAAAAGTTACAAAAGTTGTTCATGGAGCTTGAGTTCGATACGCTGGGTAAACGAGTGTTTGGCACCTCCTTTAACTCATCGCAAACCCGCACTGCCGTAATCCGTGAGAAGCGCGAACGCGTAATCCAAAAGACTTTGTTCAGTGATTCTGTCGAAGAAAAACAACTCCATCAGGTAAAGCATAAGTACCATACCATCACAACGATAACGGAACGGCAAGCCCTATTGAAAAAACTATTGCAGCAAAAGTCGGTCTGCTTCGATACGGAAACGACCAGCTTAGATGCCCGCTCCGCTGAACCGCTGGGCGTGGCCTTTGCCTTTAAGCCTCATGAAGCTTATTTTGTTGCCTGCCCGCCGGATTTGGAGGAAGCTCGCCAGGTATTGAACGAATTCCTCCCCTTTTTCGAACACCCCACAATTGAGAAAGTGGGGCACAATCTCAAGTACGATTTGACGTTGCTTAAGTGGCAGGGAATCGAAGTGTCCGGCCCGCTGTTTGACACCATGTTGGCGCACTCTCTAAAAGAACCGGAAATGAACCATGGTATGGATTATTTGGCCAAACTTTATTTGGGCTACCATCCGATCCCGATTAGCGCATTGATCGGTGAAAAAGGTTCGCAGATTAGTATGCGAGACGTGCCGCTTCCGCAATTAGCCGAGTACGCGTGCGAGGATGCTGATGTGACGCTGCAGATTTGCGAAGTTCTGCGCAAGGGGTTGGCGAAAGATGGCATGGAACAAGTCTGTTTCGAAATTGAGTTTCCGTTGATTCCAGTGCTCGTTGATATGGAGTTCCAGGGCATCAGGTTAGATGCAGCCGCCATCAAAGAGTTCGGGACGCGATTGGAGTTGGAGATTAAGTCGTTGGCTGGCAGTATTCACGAAGCTGGAGGCCGTACATTCAACATCGATTCGCCAAAACAACTTGGCGAAGTATTGTTTGATGATTTGAGGCTTGAGGCGAATCCCAAGAAGACCGCAACCGGACAATATTCGACTCGCGAAAGTGATCTGATGCGCCTGGCCAGCAAACACCAAATCGTGCGCGATATCATGGAATACCGCAACGCGACCAAGCTCAAGTCAGTTTACGTGGACCAGTTACCGCAAAGCGTTAATCCTAAAACTGGTCGTGTACATACGCATTATCTGCAAACGTGGACCTCTACAGGGCGCATGCAATCGAATGAACCCAATTTGCAAACGATCCCGATTCGAAAACAACGCGGCAGAGAGATCCGGGCGGCGTTCGTACCGCGAAATACTGACTACCAAATTCTTTCCGCCGACTATTCTCAAATTGAGTTGCGAATTATGGCGGAACTCAGCCAAGATCCTGGTATGCTGGAGGCTTTCTACCAGGGAATCGATATTCATGCGGCCACTGCTTCCAAAGTCTTTAAGGTGGATCTTGCGGACGTGACTCGCGAAATGCGAGACAAAGCCAAGACAGTCAACTTCGGAATTATTTACGGCATATCAGCATTCGGTTTGCAGCAACGCTTAAACATCCCACGAGCCGAAGCCAATGATCTGATCGAGACGTACTTTGAGAAACATCCCGCCGTGCGCAAGTATATCGACCGCACTATTGAATTCGCCCGCGAAAAGGGCTATGTGGTCACCAGATCCGGACGACGACGATATTTGCGGGACATCAATTCTCGCAACAATAGCCTGCGCAACGCGGCTGAACGCCTGGCCATGAATAGTCCGTTGCAAGGGACTGCTGCAGACATGCTCAAGTTAGCCATGGTCAAGGTGTTTAATGCCTTGCGCCAAAATTCACTTCACACGAAGATGCTGTTGACGGTGCATGATGAAATTGTCTTCGATATGCATCGTGGCGAAAAGAATACGGTAATCCCCATCATTGTGGAATGCATGAAAACGGCAATGCCGATGCAAGTTCCAATCGAAGTCGAAGTGGGCGTCGGCGACAATTGGCTAGAGGCTCATTAGCGTGGTCGTCAACTCAGCTTGATCAGGCACCTTCGTCAATTCACAAGGAAACTCGGTGCATCACCGGAGCAGTTGAATAGCCTCCGAATATCTTCCGCAGAAGTGCTGGGCGGAATAGTCATGACGGATCCATCTGCCAAGGCCACACAAAGGCCACCCGACCCTTTAAAGCTCTGAATGTACTGAATGGCCTGTTCGATCGTGATGTCACGCGGTTCAGCCCAGGCGATATTTGACTCAGGAATTTCCAATAGAACACCGGTTAAGCCCGTTCCTTTGGCAATCGATTCGAACGTACGTCGTCCATCGGTGGTGATAACTGTGTCGGGACCTACGACGGCCACATAGGCTGTTTTATTCGTCTCTTGTGAATCAGGACAGCGTGGGCTGGAGAACGCATACACAAAAGAATTTATTGCTGCTGCGTTTGTCGGGTCATTCCATGGTTTAGCCAAGTCGATTCGCTGCAAAATGTGAGCCGATTCGATAAATGGTAACAAACTTGTTCGCCAACTATGCAGCGGAACACCACTTTGGTCCCGAATCGCTGCGTTGGGAAACCGGTTATTAGCACCGTGGTAATTATGGAGACTGATGATCAGAACTCTGGCTTGGTTGCTTGCTGCCGACCGTCTGGCAGCATCGCGAACTCCCCCAATGGCAGGCACCAACAGAAAAAGTAAAAAAAAGCCAGCCAACGCCAACAACATCAACATGATTCCACAAACAATCAACACGATTTTCAGCGTGGAATTCGAAGTTTCGAGACGCGGCTTGACCGGATGATTCACTGGCGGAATCGGGGCTGAGGACGGATTAGAATTGTAGTCCTGTGACATAGTCTGGTCTCATTGACTTGTTGATTATGTGTGACGAGCAGTTGAAAAAGATTGCGGTCGTTATTCGTTAGCGCAGGTCAAGGGTCAAATGGGTAGACCTAATTCGAGTTAAGCAACTCTTACAGTGGTACTTTCGCAATAGGAGTGTGTCGCCGCCGCCACTTTGAACCAAGGCGGTTACCCGCTGCCAGTTTGCAGCCAACAATTATTGTGCGGCAACTATCGAGTTGCAACTACCCATTAAACAAAACAATAAAAGGACAGGCAATTAAATATTGACGATGAATCTAAATTGTGTTACGTTCTGAGAACTTTACAAGGTGGCCCGTAGGTTTGGCGAAATGTCGATCGTACTAAACGATTCATTCGAGTACCAAGGCGCCTATGTTGGATTAACTCGTTTGCTTCAATAATGAAAGGGTTTTAGGATGACTACAGCCAGAAAGAATATCGTGGATGTTGCGGTTACACGCTGGTA
>CALMEE010000104.1 GCA_937862885.1 uncultured Planctomycetaceae bacterium
AAAAGGTTAGGTGTAATCCATTTCACCCTAATGACACAATATTTCTTACAGGGCCAAGTTTGAGACCCCTTATTCAGTGGCGGGAGCAGAACTCGGTTCTAGCGGTGTACAGTGAGTGGTTATGATTCTGAACGCATTACCTAATGACTCTAGATATCTTCGCTTGCCGACTCTCGCAATTTCCCGTCCCTTCTTTACCTGTATTTACTCCCAACCTTTCTTTGGAACTGATGGTTTTTCCCGGTAATCCTCCAATGGCCTCCCCCGTACCGACATAACCATTCGTCACAGCAGAGAACCCCAAATCCATGATCCATAAGGACTAATTCGTAAATTCTTTGCCGAGCAAGTACTCTCCTATGCATGTCAAGGACACCAGACTTGTATGGCTCCGTTTTTTGCTCGATGTAGGTTTGCTGGTATTCTTGCATCTGCTTAAGAATCGTCTCGAGTCCAGGGTAAATAATGCACCCATCTACTTCGAAGTGCCTATGTTTGACGTAGTACTTTGAATCAACATAAGATCTTGCCTGCTCCGTAAGTTCGGAAATCACTTTGAGGTGATCACGTATGACGCTGTCAGGTTTAATTTCGAGGGCGAAACGTCGCCCCCGCAAACAACGAAACTCTTCCCGATTCGGAAACACAATTAGTCCATCTGGTCGAATTGGATCACCGGTAATCAAGTGCGAAACACAGCCAACAAGTTCTTCTTGGCTTATTCTACGCAGATCGCTAGCAGAATCCAATATTCCAAACACGCGAGACTCTGTCTCCGACTCCGAATTACCGAAATACGAACTTGTCAAATTTCTTCTCCCAAAAGGCGTTAAGTGTGCCACGCCAGATCTTTCTCTGGGCTATACCGACACGTAAACCCAGTAATAATCGACTTCAACAAGTGCTTGCCAAGCGTTTTGTGCGCGACTTCTATTCTGTCGAGATCACGGCTTATGGCCTCGCGAACCGATTTGCGAATTTTTTCACCATCATCACTCTTCCGCGACCTTCCCCCAACGCCAGTCGCGGCAGCCAGTTGGCTGGTCAATTGCTCCATTTCGAATTCAACAATCTCCATTCTTCCAATATCGTTCATCCTCTTCGCTTCGTTAAGATCGTCTCGCAGCTCCGAATAGCGGACCGCATACTGTTCGCGAGCCTGTTGATCAAGAATTTCACCGGACGAACCTGTTGTTACCAGCGGGTCGATCCCGGCCCTGGCGGCTAGCAAGGTCACAGCGGCAATTTCCCGATTAGGTTCGAGAAGTAGGCGAGCAATGTAGCCAATGCCTACGGAGTCTTTTAGGTGAACGGTTGTCCCATCAAATTTGAGTTCCCAAAAATCGCCACGACGCATGAAAACATGTTCCGCTAATTCTGTATTCGACGAGACTAATTCGCGGAGACGATCAACTCTGATGGAGAACTTGTTATAGTCGCACCCAAAAGCATCTGAAATTAAGAGGCACGCCGCGAAGCGTTTGTCTGTGTTAACGTTTTTCAAACTAAGTAAGATTGTTCTATTGGGAACAATGACATGCAGGAGGTTTGTCCACGACTCTTCCTCGCCATTTTGAGTCTCTCTGATCAAAATCAAATCATGGTGCTTTCCATTGATCCCAACCGATCCTAGCTTCCATGCAAAACCCAGGATTAGTTCGTTGACTGACGAAGTCGGCACTGACACAAGAGCCAAGTTTCGTACAAGGCACCTAAAATCTATCGTCCAGCGCCGAAGACTATCTTCCGCGACATCAACCCACCCAGCTTCCTCGCACGGAATTCTAAAGGCTATTCGGCCATCGTGCGATTTCACTCGAACCA
>CALMEE010000105.1 GCA_937862885.1 uncultured Planctomycetaceae bacterium
GGGGGCGGGTGGGGGGCGTGGCGGGGGGGGCCGGGACCGCCGTTGTACGCAACGCAAACTCTCAGTGGCACTTGTCGGACGATCTGAATGTTGGAGTTTACGGGACAGGCTCGTTGGCAATTCAAAACGGTGGCCAAGTCTCGGCAATCCATCTCTATGTTGGTCGGCATCTGGACGCTTCGGGGGATATTGTCTTGACAGGTAACAATTCCAAGCTAACCCTGTTCGGGAACGCGCATCTTGGCGGCCAATTGGGAGTCGATGGTGGCGTCGGTAATTTGACGATCAACTCTGGCTCAACAGCGAACATCCAAAATCAATTGACGCTCTGGTCGCAAGGTGCCGTCAATCTTAACGGCGGAAAGCTTTCGCTCGGATCTCTCAACAACCAAGGAGGCCAGTTCAACTGGAACAGCGGTACGGTCGAGTTCAGGACCAATACCGTGCTCATTGATGCTCTGCTGGATAAATTGGTTGGTACCAGCCACACGCTGGGCAATTTCCAGACGTTGTCCACTTTCTCAACTGCTGGCCTGGTAGTCGCTCCTGGTCATTTCACGGTCGACGGTGGCAAGGTGACAGGTCACAACTTTACCAATATCGGTACCACGGCTGTCGTGCGCGGCTCGATGCAAATGACCGGCGACTTCCTGAACGATGTGCAGGGAACCTTCTTGGTCGGCGGAACGAGTCAAGTCTCTTTCCAAGGTTCCGCGCAAAACAACGGCACGTTTATTCTTGACGGAGTGACCGCCAAGAGTTCTGGAGGCACGTTCACCAATAACGGGATAGTCATGGGCAAGGGTCGCCTGGATCATCAAGTCATCAATAATGGCGTGATGGCAGTCGACGCGAATCAACTGATGACAGTGGCTGGCGGCAACAACCTCGGACATGTCCAGATCGCTGGTGGTCGGATGAATGTGACCGGGCAACTGGTGAATGAAGCCCAGGGTCTGATTACCGGTCATGGCGTTCTAGCGACCTCGACCTCATCACCCGGTGCAGTAGGATTGTTTAACAATGGGGTGGTCGCGATCAGCGGCAATAATTTTGAAATTCACGGCGATGTTCGCAATACGAGTTCCGGCCGGATCATCACAAGTGGCAATGCCACGACGACGTTCTGGGACGATGTCGAACACAACGGAGACGAAATTCGAACGTCGCTGGGTAGCAGCACCGTCTTTTACGGCTCGGTCACCGGTGCTGCACCGTACACTGGCCTCGGCTCCGTCTTCTTCGAAGGCGATCTCAAGCCGGGCAACAGTCCCGCCAACGTGATGTTCGAAGGGAATCTCTATTTCGGCAGCACAGCTTCTCTTGATATGGAACTGGGTGGAGTATTGGCCGGATCAGAACATGATCGACTCACAGTACATGGCGACATCTTTTTGGATGGATCGCTGTATATCGACTTGATCAACGGGTTCAAACCGAACTACGGTGACGAGTTCCTTTTGATCGACAATCGTGGCCTGAATTCCATCTATGGCCAATTCGACGGTCTGGATCACGGTTCGATATTCACCAGCTTGGGCGGCCAAAAATATTTGGTCAATTATCAAGCTGGTGTCAATGGTCGCGGATTTGCGCTTACGGCGGTTCCCGAACCGTCAGCAACAATCCTAGTCTTGTTGACCGCTGGGATTGTTGCAGTGTGCAGACGCGCCAGAGGGGTTTCGCGGCAAGCTGAAGTTTGAATTGGCATGCCTGATTACAAAAGCTTCCAGCTTTGGATTCTTAGGTCGTCTGTGGCCTAGTCTTTCATAGAGTTTTGCTTCGTCGACTGCCGGTTGTTCAATAAAACGCAAATCGGTCTTGCGTCAGCTACAACCGGCAGTTTTCTGTTTCTCGATGGCGCTTCTAACAATATTTCGTTCACCCTCTTTGTCTGGCGCATTCCGTTACGCAAGCCAGCATTCAATTAGAAAATTAATTATGAATCTAAAACGAGTAATCTCAAACTTCTGTCTCTTTATGTTGACTGGGCAATTGATTTCCCAGGGTATCGCCCAGCAAACGTACGAGTGGGTCAATTCAGCAGGGGGGGAATTTCACACGGCGGCCAATTGGAACCCGGCGGGTGGTCCTCCAACGTTTAACGACTGGACCTTGTTCGACCTGGCCAACACCTACACAGTTACGTTCGGTAACAACGGATCGCAGGCCCGCGCCTTCGCTGTCCGCGGTGGGAATGTGACTTTCAGCTACTTGAACGCTACCGCACAACACACATGGTTGCATCAAAGCACCATTGGTCCGACTGGATCGGATCCAACAAACAGTGCCACACTGAATCTAACGAACATGCTGCACAAACCAATGTTTGGTGGCGACCTTACCATCAGCGGCACTCAGGGAAAAGTCGGAACGCTCAATATCTTCGCAAACGGTTGGTGGGAGAGCATCGGTGAAAGTTCGGTTACCGTCGGTCAAATGGGAACCGGAAACTTGAATATTTCGACAGTCGGATCAGCGCAAACGTCGCGAATGGTTACCAACAATCTTATCGCTGGTACCATCCAGGGGACTGGCAACATATCTGTTTCAGGAATCGGGGCATCACTAACAACGAGTGAAGACATCGTGTTGGGTTCAGGTGTTGGCGGAACTGGTTCGATGAATATCACAAATCATGGTCATGTGGAACTAGGCAAAAACCTTTCCGTGGGAAGATTGGGGCAAGGTAACCTCGTCATTTCCAACAGCGGACAATTGACCACATCAAACGGAGCCATTCTACGTGTTGGCGAAGAGGATGGCTCTTCCGGAAAACTAACGGTCATGGGACAAAGCACCCAACTGAACGGCGGTTCTAACAGTTCCCTGCGCATTGGTAATAGCGGCCACGGAATACTCGATGTTCGCAGCGGTGGCGTGATCAATGTCGAATCTGCCTCGATCGGATTCGGTTCAGGCGGTACTGGTGTTGCCACGGTCAGGCATGGTGGATCGCAGTGGAATATTTCTGGCGACCTCAGTGTCGGTAACTTGGGGGAAGGTACACTATCGATTGAAAATGCTGGAACCGTGAATGCGAACAACTTGTTTGTCGGACGGCTTTCGGAATCGGCTGGCATGGTCAACGTAGTCGGCCACAATTCCTCGTTGAACGTTGCTCACGACATCGTGCTCGGCGGGAACCAAGTGAACGAAGGTGGTTACGGGACGCTGAATCTACTCAGCGGGGCCAAAGCCACTATCGGCAATCAACTCGTCTTGCGGGCTCCCGGAACTTTGCAGCTCAATGGCGGTACATTGGAACTAAAGGCGTTCAACAATCAGGGGGGCCAGGTTCAATGGAACAGTGGGCGGATCATATTCACTCAGGACACGTTATTGACTTCTAACATGCTCAACACGCTGGTTGGAACAAGTCATGCGCTGGAGAATCCTCAAGTGCTGGAAGGAATTGGAGGCACCACAACCACGATTGGCAACACCCACTTTGCAATTGATGGCGGGCAATTAAACGCATCAATATTGGTAAACCAAGGAAATATGGTGGTCAATAAAGGGAATGTGACCGCTCGTGATCATTTCACCAATGGTTCTTCGGTAGTGATTCAGAACATTGGAAATGCTAACTTTGCCGGCGGAGTCACCAACGATGGAACTTTCCAGTTGGGGAGTACTGCGGCACGTACCAGTGGAGAATTATTCGTCAACAATGGACTGCTATCGGGCAGGGGGCATGTCGAGCACGTTCTGCGCAACAATGGCGTTATTCAGGTCAATGCTGGCGATCACTTGATTAATGACAATGGTGAAGCCATTAGCATCAACGCGAATCAACTCCAATTGAGTGGAGGGCGATTTGATGTTACGGGCTCGCTAAAAAACGATGCCGGCGCTTTTGTCACTGGCCATGGAACAATCGGAACGTCGATCGCCAACAACACCTGGACGTTCTTGAACGAAGGGACGATTGCCGCGAGCGGAGGAGCATTGCATTTCCATGGCGATTTCCACAATTCGGCGGACGGAAAAGTAATTACCAGCGGCAATACCATGACGACGTTTTGGGATGATGTTGAACACAATGGCGCTGAAATCCGAACCGCAGTCGGAAGTAGTACGGTATTTTTCGGTTCGGTGTCCGGGGCAGGACCATTCACGGGGACTGGGTCAATTCTCTTCGAAGGTGATCTGAATCCTGGCAATAGTCCGGCAAATGTACTTTTCGAGGGCAACTTGCATTTGGGTGACTCAGGTGCATTGGTGATGGAACTGGGCGGATTGTTGGTTGGTACCGAATATGATCGTCTCACTGTACACGGCGACGTCTCCTTAAACGGATCTCTTTACGTCGATTTGATCAACGGATTCAGGCCGAAGTATGGGGACGAGTTTCTGTTAATCGATAATCGCGGCCTGAACGCAATCTCTGGTCAATTCGCTGGATTGGATCACGGTTCAATTTTTACCAGCACGGGGGGCCAAAGGTATTTGGTCAATTATCACGCTGGATTCAGCGGTCACGGGTTTGCGATTACGGCCGTTCCTGAACCGTCGACAACAATTCTCATCCTATTGACCGTTGGGGTCATTGCATTGGGTAGACGCAACAGACAAGTCATGTCCCAAGCCAATAATGGATAGGTATGTTTGATTAACTGATGGTTCGCGTCGCGAATGTTATCGGTCCAGTGACTCTTCACTGGACAAGACGATCTGAGGCGACACCGTTAATCAGTTAAGCCCTAGTCCATGGACAAGATATATTTTTGGGGTCGGCGGTCGAGGAATTCGTGAACGTTCATCAGGGAGTTTGGCGAAGTGTTTCGACCTCCATGACCCTCACAACGTAAGCTGTGATCAAGCACTCGGGCGTGAAATCAGCGGACCATAAAAGTCGTTGTTGCTGCAAGTATTGGCGACAACGACTCTTTTTGTGGCATTCGATCTGCGATGTTTATTGTTTCAATATCCACTCAGATTTATTGGGTGTGAACAGATCGTCACCATGAGTTTGCACGATGCGAATAAGTAAGATTCGTCGCTGCATTGGATTTGCCATGAATAGATCGGCTCCCAATCCCCACCATTCGTCGGTGTTCCAAAGCACAAGCGTTTGGCCGTGACGTACGGAGATATCCAAGGCCAATGCATCAAAGCGCTGGATCTTGCGGCGTGCACCAAGCATCGCAAAATCGGTTTCCTTCACATCAATGCGTCGTCGGTAGGCATCGTATTGGATTTCCGGCACTAGGCGGAGTTGAACAACGCGCGGACTGACTTGCAGGCTTTCAATCGACCACCCTGGGCTGGCATCATTACACATGCCGGTGCTGTCAAATTGTCCGTCGCGCATCGTCCAGTGAAGTTCAGGTTGATTCAGACCTGTCTGAATCCAGTAGGACTCGCCGATGTCTTTTTGAATTTTTTGATGCAGGATCAACGAACCTTTTTGTAACGAGATTATTGAATCGTCCAAACGGGTTTGTTCTAACAGCTCGTATAATTTCGACGGTAATTGTAAAGGTAGCGTTCCAACAGCCAGACCGTTCTCATCAAGTCGTTTGCGAAAGTCAATGGGCAACTCCTGCACATCGATTTGTGAGACAACCTCTTCCCAAGCGTCCGACTCAGAATTCGGTATCTCGGCAATTGCTATTTCCAGCAGAACTCCGGTCGGTTTGAGCTTGGGTTTTGTGTTGAAAAGCGAACCGGAATCCGTTTTCTTTTCGATACCCCATTTCCAACATCCACAAAGCATCACCACGAACGAAAGCGCGACGACGAGAATTGGCACAGCATGCCGAAAAGGAGAATTGGGAACATTCTCCGTTCCCTTCATGAACATTGAATTAATGTTGAAGTCAGTTTCTGTGGCCATCCCTCGAGAAACACTCCATGGAACGCGATACGGAAGTCGAAATGTTGTAGCGGCGTAATTAACAGAAACAGCTGACTTCGGTCAATGCGCTGATGTACAAAATCAGATCGCTAGCACAAATTGAGCTGTTGACCGCGGCAGTACAGCGAATTGTCGGCGAGATCCAAGCAACATGAGCGGGCGCCGGAGTTTATTCAATCAGAGCGAATTGTCATAGCCATCGATTGGCCCCTGGATCGGACGATTTCGATATTCGATGTGCTTTGTCAAAACTTGTTAATAGGGAGATTGTGCGCGAACCGTATCTGGGTAATGTTGGGTATTGCGCGGCGGCATTTGCGGAACCTTTTGAGGCGACGTCGTTACAACGGGCTGAGTTCTCGGTTCATGATGCGTGGGTGACACTGATTCCCTTCTCGACCCGATATGGTCTTGTGCTGAATTCGAAGCGTTCCGCTCGCGCTGTTGCACTGATGCAATCATTTGGAGCAATTCAGGAGTTGGATCGGAGATCAAGAGCGTTTCGGTCCGTTGAGGGACGTTCTTGTCGCGAACGATCACAATGATTTCCTGCTCCGAGGGATGATGGGGGACAACGGTTTCAAAACTAATCTGGCGGGCACCCGGTGCATGTTCTGGAAATAAGCGCGGTTCCCCGCCCATGGATACGTTCTGGGTGGACGCGTTGCTATTCGACGTTACATGCTCATCGTATTGCGTTACCGGAATGCCGACCGGCAGTGTGCTCTGCCCAGCTAATTGTTGATTATTCTGAAATAGATGCGTAAGCTTGACGCGATCGAGTTGCCAATAGACTGAGTTGATTGCCGTGTAAATTCCCTCGTCGACGTTGACGGCCGCTGCGTTGCATACGCCGATAAGTTTTCCGTCGATGGTGAACAGACCGCCACCGCTACGACCATTTACGGGCCGACCAACGACATCGTATTTTTTGACTCCGTCATACGTGGTGATCTGCTTGAACTGACTCTTGCGCAGTGTCGGATGATCTCCAGAGTTACAGCCAATCGAGAAAACGGGAGTTCCCGCCGGCATTTGAAAACTCGACTCGGCGATTGCGACAGGAGTGATTTCAAGTGTTGTATTGCAGGTGACAAGCGCAACGTCATAACCATTTGCGTTAAAGTCGATGAGCAGGCCGTCCATAGATTGCAACTGATTATCACCGAATCCCAGTTCAACCTTGATCGTGCCCTTGCCTTTTGATTCTCTGAACACATGGCCGCAAGTCAGAATCAATACGTCGTTTGCGTGACGATGAATCACGGTCCCTGTCGCGAAGGAGATTCCAGTATCATCAATGACTTTGATTCTGGCGGTGGCTTGCATCGCCAACTGTTCCGGAGCCAACTCATGGGGTTGGGCGGGTGATTTCGTTTGGCTCGTTGTGTTGTTTGCCAACGAAACTTGGCTCGGGGCACGACCTGATCCGGCGTGATTTTGTGGTGACAGTGTTTCGGAACCATTGGCCTGAAGCGAATTCCCAATTTTGCTTGGCGCGGAAGATGGTTCGAGGCTCTTTTGTTCAGCAATGAGTTGGTCTAGGCGTTGCCGAAGCGGAGCGTATGGAATGATGCCGGACTGCTGGCCGACGACATTTCCCTCAGATACGATAACCGTCGTCGGTGTTGCGCGAATATTGAATTGATTGGCGAGTGAAGGTTGCCGTTGGACGTCGACAACTTCGATCGGATAGCCTTCCTGAGCCAAACGACCGACGATCGGTTCCATTTGTTTACATGGCGGGCAACCTTGGGATGTAAAATAGTAGACACGTAGGTCGGTAAATAGACATACGAACAAGAAACAACATTTGAGAATCGCCATCGCGTTCATCCCTCCATGGATGTGGCTCGAAAAAACGAGGTCCAGGGTTAAGCCTGTTCTGCATTGTGTGCGAAGACTGCATGCAGACGCGTCCTGCGTCACGCCATCAATCGTTCGTTAAACTTGCAAAGCTTACAATTTCGAATCGATTGATTGAAAATCTTGCAAACGTCCTTTGTTGCTTTAAGAGAGCTATTTTTCTGTTGCCGAGATGGTTTTCTCAGACAAGTACCTTTGCAAATCCGGGGATTTGCGGAAATAATGGCCTTGCAAGGGCGAAATAAAGAATAATTGCGGATTGAAATCATTAGATTAGGTTGATCCGCTGACTGATTCTTCGATCTGCCAGTGCTTAGTCGTTATGAACTTTTGAGGCATTGTGCACGACTTGTGCCATAAATGTCTAAAGTTTGGCGTAATCGCGGCCGACAGCCTATGCCGCTAGCTCCATCATATTGCCGATGTTTGCCAAATTGGAAAAACCAACAGAATTAAGTGATCGATCGTGCCTGAGCCCTTCCAGTCATTTTCGGATATGGTTGCGGACATTTTGCATGGCGATCGCGCTGCTTGTTTCCGCGAGCGCGGATTCAGGCTTAAGCCGTGCACAAGCACAGGACTCCCAGGCGGAAAACCAAGATCGTGAAGCGGCAGATCCCAATGATAGTGATACTCGGCCGGCAAAGAAGGACGAGGCTGCAGACCGGGCTGGGGCAAAAGATAGACCGGATTTGGCTCGAAACGATATTCGCTATCAGAGGCCGGTTTTGATCGAATTGAAAGGAGTCATCGACTGGAACAATTCGACTTATTTTCATACACGGGTTCACCGAGCGCGACGTATGGGTGCCGACCTGTTGATTGTGCAAATCGATAGTCCCGGCGGTTTGGTTGAAGAGAGTCTGCGCATCGCGAATACGCTGCGCGACATCGATTGGGCACATACAATTGCTTTCGTGCCGCACCAAGCGATAAGTGGCGGTGCCTTGATCGCGTTAGGGTGTGATGAGATCATCCTGGCAAACAAAGCTTCGATCGGCGATATCGGGGCGATCGAGTTTGATCCTGGGCTGTTTGCATTTCGTTACGTGCCCGCGAAGGTGCAGTCGGATTTGGTTGCCAAATCGCGCATTCTCGCGGAGTCCAAAGGGCATGCTCCGGAAATTGCCGAAGCGATGATCGACAAAGATGTGCTGCTATTTGCCAATATGTCGGGACCGGAAAAGAACTTTGTAACAGTGCGGTTGCAGCCTGGGTTAACGCCGCAACAAGTGGCTGAACAAGCCGGAATCAATCTGAACGAATGGACTTTGGTGCCGGAGTCTGGGGCCGAGCGATTTTTGACATTCGTTGGCAATCGCGCTAGTGAAGTCGGCTTGGCCAGCTCCAACGCGGAAAGCCTACGTGACGTGCTTCAACAGGTAAGGGCAAATCCATCGCAGACGGTACATTTTCAGTATAACTTCGCAGATCGCCTTGTTTATGTATTGAACCATCCCTTGATTACAATCCTTTTGGTGATCGTGGGAATTGTGGCGTTGTACATCGAGTTTAGTGCACCGGGAATCGGTGGTGGCGGACTTATCGCGATTTTGTGTGCCGCCATTTATTTTTGGAGTCGGTATATGGTGGGAACGGCAGGAGCATTGGAAGTCATCTTATTTGTTTGCGGACTAACGTTCCTGTTTATGGAGATCTTTGTCATACCCGGCTGGGGAGTATCGGGAATTACGGGATTGGCTCTGGTAGTTCTTTCAGCAGTAATGGCCAGTCTTAACTTCATCGTTCCAGAATCACAGGCGGAATGGAATAAGCTCATTTCAACAGTTCTGATTTTGCTTTGTTCAGGCGTTGGGGCGATGATCTGTATGACTTGGATCACAAAAAAGATCGGCAGCATCCCTATTTTGAACCGTTTCGTACTTGCTCCGCAATTGGAAGGAGTTGCGAGTTCAAACGTAAAGGATGTGCCAGGCGGCGCAAAAGCCAAACCGCCGGCGAACCCGCTGGTCTCTGTGGGAGATTGGGGCGTAAGCGAAACCGTCCTGCGACCCGCCGGAAGAGCACGATTCGGCAATAAGTCCATCGATGTCGTCAGCGATGGTTCGTTTATCGAGCCAGGGCGTCAAATCCGTGTCACGGAAAGTCGAGGGAACGTAATTGTTGTAACGGAAATTGAAGAGAATTAATGCGGGTGACATGGCAAGCGAGTATAATCAAGCAAGGCCAACTAGGTTGTCGACTTGGCTAATCACCTGATCTCAAGCAAAACTGAGTCCAGGGGCGAATCGCGTCGCGCGTTTTCGGCCCTCAAATCTGATCCGCATTGGTCTCGATCTAATTTTTCCGTCGCAAGAGCCAACCTGTTTCTTGGAACGATAAATGTCACTACTCAAATACGTTTCCATCTTGTTCGTAATAGGTCTAGCGTACTTTGACTTATTCACCGTACGCTTGGTGCAATTGGCCTCGCCGCAGGAGACGACGAATGAAAAGGGGAGTGAACGAACAAGCCCGCTGGACAAATTCGCGGCAGCAGCCAGTGAACATTTAGGGATGATTTTTGACGGTCGTACGTTGAGTCTTCCGTTTGACCAAGAGGTCGTCACGTCTGGTTTCGCTGATGACATGCGTAGCAAACTCGGTTTAAATTCCCACTCGACGACTAGTGGCGGTGCCGGAAATTGGTATCGCAATTTCAATGCATCTGGGATGGAAATGGAAGTTGGTGAAGGATTCCGCCGCGTTCAACACATGATGATGCAGGGTGCCGGAAGGTTTCTGAAGTTCCACGATTTAAACGAAACTCTAGGCAGTATAACTTACAACGCCTTAAACGACCAGGAATTCACGTTAGTCAGAAACGGAGGGCTTGGAGGCGACTTCTTTTTTTTAGTTCAAAAGAAGAATGGCGAGGCGTTTCTACTGTCCATTCCGAAATTTGATATGTCGAGCGATGCGAGCGCCTCTTCGCAGGTCATTGCCTTGAGCTACCCAAATTTTCGTGAAATGTGGGATCGACATGGATTGATCGTTGATCAGCAATTGTTACCTTCACTGCGATCCACGGGCTTCGCGGGGCCGATTGGGCGAACGAGCGAATTAGTCACCCACACCTTGTTGTCGCGATTTGATGAAGAGACTGAGGAGTGGAAGCAATTTGTGGAAATCGCTTCAAAGTTAGATGCGAATGAGTTTGAAACTCGAGAAGCGGCCGCAAAACAATTGAATGATGGCTATCAGAATTGGCATGCACAAATTGCC
This sequence comes from uncultured Planctomycetaceae bacterium, assembly GCA_937862885.1. GTDB lineage: Bacteria > Planctomycetota > Planctomycetia > Pirellulales > Pirellulaceae > CALMEE01. Next base: position 10,955 of record CALMEE010000105.1, read on the forward strand.
ATTGGCATTGACAGTGAACAACTCGGAATTTCTGCCCGCGCTGAATTGAGAAAGATTCTGAACAAGAAAGGAAGCCGGGAGATCCAACAGCTATCGAATATTCTGCAATCACTGGAATTGTTTGATCGTCCAGAAGTTCTAGTCACGCTCCTCGATCAAGGTTCGCCTCACGCAAACGAGCGGATACTGCAAAGAATCAGTGAACTTAGTGGAGAACAATTCCAAGATGTCGATGGATGCCGTCAATTCTTCGCGAAGCGCGAGCATGAAGCGAACAAGAGTCTCGTAAAACTTGATAGTTTGTCAAGCGGCGACACAACGGAGAGCCTGTTCGATCAATGCCTAACTGAATTTGCCGAGCTTGCACAGTTCACAGTAGATGAGTCTGGGAATCTTGTCCTTGATCGAGAGGCATGGGCAACCATATTCGGAGGCAAAACGGTCAAAGAGTTGGCTGAAGAAATGGTTGCTGAATTGAATCAAAGGAACTTGCCGACGTCATGGTTGAATTCGGAAAAGACGAAGGTTCGTGAAAACTATGGATTCGATCATGTCTTTTTCGAAAAGATTACTGATCGACTTACTCAATCGAGTAGCGGATCGTCGGGGAATCAGACTATGGTTGTCTATGGACAGTCGCAACAGGTGCCATTAAATCGCGAGATATCGACGGAAGATTTTAGTTGCGAGATTCGGATCAATGGTGCGCCGCTTAACCAAGCGGGTGGGGACGGTGCAAAACGACAATTTCTGGCATTCAGTTACCGAGAAAAGGGGGACTTTGGAACTCGGCTCTCGCTAAGCGAGAATGACCGAGGAGTACGCTTCACATTGTTTATGCCGTCCAGTAAAGAATTCATAGACTTCTTGCAAATTAAAGATGAAGGCTGTCGTTTGGCACTTATCAACGAATCGGGAGTGACGATTGCGCATGACAAAGATTTCGCCAGCTTGTACTCAAGCCATCAAGATGTCTTCCAAACTCAAATTTTGCCGAATTTAGGGCGTTATGGATTCAATTTGTCTGAAAAATTTGGTGGTCCTCATGTATTCGAACGGCGACCATTAAGAACTCCTGAAAATAATAAGGAAAATTAATGTTTGGCGCGCGTCTCGTTTAATCAAAAAAATTGGGAAAAAATGCTCACAGTTCGGTACGCGAGTCTTTCGACCAAATCTGCTGGGGTATGCTGGCGATGAGTCCCTTCAGCGAATTCTAAGCGAACCTAATTCGCCTTAAGTGGGTGACCCATCTATTGGCTGTAAGACAGGGCTTTTGAAATCGCAATCTGTATCGGTTGAATTCGAAAAAACACGGAAAAATGCTCTTTTCTAATCGATCAAAACAAATATCATGTAAAGGGTGTTCGTACTGTCTTTGCGGGTGACACAATCTTTGCCCAAACTTGCAACATGTCGAAACAATTGGTTCCGGCAGCGTTGTCAAATCGTGTGAACAACGATTCGAAGGTAGTTGAATCAAAGAATTGCCCTCAGGCGTCAATGTGAATTGCAACAAGGAAGTGATTAATATCTTTCAGCCGGCCGATTCAAACGCATTTCGTTTCGCAGCAAGGTTACGAATGTTTCAATTGAGTCGATTGGAAGTTTTGGCTGATTAAAACGGATCAGCTAAGAAGATTTAATTCGAGCACATACGCCGCCGATCTTTTCCAAGATCTAGAAACACGGTTCGGGTTAGGGACATTTTTCTCATGTACCGAATCGCAGTCTTCGCGAGAGAGTCCACCTCTTTGCCTACGACACTTGAGTTTTAAGCCATTTTGTAGATTAACTGCGGACATTTTAGCCGTGAGTCGGGCTGGGCCCAAAGCAGCCCTCCCCTTTTTATTTAGGTTTGGACGATGAGCCTCAACAAATTAAGAAATATTGGAATTTCAGCACACATTGATTCTGGCAAAACGACGCTGAGTGAACGAATTTTGTTTTACACTGGGCGGATCCACAAGATGCAGGAGGTCCGTGGGGCTGGTGACGGCGCAACGATGGACCACATGGAACTTGAAAAAGAACGAGGGATCACGATCACGAGCGCAGCGACATCCGTGAAGTGGCATGATTTTCCAATCAATTTGATCGATACTCCCGGACACGTGGACTTCACGGTGGAAGTCGAGAGAAGTTTGCGCGTGTTGGATGGTGCGGTGCTCGTTTTGTGCGCCGTAGGTGGAGTCCAGGCGCAATCGTTGACGGTTGACCGCCAAATGAAACGTTATCACGTGCCTCGCTTGGCGTTTATCAATAAAATGGACCGCACGGGCGCCGATCCATTTAAGGTTGTTGGACAAATTCGCGAGAAGCTCAAAAGCGATGCGTTCCTCATGCAATATCCGATGGGTCTGGGTGAGAACTTTGCCGGAATCATTGATTTGGTGACCCAAAAGGCAATCTATTTCGACGGGAATGCCGGCGAAAACGTACGTGAAGCTGAGATTCCAGACGAGTACAAAGACGATGCGGCCATCTATCGCCAAGAAATGTTGGAGGCATTGGCGATGTACAGCGACGAAATCATGGAAATGCTGCTGGGAGAGGAAGAGGTTCCCGTCGAAAAAATTTACGAAGTGACTCTCAAGGCAGTACGCGGGCAAGATGCAACTCCAGTCTTCTTGGGGACCGCCGTTAAGAAC
>CALMEE010000106.1 GCA_937862885.1 uncultured Planctomycetaceae bacterium
CGGGTGCTTTGCACTTTTGGTACCTGACCCCTTTTCCAGCGTTCGGATACGTCGTCTTCTTGCGCATCGAACGGGTATCGTATTCGTGGCTGACGTTGTACGTACGTCCGCCGATCGTCAGCGATTCCGTGGCCAAGCGCCCAGCATTATCGTAAGCGCGCCCGATGATATTATCGTAACGGCCGCTGCGTCCAGTTAATAATCGTGACGCAGCGTCATACGTCATGACATCGCTATCGGCGATCGTACCGCTGGGCGAATTCGCCTTCGTGCGGTAGTCGCGTTGCAGCAATCTGGAAGCCATGTCATACACCGGCGTTTGCGTATCCCCATTCTGGTCGGTCCTTAATTGTAACCGCCCAGCGGGGTCATAGGCAAACTCAATGATACCGTAAGTTGCGTCGCCGGGGTTTCCTCCGGTATGATCGGGGTACGTTTCCTTGATTTTCTCGTTCCGCGCGTTGAATTCGTAGGCGGTCGTCCGGTTTTCTGCATCGGTAATCGACGTCATATTTCCGTTTTTGTCGAAGATTTGGCTGGTCACGCCATTGTTCCGGTCGGTAGTAGACACATGGCGGTCGAGCGCGTTATACGCAAAGCTGGTGACTTTGGATTTGGCGTCGCTGAAAAATGGGTCAGGACTCATTTGCCGGGACGGCCCTTCGGGTGCTTCGCACAAAAGGGTCCTGACCCATTTTTCAGCACCCAAAAAAACTCCAGCTTAAAACGACTGTCAACGTGCAGTTCTAAGAACGCTCACCGATCTCTTCTCCAGAATTCACAACAATTCGGCCAAAAATGCCACCAAAATTCGGCCCGTAACACCTATTGTTAGTTGTCCAATTTGACCCTCAAATAAGTACATATATTGTCCAAATGATCCACAAGTGAGTCCATAAATAAAATACAATCGTCAATTCTAGAACGGTAAATATTAAAAAAGTTTTCAACGAGTAATTTTGTTCCCGTAAATCCATCGTCAAGAAAGACGCTGTAGGAATCGTGAATATCCAAATCGGATCAAATAGCCACTTGTGAACCGGAAGCCTAAAAGGATGGTGATCAACGTCTATAATAAAATAGACGTATGGAAGAAGCAATAACACCACAAACAGGTACGCAACCATCCGTCGACGCTGTGGAACTTTTCGTACAATACAAACGTACCGGAAAATATAGATCGTCAAAAGTGCCGGATAGCACTTAACAATGGAAGAATCATAGACACCAAAAGTTCCTTCTTCTAGCGTTCCAATGGATAACGGCACTGAAACAAAGAACAATAGCCAAGACATATCTCCACCGTTAAATCGTGGCATGGTGTTGTCACCTATACTTTCGCAATGCTGCCTATACGTAACCGTTCACGCTGGGGTAGACGGACAGACACGACTTCCCGAGATTCAACGACAATACAAATCAGCAAGCTGAGGTGATCAATTGAGATTTCAAGGAAAAATGGAAAATGAGCCAACTCCAGACACGTGAACACTTAGTTCCAATCATTCAGTCAGGCCGCAGACATGTTCATCGATCACTTCCCATCTCTTGCAATTGCAACACGGTGTCACAGTTAAAACGTCAGGAACACTGATTTGGGGGTAAACTTCAACGCATTTCTCAATTCGATGATTCCAGCCAATGGGAGGCGAGCTCCATTCGATTCCCAATCCACATCCTCTCAACAAACAATGAGCTGAGTAGTTGCTGTTACAAGTTGACTTCGTCACAATACTTCCTTTAAAGACACTCATGCAAGTATTGCGAGGACTAAGTTGATATTCAAACGATTCAATAAAGTTGTTAAAAGACGCAACTTTGTTGACGATGCAATCACAAACAGACTGATCAAACGCACCGAGCCAATGTTGATAATAACTAGAAGGCTTGGCACCTGGGGAACGGCCGGTTGATACTTTGCAAGAGTTTCCGCCAGGATGATACCAACCCCAAGCATGAAGGATGGTAGTGTTAGCGTTTGAAGTTCCGGAATGGTTCTCCATTATTATTCCACAATGTACGCCCATTCTACCCAAGATATTAACGCAATCTAGCCCGATTCTGCATTTATTGTTCTGCTGAATTACTCCCCAAGCTGAAACCTTGTTCGTGTTCGCACCAGGAACGGGATCGATCGGCATCGCTTCGATTTGAACCCTGACTCGTCCCCCGTCCTGCAATCCAAACGGATCCAAGCCCCTAACCGCGAAATACCCTGCATATGAGCTCATGCCGTCGACGTAGCCGAGGGTGTCTCTGGAGACGAAGCGGCCGAGGTGGGGCGAGTATTGTCGCGCGCGGAAGTGGTAGAGTTGAGTGCCGTTGTCCCACTCGCGCCCTGTGTACAGGTAACGGTTCGAATTGTCTGTCCAGGATTTTACACCGCCCGTGTGCGTCATTACCTTGAGTTGGCCATAAGCTGTGTAGGCGTAGCGCTCGACAACCAAACCAGAATTGTTTGTCAAGGCAGTTGTGCTGTACTGTTGGTTGCGATGATAATACAAAATCTCGCCATCCGACGCTTGCCGTAATATCGGCTCGTCAATGTAAATACCCCACACGTAGCGATACGTGGGCGTCGAAGCAGGCACCGCGCCGCGCTCGTAATCGGCAACGATCTGCTCACCTGCGTAAACGTAAACCTGCCCAGTCCCCAGCGCTGGCGTCCGGGCCACGCGGCGTTTTAACACATCGTATTCATACGTGACGTCCGCAACATCGTCTTCGTCCAAGTCGACCCCGACAAGCTGGTTATCAAAATCCCAGGTCAAGGATTGCTTGGCACTACTTGAAATAGAGATCGCTGGGATCGAAGTGGTGTTCCCTTTCACGTCGTTCTCAAACGATTCCAGCTTGCTGTTGATTTCAAC
>CALMEE010000107.1 GCA_937862885.1 uncultured Planctomycetaceae bacterium
AAACCAGCCAAGAAGCTTGGCCTGGAAGCGGCACTCGAGTGGGTCGAAGATGACGAACTGGTAGAAATTACGCCACAGAACATCCGAATCCGCAAGGCCCTCTTAAAAGAGTCTGATCGAAAACGACTTTCGCGCGCGGCACTTGCTGCTCAATAGTAATTCCAGGTAGGAAAAAACGCACCGGTAGAAACCCGGCAATCAGCCACGATCATTCTACAACTTCGAGGCTTTTCGAAGCGATCGAATCCTTGACCTTAGTTACACGACTCCGCGTTACACGGTAAAATGAAGAGACGGATACGTTGGCTGCAGCGTACCGCCCATCATTCGACCTGTTATGCCGATCATTTGGCCATTAAAAATTGAAGTCCGTGAGCCTAACCAAACCCCATTTTCAAAAGGACATCGTAATCTACGATGGTCGGTGCAAGTTTTGCACAGCACAAATTGACCGCCTGAAGAAATGGGACGGCCGCGACCGATTGAACTACGTATCTTTGCACGACCCTCAGGTTCAGGAGATCTGTCCAGACCTGAGTCATGAAGCGCTTATGCAGCAGATGTACGTTATCGCGACAAATGGCCAACGGTATGGTGGAGCAGCCGCACTTCGCTATCTGTCGCGAAAACTCCCACGAATGTGGCCGTTGATGCTACCCCTGCATATCCCCTTCAGTCTTCCATTATGGCAATGGTTGTATAACAGGGTCGCGGAACGCCGATATCGAATGGGCCGAATTGACGAAAGTTGTGAATCTGAAGCCTGCAGCCTTCACTTCGGCAAAAAACTTGGTCCCAAAAAGTAATTCGACGTAGACATCAGCGGCTCATGAAATCACGATGACGGTCTTAGAAAAAATCATCGCCCATAAGCGTGTCGAGATTGAGGCATTGCACGCCAAGACATCGCTGAATGACTGGATACAAAAGGCAAAGGATGCCGCTCCAGTTCGTGATTTTGTGAAGGCATTAAAAGGTGCTCCGCCGATTCGATTGATCGCTGAAGTTAAACGTGCTAGTCCATCGCAAGGCATCATTCGAAGTGACTTCGATCCGGCACTAATCGCCACCGCATACGCTACCGCAGGGGCAAATTGTATTAGTGTTTTAACCGATGAACAATTCTTTCAAGGAAGCTTGCACGACTTGGTTGCGGTACGCAGTTCAATTGACTTGCCGATTCTGCGCAAGGATTTCATCCTCGACCCGATACAAATTTGGCAAGCCAGGGCCTGTGGTGCTGATGCCGTGTTATTGATTGCGGAATGTTTGGATCAAGCTCAACTTGAGTATCTGTATGAAACCACTTCGCTTGCCGGCATGACTGCGCTGGTCGAATTATATGAAGAAGTTAATATTGACCGGGTTCAACGGATTCGACCGCGAGTTGTTGGCGTGAACAATCGAAACCTTCGAGATTTTCAGATCGATTTGCGGCACGCAATCCGCCTGCGCAAATCGTTTGAGAGAGACCAAATATTTGTTGCCGAGAGCGGGATTAAGTCTTCGGCCGATGTAAGATTACTTGAGTCTCATGATATTGATGCGATGCTAGTCGGGCAGTCCCTGTGCGAACAACCTGACGTGGCTGAGGCAACAAGAACTTTATTAGCAGGTCGCGCTACAACTAGCTAGGTCACCAAAGGTTGCATGTCCAATCGGTCAACTGACGATGAACCTTCATCGGACATCGAAACATTCTGCGTTACTTGGAGAGAAACTCGATGAAAACTTCACAGGTGCAGTCTTTAATCGCCTGAGCCCGTTTCGTCATTTGAGTTTCCGTCCTTTTTTCTGATATTGTTGAGCATCGCCTCAATTTCGTCAGCATTTGCCAACAAGACGTCGCGCAACTTTTCAGCACGAGTGCGAACGTCTGGCGATTCAGCTTCTTCGGAACGTTTCTTCTTGGATGTGAATGGCGTTTCAATCACGTTGGTGGAAACCATCATTTCCGTACATTTTTGAGCTAGGCTGAGGACGAACGCGTGTTCTTCAGAGTTCTCGCCTTTAACGCGGGCCACTTGGCGTACTAAGCGATTCTCGTCGGTGCGAGAACCGAGGATCTGGCCCGCGTAATAGATAATCGTCTTGACGCGTTGCAATACAGCTTGGCGTCTAAACACGGGCACAACTTCCGGGTTGTCTTCAGCCGACATCTGTTGGCCAGCGCCGGGGCGCTCATCACCGGTACCAGCAGGCCCAGACAAGCCGGCGTCTTTTTTGGACTTAGTCTTGCGCGCCGAGCCAGTCTTCACGTCTTCATTATCCAGAAACGACGCGACTTCAGCGATTTGCCGGTAGGTCTCATCCAAATAATTTGCATCCGCTTTAGCAGCTTCAACAACGAAATCGGAAATCGCCAACACTATCTCGAAAATATCTAATGAACTTGGATCTAGATTCGACATCTTCGAGATGGCTTCAATTGCGTCGATCCGCAGCATGATTTTCTCATCGCGATTCCGCAGTATGTTCAGCAGCTCTTTAGCGTTTGCCGAACCGTTACCTGCATCGCGCAGGTTGCCCATGGCCTGTGCCGCTTGTCGGCGGAGCCAATATTGCCCGGCGTTTGAATCCTGATTCGCGCCGGTTTGCAAAAGCTTCAATGACAGTGCAGAAATTCGATTTCTCAAGCCAGGTTCAAGCTCATTTCTTGAGCCGAGAGGCCTCAATTCTGCATGACGCATTATTCCCGACATCGCCGCCGTCTTCAAATAGTCAGCCGTATCGTCGCGCTCGACCATACCTAACAAGAAGTCCAGTGCCGGAGCAAACGGAATAGGGGCTTGAGCATTCGAGCCGCTGGTACCACGCTGACTGTCCAACTTGCCGATAATGATTAAGGCGTTCACGCGCGCTGCCGGGTGGAAATTATCCGAAGCAATTTCCTTCATGGTATCTAATGTGAACGTGAGAATTTGCAGTCGCTGGGGTCCCCTAGCCGTCGCCAATGCACGGAAAAACTCATTGCGCAAATTTCCGTACTCACCCAGTTTTCTCGGCGTCGTTTGAGTCATGCTTGCAAAGTAGTAATCTCGCAAGAAGGTGTTGACCTCTTGCGGCGTCATGCCTCCACGATCCTCAAGTACACTCTTGAGTCGTCCCAGCATTCCGTTAAGCGTTGATCGTTTCTGGCTGATCTCTGCGCGAACCTTTACCAATTCTGGATCATCAGGTCGATAGTCCCGCAAGTCCGGGATATCGTACCGTGAATCCAAAGGTAGTGTCTTGTAAGCTTGATCCTGAGCCTGTGATATGCCCACGTGGCCTAAGACAAAAGAGAAAAGCAAGGTGAAAACGCTTAAGCGGGGTAAAGACATCATGGTTTTTTGAGAGAAAATGATGTTGAATTTAATAGCTTTTGAACATGGTTTGTGCTTCATTGAACATGAATTGAACTGAGCAAAAGTCTGCCCGACAATCTCATGCAAAGTTCCGATTACTGATGCGTCGCCCGATCATCACCCGCGACAAGCGATCAACGATTTGATTCAATAGTTTTGCAACCCAATCAATCCGGTTTATGCTTGAAAACCATCGGACCAGTTCTCAAGGAAACGTAACCACAATTGAAATAGGATCTCAACTTCCAATCTTAATTCAATTTTAAGCAACGCCAGCACAAATCGAAACCAACATTCTTGGGTTCTGTCCAGATTTGTACCGATGTTTGACGAGATTTGGCCAATTTTGGTTTCACAGTTTTTCCTAGAAATTGCTCACGATCCGCGCAAAACCGATGATTTCGTACGCGAGGTGCCTGCCAATTTGACCAATTGTGGCGATTGTTTCGGCTGATTCACGACAGGACAAAAGGTGGGGTGGCATAAAGTGCGCCGCACAAAGGATAGCGTTCGAACCCGGGGTTATTTCGGAGTTTCCGGATCGGCAAATTGTACTGGCTACTGTTACTCTTTCCGTTTGCCCGAAACGTTTCGCCAAACGTTGAAAATTTTCTGTAGGGAAGAGGTCAGGCGATAGCCCGCTCATCCGAGCGAATCTAAAATGGAACTGGCGTCTATTAAGGTATGCAAGCCAAGTATCGATCTTCGGTCTGTCAGATCATATCAGATTAATGCCCAATGCGATCGCACTCGCCGACACTTTGAAACTGAAATTTCTCGATCACGCTATGAAATGCAAGTTTTCGGCGATTGTGTCCGTCGCGGGAAAATGGGGTGAGTCTATGCCCATGGACGCAAGTGAGGCACGTGCAATCTTGCGGACCAGCGGAATTTGGCGAGATCTTCGCCCGAAATCAACTTTGAGTCTGCAAATCCTCACCACTTCAAAGTGCTTGTCGATTGCATTTTGTGGGTCCGTGAGGCAAAATAAAATACTAAATTGGCAAAGGGCTTTCGGCGCCTATCAGGGGAGGTCGTTCGCCAATGGCTGGACGAATCGGCGGCTGAGTCACGCCGAAGTCTGCTCAAGATGTGGAACCATCAGCAATTCCGGTTTTTCATATTTAGTGGATTGAATTGGAGATGCTTAAGTTACATTAAGTTAAAGATGCCACCGTTCATGGAAACAGGCTACTGGATAGCTTGATTGGACGAGGGATTCTGTATTTTTGCCCGTGATGATGGGTCAGGAAAAGGTCCGTTCGAAATTTGAGGGGAGTTGTCTTGCTGGATCGTTGTGCTCGTGACAACTCCGGCATCGGATATTTTAAGAAAGTAGTATAGCTATGGCGATCCAGAACGGTTTCTCAAAGTTCCTCATAAAACGAGGTGTAATCAGCCAAGAGCAACTGGACGACGCATTAAAATCGGCCAGGGAGCGAAATGTACCGCTTCGTGATAGTCTCGTAACCTTGGGGTATGCGACTCCAGACGAGGTTACCGAGGCGATCGCCGCACACAGCCGCGTCGAGTATGTAAACCTCAATAAAGTGGAAATTCCCGATGATATCGTCGAGTTGATGCCTGAATCGGTCGCCCGTGAAAATGCCGTGCTCCCCTTCAGCGAATCTGACGGCCAACTCAAAGTCTTGATCAGTGATCCTGACGACATCGAAACTATCGAAAAATTGCGGTTTATTTTGAATCGCGACGTGAAAATTGCTCTAGCATCGAAGCAGGGCATTATGGAGCACATTAACCGAGTCTACGGCCAGATGGAAGGCGAATCGGCGGACTCAATTCTTCAGGAATTCACTGATACTGCCATCGATTTTACTGAAACCGTGGATGATGCTGGCGGAACCGAAAGTGAAGAACTAGATGATGAAAGTGCGCCAATCGTTCGCCTAGTTCACCTCATGATCACGGAAGCCGTTCAATTAAGGGCTTCCGACATCCATGTGGAACCCTTTGAAGATCGTATCCGTATTCGCTATCGAATTGACGGAGTCTTGCATGAACGAGACGTTTTGCCTCGGCGTCAATTGGGAGCCGTTCTCTCCCGTATCAAAATTTTGGCAAAAATCGATATCGCTGAACGCAGACGCCCCCAGGACGGTCGTATTAAAGCGACCGTGGGGGACAAAGAATTGGACTTGCGCGTCAGCGTCATACCCACAAACCATGGCCAATCGGTCGTGATGCGTATTCTGGACAAGGACAGCATCAAAGTGGGGATTCGCCAGCTGGGCTTTTCCGATAAGAATTTTAAGACCTTCCAGTCTCTCATTCGCCGACCCAACGGGATCATCCTGGTCACTGGCCCAACCGGCTCTGGAAAAACGACCACCCTTTACGCAGCCCTAAACACCCTAAATCGCCCTGACCGCAAGATTATTACTGCCGAAGATCCGGTCGAATATTACTTGCCCGGAATCAATCAAGTTGAGGTCCGACATAACATTGGGTTAGATTTCGCACGAATCATCCGCTCGATGCTGCGGCAAGCACCTAATATCATTTTGGTTGGCGAAATGCGCGATACCGAGACGGCTCAGATGGGAATTCAGGCCAGTTTAACTGGACACTTGGTTTTCAGTACACTTCATACAAACGATGCGCCCAGTGCTGTGACCCGCATGGTTGACATGGGGGTACCTGGATATCTGGTGGCAAGCAGCGTTGTAGCGATTTTGGCGCAAAGACTGATTAGAACAATTTGCCCGAAATGTCGGCACAAGCATAAGCCGTCAGACGCTATCCTGAAGTTGTTCCAGATCAGCGATGAGCAATTGGCTAAAGCCAACTTCATGAAGGGGCGCGGGTGTAATAGTTGCCAGCGGACTGGCTTCAAAGGACGATTGGGTATTTTTGAGTTGCTGTTGGTCGATTCACGAGTTCGCGAGATGATTTTCCAGCAGGCAAGCACATCAGATATCAGAAAATACGCTGTAGCCAATGGCATGAAGACGTTATACGCCGACGGAATCGATAAGGTCTTGAATGGAGTAACGACGTTCGAAGAGATCGCGCGGGTTGCAAAAAGAACTGAACAAGACGATTAGAAAAGCCCCGCGCTTCCGGGCATGGGCCAGTCTCCCACACATCGAAAATTCCGGCGATTTTTACATCATTTCGACATGTTTGTCCAATGCGAAAGGCGGATTTCGCCGATTCAATTCGTCTCCACGTCCCCGGTTATTTGGCAGTGATTTCCCAGAATTCGACACGAATCCAAGAATTCGGCTCCTGCCCCAGAATTCAGCAAGGGCCCGTGAAACAAGCCATATTGTGACTACCGAGTTCTAAGCCCAAACGTTGCTTGAAATCGAGAATTACGATGGGATGGACCAACCTCAACGGTATTTGAATTTTGACGTATGGTGTGCTGACTTGGGGCAACGTTGCTAGGCTTTCTGCTTCGGTACGAGCAATTTTCCTACGTTTCTAGCGGATTTCGTTATTGAATCGTCGCGAATCAGATGGAGTGCCCCCATCTTGGATCCCGGTATTGCTCTGCTGGACCAATGATAGGGTAGAACCGCATTTCCTTCCAAATTTACCGAATCTGCGGCGAATTTAGTGCAGAATGAACGAGGATTTTGACCCAATCAGTTCAAAATACGATAATTCGCACGTTCCAGTCATGGCTGGCTGCGCATAATATTGGTTTGGGTGTGGATGGTTGTGGAAAATATCAAAGTGTTCGCCTGCTTCCCGCGATCAACGACCACCCGGAATTTTGTAAATCCACACGAAACGCAAATTTCTAGAATCGCAAATGCATCGTATTTTGAGAAATCATCTCCCGCCCTTAGCCGTACGAGTTATTTGATACTGGCACCAATAAATTTCTCATTCATCCGGACAAATTCGAACAGAGGGACTTCAATCGAGGGTAAAAGCTATGGCAACGGTACTAATTGATAAACTATTAGAGGCATGTATCCGTCAGGGTGCCAGTGACATCCACATCACCGTCGGCCAGCCTCCGGTATTTCGTCTGCACGGACGAATGCGAAAGTTGGAGACTAAGGTCTTGGAGCCCGATGACACGGTCTCGTTGATGAAAAGTATAGCTCCAGATCGTTGTCAACGCGAACTTCAGGAGGCTGGAACATCTGACTTTGGGTTTGCGTTCGGCGATCAAGCTCGATTTCGTGTTTCCATCTTCAAACAACGAGGCAACATCGCGATGGTGTTGCGTCAAATCCCCAACGAAATGTTGACACCTGAGCAGTTAGGCGCACCCGAAGTATTGAAGAAGCTTGTTATGCGACCTCGCGGATTGATCCTCGTCACTGGACCGACGGGTTCGGGCAAGAGTACGACGTTGGCAAGTTTGGTGAACTACATCAACGAGCGGATTGACCATCACATAATCACAATTGAAGACCCGATCGAATTTTATCATTATCATAAGCGTTCCACCGTTAATCAACGCGAAATTGGCGTAGATGTGCCCAGCTTTTCCGAAGCCATTCGCCGGGCGTTGCGACAGGATCCTGATGTGATTCTGGTTGGGGAAATGCGAGACTTGGAGACGATTGAGGCCGCGATTACGGCTGCCGAAACCGGGCATATTGTTTTTGCAACGCTGCACACAAATAGCGCTCAAGGCACTGTCAACCGCATTATCGATGCGTTTCCCGGCAATTTACAGGACCAGATTCGTGTTCAGCTTTCGACATCCTTGATCGCTGTGGTGGCACAAACGCTTCTACCGAGAATTGGTGGTGGGCGGATTGCCGCGTTCGAGACGTTGGTGGTTACGCCTGCGGTTTCCAACTTGATCCGTGAAAACAAAACATTCCGTATCAACTCAGCGATTCAGACTGGTGCCAAATATGGGATGCAGCTAACCGACGATTGCTTGTTCGATCATTGGTTGGCTGAGCGTGTCGAAATGGAAGATGTTTTGGCAAAAGCCCATGATCCTGACGCGTTAGCGAAACGAATTGCTACGGCGCGGCGTCAGATGTTGGACCTGGAAGGCGCGCCTGATGCGAAAACCTCATGATGGTGTAGATTGGTCCCGTTTTTTGTATTTGTTGATGTTTACCGTTTAAGGAATTGAGGTACACGATGGCGATTCGCCGAATCGGACAGATTTTTGTTGACATGGGATTCGTAACGGACGAGCAACTTGAAATGTTGCTCGAAGAACAGAGTCAGCATCCTGGTCAGTTATTGGGTCGGATTGCGGAAGACATGGGCTTGATCACGGACGATCAATTAATTCAAGCCTTGGGTGAGCAATTCAATCTGCAGACCGTTGACCTTGAAGGATTCGTTCCACCACAAAATGCACGCGACGTTGTTTCGAACACGATGGTGCAATTGTATCGTGTGATTCCGCTGCAGCTGTTAGATGGCGTGTTGACACTTGCCACGTGCGACCCGCAGAACTTGTCGATGCAGGATGAGCTGCGCAGGTTTTTGGGATTTGAGATTCGTTTATTGGTCGCGACTGAAAATCAAATCGTCAAACTTACTGAAAAGCATTTTGACGATGACACGGATAGCATCGAGAAGATCATCAATGAATTGAAGGCGGACGAAAGCCTCAATAAGGCGGCGATTCAGTTGGCGGGAACTGGGCCAATCAACCTCGGTGATGTCGCCGAATTAGTGGAAAGTGCTCCGGTGCGAAAACTTTTGAACATGGTGTTGCTCTTGGCGATTAAAGACCACGCCAGCGACATACACTTTGAACCATTTGAAGAGGAGTTCCGCATCCGTATCAAGGCCAATGGTGTCTTGTATGAAATGGTTCCGCCGCCGCGTCACTTGGCATTTGCCATCACGACACGCATTAAAGTGATGGCGAATTTGGATATTGCCGAACGACGCTTGCCGCAAGACGGTCGAATCGAATTAACTGTGGGCGGACACCCGATTGACTTGCGCGTCAGCGTATTGCCAACCATGTTTGGCGAAAGCGTGGTACTGCGGGTCCTCGATCGTTCCGTGGTTTCATTAGACTTGAACAATGTCGGCATGGATGCGCCCACGATGAAGGCATTCCGCGAAGTTATCTCGAAGCCCAACGGTATCGTTTTAGTTACGGGTCCCACCGGATCAGGCAAGACAACCACCCTTTATTCGGCTTTGTCCGAGTTGAACAAGATTGAAGACAAAGTAATCACTACCGAGGATCCGGTCGAGTATGACATCGACGGTATTGTGCAGATCCCAATCGATTCTGATATCGGCGTGACGTTCGCCAATTGTTTGAGAGCAATCCTTCGGCAAGATCCAGACAAAATATTGGTCGGTGAGATTCGCGATTTGGAGACCGCTGAGATCGCAATTCAGGCGTCGTTGACCGGTCATATCGTATTTAGCACGCTGCATACCAATGACGCTCCAACCACGGTGACCCGGCTAAAAGATATGGGAATTCCGCCGTTCTTGATTACAGCCACGGTGGAGGCCATTTTGGCTCAACGATTAGTGCGTCGGATTTGTCTTGAGTGCAAAGAGTACGTCGAGCCGACTGAAGAAGAACTCGTGGAAATCCGTCTCGATCCCAAAGATTATCCAGGTCTCAAATTTTGCCGTGGCGCTGGCTGCAGTAGTTGCAACAACACGGGGTATAAGGGGCGCGTCGGCTTGTTCGAGTTGATGATTTTGGATGACGAAATGCGAGACTTGATCATGGCCAATGCCACAGCGGACAAATTGCGCGAAGTCGCCAAGACGAAGGGAATGGTTCAGCTACGCGATGCGGGCATTGATTTGCTTGTGGAAGGGGTTACCACGGCTGAAGAAGTGATTCGCGAAACAATTGTCGAAGTTTAGATGAAACACCCAATTTTCACTGTGTGCGAAGGATTACCAAAACCTTTGCGACTGTGTCGGGTGTCTGGAGCCAAATGGCACACATGTCCGCATGTTGTGCACGGCGAAAAAAATAGTTGACTTTATGTGGGTGCCAACCCAATAGTGAGATCAGAGATAATTTTTTCAGGGTAATGCTATGCCAACTTTTCAATTCGAGGCAACCGATCCCCAGGGGCAAGAGATTCGCGACGTGATCGAAGCTCAAACCCAGGACGAGGCGCAAGCCACGATCCGTTCAATGGGCTACTTTGTCACGAAGATTTCCGCGCAGAAAGTTAATCAGAAGAAGGTTTCGCGCAGCGGCAAACGTAAGTCGTTTGCGATAGGCGGGGCCAGCAGCAAGTCTTTAGTAACTTTCACGCGCCAGCTTTCCATTTTGCAAGATGCTGGCTTGCCGGTGTTGCGTAGCCTAAAAATTTTGGAGGACCAATCGCGTCCGGGCGCATTAAAAAATGCCCTGATCGACGTCTGCGACGAAATCGAAAGCGGTTCTTCGCTGTCAGAGGCACTGGGTAAGTCGCCGCGAGTTTTTGATCGTTTATACGTGAATATGATCAAAGCGGGTGAGGCCGGTGGATCTCTAGAAGTCATTTTACGACGTCTGGCCGAATTTAAGGAGCGAACCAGATCTCTGAAGAACAAAGTGATCGGTGCGATGATCTATCCGATTGCCGTGATCACCATTACGGTGGGTATCGTTACATTCATCATGCTGTACATCATTCCTGAGTTCGACAAGATGTTCAAGGAATTTGAACTGGAATTGCCAGCGCCAACGCAGTTATTGATCGATATCTCCGCCCGCATGTCTAAGCTTTGGTTCCTTTTGCCATTGATTCCGATCACGCTGATTTTATTCGTGATGTTGATTTGCAAATTCCGGGCGGGTCGTATGGGATTTCATTTGTATTTGTTGAAGGTTCCACTAATTGGCAAACTATTGCAAAAAGCAAATTTGGCGAGAACGACGCGAACGTTGGGCACACTGATTTCTAGTGGTGTGCCGATCCTTGAAGGGCTCACGATTACGCGCGAGACTTCCGGAAACGCCATGTACGAGAAAATGTATAGCCTCGTGACCGACTCAATTCGCGAAGGGGAAACAATTGCCCGGCCAATGAAAAAGCATTGCATTCCTAAGTTCCATCCGGTTGCCGCTTTCTTCTTTGCCTTATCGCTGGCCATACTTCCCTTGGGCGTGCTCTTCGTCAACACGGAGTTCTTGGTGTTTGTGTTGTATGCAAGCGGTATGTTGTCCGTCCTGGCACTTCTGTATTACATCCTGGTTTATAAGAAACCTGTTGTTGAAGACTTGGTGGTGAACATGGTTGACGTCGGTGAAGAAACTGGCGAACTGGATGTGATGCTCTATAAAGTGGCCGACTATTACGACGAAGAAGTGAGAACGCTGACAGACGGTTTGATGAAACTAATTGAGCCAATCATGGTTGTGATGCTCGGTTTCATTGTTGGCTTTATCGTGATCTCCCTGTTCTGGCCGCTAATCGGATTGATCAACGGTCTGCAAGGCGGAGGCGGCGAAAAGAAATAGTACAGGTTTTTCAAGCCAAGTAGTCTGTATCAAGAATTTAGATTTTTATTCAAGCTAATTTATATCAACCTTACGGAGACCTTAATGATGTTGAAGACCAAGCCCCGGTTCAGGTCAGCCGGTTTCACCATTATCGAGTTGCTGGTTGTCATCGCTGTGATCGGCATCCTGATGGCGATCCTTATCCCGACGATCCGAGGATTGTTCGTGCGAGCGGACGATTTCGTTCGCGAACATGAGATCGCTCAATTGGAGGGTGCCCTCGAAGTTTTCAAAAATGAGTTTGGATTCTACCCGCCCGATTTTTCGACCATCAATTCCGCGGCCGATATGCTCCCCTATTTGGCGAAGATCTCGCCAAATCATCAAGAACTTACGCTTGATCCCGTTTATGCTCAATTCGGTGGAGGAACGGATTCGCGGCTCGTCGTTTGGTGGAACGTTGTTGGGACGCGCCTCAAAGCGCTTCCCCATGAGACAGCGCTTTGGTTTTGGCTATCTCAGCTTCGAGATAATGCGCAATTTCCTTTGACCGGAAGTCGTGACCCTAGCAATGCCAGAATCGTCATCGATGAACGCAAGGTCTTTTTTGAATTTGACCAACAACGACTTCATAGCATTTATTGGGAAACTATTGCTGGCGTTGATGTGCATGGTGTGGTTTACCCACAAGGTGTTGCCGATGCCGACCGCTATGTCCTGTTTCACTTCGATCAAGGTGGTGGAGCGGAAGCCCCCTATGTCTATTTTCACAACTCTTCATACGGTCTTGCCTGCTATGAGGTGTTTGAAATCGGCAACCCAATTTCCCTAGGTTTTGTAGCGCCCTATCGGATTCCAAACAACAATTTGCCGCCGGCACAACCGGCCGCAGCCGACTATCGTTGGGGTTTCTACAACCCGGATTCGTTTCAAATCATTTGCGCTGGCGATGATCGAGTATTCGGTGACATCAACGATCCGAATGAGGACCAACTATCCGATTTCCTGGACAACAACCCAGTGCCCGCGAATCGGCTTTACGGACGCAATATTCAGTATCGGACTCAGCGAGACAACGTGACGAACTTCAGCCAAGGGCGAATTGAAAGTATGCCGGTCTTCTCTGGGCTTTGATGTGTGCTCCAGATGTCCGCATTTTTGTCTTCCATTCAAATTGTTCGACGAGCTACCTGGAGTTTCAAGTGATGTTTGAACCAACGAATACCGCGTGGCGCCGCCTGCCCAAGCCCCGCGCTGGTTTTACGATCATGGAGTTGTTGATCGTGATCAGTATTATCGCTGTGTTGGCAGGTTTGAGCTTGGTGGTGTTGCGTGGCGCTGAAAAAGATGCCACGACAGCGCGGACGCGTACGCAAGTCCAGCGAATCAACCAACTGTTGGCGATCAAATGGGACGAATACCAGACCCGCGTGCTGCGCTATCGGTTGGAAGATGTCGCTGGCAGCAGCGACATGTCACCTAACGCCATTCATCATATACGTAACCGAGCTTTGTTGGATTTGGCACTTGTCGAATTCCCGAATTCGATCGATGCATTGCGCGAATTTCCCAGTCTCGCCTCACAAAACGACATTTCGCCGAATTGGCAGGTCAATTGGCGTGACAACTATTTATTGTTGACGGCGCCAGGATTTGCCTGGCCGTCGGCCTTGCATCGTTTCCGCCAAGAGTTCTCTATGATTCCGGGGTTGGTTAAACCGAATGGCGTTCAGGTTTGGAACAGCCCAGCGGTTTGGTCAACAACTTTTCAGGATGCCGAGTGCTTATACGCGATCTTAAAATCGATTCGCATTGATGATATCAGTGGGTTGGATTATGTGGGACTGCGCGCTAGCGAAATCGGCGATACGGATGGCGATACGTTTCTCGAAGTTTTGGATGCCTTTGGCGATCCATTGATTTTTCAAGTGAACATCGACATGACGAATCCTGCACTTCCGCAGCAAGTCCCGTTTATCGTTTTTTCCAAGAATTTGGGTGGTCTAAATTAGGCCAAGCGTCAGCAAGGCGAATCATCATGTACAGAATATGCAGGCCCATTGACAATTCTCAACGCATGAAACAAATGAGGGTAAGCCGCATGCCGCGACCACGTCAGCACTTTGGCTTCACGATGATCGAACTCTTAGTCACGATCTCAATATTGGTGATCTTGGCCGTCATTACAATTCCTACGGTTCGCTTTCTGTCGAAGGGACGACAGACGTTGGAGTCCGCAAATTACTTGGGTTCGGCATTGGTCGCTGCAAAATCCCGGGCGATGTCCGACGGACTGGCAGGTGTGGTGATCGTCCGCAATCCGAACTTTAAAAACGGTAATGGCGGTCACCGTGTCTATCAGGTACGTGCCCCGCTCCCTTTTTCTGGTTACGGATCTGGATCGATTGCGATTGTCGATATTGCCAATAGGCAAGCGTCGCTTCCGGTCGTTTACGACCCAGCATTGTTAAACATTAATGACTACGTCCAGTTCAACAAACGCGGTGCCGTTTATCGAGTTACCAATGTTCAAGTTGACCCTTCCGACCCGGCGCGAACATTGCTGGACTTTTTTGTAAGGCCGATCGATCCTCCGCTGCCTGACCCAACTGGAACAGGAATAACCAGCATGACATTCACGGTATTTCGTCGACCCGTGCCAATTCCCAGTACGATTGTTGAGTTACCGCGTGGTTTTATGGTCGACTTGGAATTTTCTGGGCATGGCGCTCGCGGCGATCAGTTCTTCCTGAATCCGCCGCCAACGTTAGCCGACTTGACCAATCCAGCATTGGATTTCAACGTGATCATTCTGTTCAATGAAAAAGGGGGTGTTGAACATGTGTTTCGTAGCGGCTGGGGAAGTGCTCCTGAAATACCCCTTGGACCAGTCAATTTTTTGGTGTCGGAATACGATGTCCGTCTTGGCAATGATCCGGTGCTGAATGCATCGCGGACGTTACTTAATCGCCGCAACCACTGGATTTCCGTGAATTACATGAGTGGCGCCGTTACCTTGAGTAACGTGGCTGACACCGTCGTCGATCCGCTCGTTGACAAGGGTTTAGCACTGAGCAATTCCCGCCAACTCACGCGGACTGGTACTACCGTGATCGAATAAAGTCCGTTGCACATTAAAACGTCATCAACTTTTTAAACAGATAAACAAAAGAAATGTTCCTCCCGCAGATCTGCTCACATCAAGTGATAATGCACCAGACACGTCCGAAACGCATGGGCATCTCGTTGTTCGAGGTACTCGTGTCTATTTTAGTTGCGTCGGTTGGTGTTCTGGGTGTATTGGTATTGATTCCTTTCGCCGTCAAAGTAGCCGAACGAGGAATGGACGCTGAGACAGCCTTCAATCACGCCCGCAATGTATTTACTGACTTTGAAGCCAACGGCTATCGCAATTTCGATCGTTGGGTAGACGCGGATGAATCGCTCCCAAATTCTGTCGCGAATCCAGGGAACATCCCAATCGTTCCAGGAAACGTGTACTTGATCGATCCATTGCGAATAGCTCGAGCGCGTGAAATTAGTTTGGGCACTGGCGCAGGATTCCCGGCGTTCACGCAGTTCCCGTACTCGAGCGATACGGTGGGTAATATCTTTCCAAACGAGTTAGAGATACGGCGTATTTCATTGCGCGATCAGACGCGCGACCGGCTCGATCCCCTTGATCCGCTGTATGAGGATGCAAATGCCTTACCGCTTAGCTTGGCGAGGCGGATGCTGGTGGCCAATGACGACTTGAATTTCGATGATACGCCCGTCAGTGATATCCTCGGCCCAACGCAGATTTATTTTCAAGAGGGAGGAGTCAATGTACGACGGCAATATCGCGGCGCGATTTCGTCGATGGTTTTCGCACTTCCAAATCGAGCGGTTGCAGGGCAATGGATTCTGTACACCATTGTGTTCAAGAATCGAAATTATGATCCGACGGACTTCTTGGTTCCTGCAGCATTAGGAGGTCCGATCTATGTTCCCGATCCAGCGTTGAACATGCGCCCGCCGGTTGGCCAGCCGCGCGTTTTTGAGGTGATGTCGCCTGTTTCCCAATACAATAACTTGACAGTTGTCGGATACGGTGGAGGTGACCTGGAGATTCGAGAAATCAATTTGCCGCCAGCGGAAAATGCGGCAATTCGTAGCGGAGATTGGCTGGTGCTGATCAATGGGCACTTTGATCCTTCCTTTCCGGCTGGAACAGGTCCACAAAATATACAGAATCTAAATTTCTATCGAGTGATTGAATGGTCGCCGTCATCTCCCAACCAACGTGTGACCGTGGTTGGGCCTGATTTTAATTTTACCAATGCGTATGGTGCTGCTGATCCGGACCCGACGAATACTTCGCCACCTGATACGCCGACGTATGCGATTTTGATTCCGGACGTGTTAGGCGTTTTCGAGAGAACGATAAAACCTGAAGGGCGTTCAAACTACAACTAAGCGTAGTCAAGGCACAAGATGCAAGCTGGCCGCGTTTTTGGTGGAGCATGCGAATGGCAACGAATTCATAGCTTAGACTTTCCACGCACAGCACATTTGCTTGTCGTATTGGAGTTTGGCGGGAGCCCATCCAGCAATCCACAAACCATACCAGGACTTTTTATTGAACTGCGACGTTTTTATTTCACGTGTTTATTTTTTAGCGCAATCAACCGCAGGTAGTTTCTATGTTAAGTCAAAATCAACTTGAACAAGGCAGGTATCGCCGAGGATGCCGTGCGGCGCACCGCGCTGACTCCGCAGGTCAATCGCCGCGTCGACGCATTGCTTCCCGCTCGTTAAATCGTCAGGGAATGACGTTAATTCTAGTTGTCAGCATGATCGTGTTGTTTCTATTGCTGGCCACATCCTTTGCAGTCCTAGCTCAGAACTACTTCACAGCGTCGAAGACCCGCATGACCCAACTTAGGGTTCGTGGCGATAACGAGAAAGTCCTCTTGGATCGGGCCCTGTATGATTTGTTGCGCGGACCGGGGTTCAACAATTTCTCCTCTCCCTTGCGGGGACACAGCATCCTCGGCGATCAATACGGCTATTTCGGTTTCACTTCGGTTGTCGGAGGGCCGGTTGGAGGATACATCACACCCAGAGTCTTAGATGGTGCGACAACGGATTTAGGGCTCTTCGAGTTAGAACTAATTGAACCTGCGTTTTCGATTCACAACGAGACAGGTGTACCCGATTATAGTCTGGTGGCGATTCCCGGTTTTTACAATGGCACGATTTTGACGTTTGTATCCGGACCCGTTAAAGGCACTTCCTGCCGCATCGTGAGCTACTATGTGTACGTGAATCCAGGTCCACCCGAAGTAACGGTCAAGCGTTTTGTCATTTTGCCTGAATGGTCGGAGCGGCCTGCCAACATTCCAGTCAGCGCTTTGATTGGCAGTGAAGTTGTCGTTAATGGACGTCCTTTCGGCGGAGCAGGCGCTGGCGGATTTGCGGGTGGCAATCCAACCATCAACCAGCCTGCATTGGATAACGAGGCTCTTTTCCCGAACCGAATCGGTCAAGACCTTCCAAACTTGTTGAGCTACCTATCGTCCGGAGCAAACGAACCATGGGACGCTATTGATTTTCAGAATATGTTTCTGGCCGGCGATGGTAACCGGTTCGCAAGTTTCGATCGGCGCAGCCTGTACGAATTTGGCGCTGACCCGCGGCGTAATTTCCGAGCATTCGGTGTGCCCACCGATGGTTATCAAGTGGATAACGACGGTGATGGAATCCCCGATAGTATTTGGATGGATATTGGTCTGCCTATTCAGTCGGATATCCGAGGACGTTACTACAAGCCGCTGGTAGCTTATCGCGTTGTCGATATGGACGGACGGTTGAATCTGAACGCGCAAGGGAATAGCTTCGATGCCGAACGCGCCAATGGTGTGGTTTACGACACGGCTCGCGAAGCTAATTCAGCAGCGGTCTTCGGCGGTGTTGCCAATGAATTGTTGCCCACAGGGTTGGGTGTCGGCCCAGCCGAGATTTCGCTGGCACCTGTATTTGATCCTTTCTTCTTTGAATATCGAAACGTGTTGTACGGCGAGTTGATTTCCAATTCCCCAGGACGCTATACGGCGAGCACCGATCCAATACCTGGTGGTGCACCAGGTATCGCTGGCGTCCCTAACAACCGCAGCGAGCGACTCATGTACAATAAGTACATCGGGTACCCGCGGCAGTGGGCCGATGATATTCCTGAAACCATCATTGACCTCAGCGGGCGATTCGGTTACGCCTATTTGCAAGCTGACTTGGACAACTATAACCTTCCGACCGGTTTGCCAACGATCGACGGATTCTCGACATTAGCTAATGAACTGGTTGATTCCGCTTACGATGTTGAGTTCGGTCGCACCAAGACCAGCATGGTGGGAATCGGAATTGCCGACCAGGCAGATCAACTCTTCAGCCCGCGCGAATTGGAGCGTATTCTTCGGCTGTTTGACGTCGACGCAAACTTTTTGCCTTCTCGTTTGGCAAGGCTTGCGCCCAATACGCTGTCGAATGCTACCAAGCGTAACAGCATTACGACTGAGAGTTGGGAAGTGCCGACCCCGCCAGCCCATTTGGCAGACCGACTACTCGGTCATATTCTGCAAGCTAACGGCCTCACGATTCCAGCTTTCGATGCGCTACCTGCCGTTCAAAAGAATGTCATTTATCGCCAAATTGGTTTTCTGTTGTCTCCAGATCTGATGAAGGGACAACGCTTTGACATCAATCGACCATTCGGAAACGGGATTGATGATCGGGGCAACGGCGTCATTGATGATTATTATCATCCGGGAACGGGTATTGACGAGGCAAATACCATTGAAGAATTCAACACGTTGCTGGCCAATCCAGCTGGGCAACCGGTCAATAGTGTCGTTGCGCTCGATTTAGACAACAACGGAACTCCGGGTCAGGGTGGCGGCGGTGGATCACCTTATGCCAACAATGAAGCTTTTTTGGCCCGGCAGATTTACGCGCGTCACTTGTACGTGATGATTTTGTTGGTGACCGAACCGAAACCAGTACTCGGGGGACCAGCCTATTTCTCAAACGCTGGGGCAGCCGCTTATTGGTTTGACTATGATGGCTCGGGAACGACCGATGTCGATGACATCATTGCTTACCGTTCCGATGTTGCGCAGTGGGTTGCGAATATCATTGATTATCGTGACTTCGACGTGATCAGCACGCCGTTCGAGTTTGACCTCAACCCCTTCGTCGATGTGGATGGCGATGGTAATTTTTGGGATGTGGATGGTTTGCTGACCACAAACGAGGGCGTTCATCGACGCGTCGTTTGGGGAATGGAACGGCCAGAATTGTTGCTGACCGAATCATTCGCATTGCATGATCGCCGCACTGAAGACTTAGATGATGACGAAAATGGCCCCAACAACTCTACTGCAAATGGGGACCCCGACTTCGACAATCGTTTGCGTCCTGTGGCCGCGACATTTATCGAAGTCTACAACCCGCAAGTCCGCCAGCATCAAACAGTTGAAATCTATGGAGGCACACCTAGCGTGTTGCTGGGTCAAACTACGCCAGGCGGAAGTCCGGTATGGCGTATTGCCGTGGTAAAGGGCGAGAACCCGTATGTCCGCGAAATCCCGGTACCCAACGCTTTCGATGCGATGACTGACGACCGAAATCGCTTACCGCATTCCTACAATGCCAACGTCAATTTACAGGCAAGCGACATCGATCGATATGTGTACTTCGTCGATCCGGGCGCGGCATTGCCACCGTTGGCAGCGGGCCAATTGGCCTATTTTCCAAATTTCGTCCCTGCTGGACTCCTGCCAGGTCAATATGCGGTGATCGGTTCGCAAGGCAATGCGTCTCCCGCCGCTGGTCAATTCACAACCACATTTGGCCGCATTATGACGGCCATTGAACCCGTCGATGCGGCCACGATTGAAGACACGCAGCACATCACGCTTATTCCAGGTTCCAATCAAATCCGCATTCGCCGTTTGCAGGCGGATGGAAGTTTAGCGACGACAGTTCGCGACAATGTCCGTGTTATTCCTGTTGGCGATGCGATCGATGCTTCGGGAACCCCTCAAGTGCGTTCGTTTGCGATTAGCGATCCAATTGCCGGTTATCCGGCGCTGGGACCAACCGGTAATCCAACTGCTGCGGTTGGCGATGGCGTTGCATATTCACCTGCGTACGATACCCCCCTGGATCAACGCAATGTTGATAATACCGATCCAAAGGCCGTGTATCAGGCAGAAGTTGTAGCAACTGACGGCACAACGGCCACCTTTGCTGTTTTGCATTTGCAACGACTCGCCAATCCGCTGGCCGATTACGATCCAATCACGAATCCCTATTTGACTTGCGATCGCATTGGAACGGATTTGACGACCTTTAATGGCGTAACCAATCCCAGTGGTGCAGCGGCCAGTCTGAATTATGCGTTCCAAACGTTAGAGCGCGGGAACAACGAATCCGTAGCGAGTCGTCAAAGGCTGCTGTGGCGTGAGGCGCAAAATCAGATTCAGGCTGATATTCCTCCGGCGGGATTGCCCATCGCATCTGATCACTATTTCTCCCGGCCGCTTGTTGACTCGTTAGGCGAAGTCAACTCGTTCTACCGGAACAACCCGAGCTTCGTGATGACTCCATTTGCCTGGTTGAAATTTGCCAATCGGCCGTTTGCCTCGCATGCGGAGCTAACGAGTGTTCCGAGATTCAGCAACAGCTTTGTACTCAATCAATTCTCTGCCCGCACGCGGCCCGATCTCGTGCCAGGTGTGCCGGATCCTTACCTGAATCCCAACGATGGTTTCCGGCACCTACCCAACTTTTTCGACAGTACACAAAGCCCATTGAATCGAAGTGCTGATTTGGTAAGAGTCCTCGATTACTTGGAAGTGCCTTCGCGATTCTTGGGTACGGAAACGTATCTAAATCCTTTGCAGGCGCTAGGTGCAAATTTGACACCGGACTATATTAACTTCGGGCCGTACGCCTTTAATCCGCCTTTCAATGCTTTGTCCCGATTCAGGGTGCCCGGCAAGGTCAACATCAACACGATTTTCAGCGAGGACGTCTGGAACGCTACGGTCGGTCGCGGATTTGCGTCTGTATTCACGTATGCAAACATGGACCTTTCGCGTCGAAATTCGGCGAAGTCTCCGGCTCCTGCAGCTATTCCGGCTGAACACGCAAATCCTTTCCGGCCGGGGGAAGCCGCCAATTACATGCCGCTTGCCGAGTTGGTTCCGGATCTTCCAGTGGACGCTACCCTACACCGGCGGCAAAACGCAATGGCTACCGAAGGGTTGTTCGATATCGCCGAAGCTGCCACGGGATTCCATAACAATTCTGTGCGAAGTCACTTTTTCCGCGAACATGCGCGGCAGCGATTGGGCGGACTCGTGACGACACGTTCTAGCGTTTTTGCGATTTGGATTACCGTGGGTTACTTCGAAATCAACCCGAACAACGGAGCGTTACGTACACTTTCCGGTGTGCCTGCTAATATGCCAGGTGCCATTGGGTTGGAATTAGGATCTGACGAAGGAGCCATTCGTCGAAATCGCGCATTCTATTTGGTCGATCGCAGCATTCCTGTCGCGTTCCAACCTGGACGCAACCATAATGTCGATCGCATGATTCTAATCGAAAGTATCATCGAGTAGGTCTTGGTCGAAAAGCCATCAAGCGAAAGTTGTTTTCGGTCGAACGACACATCGGAAGCAATCTTTCGGCCCTGTGCTTTTCGGGCAACTGTGTTAAACATCAGCGCGCGACTTGCGCAGGCCCCGTGACTGCATCGGGGCCAAGCTGGTATCGCAATTAGCAACCCTTGAGTTGTTTGTTCACACGCCAACCTGTTTATATTTTGCTGGCGTCCCGCATTGTCGGGCATCCGAAACATTTGCGAATACAAGTAGCCAGATTCGTCGTTGTCGAAATCGTTGCGGTAAGATTCGATGGATCTGAGCAATTGCTCGCCATCTCATCGAACACGCACTCCGTACTTGAATAACGCCGCACGCTGCGGAATTCTCATCGAAACTGTTGCTTACCCATGCTTGTTTTGCGATAATACGACCGGAAACAACGGGATCGGAAAGCACTTCAATGCACGAGTTGTCAATCGCCCACAGTATCATCGAGGTCGCCAAGAATCACTTGGTGGGGTTCCCGAATTGCGAGGTGCGCTCGATCAGACTGAAGATTGGTGCATTGTCTTGTGTTCATCGGGATGCGTTGCATTTCAGTTTCGATTTGATCGCCGCCGATACGCCGCTGCAAGGGGCTCAACTGATCATTGACGATTTGCCCGTGGTTGTATTTTGCCCATCTTGCGATGCGCTGCGCGAGCTTCCAGGAATTCAACGGTTTGTTTGCCCGGTTTGCGACACACGCACAGGTGATATCCGCCAAGGTAAGGAACTCGAAATTGACTCGATCGAAGTCGTCGATCAAGAAGATTCTCATCAACGGCCTTCGGCGCTGGAGGTCGGACCCGAAAAAAACCAATGCCAACGAGTTTCGCGACATTCAAAACCAAGTAGCATTTGAATTAATCCGATGATTGAGCCGAGAATCCTAGAAGTACGCACGAAGATACTTAAGAAGAACGATGAACTCGCGCGTGCGATGCGCGAGGAATTTCAACGTCTGGGCGTGCTCGTGGTCAATTTCGTTTCCAGCCCTGGCACGGGCAAAACCGCATTGTTGCAAGAGACAATGCGCAGGCTAGTGGAGGCCAAGATCTCCGTGGCGGCAGTCGTTGGCGATTTGGAAACCGACAATGACGCTAAGAGACTCGCTCAAAGTGGTGCTCCAGTCCGCCAGATCATGACGCACGGCATGTGCCATCTGGAAGCGGACATGGTGCAACAACATATCGCGGATTGGAACGTCGGCGAACTTGAGTTCTTGTTTATCGAAAACGTTGGCAACTTGGTCTGCCCCAGTAGCTGGGATCTGGGCGAATCGATACGTGTGGCACTGCTGTCGGTAACTGAAGGGGAGGATAAACCGCTGAAGTATCCTAATTTGTTCAACACATCGGATATCGCAGTGATCACGAAAATGGACTTAGCCGATGTATGCGAATTTGATCGCCAAACTGCGCTCGACAACTTATTCGCTGTTCGTCCGGGTATTCACGTTATTGAAACCTCGGCAAAAAAGGGAACGGGAATCACAGAATGGATTGACTACTTGCAGCAGATGCGAGCGCGATTGATCTCTGAATAATGACGACAATTTTGGGTAAAGGACGTTGTGGACAATCGTAACGATGCAACGCGAATGAACCAAGACGCCCAGCGTTGGCCACACGTCGATGCCTCAAGTTCGCTTTCTTTTCAAAAAATTAACCGATGTTTTGATCAGCAAAACATGCACACGCTTCAGGACTTTCCCTCGGGGGAGCAGCAGTCGTTCCGCAAGTCCTTAGCTTGTTTGTCCGACGCAGCGCAAGCATTCGCGTTGGAGTTAGACTCGCGTAAACTTTTCCAATCGATCGCCGCACACGCTGCTAAATTGGTGGCCGCCGAGCGAGTTGTTACGTATGTGGTCGATGAGCAAAAAATCGAACGCGAAGGCTGGTATCCCACATCCGATCCTCAATGGCCACCACAAGGCCCGCTTCCCAAGGAGTTGGCCAGAATGCTGTCGCGACCGGAGCCGGTATTATCACGGTTGCACGCGGCACGAGCAGATTCCGCCCACAACGCGATGTTCATTCCTTTACTGGGTACGCAAAACCGCTTGCTGGGCCTGATCGAACTCCGGCGAAAACGTTGGGGTGGCATTTTTTCAGAGTCGGATCTGGACGTTGCTGTGGCTTTGGCTCGTGTGGCAACGGCTGCCGTCGATAGGACGCGACTATTCCATCGCATGGTTGAATGGAGCAAATCGATGGAAATGCTCTTATCATTTAACGCCGCCGTCAATCAGCATTTACAGCCCACGGAGTTGGTACGGCAATTGTTGGTCAATGCGGCGGGATTTGTCGATGCCTGCGGGGGAGCCGCCGGTTTGTCGATTCAACACGAACATGCGCCAGCCATGGTGACCGAATCGTGCTACTTCAATGGAAACTGGTATCCCTTTGAACGTCGTTGGCTGGCTCGCCAAGGTGTCGCGGGCACGGTATTGGAGACGGAGTTTCCATTACTGTTGGCCGATTATGCGGCAAGTGAACTGGCAGACCGTGAACTTCGACATCGCTTCAACATCGGACCTTGTGTATGCGTCCCAATTAAGAACGCGGAACAGAGTGTGATGGGATTTTTCAAGCTGTTTCGGGCGACGGGGCAATCGGAGTTTACTTGGCAAGAGGCGGCGTTATTGGAATCATTGGGTAATACAGCTGCGGTCGCCATTGAAAATGCGCGCCTGGTGAAATCACTGGAACTGAAGAATGAGCAAATCAAAAAACTTTCGGCGGCAAATGTACGTCGTTTAGAGGAGGAGCGACAGCATATAGCACGCGAGTTACACGATGAAACTGGCCAAGTGTTGATCGGCCTGAAATTGCGGTTGCAGTTGCTAAGCAAACGCCTTCAAGCGGATCAGGTAACGGCCAAAGCCGACTTGAATTTGCTGCGGGACCAGGTGAATCAGGCTGCGGTTAGACTCAATGGTTTGGCCAAGCGTTTGCGTCCCCCCACCTTGGATGAATTGGGTTTCGAGGCAACCTTGCGACAATTGATTGGAGACTTCCGCAATCAATTTAATCTGCCAATCCAACTGGAAATCGCCACGGAGCAGCGTTTGACCCAAGAGGCCGAAACCACCCTGTATCGCATCGTTCAGGAGGGGCTGACAAACGTGATCAAACACGCGAATGCTACGCGAATTATGATTCGCTTACACGAGCAGCCAACCGGTCTGGCACTGGATATAGAGGATAACGGGTGTGGATTCAATGTTGACGATCCTCAGGCCGGATTGGGATTGATCGGCATCCAAGAGCGTATGATGATGCTGGGTGGCGAGGTGACTATCCAGTCGCAGACTGGGCATGGAACTGCGTTGCGCGTTCGACGGATTCCGACAAAATGAGAGTTCCAACCATGAAGTACCGAATTATTTTGGCCGATGATCACAATTTGGTACGCAGTGGACTGGTCGCGATTCTGAACCAAGACGATCGATTCGAAGTTGTCGCCGAAGCGACCAACGGTTATGAAGCCATCGAAAAACTCAAAGCAACCCGATGCGATCTGTTGATCGCCGATTTGGCCATGCCGCGGCTGGGCGGGATCGAGATGATCCAAATGATGCGCGACCAAGGAACGAAAGTGAAGATCTTGGTGTTGTCTATGTACGACGATGCTCAATTCGTTGTACGAGCCATGAATAACGGCGCTAACGGATACCTGCTTAAGCATGCGATGGACGATGAGTTGTTTCGAGCCATCGATGCGGTGTTGGCCGGCGAAAACTATATCAGTGAATTAATCGATGCCAATGCATTGCGACAATGCCGCGCGGATGACTCTGAGTTAACGTCTCGCGAATTGGAAGTGCTCAAACTCATTTCCGACGGTTTGACGACTCCAGAAATCGCCGAGCTGTTAGATATCAGTCCCAATACGGCCGTGCGACATCGAGCGAATTTGATGCGAAAATTGAATGTGCATAATCGAGTTGAACTGATCAACACTGCTTTCAGCCGTGGATTAATTACGATCGCGTAATCAGCAGCGTGCTGCAAATAGAATGACCTATGATCTGCTTGTTAACATGAGGTTTCTGCCTATTATGGCTTGGCCCAGTGACAGGCCACCGTCGTTCGGCGAAATCAGTGAAGGCCCGAGCCCCGTAAACCCCGCCGATTCCAATTCCCGAGATATCAACTCGGTGAGTAGGACGTTTTGAAAAACGCCGCCCGTCAATCCAACTTTGTGGAGGCCCGTGGCATCGCGGGCCAGTTCACAGATGCGCCGTGTCGCCAACGCCACTGAACTGTGGAACTTGGCCGCCATTTCGCCAACATCAACTCGGCGCAAACACTCATCGACGATTGCTGCCAATAACGGTCCAGTGTCCCACAGCCATCGAGTATCCTGTACAAGACTAATCGGATAGACCAACGGATTCGTAGCCGCCTTCTGAAGGACTGGCGCGGCCATGAATTCCAATTCAATTGCCGCCTCGGCTTCAAAACTTACGCGCTGCCGAATCCCAAGCAACGACGCGACGGCATCAAATAATCGTCCCATGCTGCTGGTGGGGATGCAATTGATATTCTTCTGCAATTGCTGCTGCAGCAAACGCAACTCGGACGACGTAAACGATTTGACACTATCTAGGGCGGTGTTCCAGGGAATTGAGTTTTGAAACAACTGAGCGAGCGCCGACTTAGCGGGCCTCTCGATACATGAATCGCCCCCGGGCAGTGGAGTATAAGCGATCTGGGCGAATCGCTGACAATCGGTACTACTCGCAATTAGCCACTCACCACCCCAAATTGCTCCGTCAGTTCCGTAGCCAGTTCCATCGAACACAACCGCGATAATCGGTTCGT
The DNA here is from genome assembly GCA_937862885.1 of uncultured Planctomycetaceae bacterium. GTDB lineage: Bacteria > Planctomycetota > Planctomycetia > Pirellulales > Pirellulaceae > CALMEE01. The sequence goes on from CALMEE010000107.1 coordinate 26,252, forward strand.
CGGCAATGCCGTGCTCGCAGGCCAATGAGATGGCATGCGCGTAATGATGTTGTACCCTGCGATGCGGTATCTGCCATCGCATCGCTTGCTTGGCACCCCAATTTGCCGATTGATAGCTGGGATGGGCGTCGGTCACAATCATTTCAGGGCGAACATCGTATAGTGTTAGCAGGTGATCGACTGAACGCTCCAAGGCAATCATCGTCTCACGATTCTCGGTATCCCCTACATGTTGCCCCAGAATCGCTTGATCCCCAACGGTGAGACAAACGGCAGTCTTTAACTCACTACCTACCGCCAGCACGCACGGAAGTTGTTCGAGATTGGCCCCATGCGGAATGGGAATCGGCAACGGACAATAACCCCGTGATCGTCGAATCGGAATTCCCCGGTTGCCGTTCGAGCGAACTACCGAATCATCACACACAGTGGCGATGGGCCGATCATGAAAAACGAAACCATCGCACAGGGAAGACAGCCGCTGCCGGGCTTCATCGTTCGTACGGCAAATCGGTTCATTAGCCAGATTCCCCGATGTCATGACCCATATTTCGCCCGGATGCACCAACACGCAATGCAATGGCGTGGAAACCAACATGACTCCGATCTGCGGATTCCCGTGAGCGATACCCTCAGCGATCGGAGACGGGATCCGTTTGGGCAGCAGCACAATCGGAGCTTGACGGCTGGCGAGTAACTCAGCTTCGAATGCGTTGATGGACGCGATGGTATGGGCCGTTTCAAGATCCGCAACCATCACGGCAAAAGGTTTTGCGGGCCTTCGCTTTCGCTCACGCAGCAACGCGATGGCAGAATCGTTGTGGGCGTCGCAGGCCAAATGGAATCCACCAATTCCCTTAATTGCCAAGATCAACCCTGATTTGTAAGCGGTTCGTGCACGTTCGATGGCTGATGTACCCGACTCTAGCTCCAACGCTTCAAACGCTTGACAATTTTCATCCACGGTCGGCAGGGAGTTAACATTCGCCGTAGTTGCGAACCAAACCTGCGGACCGCAGATCGGACAGGCGTTAGGTTGTGCGTGGAAGCGGCGATCAGCGGGATCAGCGTATTCAGCTTGGCAACTACCGCACATCTTGAAACTGTCCATGGTGGTTTGACGTCGATCATAGGGTAGTCTCCGTAAAATGGTGAAGCGTGGACCACAGTTCGTGCAATTGATAAATGGATATTGGAAACGGCGATCCGTCGCATCGTGCACTTCTCGCAGACAATCGGCACACATCGCCATATCCGGTGGAACCGTTGGTTGCTTTCGGATTCCAGTTTCGCTCTTGCGGATTTCAAATGCAGTCTCGTACGCGACAAGCGGCGCATCGTTTACTTCACACTTGGTGATCGATGCCAATGGCGGCAATTCGACTGGCAATCTGCCCAGAAAACACTCCAATTGCTGCGTTGTCCCTTGGACTTCCAGCAGCACTCCGTGCCCGCTGTTCACCACCCAACCTGTGACCCCCAGTTCTTGGGCGAGTCGCCAAATGAAAGGCCGAAAACCGACACCTTGCACGATACCCTGAATCTTCACGTGTTTGCGGAGCACAGACGTAATCCAAGCGAAATGCAAATATCCCTAGCCTCGTGGGAAATCACGGGTGATGCAAGTACCATACATGAAAAGTTTCCATACAGATTCTGCGCGCTTACATGAAGCTATATCGACAATTAGTGAATGACGATGCGTCAATATTTGTAACGAGTACATGAAAACACTCTGGGAAAATGTTGCACAAGCACCATCGCTCCTAGCTGAACATTCCACGGGCTTTTTCAATTACGTGCGTAGCGATGAAGAGTCGAAATATCATAGTTTGACCATCCAGCGTATTGAATATGAATACTCGATCAAGACTAGCTCGGTGCCAAGATCAATGCATTGTTAGAACTACTTACCAGAATTAGAAGCATTGAATACAATAGTCGCTTTCGAGAGAATACCGATTGTGCTTTGTTAGGAGAAATTCAATGCCACTGGTTCCCCTTCGAGTCGTACTGGATCATGCCGCGGAAAATAATTATGGCGTTGCTGCCTTCAACGTCAATAATATGGAGCAAATTCAGGCAATCATGGAGGCTGCCAACGAAATGAACGCCCCAGTGATTGTGCAGGCTTCACGTGGTGCGCGTGCTTATTCGCAAGATGCTTACTTGCGCCATTTGATGTTGGCCGCGGCTGAACTGTATCCCCGCATACCCATTGTCATGCATCAGGATCATGGCAACAGCGTGGCAACATGCATGTCCGCCATCAAAAACGGATTCACGTCCGTCATGATGGATGGTTCGTTGCTGGAAGACGGCAAGACTCCAGCTGACTACCAGTACAACGTAAAGGTGACTCGTCAAGTTGTCGAACTGGCTCACGCCAAGGGGGTTTCGGTTGAGGGTGAATTGGGATGCCTCGGGTCACTTGAATCAGGTGAAGGGGAGCAAGAGGACGGGCACGGCGCTGAAGGACAGCTGAGTCATGACCAGCTGTTGACCGATCCAGCGGAAGCCGAGCGGTTTGTTGCTGAAACGAATGTGGATGCTCTTGCAGTCGCCATTGGGACCAGTCATGGAGCTTACAAGTTTACGCGAAAACCTGACGGTGAAGTGCTTGCGATGGAACGAATCGAAGAAATCCATCGTCGCCTCCCCAACACCCACCTTGTCATGCATGGCAGTAGCAGTGTTCCGCAGGAATTGCAAGATATTATCAATCAGTACGGCGGACAGATAAAGCAAACTTGGGGCGTGCCTGTCGAAGAGATTCAACGCGGCATCCAACATGGCGTACGGAAGATCAACGTCGATACTGATAATCGACTGGCAATTACCGGAGCGATACGAAAAGTGTTTGCGGTAACTCCTGAAAAATTTGATCCGCGCGATTATCTTAAACCTGCTCGCGAAGCAATGCGTGAGGTATGCAAAGCTCGAATGGAACAATTTGGTCAGGCCGGCTGGGGCGATAAGCTCTATGCTTCGTTGTCAAAAAATAGCACGATTTTGGTCTAGTTCGTTCCGACATGGAAAGACGCTGAAAGTATTTTAATGTTGAGTTACAACCAGCGAGAAGAGTTGTTGTATGCACCCTATGCCATGTTCAGTCGCGATTCGGCGGGAAGGGAATTTGACGAACCAGAGCACCCATATCGGGGTCCCTATCAACGTGACCGAGATCGTATTTTACACAGCTCAGCGTTCCGCCGCCTCAGCGGTAAAATGCAAGTTTTCACGGGCCATATGGGAGATTACCATCGTACGCGATTAACTCACACCTTCGAAGTCGCCACCATTGCGCGGACGGTTGCCCGCGCGTTGCGCGTTAATGAAGATCTGGTCGAAGCCTTGGCGTTGATGCATGACGTGGGCCATCCTCCATTTGGCCACGCTGGTGAAGACGTGTTAAATGAAATCCTGGCGGATGATGGCGGATTTTCTCACAATCAATTTGCGCTGGTCTTAGTCAAAGAAATTGAGATCCGCTATACCGAGCGGCCAGGTCTAAACCTTTCGAAGGAAGTGCTGGATGGACAAGTTGCCAGAATCGACAAAGATTCTAGAAAGCCAAGACCCTTGCTTGAAGTTCAATTGGTCGACGCAGCCGACAGCACAACCTACGATGCCCACGATGCTGACGATGCATTGAAACTCGGACTGGTGACGTTAGAAGATATGAAACAATGCCAACTGATCAATGACATTGCGGATGCAATTGAACAGGAAGGGCACCAACTGAGTTCCAATCAACTGCGCAAAGCGGTCGTCTATCGATTGATAAATCGGCAGGTTACAGATTTGATCGAATTCAGCGGCCAACAACTCGAACGCATGAATTTCCAAACTTGCAATGATGTAATAACAAGCTCGTTTCTGATCGAACCTAGTCCTGAATTGGCGATACAAAAGTCGGAACTGGAATTATTTCTTCACCAAAATGTTTATCGCCATCCTGAAATCATGGTCGTCAGGCAACAAGCCCAAAATCGTCTGCGACGTCTAGCCGAAAAATTGATTTCGAACCCGCAATTGATACCTTCCAGATTTCAGGCTAGGATCGATTTGGTTGGTAAGAAACGAGCCGTGGTCGAATTTATTGCCGGGATGACTGATCATTACTGTGAAAAATTCTATTCACTACATTTTTCCAGTTAACGGATACCGATCGTCAATTTCCGCAAATTCCTTACGAAAATCCGCACGAGTTGTGGCATGAACTTGGTACTAGTTCCCCAGACTCACTCATCATAGAATAAGGTGGACATGACGGATGAAAAGATCGATGTAATTTGTACCTACATGCCGTTCCTTGTTGGACATATATTGCATTGTGCATTGAATGGCTTTGAAACCGATGTTGGCAACGCAGCTCGCAAGTGTTGTTCCACGGTTTGCAAATTCAAGATATGTTTCCCGAGCAGCGTGTTGTTTCTCACATAGTCGTCTAATGTGGTCAGGGCAAACAATTACAGTTCTCGGACTCGGCGACCAAACTATGATGCGGCGAGTGGGCCATTTCACCGCGTACAGACATGACCGATAATTGCAAGATAGGAGCAAGTGACGAATAGACGAATAAAGGCCTCGTTTGGACCTCAGCCAGTTGATTTGGCGGGTTGCAAGTTTTGAATTTTTTTCGGATAAACTTCCCTTTTTATGGATTCCGGTCGCATTTTCGATCTGTGTCCATCTAAAGCATAAACCGGATGGATGATTCGCTCGACCCAACTGTCATGGCACCCGAGCTACCAAATTGGTGGAGTGCCTGTAACGATTTCGTTTTCATCCGCCTCGATGTGCTGGCAAAATTATTGTAGAAAAATTCCTGAACGTTGGTTCGTTTACTCCTATTTCACACCGGGCTGAGAAGTCAATAACGGGCACTTCCCTGAATACCCACCTGTAATCAGGTGGTAATTGCGCTGAATTCCATTTCCTCTTTCGCATCTTGATTCTTGTCGAAAGGGCGGTTGGAGATTGCTTTGATGACCGGCGACAATCATTCATTATTGTGATTAGGTTTTTATCAACATAACAACGCATTTTAAGACTCAAAATAATATGGCCATTTGGATCATTCGAATTTTTTTTATTGTCTTAACAATCTCGATTTCAGTCTCATTGCTGTTTTCGGATCCTGAATTTCTTAGTGGACCGTTGGTTCCATTTATGGTCCTGATCATTGTCGCGGTCATTGTCATCGATTGGTTATTGCCAAATAAACGAATCGATTTAATCAGCAGCATTTATTTCGGTTTTCTTGTTGGACTGCTACTGACTTATGTGATCAGTTTGGTAATTGACCCAATTTTTCAACCAACAACTGCGGACGCGGAATTGGCTGACAAATTCTCGCGGACCAAGACGCGCATATTAATTCCCGTGGCGATCATTCTTTGTTATTTGTGCATAAGTTTGTTGTGGCAAACCAAAGACGAGTTTCGTTTTATAATCCCCTATGTCGAATTTTCGAAGGAGACCAAAGGGAGCAAGCCTTATATTCTGGACACAAGCGTTGTGATTGACGGACGAATTGCCGACGTGATTGAAACTGGAATCATCGATAATCGTGTATTGATGCCTCGTTTTGTGTTGAATGAGTTGCAAAATATTGCAGACAGCAGTGACAAAATGCGTCGATCGCGGGGACGTCGTGGCTTAGACGTCCTTAACCGCCTGCGAAATAGCAGCAAAATTGATTTCCTCATTTACGAACGAGAATTGCCGGAGATGCAAGGTGAGGCTGTCGATCAAAAGTTGTTAATCTTAGCCAAACACTTGAATGGAAAAGTCGTGACCGGCGATTTCAACTTGAATAAAGTAGCCAAATTGCAGAATGTGCCCGTGATCAATCTCAATGAGGTAGCCAACTCGCTTAAGCCAGTATTCTTGCCCGGCGATCGCATTAATATTCTGGTGGTCAAACCGGGCGAAGATCCAGCCCAAGGTATCGGTTATTTGGACGACGGTACAATGGTGGTTGTGGAAGACGGGCGAGATTACATTGGACAACATATTGAAATTGCTGTCACAAGCCTGTTGCAGACTAACGCCGGCCGCATGGTCTTTGGGCGTCATGACGCCACGAAGAATAAGTAATTCGATGAAGAACCTGTCATATTGGCTTTGAACGTCATTGATCACTTTGGAACGAACATCGGCTTCAAACAAAGTTCGTGTGGGAGTTTTGCGTCGCGCTCGTCACGTCTCGGGACTCGCGGATTACATAACTGACCCGGCGTAATTGGAGAGATTCCAGCGGGGCCTAAGGTGTTAGAAACGTGTTTGCAATCAAGTTGCTGGCGATCGTTCGTTCGGTAGTAATTCAAGCCTGCATTGTCCCGTTGCCGTCTAAATGAACGTATTTCACTCGATGGACTTGCTGTAGTTAGTTTAACGCGGCGAAAATTCTTCCGTGAATTGCTGGGCCATACGCCGGCCATTTGAAAAGATGTTTTTCAAGTTGCTGAAATTGGATTGAAGCGCCATGTCACCGACCCCACAACACCGGCTTGACGAAAATCATCGAACTTTCTCGTCAATGTAAATACGGCAACCGCATGCTCTGATGAAGTACGAACTTTCTCCCGAAGTTAACCCCGCCGACTTTCATCTTCGCATGCATAGCGTCGTGCGATTGTGGCAACAAAGAGACTTGGTAACGGCTGCGCGGGAATTGAATCAGATTGCACGGCTGGACCGTAAGAGCTGGGGAATAGAGACGTTTGGGGAGAATGATTGGCTGTTGTCCATCGATTTGTTGGCCTGCAATGGTCTCTATAGTCACTCGAAGAAATTAGTGCAGCGAGCCATTCAACAGGGCGTGAAAAATAATTTATTGCGACTGATTCACGCCTGGGACCTTGCCGTCAATCGCCAGTTTTTCGAATGCCAAGCTTATTTGAAGACTCTTCAGTCCGACTTGCGCGACGAAGAACTCGTCATTTCGGCTGCGCTAGATCATTATAATTTCGCCTTCGGCAACTGGCGAAAAAGTGCCGAGCGGAGTTATCACGAAGTATCTGAGTCTGCTCAGGAGAGCGTATTGGCCGGATATATCTTGGCTCGGGCAGCTTCAATTCGTTCCGAATGGGACTTGTCTGTAGAGTGGGGAGTACGCGTTGTGCAACGTGCTCCCCATTGGTCGAGAGCGCGAGCGGTATTGCTCGATTCTTTTTTGTCTCGCGGTAAAGTCGTGGAAGCTGGTCAGCTTCTTGAATCGACACCCCCTGAATCTGTTCCATTTTTCTCGCTTTGCTATTCTCGGGCCGTATTCGAAATGGTGACAGGCGATACGGAGTCGACCATCGCCGAATACAACCGATTGCTGGACCGCTGGCCCTTGAACAGCAAGTGGCGAAAGTATGCGGCGAGCCTTTTGGCACTGCTGCATCTGGAACGGGGCGACAACGATCTTGCGGCCAAGACCTTGCAAGACAACGGAATTCGCCGCTGGAAGTTCAAGAGAGTCAATGACACCGGGAACAAGCGCTATCTCTCTTTGCCTCTGATTTCTCAGAACCACAATCACTGCGTTCCAACAGCGGCCGCCATGGTTGCCAACGCCCAGGGCATAGCGGCCGATCCCGTCCAATATGCGTGTGCGATGCACAGTCGAGATGGAACTCCATTGTGGAAAATGGTTGATCACATGACCTCTATTGGTTTCAACGCGCGTTGTGTTCAGGCCAATGTCTCGGCGATTGAGAAAATGCTCGATCATGGAGTGCCATTGATCGGTGTTTTGACGGGAGTGTTCAACAATCACGTCGACGTGATTTGTGGTTACGATTCCAATTTGCAATTAGTTCATCAGCGGGATCCAATGCACTGGTTTGGCATACCAATTCCCTATGCGTCGATTGCACTCAAATATCGAGAGAGCGAAGGCTTGTGGGCCTTGATTGCACCGGAAAACGAAGCCGCGATTCGAGCCGCTGATGAACACCATGATGCCGTCGGTTACGCATTTGTTGAATTGTCTCGCGCGTGTGCCAAGGGTAATCTGTCCGAAGCAAGTCGAGCGTATCACGCCATCCCAAACGATCACCAACTGGCGATCGGACGCGACAACATGGCCAGTGGCGTGGTGTTAACAGCAACCGAATATGAGCAACGCTTGAATCAACATATTGATCTGGATCAGCAGTTGGATGTGTCGCGTCTGCGAGCCGCTCTGTCAATCATGAATTTCCAAAACGCTGACGAAATCCTGGCTAGAATCGAAGCGAAACGGGGCAGTCTACATCAAAACTTTGTCGATTATGCAACGGCGCTCTCCTGGGTGTGTCGAGAACAATATCCAGTAGCCGAAACGGTCCTCAAAGCATTGACTCAACGTGCGCCCTACCTAGATTTTGCTTGGAGTTTATTGAGCGACGTAAGTGAACAACTGGGAAATGAAAACGGAGCGATCAGCTGCGCCGAAATTGCACTCGACATCTCACCCGAGGATTTTGCCACGAATCGGCGGATAATTGAGTTAAACTCGGTTCTAATGACGTTCCAAGAACGCGCGGAACACGTGCATCGACTAACAGAGGCCAACCCTGACCGTCCGCGCGTTTGGCCCGTGATGGAACAAGTTTATCAGGAATGCGACGATGGACTGAAGTATGAAGAAGTCGTCAAAACCTGCATTCGCTTCTTTCCGCGAGTCGCTTCATATTACTACCGCTTGGCGAACTGGTACTACCAGCAAGGACGCACAGAGTTAGCTAAAACAATCTTGAAGCTAGGACGCAGACGCGTTGGCCTATCTGAGCTTCCACTTTGGAACTTTGAACAAGAGTCTACCGCGGATCAACAGTCCAAGCCAGCAAATGTTTCAACCGACGGTCTTTCCCCGGTAGATTCAAATAACCAAACAGTTTTGCCGGTTGAGGCACCGATCGGTTCGCCGACCGAGACAGTGAATACTCCCGATTTAAGCGTGCCTGGCGCCGATCTTTTGAGTCGGACCAAAGCAACTGACGTTGGATCTTTAGACGCATCGCCGTCGATCGCGATGATGGCGGGTGCGAACGAACCGTGCACCGACAAAGCTACTTCGCCGACAACCTGCGACGCCTCGACCGCCACAGAGACCATGTCGTTGGCTGACATCAGTCCTCTGGAAACCGTTCCGGTAGCTGATCTGATTGGTGAAATATCTGGGCCATTGGCTGATCTTCCGATCAAGGATCTACTTGAAACGCCAACAGTTAAGGAGATGTTTCGTCGTGAGCACGATCTTCAGCTGGCTTGGCGACAGAGTTCCGAATTTCGCTCCTTGATGTTGCGACGAGTAATTTTCGCGGCATGGGATCTGGCAGAAAACGACCCTGCGGTTTTGAACGAGATTCGGCAACTCTTACCCGAATATGATTTGCCAGGAATTCGCCATCAATATACTTCGTCTTTGCTTGAATCCGTGATCCCGTATTGTCGCAAGACGACGATTCTGCGTGAACTTCATAACTGGGCTGTGCAGTACGTACCCAACCATGCGGATTATCCCTACCTTGAGTTCATCATCGCCTGGTTATTGGAATTGTGCCAGAAATGGAACGAAGCTGAATCGACCCTACAGACGATTGTTCAGCGTTATCCGGCATTTGCTTCCGCATGGTACCGACTAGGCATGATACAACTTCGCCGCGAGGATCGCAAAAAGGCCTGGGACGCATTTCAAAAGTGTGTTCAAATCAATCCCGGTCATCACGGCGCAATCGAGGAGTTAGCGGGACTGGCAGCATTTGCCAAGTCTGACTCCGAAATGCATTGGTTGGAAGCCAAATGTAACCTGTACCCGTATTGCATCAACAGCCACCTCAAAGTAGCGTTCAAGATACTTCACAAAACGGGTGATTTGGCTCAAGCTTTGGAGCGTATTGACAAAGTTGAAAAATATATGGGTCGAGGCTGGACGCAGATCTCCAAGGCTCGATTGTTGCTTGAAGACAAACAGTTTGAGGCAGCGATCACATTGATTCAAGAAAAGCCATTCAAATCAATGCATCAACTTGCAGCCGACTGGGTCGAAATCGATGGATTGGTTCAGCTACAACGGTTCGATCAAGCGCTGGCACGCGTGCGGGACGCGTTGCAACATCGTCCTCGTGACCCCGATTTGCTGGACCAGGCAATTCGATTGTTGCGTGAAATTTCCCCTTCCGAGGCGAAGTCATTCGCAACGGAGCAGTTGCGCACTGGATCGATTCAGTTCATCTTTTGCTACGCACTTTTGCAGCAGGAACAGCATCCGACAAAATTCGCAATCAAGTTCATAACTGAATCCGAGTCAGATCGCCAACCTGCCCTGGTGAACGAATTTTTGCAAGCACTGCTCAACGCAGGTCAGCCCGACGAAGTTCTCTCCTTTCAAGAGTGGAGTAATCGCGAATTTCCTGCTTTAGTAGACACACGTGAACACTATGCGTACCGTCTGAATCTTATGGGAAAGTATAAAGCGGCTCTCAATGTCGCGCGCGATTTGCACGAAACTTTTCCAGATGATCCTCGCTGGATGAAGCTGCTGGGAATATGTTTGCAAGATCAGGACATACACCAGTCAATAGAGGTTCTTCGTAAGTGCCTTGAGATAACCGGCGACCCAGACACACTAACTCGTTTGGCACGAGCTTATCAACTTACCAATGATGATGCCAAAGCCCAGGAAAGCTACTACAAGGCGCTGGAGATGAACCCGTTCGATTGTTTGGCAATCTCCAATTTGTTCTACGCCTATGGCGTCAAAACACGAGAGCTGTTTAAGACAGGGTATCGCACCATCCAGTCCAAAGCAACCGGCACTGCGCAGTATTTTCTGGTTGCCATGGTCAAGTTGGCCCTTCATCATCGACTACAGTTACCAGTCGAGTGGCTTGGGGCGGCACAAAATCGATTACACAACGCTTTGGTTGATGGCGGCTTTCAGGATGAAATTCATCGGTTGAAATTAGCGATCGCCGCCTGGCTGCAGGTCCGCCCGCAAGACGCCGAAAAGATCGAGTGGCGACCCAATTGGTACTTTCGAACGAGAGGAAAGTACTTTTGGCCCAAGATAGGTTGGGTGCCGACAAATGAGTCAGCAGAAATTGGCTAAAAGGTAACGCCTTTAGCGACAGGCATTTTATAGTCTATCCACGGCATCGTCATCTAGAAATTTGTCCGAATCAAAGTTCAACCTGATGCTGGGCAGGTCTCGGGAAACTCATTTCGTCAGCTGGGCGCGTACGAGCGGACGCGACGCAATGGTCTGCAATCGGATCGAAGTCTTGAAAGAAGAACGCGCATCCAGGATAATGGTGGAAGGCAAATAGAGTGCCGCACAAATTATCTTTTGGTAATTTCTCTGCGTTGGCTCCCAGCTCCCGCGAAGTCAATCAATCCGAGAGTCAGGTACACAACAGCCCGCGGGAAATCGACACATTGGAATCAAGAAGTTATTGGAGATGGCCGGACATTTTTCGATATTCCGCTGCCGAATCGTTAATTCCCAAACGAACATGTCATGCTGCTCATAGAAACCAAGCTTGATGGAAGTCCGATTCATCGATTTGGAATATTCGCGATAACACAAATCAAGGAAGAAACGCCGATTTGGCGATTTACGCCTGGGTTTGATCTGGACTTGCACCCGACGGCGCTCGACATGCATCCGGACCATTTCCGCCAAGTAATGATGCAATACGGCTACATTGATTGTCGTCTTCATCGCTTCATTCTTTGCTGTGATAACTACCGATTCATCAATCACTGCGATAACCCAAATGTCGTTAGCGATAGATCCGGCGATATGTACGGAGTCGATTTGGCCGCACGGGACATTTGGCCAGGCGAAGAATTGACCATCGACTACCAGGACGTCGAAGGGGTTCGCCCCAGACGACTTGATTGAACCGACTGGCAAGTGTAATTAATTCTGGTTACTCGTCGCCGCTTGCTTTCGGTTCCAGGATTAGCCGATCTAATCCCAACGAAGCTCCAAAAATCTTAATTTGCTTAATGTCAGTTCATGAAAACTGTTAGAAATTGGCCACAAATTACCAATAAAGCGATTAACAACAGTGAACCCAATACTGCGTACCGCGTAGCCTAGATTGCGTTCGTGCGTTAATAAGCTATTCTGTGGTTAGCATGGCCTGAGATACGGCATATTAGCTGCACGTGGTTTGACGTGTTGAACGAAAAAAGTGAATCCATGATAATTGTTTGAGGGCCGCGATGTTGCACGGACCAAGGTTCGGCAGTTCTCCCGGAGTCCTTCGAGGATTGCACGCCGACAAGTTTTCGCCTATCGCGGTTCAAAGCATGCAGTAATTGGAAGCAGCGCAACAAAGCACAATTTTTAAACTTAGGCCGAATAGCTGAGGCGTCCGGCTGTGGGAGTCATACGATGACCGTAATCCACGAAATTGCTCCTGATGTTTTCCGGCTCTCGATCTACGTACCGGATTTCGACATGCAATTCAACCATTTCTTAGTGCGTGATGAGGAACCACTTCTTTTTCACGCGGGATTGAAGGGCATGTTTCCCGCGCTGCGCGAAGGTGTGTCGAGGTTAATTGACCCGACTGGGCTGAGGCACATCGCCTGGAGTCACTTTGAGTCCGATGAATGCGGTGCCCTCAACGAGTGGCTAAAACTGGCGCCACGCGCTCAACCGGTTTGTACACTTGTAGGCAAATTGGTGAACGTAGACGATTTCTCGATTCGTCCGGCCTTGGGTATGACGCCCGAAGATGTTCTGCAAACGGGCCGTTATCGTTACCGCTTCTATCGCTCGCCACATATTCCGCACGGCTGGGACGCAGGGTTATTATTCGAGGAGACCCAAAAGACATTGTTTTGTTCCGATCTCTTTCATCACTTTGGCGACGTCGAAGCCATGACCACATCAGATCTGATCGAGCCGACGCGCCGCGCGATGCAGCAAATGCAGCAAGGCCCTCTGGCAAGCTACATGCCTTATACACCGCAAACCGAAACGGTTTTGCGTTCGTTGGCCGACCTAGACCCACAGACATTGGCGGTGATGCATGGCTCGTCCTTCCGCGGTCCATCGGGCCAACTACTCACCGACTTAGCGGATGTGATCAAGAACAGTTTCTGATAAGAGGAGGGGGCAATTAGGTTGTAGTTGACTTGACCCCCAGCACCGGACTAACGCTTCAACCCAATTTTTTTCAACTAACTGGATCGCACCGATGCGGTTTCGTCCCACGCTTGTCCGAAAATAGATTTACTGCGTCCAGCGTGCAGATCGTTCGGCGATGGCACATGGCGCTGGACTGCACACCCTTGACCATGATCGGGCTGGGGAGTTCATATTGTGGCATTACAACAGTTTACGCAGCATCGCGAGTCTGCTTGTGCAATTTTTTCAGTCGCCGTTTTTCTGATTTCGACAACCCATCGGCGCTGGAGTCGCCTTTTTGAAGAAGCGCGCGGTCGGCATTACTCATCTTTATCAAATTGGTTGCCTGATGTTTTTGCGAGCTATTTGAACCTGTCGCTCGGGCCCGAGATTGCTCATTCGATTCATTGGATGTCTTTGCGGTTTTCTCGGTCCCGGTAGTATTGGCAATCGAAGTCTTGTTGTTACGAGCGCGAGACGGTTGTGATTTTTCCATCGGCTCGCTTGATTTCGCGGACTTCTGCTTTTTGGATATTGTGAAACCCAATCGCCGTCTCGTTGTCGAATTCGTTTTCGCCATTTCCGCAACTGGACGGCGTTTTAATAACGAGTGAGCTTCCAAGTAGACGAATCGGGCAAAGTAGGCCATCGCCAAAGTGACGGTCATTGCACTCCATAAGAAGACTGATGACAACAGCGGTGTTACTTGACCAATGAATTGTTGCCGAAACCAATCGTGCTCAAGCACGAAACTAGTTGACATAACCGTGCCTGCCAAAATAAATAATGAGGCCGACAGCGGGCTGGTTCTCACTTCATAAACTACGCGTGCAGTGATCAATGCAATTAACGAAACTACGAGTCCCAACCAGAACAAAGCACCACTGCGGAGGATTGTTAAATCGGTAGCTTGATGCACGATCCCGATGACTAATGGTCGAAAGTCGACGATGCAACCTGCACTCGCAAGGAATAGGACTCCCGCAAACCAAGCCCAGAGTCGATACCACCCGTTATAATCGTCTCGCCGATGTTTCCTCAGAGAGAATATTTGAAGGCTCAGCGTAGACGCCACAATAAAGAGCACGCTACACAACCATGCGTTTAACTCACGGGATACTTGCGCGGCATGTTGCAGGATCGCGATCTGCGACAATCTTTCGGCGTTGAGGTTTTTTTCGACCGATGCGGCCGTTTGAGAAGCGTTCTCCAACTCCGTTAATCGGATATTTGCCCACGATTGCACAAGGGTCACTGTGACAGCTGAAGTCAGCAAAATCAACGCAGCCAGCGAAAACGCCAAGGGGCGTTTGGGAATTAGATCGGTTGTTCGCAGTTGTTGTTTCTTTCGGGCACCCATACCATAGGCTCGGTTGGAGCGTTTCGTTGAAGCCGTTGAGAGCGCTGACTCGGCTTCAGGTGCCGTATCGACTGTCGTTTCGTCGAGGTCGCTGCGGAGGACGCGTCTACGTCGATCACGGATTCGTTGAAAATTCATCATTGCGGGTCGGTCGTCGGCTTATTTCATGCTTGGGCTACCATTAAAAATCGGTTTGATTCGACATGTACTTGAAGAGCCGGATTTTGTCTGATTGCCTTGAGCCAATGTCGACACTGAGCCGCTAGCAATCGGCCACGACTACATTGCGTAACGTACCGATCTCGCTGATTTTAACTTCGACAACATCGCCTGCTTGTAGAAACACTGCGGGGGATCTGCCTGAGCCGACCCCGGACGGAGTCCCCGTGAAGATCAAATCGCCCGGCGAAAGTGTCATGAACTTGGACAAATGTGCAATCAGGAAAGGAATATCGAAAATCAGTTCACGAGTATTCGCGTGTTGCATTTCAAATCCGTTCAAATGCAAGCTGATCTCCAGATTGTGCGGGTCGCTCAGTTCATCAGCTGTAACAACCCATGGTCCAATGGGTCCAAACGTATCAAAACTCTTTCCCAGAAGCCATTGGCCACCGGGTTTTCCTTTCTGCCAATCGCGAGCCGTCACATCATTGCCGCAACAGAACCCGAATACATGTTCGTTTGCCTTGTCGATAGCGATATTCCGCCCACCTTTTCCGACGACCACCACTAGCTCAGCTTCATAATCGACGGCCTGACTGATTTCTGGGAGATGAATTGCTTGGTCATGACCGATCAATGAGGAGTTCACTTTGCTAAAAATAACCGGTATTTCGGCGACTTCCGCCCCCATTTCGGCGGCATGTTCTCGATAGTTGCGGCCAACGCATAGGATTTTTTGCGGATTGTTGAGCGGTGCCAACCATGTAATTGCGTCAAATGGCAGCGCCGCTTTTAGGTTGAACGACTTGGAATCCGGAATTTTGAGCAGAGCTACGGCCTTGATTAGCTCCTTCATGGACCGATAGGTACCGATCGGTGACACGACTTGGGCTGCGTCATTAACAACAGCGATGTAATCTTGCTCGTTATGCTTTATTGAAGCGATCTTCATGGATTTCTCATCTCGTGTTCAATTTGGAGCGTACCTAGTTCGACGTGAAAGTGTGTTCAACTTGACCATTGACATGGGTACAGCGTCAACCCCATTTTGCATTTCGAGTATGGCTGACGTGCAACTGGACGTCTAAATCACGTTTCGATTAGTCTCGAGGACCGCTCTGAATTCTTCAGGATCATTACAATCAGCACAATCAAGATAACCCATGCGTTTGCTTCAAGAATTTGCAGTTCGCTTTGAGAACTTTCGCCAAATCGCATCGCCTCAGCTTTTCGTCGCCAAACTTGACCTAGATTTCCAATGAAAATCGGACGGAATTCGGAAAACTCATGCGTCCCATTTCATTGATCAAACTCAGACAAACTGCCCTTCATGGTTTGATCGCAAATTATCAAAAGTCTTGCCGCGAGATACGAGGCGATGCATGCTGCATGTTATTTTTGAGCTTGCATGGTCAGGCGCGATGCATGGTTGAGCGGTGATTGGAGAGCGTTAGGAATTGCACGGAAAATGACTACAGATAGCACATCATCGAACAACACATCTACTGAGGCGCTCCCCAGTGGCGCCCTAGGGAACTCGCTGGACGTTGCCAGAAATATTACGGAGCTGTTCAACCGTTGCATGGAAGACAACATTCGCGAGGGAGTTTGCTATGTGGACAGCCGATTGAAAATCACTTACTGGAATCGAAGTGCCGAGAACATCACTGGCCTCCGCAAAAAGCAAATTCTAGACCAACAATGGTCGCCCAATCTAATCGAATTACGTGATCGATACGGGACACCAATTGGTCGCGGTCAATGCCCCGTTGAAGTTGCTATCAAGAACGCGGAACCGAGTTTGATAGCGGCAACATTGGCTGGTCGAGGTGGTCGCAAAATCGCCGTTGACCTGCATGCGATTCCCGTTATCGATCATGAAGGCCAGCTGTTCGGCGCGGTTGTGTTCTTCCACGACATCTCCACACAACTCGATCTCGAACAGCAAGTCTTGACATTATTTGCATACGCTACCCGTGATCAGTTAACGGGGGTTGCTAACCGAGCTCACTTTGAACGCACGTTGACAGCGCGGCTTGCCGAAGTAAAAGAAAATAAACTGGCATGCAGCTTGATCGTTACCGACATTGACTTCTTCAAGACGATTAATGATGACTTTGGTCACCATATCGGGGACCAGGCATTGATGGCGTTTGCCAAACTGATCCAGCAGAACACACGAGTTGATGACGTCGTTGCACGGTTTGGCGGCGAGGAATTCATGATTCTGTGCCCCGAACAAGACCTGGAGCAAGCCGCGGCACGCGCCGAAGAGATTCGCAGTATCGTCGAGAACACACCTCTCGCGGTCCTCAACGGGAAATGCCTTACGGCCAGCTTTGGCGTTAGTCAAATCAGTCCTTACGACTCTGAAACGACTGCTTTCGTGAAAGCGGATGAGGCGTTGTTGAAAGCTAAAGAATCTGGCCGCAATCGCGTAATAAAAAACAGCTCCGGACTGAACACATCCAGCTTACATGAGTGCTTGACGACTGCAGATCAGGAAGCCCAAGAGCCAAATTGGCAATTTATTAAGGGACAACTCTTGATCTGCGAAGATTTTTCGACGACTTCATCGCTCGCAATGGTCATCGAAAAAATTAAAGGATTTGTTGTCGATTATAAATGCGTCGTCATTAACAGCAGCGACGACCATATTCAACTTCGCCTAGATCGGCTGCCTGATGAAAAGGCCCGACGATGGGGCGACCGCTCAACACCATTCTTGATTGATATCGAATTGAGGTCAGCGGCGAAACTAAATCAAGGTACCGGCACGCTATTGCGGGTCACCATTCGCCCAAATCGCGTGCGTGACCGACGCCGAAACGACTTGGAGAGCCGCGCAGAGAAAGTGATGCGTGAGTTGCGAAGTTTCTTAATGGTCTCTCGAAAAACCGATGCTAAAGAAACAATTCGACCTTCAAAGCCGAATAGCCGTTACGGGCAGCTGTAGTCCTTCACGCGAAAACTCTTTTTTTCAGCGCGGTAACCGATCAACCATGCGTTGGACGCAACCATGTTATCGATTTCCCGGTGGATTTTCAATGCATACTGGATGTGTTCAAGAATCGACCTGTAGTCGGCAAGCTCACCAGGAAGAGCAACTCGATTTAAGCGATTGCGCAACCATTTCTTCGCTATTTGATGTGCGCCAGCTCGGTAGTTCCAAACGTCGCTCGAAACATTTTCAGCCACAGTTTGGTTGCCGATCTTGATTCTTCCTTCACTCCAAATTGGACTCGCGTCGATTTCTAATTCTGTTTGTTCAACGCGTATCGTCTCCTGTTGCTTGCTAAGCGCGCTTGCTTGGCGATTCTCATACAAATCCATTTTTAGTAGGTGGCAATTGATTAGCTCTTGCCCTAAGTCGATAAACTGGCGGACCACAACACAGGAATCCGCATGGAAATCATCAGGCGGCATGAAGACTCGAGGCAGATCGTAATACAACTCTTGTGAATAGGCCGATTGGTAGGCAGTAGAGCAGAATTGAGCGTAAACAAATGCCAACTTATTTTCACTCTTGAGATGCTGCCAGGTTTGTGTCGTTTCCTTTTGATTGGGCTGATCATGTCGATTGATATTATCTTCCAGGTAAGTCCGCAACGGAATCACTAATTCGCTTCCTCGATTGTCGGAGCGAATAATTCCGTCGATTACGGGCAAATCGGATACCCAAAAATAATTTGCAGGTTTGCCGACAACCATCTGGCGGCGACAAACCAATGCTAGATTGCCAGATTGTTGCAATGCGTTTGTCACTTTGAATCGAGGCCAGTCGACCACAGCCGCGTGTAACAAGATCCAACGCCGATCCATTGCACGATACCAACATGGTTGAATTGATAATGCCCAGTCGGGATCTGCAGCCAAGGCACGTCGCGCGCTATCAAAATCCCAACCGCGGGTGTTGCCGCTTATGTAGCGACTCGAGCGAGTTCGTCGCGCGGCTTGACGGCGAAACGACTCCGCCGTCTCGTCGTTGTGAATGAATTCCGTGATTCGCTGTTCAAGTTCGTTGCGTGTCATTGCGACAGCCAACCAATCTCGGGCAGTTACGATGGCTGGGGAATGGATTGGAAACAACTTGGTTATGGGGATTCCATTCAAATAACTTGGATTTGAATTAGCCGCGGTAAAGCGAAAATGGGGAGGAATCGGTGTCACTTTCTTTCCGTCGTTGATGACTTGACCCATGCACAGGGAGGCCATCTTATTCTCTTGCTGCGATGGCAGGAATCTGCGCTTTATTAACGTAACGACGGAAACCGGCGTCCTGATTTTGAAGGGTTGCGTGGTCGTTTCGTTTAACATCGAATTTGGCTGCTGAATTGAAAGCTTTTGAAACGTTCGCAGTAACTCAACACGCATCTGCGAGAATCCTAAGTTGTCTTGGAAATTGGCGTTGCACACGAAAGAAATAATGCCTGCTTCCGATCTATCGATTAGCCAATGGGCCAATCGAAGGAACTGAACGTAGAGATCGTGCAGCCACATTTTCCGCGGTTTATTTCCAGTGGGTTCTCTACCAACATATCCCTTGTCGCCATGTTCCAAGCTAGACTCACCACGTAATAGTCGTTGCATTTCCCCATCTGCCGAATGGGTCAATGCGCCGAAGGGTGGATTGCCAAGAATGATCATCAACTTGGTAGTCAACAAATCTTGAATTTCCCTAGATTGCGAAGTGCAATTGGCGCTGTTTGAAGGTGGAAAGCTTTTTGATGTGGAGAGAATGCAGCGTGGTAACAAGGTTGCGTCTTGGCAAAAGAGATTTATAGGCTCCTTAATTTTCGCCAACTCCTCCGGGGAGAATTCTCGCACCAATTGAAAGTGCGCCAACGAGAATGCCACTGGGCACAACTCGATACCGGCAAGACGTTGCAGGAACTCTATGCGAGCGTGTTCATCTGAAAACCTCGCTGCAAAATGTCGTAAACATGCGACCAAGAAGATACCAGTGCCGCACGCGGGGTCCAAGATTGTAAAAGGCGTTGGAGTATCTGCCGGTCCACTGGAGAGAACGCGTTTGCCACTCCGCTTGCGTCCCGGAACACCCGATTGTTCTAGCCATGCTTTTTTCTCGTTTATCCGTTTGCAGTTCAGTCCAAGGCCATCGGGAATCTCAAAATCGTGGAGCAGCTCTTGGTGCACTGAATCGACCATCGCACTGGCTAGGCGGTATGGCGTGAAGTAGACACCGCTACTTTTTCGCTTGGTTGGCTGAGTACGCTCCAAATACCGCTCGAAGGGCTGGAGTCCTCTGAGCGACTTTAGCAATTCAATTACCATTGGATCAATGAACGCTTCGATCCAATGCGGATTCAGTTCCAGGTAAAGCCGATAAAAGGCAGCTGCGGGGGCGCGGGCAAACTTTTCCAACCACGCAAAGTAAGGGGTTGGGTGAGACACGTGCAATAGCTCTGCTCGTAGGCATACAATGAAATCGAATGCTTGGTGCAGCAATAACGGGTCATCTCCCCACTGTGATCCTTTGAGAAATTGAAGAAATGGTGGTTCGCGGCGCAAAGCGGCCAAACCACTTGCAAGATTTCTCCGAAATGCTGGTTGTTTAGTCACTGAATTCTAACGAAGACGGCTGATTCGAATGCGACTTAAATAATTAAGCTCAAAGACAACAACTTATTGATGCACCTCAGATCACTTTCCTTCAGCCCTCGGAATGTTTGAGGCTATCTAGTCCTGGGCCGTATATCGCGCCACACATTTCGCTGTTTCGAATCACTCCAACCAGCATGACACAACACGTTGCATTCGGCAGCGATAATAGCGCGATCAATTTCTGTACTCAATTTTACCGTAGGCTTCGACCTCGAACGGATTTTCTAAGTAAGGATCCCGCCGCAAAAACCAAAGCACGCCTGAAAACGCGATGTACATGGGAATGAAGAGAGGGCCCCATGTTTCGAACTGTCGTACGTGGACATGTTCATGATCTCGCACTCTGTCTAGAGTTTCCGCAGTTTGCCCCAAAATTACGTGCCCTAAAGTCATTGCGCCAACTCCTTTGGCCGTGACGAAAGGAGGAATCCGCTTGAGCAACCATGTCGCAAACCCGCCGTGGAATTCGAGGCAGCCCCTCTTGATCTGCAGACTTCCGCCAGTGAACAACGCCACTGTCCCCAAGAACAAGCCAATAAGTGTGTTGGGAAACGTGAAAATGATGACCAGAATTTTCAGTAAAGGCGACATCAGCTTAGTCTCGTACTCGAACGCTTCCGAATATGCAAACATAACGTACTTGTGTACTAGCACTATTTTGCTGGCATATTTTCCGTAGTTTAACGGTTGATATGTAAGGGGTAAAGACGCACGTTGTGTTACTTCGATGAAAAGACTACCGTTTGATCCGTTATCGGATCATCGAAAACGCCAGTCGATAACGTGCCTCACGGCTTTTCGTTCGACGGCGCGTTGATCAATTTGCATATTGTTCAATGATTAATGGGAGTGAAATGCCAACGTCGCATTCGGTTGAACATGTGCTTGACGGCTTAGCCTGAGCTGTTACCCAACAATTGGGACGTTAGGTTAAATGGAGTTGCCTTGAATCTAGGCTTTACTGCACGGCATTGTATTAACTTCGTAAATTGAATTGATGCAGGATGTCGTCCGCCCTGTCGAAAAGGGAGGTTACAAAATGCGAAGTCGGTTGGATTTCCAAACGTTGCCGAGAGTGTCCTTTCTACGTCATTTCTCGATTGTTTTCTGTTTGTTTGCGATCGCAAATGGCTGCGGCAACACGCTTAATGCAGATGACCTAATTCGCTTGAAGCAGATTGAGACGAGCGTCAAGGCGGTGGTAAGTCAGAATCTACCTGCCGTCGTATCAATCACTGATGGCGTGGGGTATGGCAGCGGCGTCATTGTCAAAGAATCAGGGCTAGTTCTTACCGCAGGTCATGTCCTCACCTCGGGTGGAACCAATTTCAAGGTAATCTTTCCTGACGGACGCGAGTATCCCGCGAAACCGTTAGGTAAAAACTTAAACGTCGATGCCGGAATGGTACAGATTTTGGCTGACGGACCGTTTCCATTTGTTGAACTCGGTGATGTTCGGCTGTTGTCACGCGGAGACTGGTGCGTTTGCTTGGGGCACTCTGGCGGTTATGAACTCGGGCGTCAACCGCCGGTGCGAGCTGGCAAGATCCTCGACTTCGAAACTGACGTTATTCGAACCGACTGCGTTTTGATCGGCGGCGATTCCGGGGGCCCGCTCTTTGATTTAGACGGAAAGCTGATCGGCATCCACAGCAACATTGGAACAACCATCGCCGAAAATCGGCACGTCACCGTCAATACTTTTTATCGACACTGGGACAGGTTGACAAAGGGCGACTCTTGGGGGAAGTTGCCGGAATTCGAGGTCAGCAATCCGCCTCGAGCCGGGTTGGGTTTGCGGCTTGATCTTGAGGCAAAAGAAGCGTTGGTTGTCATGATTCACCCAGGTGGCGCAGCCGAAGCCGCTGGAATTCTGATTGACGACCAGTTGGTTTCTTTCAACGGAATTGCGATTCGCAGCCCTCAGCACTTGATTGACATGGTCAAACAATGTCTTCCGGATGAAAAAATCACTATTCGCGTGCGAAGACAAGATCAAGAATTGGAATTCATGGTCAAGCTACAGACGCTCGGTAAAAACTGATGCGAAAATATAACCGTACGCCAGCCGACTATAGTTTCTTGGTGACGAACCAAACTGAAACCAATCTCACTCTACAAACTCAAATCGCTGAAATATCGGTCAAGATCTATGCATAACCGTTACATTCATGACAGCCGGATTTCTATTCACGTAATTAACAATTGAACGGGAAACCAAAGTAAGCTCAGCCCAAACGACATTCGATAACGTTGAACGGTATATAGGACTCCGGTAGACGGCGTCGAAGGGAAGAAAACTCTAGACTGTGAGGAAACAGTATGACAACAAAGCAGAGAAAGGATTGGATCGCCAGGCTCATTCTTCTTCTAGGGTTTTGCTGCTGTTGCTGTTTGACTCTTCAAACCTTATCTGCGCAAATTGATGATGAACTGCGAAGCTTGTACCGTGAAATCATTCCCAAATTCAGTGGTGAATTAAAGGTCAAACTGCAGCGGGCGTTGGATCAGGGGCAAGATTTCATAGAATTAGACCCGCAACAGTTCCGTGAGTTTCGCGAGCATCCTGCCAACCCGTTCTCCGGCTGGAATAATATCGACGCGTCAAAGTTGAGCGGCGTCATTCGTCTTCAATTTGAGACACAACCCGTTCGCAGCCGTCGGCCGACAGATTACGAACGTCAAAGCTCGCGACAATTGGCTGAACTCGAGCCTGTCTGTGCTGCTGTCGCGGAAAGCACGGTAAAGTTGATCGATGGCAAAAAACAGCTGTGCTACGGAATTGTTGTAAGCAACGATGGATACATCGTTACGAAACACAGTGAAGTCAAAGACACAGAAAAACTCTTCTGCAGGTTGCATGACGGCAATGTCTATCAGGCAAAAATGATCAACGCAGATTTGGCCAACGATCTGGCTTTGATCAAGATTGAAGCCGATAATCTAAGACCCATCGTTTGGGGCAGCAGTGAGCCATCACTCGGCAGTTTTCTGGTTTCGCCCGACAACACAGGTATCCCATTTGCGATGGGAGTATACAGTCATGTCCCTCGTTCATTAGTGGGACGAGACCAAGCCTTCATTGGAATCAAGCCTCAGAGCACCGAATCCGGTTTATTGGTTGTACAAGTCAGTAAAGACCAGCCAGCAGATATAGCTGGCTTGAAGGTGGGCGACATCATTCTGACGATTGATCGCGAAACCATTGATTCAGTTACTGGACTCGTAAACGCCGTCCGCGCTAGGCGACCGGGCGACGTTGTCATCGTCGAATTTTCTCGCAATGGCGTAACGGGCGAAATCGCGGTAACTCTAGCTGGACGAGACATTGGTAACGAGACGGCAGATCGCCTCAAGATGATGAACAAATTTGGCGCGATTCCGAGTAACCGCTATAACGACTTCCCGTTGGTTTTTCAGCACGACACGCCGCTACTGCCGGAACAGTGTGGAGGACCTTTAGTCGATTTGGAAGGTAACGTTATCGGATTCAATATCGCTCGTGCAGGACGCACGGATAGTTACGCGATTCCAGCTACACTGATGCCAGCCTTGGTGACAAAGTTGGCGGTGCCAACATTGGCCAGTCGCACTGATCAATCGGAAACCAAGTAAGTCCAGCAACCTATTTTATCGGCTGTCGCGGGGCTTGATTGACTTGAACAGATAGTCGAAATTATTACGCTTTAACGCCTGGTGTTCATCACCAGGCGTTACGTTTTATGCACATGCGTTTCCCTCCCTCCACAAGTACTCACGTTCGAAATTCATTGATTAAGGGTTTCGAGTTCAGCTAAGCTCTCTGTGCGAAAACCGCCCCAACTTGCAACCTGTTTGGCTAAATGAATTGCCAACCGCGTTCAGCGTATCGTTATTACACGCACGATCGACCGTCCACAATTCGTCCGAGTCGCACAGTCCACAACTTGAGTTCGCCCCTTGTCCGGGCCAATTCTTTTTTGCATTTCCGTGCATGAACGGAAATACGAACGTGCTCCGAACCATGTTCACCATCATTTACGTATAGTCTGCAACGTTAGGATGGCAGCCAACGTAGAACACGAACGAATGATCTCCTTGGCAAATCCGGTGTATTGGGGCTCAACGTTGGCACCCTGATAATCGCTGTTTTTGGTTTATGGCAGAGAATCGGTTTAAGGCCACTAAATGTCCAACGGCCTGAACGAAATTCTTGCGGATGCCAATATGTTTGCGGAACCGCGTGTTTTCGAGGGCAAAGTTAATGGCTGGCCCCAAAACGACGGTCTAGTGCAACATTCCAAAACGTTACATAGGGCTAGGAATTTCACGCAATGTGAAATGCCCTAACCCGACAATTTAAGTCGACTCGACTGCAAATCGACTACCGCTTTAAAAATGCAAATAATCAGCACATTTGGTTGAACTTTAAATTTCCGTTTGTGGCAAGAGAAATGGCGTTTTCTTGGAATAAAATGGTACAATCCATTTCCTAGACCGTTGAGAATGGCAACTAGACTGGTATACTAAAGTTCTCCGATTAGATGATCATCGATACTTGGAACTTCAGGATTACGCATTGCTGGGTTGTGTCATTCATGGTCTGAGTATTTTATAACGAGCGCAAATTTTCTCTCATGCCATTCGGTTTTCGTTCCTTCCTAAAAACAACAATCGAAAACAGTTACTTGTCAATACTTTATTTGGAGTAAACTTCGTGGATACGCTTCCAGGATTTCAACAACAAACGCCATTGATTGCTGCGACCCCTGAAATTGTTAACACTCCATCCAGATTCGATTTCTGGGGAATGCTTAGTCGTCGAAAATGGATTGTCTTCATTATGTTCGTCCTCGGCATCTTGGCGGCTGTGGCGTACTACTTCAATGCCCAGACAATTTATGAAAGCGATGCCAAGGTCGAAATCGTGCCCAAGAGCCGCTTGGGATTGAGTTTGGCAAAAAGCCACGAAATCGGCAAAGCCTTTGATGCGCTTCCTGCAAGCCACGGAGACAAGATTTCTGGACCTGTTTTTATCAAGAAGTGCTTTGACAACATCAAGGACTTGTACGAGCTCCCCTCGTTCAAGAGTAAGGGCTTGAATCAAGAAGATGTGATCATGGAAGTGGTCGAGAATTTGAAGATCACTGCGGATCGTGATAACCCTGATATGTTCTATCTTAAATTTCGCTCGACAGATGCCAATGACAGTCGGATTGTATTGAACAACCTGATTTCTTTTTATCGTAAAGAATTGGAACTCAAGCACGACACGCAACATCGAGAAATTCTCGAAAAGTTCAAGGCGGTCAGTGAAAAATTCGAGAACGATTACAATCAACAATTGCAACGACTCAATGATGCCAAGTCGCGCGACAACAGTCTGCCGCTGCGGTTCATCACGGGTGGCATCGTGGGTATGACGCTTGAGCATGAACGTCTCATGCAACTCCAAAACAAGATCAATGATTTGGAACAAGAGTTGAAGAACCTACGTAACAACCAGCAACTGATTGATGAACTCAAGCAGAGTGGTGATCTTGAAATGGGCTTAGCCAATGAAATCATTTGGCAACTCATCGAAAAAGGGGACATGAGGCAGGCCCAGTCAGACTACCCAACGGCTCTGATTAATCGAGAATACGTCTCGGAAAAATTGCAAGTCGAAAAAGAAATCGATCGCTTGCGGCAAGCCTTAGTTATGCAGTCGCAGACGTATGGACCTGCAAGCATGCAAATCATTCAAATCAAGGCATCGATCGAAATGCATGAAGAATGGCTGGCCAAGATCGAAACACAAGAACGAGAACTGGGGCCTGAAATTCGTATCGATCCACGCGATCGCGTGCGCCGCTACGAGGATTTGCTCAAATTGCTGGTGACCCAAAGAGAAATCGAACTGGCCACCGAGCAGGAATTGTACGATGAAGCGCGAAGTCGCGTTGAGTTCCTAAAACGGGTCAGCGATGAAGTTGAAATGGAATCCAAGAAGCTCGAAAAGATCGATGTCTTCTTTACCGAAGCGCAAAGCATCATCAAGCAATTCGAGACGGATCAAATGAACCAGCAAGAATCTCGCGGTTACTGGTTCGAAAGTATGATCGAAGCAGGGGTCGGCAAGCCGGTTTGGCCTCACCTACCGCTGTTGTTGGCTTTGGGTACCTTAGTAGGAATTTCAGTCGGATTGGGACTTGGTTATTTGGTTGATATCGCCGACAAGACATTCCGCTCACCTGAAGAAATTACTCGCCAACTCGGATTGCCATTGATTGGTCACATTCCAGTTATTGCTACGTCGAAGCGTAATAAGTTGGAGCAATCTCTCATCGATCCGGTCGTTTGCTCATACCATCGGCCCAAATCGCAGTCTGCTGAGGCGTTTAGGGCAATCCGAACCGCCTTGTATTTCAACACGCAAGGCAAGTCCCACTCAGTGATTCAAGTCACAAGTCCGACACCTGGTGATGGTAAATCAGCGATTGCTTCCAACTTGGCTGTTTCGATTGCCCAATCTGGCAAGCGTGTCTTGTTGGTTGACGGTGACATGAGGCGCCCAACAATTCATCACATGTTTGGAATCAAGGCCACCGAAGGTTTTGCAACCGTGTTGGCGGGCGATTCGAGTTGGGAAAGCTGCGTATATGATTGCGAGGAAATTGATGGTCTCTCGATCATGCCTTGCGGACCGAAGCCAAGTAATCCTGCTGAGTTGATTACTTCTCCTCGCGTGAAGCAATTGATCAACGAAATGCGTCAGAAATACGACTTCGTCGTTATCGATACTCCGCCGGTCTTGGCGGTTACCGACCCATGTCCAGTTGCGGCACGTGTGGATGGTGTCGTATTGGCGCTGCGAATAAAGAAAAACGTTCGTGTTAGCGCGGAACGTGCCAGCGAAATTCTCAGTAGCATGGGTGCATGTATCGTGGGAGTCGTGGTCAACGGCGTCGGTGTGCAAACCGGATATGGTAGCCAATACAGCTATGGCGCCTATCGGGCTGGCTATTCCTACAATGGCTACGGTTACGGATATGGCTACGGCTACGGATACGGCTCAAATTACTATGACGATGTGGCTGGACGCTCGGCACAAACTCGCCAACCGCGTCGAATCGAGGCTCCACGTAATAGTGCTCCGCCACAGACACCAGCGAACCAGGATTAGATTTCTGCGAAATCCAGTAAACTCAGGGCACCGCACTGCGGTGCCTTTTTTTTGCGCAGACTGAATGCTCATGTAATCAGGGTAACGCTTCACTTAATTGGGACTGGCAAGTCCGTATTCAGGATTTGGCGGGTAAGTGTTGATTCAGGCCATTTAAGGCTGGATTGCTTCTTTAACGGAATCACGGATTGGCTGAAGCGGAGTCTCATACAAGTAGATTGTATGTGTGTCGAGTTCATGCTCGAGTGTTATCATGTCGTTGTATACGAAATCATTCAAGGCAAATTCGTGCGAGACGATCCGGGTACCTGGTCGGCACTTCTCGAACTGGGGCACCAACTTATTCACCATCCAGGGGACCAAGTACATTACGATCACGTTGGCCTCGCTCAAATCGATTGTAAAAATGTCTCGCTGTTCGAAACGGACCAAATCTGAAACGCCATTTTCCGCGGCATTTGCCGTAGCCAGCTTTACAAGTTCCGGATCGATATCAAAGCCAACACCTCTACATCTTCGAGAGGCCGCGGCCTGAATTACAATTCGACCGTCCCCACACCCCAAATCGAAAACTAGATCTTGTGACGATATTTGTCCTAATTCAATCATCTGAGCGATGATTTCATTGGGAGAAGTAATGTAGGGAGCATTTGCAGCTTTTCGTTGAGGCGCATTGATGGTAGCAATGCCTTCGATTCTTTGTAATGCTCGAGTGATCCCATAGGCGAGCAAAACAATAGCGACCGCAACGGCAACGACGCTTAAAACTCGGCGTCGAGTCAAAACCGAATTTGGTTCGAAGTAGGGCTTCATCGGAACGCATTCCTAGCAATTTCAACATTAATAATCGGGGGACGGCTTCCACCGGCAAATTCAAGATTCGTTAGTTCGTATCCCTTCAAAAAGAACAAGGCCTGAGATGTCCGCCTGCTCCAATTTTTCACGCACGATTCGAATTTGCGACCTTTCATAAGCTTTCATTGGATGCTTTCCCCAAATTGGAGCTGGCCAAGCAGCATCTCGCTTATATCTTACCACGTGGTGAACATGCAGTTGAGGCGTAATATTTCCAAGTGAGGCAACATTTAGCTTGTCGCCTTGATAGGCATTCATTAGCCCGCGGCCAAACCGAAAAGACTCAGCCCAAAAAATTGCGTGCTGTTCTTCAGACAAATCGCAGGTATCCCGCAATCCACCGAGCATAGGCACCAACACGAACCAAGGATACGCTTGGTCATTCATGAGCATAACCAAACTCAGATGAAACTCGCCGATCGGGATCGCGTCTCGTTTCAGATCAGGATGCAACTCGAATTTTGCTGTATTCATAGATATTGACTTTATCTTCAGGGAAGTCTTGTTATTTTTTTCTTCAACCAAAAACGCTTTGTTTTGATACAATATTTTCGTCAAAAGTTAAAGCTCGCCTAGTGCTTTGTTTCAGCTAAATATTGGGGTAGTGTGGGTCGTTAAATCGCCTCTACTCTATGGGACTTTAGCATGCTCCACGACCACCAACCCCATGTCTTAGTAGAAACGGAACACGAGTCTCCTCCGGAACGTTTATGAATATTGAACGCTGAACGGCTGATGCATATTCCTAAATGCCATAACAAATATCTTGCAAATGCGTGATCGCGCGTCGTTAATCAGTGGGTTCCATGAAGAAAAAGATTTTTGCGGCGAGTCTTTTTGCCATTGCCATTCTTGTTGGCGCAGCTTTGACACTCTCAACCTTTCTGCAGAATTTGCGACCGCAAATTGAAGGTGACTTCATGTCGCCAATAGAAAAGCCGGCGACGGACTTTGTCGATGCGAACTTTGCCTGGAACGTGTATCGTCCGGTTTGGGAGAAATTCGGCTTTGGAGAAACTGATGATGGGCGATTTGAGGAAATTTTCGTAAATGTCGAGGAGCCTGATGGACAGGTTGTCGACACTCGATCCGTAAATCCTAACGACGATTGGTTATGGACGCAGGCTGTGGAAAAACTGAGAAGATCCGAAGAACTCCTTGAAGGTTTGCGACACGGTGGTAGCAAAGTCTATTGGAGAGTTCCTTACGCTTGGAATGAGAACGTTGCCGAAAAATCCTTGCGAGACAAAATCGTGCTTACAAAGCATCTGTTTTGGTGGCATCCACAGAATGCGCTTCGTCAAGAAGTGTACGGTCAACTGGGAAATAGCGTTCTGGGCTATACGGATCCACAACTTCAAAAACTGGTATTGGCAGCGCGCTTGTTAATCGTTGACACGCGCTGGGCCGTAGAACAAGGTGATGTTTCACGAATTGTGGAGAACGTCCGAACAATTTTCTGCTTTTCCAATCAAGCTTCACGGAGCTATTCTGCTGCCGGAAATTGGATATATCTTCGCATAAAAACACTCGGCAACGACCTGCTGAAAGAAATCATCTGTAGACATCGTGAACTTCTAACGCTTTCAGACGTGGAAGATTTACTGGAGATGCACAGAACAAACTTCCCTATGCAATACGTTGACCTTGATTGGTTTCGTAAGGGCCTACTCGACTTGTTGCAGCGCATGTACTCGGGTGAAGGAGTTGGTACAGGCGTACTGACGGCTCAAGGTTTCAACATTCTCAAGTGTGACTATGAAAATTCGTTTCACGAGTATCCAGTGAAGAGTACCTGGGTTTTTC
>CALMEE010000108.1 GCA_937862885.1 uncultured Planctomycetaceae bacterium
GTATCGGTAATGCAATAGCGGCGCACCAAGCGATTACAAACGCCACGTTTTTGCGCTGTGACGATCTCAACATCTCCATCGCGATCCGAAGCGGTTTCGACGCGAACGTTTGGCATGTTTTCCCACGTAACATCAAGCTGAACGAGCGGGAACCAGCGCGGCAAGACCCCTTCGGCGCCAAGCCGTTGCGAAGTTCCAACCACCATTAGAATGCGACGAGACGGGCCATCGACCCTGCGAAACCGAATGATGAATGCCGCAACGAACACTGCGACAGCACAGCTTCCCATGACGAACAGACCGGTTGCGCAACCAACTCGAATGATTCGATCATCGACGGCCGCTCCCACAAATTGGTTGATAAAGATCAAAAAGAGTGCCAGACAGAAACCGGTCGCAGTGACCGGAATTCGATCACCGGCAGTGCGGAAACAACGTTTGATGACAGGCCGCAATCGGTCGAGTCGCTCGGTCCACCCATTGCTCGGCCCGATGCGACGCCAAAGTGCCGTGGGAAACGTAACGCCAAGTCGACCAGGAATCGTCTTCATCGTATAACTTGCTTGCACTTCATAGCCTTTGAATGGAGAACACAAACCTTTGCCCAACAATACCCAAAGCGACGCGGGTGGCAGTTTTGGTGCAAGAACCGCTCACAAAGCAAATTTCGAAGAATTGTGCCCAGCATGAACGCCCATGAATCAAGGTACCTTTACCAGCTGATCCACTTGAGGGTCGAGTGCTTTCGTCGCGGATCCAGATTCCTTGAGATATTTCTGCTTCCAACGGTATCGCGGATTGACATTCGAATTATCCTGGCGTTCTGTGACGAATCGATCCGAAAGGCTGTCGATCGCGATTTCAACTACCTCGACCTCAAAATCCCGGTCGTATTCGCGCCGCTTAATCGTTTCGAGTAATTTCTTCCGTGACATTCAGGGGTTCCTTTCTGGCCTATCATTCTAGCCCACCCGTGGCCCCCTAATACAGCACCACGTCTGTCAACTCAAGAAAGCCCACAAAAACACAACTCCGGGATCGCTTGATTAAAGGCTAGGTTACGCTCTGGTTGTAAACTAAATCATTGATATGCATTATACTAATACGATCACGACGATTAATTCACGACGGCGATAGGAAAGAGATATGGCGAAATTAACGGGCAATGCAACCCAGCCACCCAAAATTGAATACCTCAAAGTCGACGACCTTATGCTGGATCCAATGAACCCCCGACTTGGAAGGCTGAGTACGGAGAAGCGACTTGATCAGGACGCAATTCTCGATTTGATGAAGAATTGGACTCTCGACGAGTTAGCTGTGTCTTTCATCGAGAGTGGGTATTGGCCACAAGAGGCGGTCATCGTTGTTTCAGAAAAACACTACGGCAAAATATCGGATGTCGTGGTCGAGGGAAACCGACGCCTCGCAGCGTTGAAGCTCCTCCATTTGGCGTGGCGGGGCGAACCGATCTCGTCAAAGTGGGAGGAAATTGCGAAGTCTGCCTCGCCGAAGCGGCGAAAAGAGTTGGAGGAAATTGCCGTAATCCGCAAGGAAAACCGTAAGGAAGTGAAAGCCTATTTAGGTTTTCGACATGTCACGGGAATTGCCGAATGGAATCCCGGAGAGAAGGCGGAATTTATTGCTTCACTTATTGACGACGGACTTTCGTATGATGAGGTTCGAAAACAGATTGGAAGCAAAACACCGACTGTACGACAAAACTATATCGCCTACCGTGTGCTCTTGCAGATGGAAGACATTGGCGACGAGGTGGACTTGGAACGAGTCGAAAAGCGATTTAGCGTTCTCTACCTATCCTTGCGAACCAGTGGGGTGCAGAACTACTTAAATATAGATATAAAAGCTGAGCCCGACGCGGCGAAACGACCGATTCCGCAAAGGCACCTGAAGAATCTTGCAAAGTTTGCTCTCTGGCTTTTTGGTAAGGGTGAACAAGGGCCGATTGTCCCGGAGTCGCGAGAAGTCGATGAGTTCGGGCGCATTCTAGAAAGTGCATCGGCAGTGGCCTATCTAGAGCGAACTGAACGCCCCAGCTTCGAGGTGGCACGCAGAATGGCGGGCGTAGCTGAGTCTGAAATTGGCGAACACCTTGAACGAGCTGCGGATGAAATCGAAGAAGCATTGAAAGCCGTTCACCAACATAAGAAATCCAAAAGGGTGTTGGCGGCTGTTCAGCGAGTGGGGTTGGATGCGATGCAGCTTCTTGAAGTATTCCCGAACATTAAGAAGGAACTATTAGGGGGTGACGCTTGATGCTTGGCTTGCC
The DNA here is from genome assembly GCA_937862885.1 of uncultured Planctomycetaceae bacterium. Lineage (GTDB taxonomy): Bacteria > Planctomycetota > Planctomycetia > Pirellulales > Pirellulaceae > CALMEE01. Next base: position 2,291 of record CALMEE010000108.1, read on the forward strand.
TGAAAAAGCGTTTGCCGATCCGGAAACAGGGAGAACACTGGATGAGTTTCAGTTGGCCGATTGGCTAGAAGGCTGTATTACATTCGCAGACGACGTCATTTCGCAGCACGATGTTGTCGACGTGCTTCAAGAAAACTACTTGATAAACAAGACCGACACTCAGTCGGCGAAGGATGATGCCACTAACCGGGTCGAGGCCGCTTGGAGTGAAATAGACCGCCGCGCCTTGTGCTTGGGAGAATCCGCGACCTATCGCGTGAACGGTGTTCGCATTGAACGAAAATGCGAATGGCAGACAAGCCTAGCGTTCACTTTCTGCTTACTAATAGGGCTTCGCCCGGTCTTCCGCAAGACATTCAAAGAATACAAGGATTACACAGAGCAAGGAGAGCTTTTCGAAAAGGTGACGATAGCGGCACTGAAGGCTCTTGGTTGGGAAGTACATTGCGTAGGATGGTCGAAACGACGCGCTAATTCGATCGCCGACAAAGTTGGTGCGGCAGCGAGATTCATTGGCGTCGAACCTCTGGATGGTGCAACCGAAAAATGGACGCCGCCGAAAGTGAAGGACGCCGGGCTGGATGTAATTTGCCAGTATGTTTTTAAGGACGGATGGAGCGGTAAGCCGGTGATCCTTACTCAGTGTGCAAGCGGCGAGAATTGGGAGGACAAGTTACATACTCCAGACCTCAACACATGGAGGAAGCTCGTTGACTTTTGTACTGCACCACTACGAGGTTTATCAATGCCATTTGTAATAAGACCGGAGCGGTTTAGGAGAGCAGGGGTGCGCGATTCCGTGACGATGCTTTTGGATCGAAATCGTTTGGCTGTGCCTGCTCGATCGCCAAGCGACTGGATTCCCGGTGACCTCGCTAAGGCGCTTGAGGTTTGGATGAAAAGTCGAGTAGAAACTCTTATTGCAACAGCAAGCTAAAGTAATGATACCAATACATTTTCATGTCGAATTATTCGTCGTCTGAATTTGTATTAATCATGCCACGATTCGGCGAGATCTCATTTTGGTAGATCCAATTAGCGAATACGCGATCTGACGAACTACCTCGGCATTCACTGCATTACCCAGTGCTTTGTATGCCTTTGAAGGAATCGAAGGCAATTCAATTTCTCCCATACATTGAAGGCGAGAACATTCACGCTGCGTCATGTACCTTTTTTCCCACGCAATAATTGGAACTTGTGTGGTTGTCATCGCAACCAGTGATGGAGCTGTGGTCGGCCGTTTAACGCGGACTCCAGAGGCACGGAACTGAATGACATATTTCCAGATGTTGCGTTCTTCCCCCTGACAATTCCATTCGAATTTTTGAAGACTGGATGGGTACCCTCTAATTTCAGCCAACAAGGGCTTGATCCAACGCTTGTTTGATTCGAAGAATTCGCGATTCTGTCTAATGAAATCCTGTTTCCACTTGGGAAAGACCAGCCCTGATCCGCGGGCATAGCTTGGCAATCGGGCTAATACATCTTCTCGCTCTAGGCAATTCAAAGATTGGCCAAAGGAGCCTTTGTAGTTTCGAAGCGACTTGACGCTAATATCGCGGAGCGAGTTGTATTTAGTGAAAGGATACGTTGCGCCAAACTCCATCGTCCAGATTGGGAACGATGGAAGGTGGATGCTTTTGGGGGCCGCTCGTAGGAATCTCTGCCAAGTTTCTAGACAAGACATCACTTGGGGGGAAAGTGGTTTGGCATCCGAAGGATTCACATCGAGAACGGACGTAATGTCACAATCCAATTCAGTTGTTTGCGGCCAACGAAAGCCATCTAACCCGTCTAAGCTTGCAACGATATAGAGTCGTTCACGAATCTGCGGAACACCCAGCTTGTGTGGTGAAAGCACGGCCGTTTTGACAAAGTATCCTTCTGCTTCCAGTTGTTTTTTCATTTTCAACCATGTCCTGCCCGCGTCATGACGCTCCAAATTTGCGACATTTTCCATAAGCAAGAATTTTGGATGATGGTGCCTTATAACGCGAAGCACATGGCCGGAAAAGAGGTCGCCCCAAATCCTGCAGTTAGTACCCTTTTGTTCTCCAGCTTTCGAAAACGGCTGGCAAGGAAACCCAGCGCACAGAACATCATGCTTTGGAATTCTGTTTTCGACAATCTGCCGAAGGTCGCCACAAGGCTTTATACTAAAGTTGCTTTGATACAGTCGGGCTAAGTCGTCATCAATTTCACATGCAAATACGCAACGATGGCCGAGCTTCTGCAATGCTAAATGGAAACCGCCAAGCCCCGCGAACAAGTCGGCAAATTTTAGGCTAGCAATTGGCATCGTTCGCATTCCGCATTTGGTCCCCCGTTTCAGATTTTATGTCGCATCAGACTAGACTGCAATGGTGATACAAAATCTTCGTCAACAGTTCTAGACCAGTAAGAATTGGTCCCCTTTTTTCGCATCCTAGAGGCGATTCCACTGTCGATGAGGTTCAGGGCCAATGGATAGACTTCCATCACTCTTGTCGGACGAAAATGATTAAAGCTTTTTTTAAACGTCGCGTTCGCGTTGAACTCGCTGGAGTTCCCGTTCCAGCTGACGCACTTGAGCGTCGAGTGCTTTCGTCGCGGATCCAGACTCCTTGAGATACTTCTGTTACCAACGGTATCGCGGATTGACATTCGAATTATCCAGGCGTTCTGTGACGTATCGAGCCGAATGGCCGTCGATCACCATTTCAACTGCCTCGACCTCAAAATCCCGGTCGAATTCGCGCCGCTTGGTCAATTCGTGTAACCTCTGCTGTGGATTTCAGGGGTTCCCTTCTGACCGATTATTCTGAGCCTCCAACCTGGACATCTAAAACGGCACCACCTCACAGAAAATACAGGTACAAATTGATGACGCAGTGAACTTACCCGCTGGGTTGCCAAACTGGTTTGCGCTTTTCGAGGAACGCATTGAACCCTTCACGGGCGTCTGCGGTTTCTCGCGCATGAACTGAAATCGACATCGATTGTTGCAGTTGGCCAACCACGTCCACTCGAGACATAGCGTGCCAATGCGATTTCGTAATCGCCAACGCCTCGCGCGAGCCGGATAGGGCAAGCGAGTGCATGTCCTTTAAGCCTCCTAAGCCTCCTAAAAAGAAAAAAGACTATGAACTACTTTCTGCTTTGAATTGCCACACAACGAGGAACGTTTTTAGCTGACATTCGAGAATTCTCTCGGAGCGAGTCGCCAGCAGAGTAGTGTTTTGGCGTCTGCTTTGACCCGAAACAGCGACTGGCGTCCTACTTTTCTGGAGCATTTCTTTTGTATTGTTCTGTACAACACAGCTAAAATATAAGACGGTTGCGAAAATGCATCTGGCTTGGATAAAATCAGCCATGGGTTCGAGGGGGATCCTTTCCAGTTACAAAACGAGATGCCCTTGTCAAGTTCGCGCGGAATTCAGTCAACAAAATCTTCCGTTTCTCAAGCGAGGAGTAGCACACCGGACTTCCAAACGTTGTTGCACTTCAAGAACTTGGAAATGCGGGCGCGGATTGTGGTTGAAGGCTTTATGTCTGGCCTGCATCGCAGTCCGTACCATGGATTTTCGGTTGAGTTCACGGATTACCGACAATACAGTCCTGGTGACGACCCGCGCTTTTTGGATTGGAAATTACTGGCGAGAACTGACCGCGCGTTCATTAAGCGATTCGAGGATGAGACCAACTTGCGCTGTACGTTGCTGGTTGACCAGAGTCGTTCGATGGGGTTTGGTTCGCTCGGCTATACGAAAGCCGATTACGCACGGACGCTTGCGGCGTCACTGGCATATTTTTTGCATCGACAGCGTGACGCAACCGGCTTGATGACGTTCGACGACGCTGTGGTTGAATACATTCCGGCGCGGTACCGGCCCGGTCATTTGCGACGTCTCTTGATCAGTCTGGAGCGGGCAGTCTCTGGCACCGATACAGGAATTTCGGAAGCCATGCAGTTGGCAACGAACCTAGTTCGCAAACGCGGATTGATGGTTGTGATCTCCGATCTGTTGACGCCGTTAGATGCGTTGCGTACACAGCTCTCCTATTTGCAATCTTGTCGGCATGACGTGATTATTTTTCGTATCTTGGACCCTCAAGAGATTCAATTTAACTTTGATCAGGAAGCACTGTTCGAGGATTTGGAATCGAGTAAGCAAATTTATGTTGATCCAAAATCAACGCAGCAACACTACATCAAGTTATTTGACAGCCACGCGGCCACGCTCAAGCAAATTTGCGATGATCTTGGCGTGGAACTACACACGCTTTCCACCGATGAGCCGCTTGAAAAAGCACTGTTAGAGTTTGTGGCGGGACGCTCCAGAAAGACTAGCCAGCAAGCTCGTCGCACAACGCACCGCAATCGCAGTGCCCAGAATCGGCGCGAAATTGCTATTCAGGAGAAAGTGAACGGATGAGCTTTTTGGCGTGGACTTTCGGTTTAGGTGCGTTAGCCATAGCGTTTCCTTTTCTGTTTCATTTAATTCGACGCCGACCCCGCCAGAAGCAAGTTTTTAGCTCGTTGTTGTTCTTGCGAGAATCTCCTCCAAGAATAACACGCAAGAGCCGCTTGGAAAACTTGTTGCTCTTGCTGATGCGTTCCTTGGCGGTTGTGCTCTTGTCGATTGCATTCATGCGCCCTTTCTTTCCTGAATCGCAACTTCAATTGGCGGCTACTGGTCAACAGGTAGTCATCTTGCTCGATACCAGCGCCAGCATGCAACGCCCAGGACTATGGAAACAAGCAGTGGCCAAGGTCGAGGATCTGCTGGGGCAGCTTAACGAGGCCGACGATGTCGCGTTGATGACATTTGACAAAAAGGTCGTTGTCCAGGTTGATTTGGCAAGACAATTAACTTCAGTAACTTCAGCGGAAAAGCGACGATTGATCCGTGAGAATTTGCAGGAAATCTCGCCAAGTTGGTTCAGCACGAATTTGGGCGGAGCATTGGTCACGGTCGCAGAATTGCTGCAAGATAGATTCACGAATCGAAGCGGCAACGAAGACGCAACCCAAGTTGATTCAGGGGAGAACGTGAATACAACGACTCGGGACGTCGCGGTTGAGGAACTGTTGATCGGAGGCCAGATTCACCTGATCAGCGATCTACAAGAAGGTGCCGATATCAGTTCATTGAACTCTTACAAATGGCCTGATAACGTTTTCGTCCAAGTCCACCAGGTGCAACCCGAAGTCTCTGGTAACGCCTATTTAACTTTGCTTCAAGACCTAACCGGCAAACGGGATGCCCGCGAAACGCGCGTCAGAGTTTTTAATACTGCGGATGCGCTGACCAATCGTTTTACTGTGCAGTGGGAAGATGCGCGTGACATTCTGAAGAGCGAGGGAGGCATTACGTTTGTTGTTCCACCGGGAACTAATCAAACTTTGTCTGTTCCGCGCAGAAATTCCGAAGCGACGCTTCTTCGACTGCAAGGCGATGCGGCCACTTTTGACAATGAATTCTATACCCGTCCATTGGTCAAGCATGTGTACACTGTGGGTTACCTCGGTGATGACGCGGCTGACGATGCCGACGGACTGCAATTCTATCTACGCAGGGCGTTAACGGACACGGCAACCCGAGAAGTTCGCTTTATCGATGATGCCAACGAGCTGATTCTGTTGACCAATCAATCAACCTCACCGATAGATTGGCTGGTGATTGCCAGATCCGTGTCGGCGAGTGAACTTGAAGTGCTTAGGCAACATGTGGCCCAAACAAGGCCAGCATTGATAGTGCTCGATTCGATTGCGATGGGCGATTCGCTCACGCCACTCGTCGGACCGATGGAAATTCGGGAAGTCGTCAGTAGCCAACGACGTGACTTTCGGCTTTTTGGGCAACTCGATTTTCAGCACCCAATTTTCAAACCGCTGAGTGGTCCGCAATACAATGACTTTACGAAAATTCGTTTTTGGCGATACCGCGAAGTGTTAAACTTGGATAGTCGGCATAAGATTTTGGCACGATTTGACAATGGTGCGCCTGCAATTTGGGAGGCGGAATCGCTTGTTGGACGCGTGCACCTGATGGCATCAGGTTGGAATCCAAATGACAGTCAATTAGCATTATCGACCAAATTCGTCCCGTTGATCGAGGGGTTATTTCAACACGGTTTTGAGCGTCCATCAATGGAGGGATTGTGGCTTGTCGGCGATACCGTGACATTACCACCAACTTCATCCGCAGCGCAGCGAACGATCACTGCGCCGTCGGGGCAGGTTTTTCATTTGGATCAAGATCAACTTCAATTTTCGAACACCGATCAACCGGGAATCTACACGATGCAGATGGGAGAAACGAACTTGGTGTTCGCTGTCAACTTGGATGAAATGGAAAGTCGCACAACACCCATGGACGTCGAGCAATTGTCCGCCTATCAGGTTCGCTTGGGATCCCATCCGACACAACAGGAAATCGCGGAACGATTGAGGGCAGCTGGCGAGTTGCAAATTGAAAATCGGCAAAAGATTTGGAAGTGGGCCTTAATTGTGGCGCTAGTGCTATTGATTTTGGAAACGTTTATGGCTGGAGTTCGTGCCAGCAATCAAAAACTTGTGATGGAGCCGACCTGATGAAAGGCCCGAGTAAAAATCTTGTTGACCAACATTTGGTAGCGCGCCTTTGGCCGGTCATCGATCGGGTGCATCGAGTTAGGCTGTGGACTGGTTTGGCAATTGTGTGGTTGGTGGTGGCCTGCGTTGCTTTGGTTTGCTTGTTATCCAATTTTTCGGGCCACAGTTATTTCCCCGTTAGGTTTTTGATTCCGACGTTATTGGGCTTGGGGCTATTCTTTTCCGTGGGTGTGTGGGTTTGGAGTCGTCTAACTCGCTGCACGGAAAGCCGTGCAGCCTATTTGGTGGAACGAAAATTCGCGGGCCTCGATGCGCGGCTTATTACGGCCATTGAACAGCAACCTGATCCGGAGACGGGTCTTTATAACGCGCTACAATACGAACTGCTGCGCGAAGTGGTTTACCATAGCTATCAAACCCCTTGGAATCAGGCGATTTCGAGTCGAAGTTTGAATTCGGCAAAATTGGCGACCACTAGCGCGATGGTCGCGCTGGCAATGATTCTGGCCAGTTATGCCTGGTTTGCGGCACCGACCCCCATTGATTTGACAGTTATTGAGTTCCAACAAGTCGCAAGTGGCAATCAGCAGTATGAAATCCAGGTCGATCCAGGTGATGTTGAAGTTGAACTTGGATCTAGCCTGATGGTGTTGGCTCGATTTCTTGAGCAACTGCCACCGGAGGCAAAGCTCGTTTACGAATTTCAAGAGACGCCGCAAGTTCAAGCGAACTCCAATGAAATTCCAATGCGGAAAAGTCTAGCTGACCCCGTGTTTGGAGCCCGAATCAACTCGGTGACGGGCCCACTTCAATATCACGTCGAGTTTGCTAATCAACAATCTCCCACCTACCGCGTTTCCACATTCGAGTATCCCAAATTGGTCCGCGCCGACGCTGAATTGGCTTACCCTCAATTCACGCAACTTGAGAATCGATTTTTGCAAGACGTCCGTCGAATTACGGCAGTTGAGGGAACTGAAGTCAAATTGACCTGTCTACTCAATAAACCTGTTGCCAAGGCGGTGCTGCAGAGTCGAGATGGAGAGTCCATTGACTTGGTCGTCAGCCCGGAGCCCAACACCTGGTTTACAAACATTGTCTTGCGTGAATCGGTAAACTATGACCTGCATTTGACAGATGCTGATGGAAGAAAGAACCAAACGCCTATCACGTTTCGCCTCAACGTTTTGAAGAATCGAGCGCCAGAAGTGAAATGGATTCGACCAACCAGCGATATCGAGGCTTCCGCCCTCGAAGAGCTTTTCACGAGTGCATCGGTTTGGGACGATATTGGAATTGTGCGGGCAGGGTTTGCTTATTCACTTGTCGGACAAGCGACCAAAGAGGTCGTGTTGGCGGAAAACTTGCCAGGCAACAATCGAGTCAACCTGGAGTTCATCGTGGCTTTAGAGGAACTACACGTCAAGCCCGATGATTTGGTCACGTTCTATTATTGGGTAGAAGACTTGATCGACGATTTGGTTGTGAGGCGAACGTTCAGTGATTTGTTTTTCGCGGAAATTCGCCCATTTGAAGAGATTTTTCGGCAAGGTCAGACGCCTCCCGGCGGTCAGCAACCGCAGCGACAAAACCAACCTCAAGCGGGAGAGGGATCGCAGAACGCTCAACAAGCGGAGCAGCTGACCGAATTGCAAAAGCAGATCATCAATGCTACCTGGCGAGTGCTGCGAAACGAAACGGCTGCATCTGTCAGTACACGTTTTTCTGATGACGTGCGAACGATTATTGAATCTCAGGGGTCTGCCCAAGACCAACTTGCCACGTTGATGGAACAATTGACGGATCCAGCGAGCCAAGGTTTCACACGTAGGGCCATGGAATCCATGCAGACTGCAATCGATGCTTTGCAACAGGCTATGGTGTCTGCGGAAACGGGGCACCTGAATGATGCCTTGTCGGCGGAACAACAGGCGTATCAAGATCTTTTGAAACTGCGGGTTCGCGAAAACGAAGTTGCGCGCATGGAACAAAGTCAAATGCAAAATCAGCGCAGCCAACAAAACTCTCGCTCTCGCCAACAACTGCAACAATTGCAACTCCGCCAAGATGATAATCCTTATCAAGAGGAGCGACTCGCCCAGCCCGAAGCTAATCCGGAACAACAGGAAGATCGTCAAGTCTTGAGCCGGTTACGTGAACTGGCGCGAAGGCAGGGAGATTTGAATGAACGGATAAAGGAACTGCAATCGGCGTTGGATGAAGCCGAGAATGAAAGCGAGCGGCAAGAGATTCAGCGTGAGTTGAAACGTTTGCATGAGGAGCAACAGCAGATTTTGCGCGATACGGAAGAATTGCAAGAGCGGATGAATCAAGCTGAAAATCAACAGCGGATGTCTGAAGAAAATCAGCGTTTAGAAGAAGCACGAGAGAATATTCGCCGCGCCGCCGAAGCGCTAGAAAATAATCAACTCTCCCAGGCGGCGGCCGAAGGGACGCGTGCCGAGCAAGAAATTCGCGAACTCCGCGATGAGTTTCAGCAACGAACCTCCAGCCAATTTACTCAGGATGTGCGTAACTTACGTGAGCAGGCGCGAGATTTGGCTGAGCAGCAACAGCAAATCGGAGATCGCTTGCAAGATTTACGCAACGAGTCTCGAACCACTCGTTCTTTGAGCGAGACCGATCAACGTAATCAATTGGTCGAGGACCTGGCACGTCAACAAGAGGATTTAGAGCGGTTGCGAGAACAGATGCGTGATACGGTCGAGAACGCTGAAGGCTTTGAACCGCTCCTGGCCGAACAGATCTACGATACGTATCGTCAGTCGGAACATGATCGACCTGGGCAATCGTTACGGTCTGCTGAGAGCCTCGTGCGCCGTGGTTTTGACTTTGAGGCCGAAGTCGATGAACGGCGCGCGACAGAAGCGATCGAACGAATCCGAGAGGGAATCGAACAAGCAGCCGAGCGCGTGCTGGGAAATGAAACGGAAGCCTTAAGGCGGGCCAATCGCGAACTCGAACAACTGACCAGAGAAATCGACAATGAATGGCGCAGGTCCGCCGGGCAGCAGCAGGGAGACCAAACCGATGACAATTCGCAAGACCCGGCAACTTCACAGAATTCTCAAAGCGCGCCGGCGCAACAGGGTGACCCGCGCAATGCGGAGAACCAAACTGCAGAAACGGAAAGTCAATCGCCAGAGCCTTCTCGGGGTGCCGGTGAAGGCATGCGGCGCGATGATAGCAACGACAATGAGCGGGCGAGCGAAGATAGTCGCGTTCCGGTCAATCCAGAAGGCGATGGTGCTGGACGTGCCCGCAATGAAAGTGACGAAGAAGGAAATTCGGGCCGAACGGGTGAGCGTGGCCGCGATAACCTGGATGAAAATCAGGCGGACGCTGGAGAACCTGGTAATCGTGACCGTCAGCCTAGCCTCCGCAGCTTGGGGGATAATGATTCACCGCGTTATGGTGACGCTACCGGGCTCGGCGCTGATCAAAGAGACCCGCTGGAGCGAGGCGAATGGCGGGATGACCGCGACGTGCGACCTTTGACTGGCGAGAATT
>CALMEE010000109.1 GCA_937862885.1 uncultured Planctomycetaceae bacterium
CGATATTACGGCAAGCGTCGGATGGCGAGATTTTGTATTATCATCGCAACCAGCAATACAGCACGACTGCCTTGACGAACAGTTCTGGTTTGGTTGTCGAGCGCTACGCCTACACAGCATACGGCGAACTCAAGGCAATGACGCACACGGGCGGCTCAAAATCCTGGACAGACAATTCGAACCGCTACTTGTACACAGGCCACGAGTGGGACAACGACACCCAACTCTACCACTTCCGCGCGCGTCAATACTCCCCCCACCTCGGCCGCTTCACAAGCCGCGACACGCTGGGCTATGTCGATGGGATGAGCTTGTATGCAGGGTATTTCGCAGTAAGAGGACGAGACCCATGGGGATTGCAAGATGGTGGGGAGGATGCTTTAGAAACTGTGTTTAAAGAGGGTGTTGATGGCGAGCTCTATCCGATTTTCCAAATCCAAAGCGGCAAAGATAAGGGGAAATGCTTTATCGTTGTTAATGGCGTCCGGCGTCTTGTTCGCTGTAGGCGAAACGCGTATTTAGTTGCCGATGACGATCACTCATTAGAAGCGGTACACAAATTTAGCAAACAATTTCAGTGTAAAGGAGATCCGAGTTTAAAAGGTGTGATTGGTATGCTCATGAAGCAGATTGACCCGGCAAAGGATTGCATTGATGGATTAGTAATCACTTCTCATGGAACTCGTGAACGTGATCTTTTTCAGATGACAAAAGACGGCGCGACGAATAGTCGTGATTTGGAAGATGTTACGAAAGCAACGGGAGTTACGCGGCACAACGCCAAAGCGTATTTTGACGAGATACAGAAAAATGTGAAGTTCTGTAAACCATGCAAGATCTGGCTAATCGCATGTTTTTCGGGAAGTGCAGTAGACAACGAAGATAATCTACTTCGCCAAATCCATGAAGCAACGGGGTGTACTGTTTATGCTCCAAAAGGGCTTTGCGTTCTCTTACACGATCGACTCTACGGTGGATATCCGCGCTTGCGTGTGACAACCGGGTTTGACGAATTTGCGGAAGATTATGCTATGACGAATGGCCTTGCTGTTTATCCGAGGGATGCGTCGATTCCCACAGCTTATGAACTGGGAGATTTCGACGAAGACCTGCACGACATTTATCGCCCTGAGCCTTATTTTACACGCGACGTAGTCCGATAAAGAAAAATTGTAACCGTTCACGGGCAGGAAGGGAGGTCGAGGCTCCCGCCGAGACAATAGTCACCCAACGTGTTGCATTGGCAAAGAATTGTCTCGGCGGGGGCCCCACCCGCCTCGACCTCCCCACAAATTGCGCCGAATTTGTGACGCGATAAATATCCGTGAACGGTTACGAAAAATATTTGCGAGAACAATGAGAACTCTGATCCTTGCGGGCGTGATGCTTGTCTTATGCAGTTCGACAGTTTTGTTGTGTTATTTCATAACACGAAAACAGGATCAAGTTGCAGATGGATTTGTTACTCCGCTTTCCGAACAATCTGTTGAAAATTCACGTGAATACATTCAACGGCGATTTGACAAATGGCATCTTGAAGTCGTTGCAAACTTGCGAAGAAAAGGGTTTTTGGAAACGGATTTTCGAGGAAACAATGAATACAGGCTTGAGGACGGTCCCGATCGACTAACTCGAATTCGCCCGGAATGTTTTATCGATGACTATATAGGCGGTTGGGGATTTGTCAGGCGGGAAGTGCGATCGGCTAAACCATTTGGTAACGACGATATATTTAAAGAGATTGTTGATTTTGTAAACGAACTTGATCGTCTGATGTACGGTCTATCGCCGTGCATCGGGCATGCGTTTTTTGGAGCGTATGCGCACGGGCTAACAAGAGGCCCGATATATGATTTTATGAAGGGGCAATATAAAGATGAAGTACCGGGAAGTTTTGACGGCATAACATTTTTTCCTGCGTTCTCGCCATTTACAAATGAATATTATCCGCTCGATATAAGCGCTTCGGTTCGCGCGAACTATCTCGAAAAGGAGAAACTTTGGATACTTCGACTTAATTGTAAATTCGAAGTTTCGTTCGCTAGAAAGGACAGAATGCAAGCTATTGTGGATTAGACACCGCAACAGGCTAAACGGGCTAAACGGTGCCATGCACGAATGGCACAGTCATTTGCGTAACTATTTTGTTTCAAACGAGTTGTCTCCATTTCCCAGTCTCGCTTTCAAGACTTCTCTTGGTTGCATCATCAGGTTGTAATTGCTTCCCCTTTTCTTGCGCACTCTTGGCTCGAAGCGGCCGGGACGTTTCCCCACAAGGCACTTGCCGATCTGCCCAAGTCGGCTGAAGCAATAGGCACGGCGAACCTCAGCGGTCATGGTACCAATCACGTCCCAGGCAGCCAGCACGAACTGGGGGAAATTAAAGGGAAGGGAAATTAAAGGGAAGGGAAATTAAAGGGACAAGGGAAATTAAAGGGACAGGCACTTTTAGCCGGGAGACGTGGTTTTTCTCGGGAATTGGCCCAGTTTGCCTTCGACCCGGCTGGTAGGCTACAATTGAGGACCGATCCAGGGGTCTGGTACATTTTTCGGTGCGATCAAGCTGGGCAATCTCGATACATTTCCACCTCCGAAAAATGTACCTGACCCCCTCAACGCAAACACCCGTGTATGATATGGCCTCTCGTCTCTTACAACGCGACTACCGCACGAAGGCGAATTCGCCCAGCGGTACGATCGCCGATAGCGATGTCATGACGTATGACGCCGCTTCACGGTTGCTCACCGGACATAGTGGCCGCTACGACAACACGATCGGACGCGCTTACGATAACGCCGGGCGTTTGGCCACGGAATCGCTGACCATCGGCGGACGTACCTATAACGTCAGCCACGAGTACGATACCCGCTCGATGCGTACCGCTGGAAAAGGGGTCCGGTACCAAAAGCCGGAACGGCCCTGCGGGTGCTTTG
>CALMEE010000110.1 GCA_937862885.1 uncultured Planctomycetaceae bacterium
CAGAACAAGTTTCGGGTCGAGGTTAGTCGCTACCTGTCCAACTCGCAGTACACCGGTAACTCGTCCAAGGCGTGGTACCTGCTCGCCGACCCGTCCGACTTGCCCGTCATCGAGGTCGCATTCCTCAATGGGCAAGAGTCCCCGACCATTGAAACCGCCGAAGCCGATTTCAACAAGCTGGGGGTCCAGATGCGTGGCTATCACGATTTCGGTGTGGCTCTGCAAGATCCTCGCGGTGGTGTGAAAGCCAAAGGCGAGGCGTAGGTCAGGTTCAAGTCAGTAAAGCAAATCAATATCGGAGATCGAAATGGCGGAAGCTACTTATGTGCATGATGGCAAGGCCATCGATTACACCCCTGGAGGAGATGTCGTGCCCGGAGCCGTCGTTGTGCTCGGCGATTTGATTGGGATCGCCAAAACAGAAATCAAGGCCAACACGCTGGGCGCACTGGCAGTGGCTGGTGTCTTTGACATCGCCAAGCAGGCGGGCTTGGCAATGTCAGCCGGCGCGATTGCCTATTGGAACAACACGACCAAGGTTGCTGTGGCTACCGATGGAAGTGGTGCCAACAAGCGACTGGGCAAAGTCGTGGTCGCAGCGCTGGCTGGCGACGCCACCGTTCGAGTCCGTTTGGATTAGGAATCGTCATGTCCGGAAGTGTCTACACAGGAACCTTTCGTCGCCACGTTTCGGCCCAAAAGCTGGTGTTCACTAGCGGCACCACCAGTCAGTGGCTGGATGCGGCAACATTTCGTTCCGTGTTTTGCGCGGCAACGTCGGGAACGACGGCCGCTTGGACAGTGGAGGTTCAGTTACCCAGTGGTGAGGCGGTCGTGGTCGGAGAATACGACGCAGGAAACTTGTTCACACCCCAGACGCCACGTTACATCACGATCAACGCCATGTGTGGACTACCGCTGCGGTTCGTGTCCAGTGTACCGCAAGTCAATCCGAACATGTGGGCCATTTTTAAATCATAAGTCACCGCGAGTGGCTTCGCCGACGCGCTACTCGCACGTCAGCGAAGCCACTCTCAACCAACGAGGTTTGTTTGTCAGACATCCTGGAGGCCGGTTCCAACTGGCTACAAGAACAACGCAAGAAACATGCGACCCGATCGGTGCTGTACCGGCGCAATACGGAAAGCGTACTGGTTTCAGCCACGGTCGGTCGCACCGTATTCGAGCAGGACGATGGGGCCGGAGCAATCATTCGCACCGAAGTCCGCGACTACCTGATCGACACAGAGGAATTGGTTTTGGCAGGAGACCAGGTTCTGCCAGAGCGAGGAGACCGGATCGAGGAGATACAAGAGGGAGCGACGTTCGTGTATGAGGTTATGCCCATTGGCAAGGAGCCGCACTGGCGTTACAGCGATCCATATCGCCGAACGCTGCGGATTCACACCAAACATATCGCTACTCAGGAGAGCTGATGTCGCTGATTGTCGAAATTGCGGATGCCGTGGTCACAGAACTCAACGGCATGGATTTGAAATCCCCGTTGCAGGCCCAGCGGCACTACGTTCCTTCGTTCGAGCTGAAGGACATGAGTGACTTGCGGACCACGGTGGTTCCCAAGGGGCTGGTGATCAGCAAAAGCGACCGCAGCAACAACACCTTCGACGTCCAGATCGATGTCGCAATCCAGAAAAAGTTCAACAACGGAAGTAACGCCGAAATCGACCCGCTAATGGAGTTGGTCCAAGAAATCGGCGACCAATTCCGCCTGCGAAGATTGGCAGCCTATCCGGCGGCCCACTGGATTCGCACCGAGAACACCCCCATTTATTCGCCGGAGCATTGGGACGAACTGCGACAGTTTACCAGTGTGCTGACGTTCACATTTCGAGTCATTCGCTAGGAGAAATCATGATCCCAAGAATCGCTGCTTTGTCAGCTCTACTATTCGCCAGTTTGGCTGGCGCTGCATTCGGGCAACGGGTCGTTTGCATTGATGGCCAGTGTCATGTCATCCAACCGCTGCAACGCGTTGTTGTGCAGCAAGGCATCGCAGCATTGCCCAGCAACACTATTGTGCTCAATCCGCTGCAAGAGGAAGTGCTTGTCGAGGAAGGCGAGCAGGAAGCAATTGCTTCGCTGGATGAACGAGATCGGTTCGATCTGGTGATCCGAGCCACCGTACGAGTCACCATCAGCGGTGTTTGTGGTAGTGGGACTGTGGTCGGTCGCGACCAGCAAGGTAACGCACTGGTTCTTACCAACGCCCATGTGGCAGGAACTACCCGTGGACGAACTGTCAATCTTGAACGATGGAACACGGACGGGTCGAGCGAGCGAGGCACCGGGACGATCATCGCATCCGGCTATGGCCGAGGGATGGGTGTCGACTTCGCACTGCTACGCTGTAACGAATCATTCGCCAAAAACGTCACGCCGATTCCGCTGGCGGATCGCTACCCCAGCGTTGAAGCCGGTGTGACGACCTTTGGCTGCCCACGTTGCGAGTGGCCCAGTCTGCAGGTGCTAAAACTTAACCGCGCCGAGGGGCAGATTCTGTCCTGGAAACCGGAGGCAATTGGAGGCCGCAGCGGATCGAGTCTGGTGGACTATACAGACGCCGGTCCCAGAGTGGTCGGACTGCTGACTTGGGCTGGCGGCGGTGAGGGCTTAGGCCAGTCGACTCCGTTCCTACTCAACGCGATGCGCGGACGCTTGCCTGCAACGCTGGAAGCTTTGCCACCGGGAACGCGGGAGGTTTTCTGGCAGGACAATAATCAACTTGCACTGTTTCAAGTTCCAGCCACAACCTCTGGTCAACCGCTGAATTGGCCGGCTGGCTCGATTGCTAATGCCGGACCTCAAGACGATTTGATCGACTCAATCCTCGAACGCCCCAGGACTGATCCCAAGCAACCAGAAGCTCCGCAACCCGACGCCCCACGACCGCTACCCGAGTCACCGCTGCCCGAGCCAATCCCGCCGCTGGACTCGACTTGGTCCACTACCGCGATTGTAACGACCTCCGCCGTTTCCAGTGTGCTGTTGCTGTTGGGTCTGCAGTACGGCATCCCATTGCTTTTACAAGTCATTCGTCAGTTCCGTTCGTCACGAGGTGGCGACACGATCAGCGAAGACCATTTCCAGCAATTGCTGATCCAGTACCGGGAGTTGCTCCGTCGTTTGGAGTTGGTCGAACAGTCGACACGAATCAACCGGGAGTAGTTCGATCATGTTGTTCGTGTCGTGCAAGATCGAGGATCGTTCCAGGCAGGTGCTGGCTGCATCAAAACAAGCCAGCATCCAGAATCTCAGCCATGCTGGTGCCGCGATTCGCCTCACGGCTCGTCGTAGTATCCGCCGCAGCAAACGCTATGCAGCCGAAGGGAAGCCCCCGCACACTCGTCGAGGCCAACTCAAGAGCGCGATTGCCTATTCGGTAGAGAGGCAACAGGAGTTGGTCGTGATTGGACCTGAGTCCACGAAAGTCGGTCCATCGGGTTCCGCTCACGAACATGGTGGCAAGTACAAACGGCAGCGATACGCGAAGCGCCCCTTCATGGGACCCGCACTGACACGAATACAACCTCGACTCCCAAAGATCTGGGCAGGCTCAATCAAAACAAGGTAATCAAACGAAGGAGAATCGATCATGTCAACCCGCTTGGGGATGGACGCAAAACTTTATCGGAACACCGGGACCTATGCGTCTCCAACGTGGACCGAGATCACCAACGTCAAGGATGTGACACTCAATCTGGAAAAAGGCGAGGCGGACGTCACCACTCGGGCCAACGACGGCTGGCGAGCCACCGTCGGCACGCTCAAGGATGCCTCCATTGAATTTCAGATGGTCTGGGATACGGCTGACGCTGGGTTCGATGCGATTCGGCAGGCGTTCTTTTCCAACTCGCCGCTCGAGTTCGCGGTCATGGATGGCTTGATCGCCAGTCCAGATTCCGAAGGACTGCG
>CALMEE010000111.1 GCA_937862885.1 uncultured Planctomycetaceae bacterium
GGGAGAACCGGCCCTTCTTATAACCGGGGGTTTCCCGGGGCCGTTTTTCCTTAAAAAAAAAAAAAAAAACCCCCCCCCCCCCCCCCCCCCCCCCGCCATGAAACGCGACGACCTCCAGTTTTTCGACAAGACGCAAGATTTTGCCGTATTTGATCAACGGCGGTTGCCACATTGGATTCAAGCTGGAACGCTTTGTTTCATTACTTGGCGGGTAGCCGACTCATTGCCCCAGGGGATACTGAAACAACTGGACGCTGAGATTGACCAATATTTGACGACACTCGGGATCAGCATAATCCAAGAATTACCTGACTTTCTGGAAAAGAGCGACTTGAAGACAAGAAGTCAGATTCATTGGCGGATGTTCACGATTCGTGATCACTTTTTGAATCGCGGGATGGGCCGATGTCCGCTCCGTAATCCAATCCATGCTTACATTGTCCTCGACTCATTGCGGACGTTCGATGAGGATCGCTACTTTTTGACGGATGCGGTTGTGATGCCAAACCACGTCCATTTCATCGCGGCTTTCGGGGATAATGACTCTATGTTGCAGCAATGCACTGCATGGAAACGGTTTACGGGGCGGGCAATCAACCAGTTGGAAGGACGAACGGGAGAATTTTGGCAGGCTGATCAATTTGACCACTTGATCCGCGGCGAGCGGCAGTTCGCATATTTCCGGCAATACATAAGCGAGAACCCAACAAAGCCAAAACTTCGCGAAGGCGAATTTCTCCACTGGTCAAAGAACCTCGACAATACCAAATAGGTTAGTCAAATAAGTAGCAACGTCTCTCCGAGACGTTGAAAACGAAAAACCACGACTCTCCGAAACATTGAATCATCTCCTCCGTGGAGTGGCTCTGCTACTCGTTTCGGGCAACGCTGACAAACTGATCGCGCACCGCGCGTCTCGGAGAGACGCTGCTACTTATGTTTGCACGTGAGGTTCTTGGTATGGCTAATGTTTAGGGCGTTGTCACAGCGATCCAAGAGATCATGCGGAAGGACGCCGGAATCTACGGCGATGCGTTACGCTCGGAACGAAAAGTTACAACAAGGCCATGCCGATCAGCGTCGAGGAGAATGAGTTTGCATGGCGAGTATATCCCGCGGTGATCTAGAAAGTCAACTGCAATGTCGACGTGATCACGAAAGTCAACTGCAACCTCGACCTGAAGAATCCGCATCACATGGAGAATGGGCCGGGCGCAGTCGAGCATCCGTGGATGAATGGCCAGGCGACATTGAGCATTACGTGTAGAAAGAGCCGGGGCAATCCAGCATGTATGGATGAATGGCCAGGCGATATTGAGCATGTATGGATGAAGGGCTGGGCGCAGTCGAGCATGTGTTACCCTAGTAGGAAAAGCTGGCCGCCAAGAACACCGAGACGTGAGCCAAGCTAAAGGCGCCGCTCATGAAAGCCTTATCGCGATGAAAAACATAAGTAGCAACGCCTCTCCGAGGCGTGAACCCGCCGACCACCGACCGCCGAGGCGTCAACCCTCCAAACGCCGCTGAATGTTCCATTGCGGAGCAGACAAAACAATAGTAGGCTGCCGTTTGACTTCGTTAACTACACATGCTTGCGGGAGCGGTTAAATGGTCGTGCCCAGGAACCACGAACCTGTTCTATTGATTTGCGCGATGTTTTCCCAGGATACCTCCGCTTTAGATTGGGCTGAAAGTCATTTGGTCGAGCGATATGGCCAAATCACTGAGCGAACCAGCGATCAGCCATTTGACCAGACGCGCTACTACGAACGCGAGATGGGCAAGCAACTTGTCAAACGTTTGATCGCTTTCGAATCGTTAGTGGATCCAGGCTTGTTGCCCGCGATTAAGCTGGCCGCCATCGATTTGGAAACACGAATCAAACAAGCACACGAGTGGCCTAACCAACGACCATTGAATGTGGACCCGGGCTATCTCACGGAAGCCAAACTGGTCCTAGCGACAACGAAAGATCGCGACCATCGCATTTATTTGGGCCAGGGAATCTTTGGCGAGATCACGCTCTATTTTCAACAACATCGCTGGAATGCCTCGCGTTGGACCTATCCCGACTACCAAACGGAAGGCGTGATTGATTTCCTTGAACGATGTCGCACATATTTACGCAAACGATACCAAAGCGTGCGCTGAACGTAGGTTATGAATCTGTGCAGCGATCCGCTCGTTGACGCGACAATTCCGACGGTCAATCTGTTCTGACTCTACGCAATTGGCTAAATCCAAATCCAATTGGATTTATCGATGGCCGTCTAATGAGATCTCGTCGCCGCGATTTGGAATATACACCTGTTGTCTGGTGTATTTGCGCAGTTGTTCTGCAAGCACCGTCGCACATTCGAATTCGCAATGCACTAACGCCGTCCACTGCAAATGACCGGCCGTAGTGACTTGTTTGAACCATTCGATTAGCTCAGTTTGGTCGGCATGTCCACTGGTCCCGGGAAGTTTACAAATGTTGGCATGGACGTCGAACGGGTCGCCAAAAATATTAACTTGTTTTGCTCCTTCTTCAAGTTGCCTGCCTAAGGTGTGTGGGGCTTGAAAACCCGTCAAGAGAACGGTTGTGGAAGGCTTTGAAATATGGTTTCTCAGGTGGTGCAACACGCGGCCTGCCTCGCACATGCCCGATGCCGAAATAATGATGCAGGGTTCGGCAAACGAATTCAACGCCTTTGAATCCTCGACCTTACGCACCAAATAGAAATCGGGGAACGAAAGCGGGTCATTGTCGTCTTCATCCAATATGCGTCGCGCAAACGTATCGTTCAGCTCGTCAAAATATTGTTGGAACACCGTGTGGGCGTCGATGGCGAGCGGGCTGTCCAAAAATGTCTTGATGGGCGGCAGCTTCCCCTTGTTCCTGAGGTTATTTAAGTAAAAGACAATTTCCTGAGTTCGGCCTACGGAAAACGCTGGGATAATCAACTTGCCTTTTTGCTCCCAAACGTCCAGGACAACTTTAAGTAACTCGGACTCGGTATTGATCTCTTCCGGGTGCTTCCGGTCGCCGTAGGTCGCTTCCATGATGAGAAAGTCCGTCTCAGCCACAATTGACGGGTCTTTCAAAATGGGAGAATTATGTCGTCCAATATCGCCGCTAAATAACAGTCTCAGGGGCCTCGACGATCCGCGTTGGATGACCAATTCGACATGCGCGGCACCCAGCATGTGCCCAGCAATATGAAACCGGCATTCAACATTGGGAACAGGTGAAAAGTATTCGCCGAACTCATGCTCTGAAAAACGCTTCAAAGCGTGGATGGCATCTTCTTGTTCATAGAGTGGTTCGAAGGGTGTCTGCTTCTTTTCCAACCGCCGCTTGTTAACGTACTCGACATCTTTCACTTGAATGTGCGCGGAATCCAACAACATGTGGATCGACAAACTGCGCGTAGGCGACGTTGAGTGGATCTTGCCTTTGAACCCGTTCTTAACCAGAGTCGGCAGGTTTCCACTGTGGTCGATATGTGCATGCGAAAGAACGACGGCATCAATTGACTTGGCGTCGAATGGCAATTCACGGTTTCGCCTGAACGCATCCTTGCGAATCCCTTGGTAGAGACCGCAGTCCAGCAAGATACGCTGACCACCAACTTCCAGAAGATGCATCGAGCCAGTGACCGTTCGCGCAGCGCCCCAAAACCGTACATGCATTAGACTTGCCTTTCAAGGTTGAATAACAGGCTGTATCGTGGGCTCATCGCATGGCTGGCCCGAGTACGCCGTATGGATAGCGCATTTGTATTCAGAGCATGCTTGGCATTACATCGTCGCGAGAATAGCGTAAACGTCAAACGCGGACACGTTCGATGTATTCACCCGTGCGTGTATCGATACGTAGGATGTCACCTTCATTGATGAAATTCGGAGCAAGAAACTCGGCGCCCGTTTCAACTTTGCATGGTTTCGTTACATTGGTGGCGGTATCGCCGCGCACGCCTGGCTCGCAAAAATCAACGCGAAGTTCGACGTGGTTGGGCGGTGTCACTGTGATGGGATTGCCATTGAACAAAACCATGGAACATGACATTCCTTCCTTCAGAAACTTCCAAGCATCATCCACTTGATCAGCCGTCAGTTCGTACTGATCATACGAATGGGTGTTCATGAATACAAAGGTGTCGACCTGTCGATAGAGGAACTGTGCGTCGATTTCCTCCACGTCGGCGCTCTCCAATGTATCCCCCCCCTTATACGTCTTTTGCAGCACGGTTCCCCGAATCAAATTCTTCAATCGACACTTGTACAGTGCGTTTCCTTTGCCTGGTTTGACGAAATTCATTTCCGTCATCAAATAGGGCTCTCCGTCAATTTGCACTTTGAGTCCTTTGCGAAAGTCACTAGTTTTATAAGTTGCCACGTCTTATGATCCTTGTATCTTAGCCACGATATTAATGTGTTTTGGAAATGAATATTGTAACGAAACAGCTGGAACTTGTCGCCGCCACCTTTAGTGATTGGCAAAGTGAAATAAAATTCGCTATTCGCGATCCGATGGAGTTGTGTCGCGCCTTAAATCTGCCCGAGTCGGTTGGCCGCGCGGCCAAGAGCGTCACTTCAGATTTCGCATTGTTCGCTCCCAGGCCTTTTGTCCAGCGGATTCAGGCTGGCAGACTCGACGATCCGCTGTTACGCCAACTGCTCCCCCTGCCAACCGAAAATGAGCTGCGCGATGGGTTCACTGTCGACGCCGTAGGTGACGGTCCTGCGACTGTCGCTTCCGGTGTCATCATGAAGTATCCTGGCCGGGCGTTGCTGATCGTAACGGGAGCCTGCGCGATCCATTGCCGCTATTGCTTTCGGCGCCATTTTCCGTATGAGACTACTCCGAAAGGCGCCGCGCAATGGGAGCACGCGTTAGCGGGAATTGGGCACGATACGAACATTGAGGAAATCATCCTCAGTGGTGGCGATCCGTTGATGTTGACGGATTCTGGTTTGCAAAGTCTGTTGTCGTTGATCACGGAGCTACCCCATGTGCGGCGAATTCGCGTGCATACGCGTTTGCCGATCATGATTCCGGCGCGCGTGACTCAACAACTAGTTGAGACGTTTGCCAATCTGCCTCAAACCGTTGTCATCGTAATTCATTCAAATCACGCCAACGAACTTGACGAACAGGTTGCTATTGCGTTGGATAAACTGCACGCTTGTGGGTGTCTTCTTCTGAACCAATCGGTTTTGTTACGTGGAGTCAACGACAACGCCGAGACGTTATGCGATCTGTCAGCAAAATTGATCGAGATGCGAGTCATTCCATACTAC
This sequence comes from uncultured Planctomycetaceae bacterium, assembly GCA_937862885.1. Taxonomy (GTDB): domain Bacteria; phylum Planctomycetota; class Planctomycetia; order Pirellulales; family Pirellulaceae; genus CALMEE01. The sequence continues at coordinate 5,287 of CALMEE010000111.1, forward strand.
CTTCATCAACTTGATCGCGTGCAAGGCGCATCGCATTTCGAAGTGCCGATTGAAGTTGGGACTGCGTTAATCGAACAAATGAGAAATTCGCTGCCCGGCTACGCTGTTCCGCGGTACGTCAGCGAAATTCCGGGTGAGTCGTCCAAGAGAATAATTATGTGATGCGCTCAATTGAATAAGTTTTGCAGATATTCAAGTGATTCTTTGGCCTCGTCCAAGGCGTTGATGTTTTGCGGGTCAATCGTGAGAAAACCCGTGTATTGGTATTCTTCGAGTTTGCCCAGCAAGCTTGGCCAATCATTGGACCCTCGTCCCAACTGCACGGCCAATGCTTTGCCTAAGGAGAGATCATGTACGGCATCCCGCGCGCGGAAATGAACGACGTGTTCAGCCAAGGCCGTTAATGACTCGACGGCCGAATGTTTGTGGATCAATAGCTCGGCGGGATCGAAGTCGACTACGATTCCTGTCGGCGGGAGCGAGTTGATGAATTGATTAAGGACTTCTCCGCTATCTTGTCGTGTACGAATTGCAAACCGCGCACCGATTCGCTGGCCAAAATTTGCTAAATCTGTCATCGCTTCGTTCAGGATGGTCGCCTCAGTTCCCTCGCTGGCCACGGAGACAAAATTGCTGACATGATTACACCCTAAATCAAACGCCATACGCAAGGCGGCCTTCGTTGCATCGAGGCGCTGTTCCAGGTCTTGAGCAATTCCAAATCCACGTCGCGTTGGGAATGTCACGGAGCACACCTGCAAGTTATAATCCTGCAGCAGTTTGCGAAGATGTCGCACGCCCGTCTTCGAAAGTTCGCTCGGTCGCAATTCGGTGCGGGCATTAAGTTCGATCCCTTGAACTCCCAGTTCATGTGCGATGGGCAACGCCTGTTTAAGCGGCTGATTGATGGCCGCCAAGGGGATACCGGTTTTTAGCTGAAGCATTGACTTGGTTTCCTGGATTAAGCTACATGATTACGAATTACATGAGTTGGCATTGGCGACTAAAATATCGACGTCATATTAGTCGCTGAACCCTTGTTGAATGGAGCTATGAATTGTGGTCACGGTCAACACCATCTGCAACTACTTGGAAGCCTACGCTCCCGCTGAATTAGCCGAATCATGGGATAACACTGGACTGCTCGTTGGTGACCGCACCCATACGGTTGATCGTTTGATGACTTGCCTAACAATTACTCCGGAATCGGTGACTGAAGCAATTGATCGGCAGGCCAACATGATTGTTAGCCATCATCCACTAATGTTTCGTCCGATTCAACAAATCACAGCTGATACACCCGCCGGCAAGATGTTGTTGGACTTAATTCAAAATCAGATTGCCGTTTATAGCCCACACACTTCGTTTGATTCAACCCATACTGGGATCAATGACTCGATTGCACAGAAACTTGGCTTGGTTGAGATTGTGCCGATAAAGCCGCTGACGGCCGAGCGTTCCAATATCGGGGCGGGACGTATTGGTTGTTTGCCCGAGCCTGCTCCGGCGAGTCAAGTTGCCAATTCGATAAAGGGATTGTTCTCCTGTAATTCATTGGGAGTCGTCGGACACCCAGATCGGCTAGTTGCGAAAATCGGCATTGCCTGCGGCAGCGGCGGTTCTTTTTTGGCTACGGTGCATCAACTGGGCGCTGACTTGTTCGTTACGGGTGAAGCTGATTTTCATACGTGTCTGCAGGCAAAAGCATTGGACACCGCCATGCTTCTCTTGGGGCATTTCACCAGTGAACGATTTGCCCTGGAAAACCTTGCCGAACGAATGCGACAAGAATTCCCGTTGCTGGAGATTTGGGCTAGTAACGAAGAGTCTGATCCGATTGTAAGAATTTAAATTCCCGACAATTGGTTCTTTTTCCGAACAACTTGCTGCTTTTTGTTGACGACAAGAATTCGGTTCTTAGAATGAAACGGATAAAATTGTTGGTCTAGGTACTTACCATATGGATATTTCTCGATTTTTGACTGCATTACCGGTTTACAACGAAGCTCATCACATCGATGACGTCCTCGATCAAGTCGTCAAGTATAGTCCGGATGTATTGGTCGTTGACGACGGTTCTAGCGATGGATCCGCGGCCATTTTGGCGCGACGCAATGACGTGCGTATCGTAACGCACGAATTCAACCGCGGGTACGGTGCCGCATTGATCACGGCATTCAACTATGCGATTGAACATGACTTTGATGTCATCGTAACCATTGATTGCGATGGTCAACATGAGCCTAAGTTGATTCGCCGTTTTGTGCAACTTCTGGCGGATACTGGTGCTGATATCGTGTCTGGCAGCCGCTACCTGAGTGTGTTGGAGAAGAAGAGTGCGGCTCCGGAACAACGCCGCCGCATCAACTATCAAATCACGGAATACTTGAATCAGAAGCTCAGATTGGATCTCACCGATTCGTTTTGCGGATTCAAAGCTTACCGCGTGGAAGCATTGAAGCAACTCGAATTGACCGAAACGGGCTATGCAATGCCGCTGGAGCTGTGGGTCCAGGCTGTCTGCCACGGCCTAACGATCGTGGAGGAGCCAGTCCCACTGATTTACCTCGATGAGAAAAGATCTTTTGGTGGAAGTTTGGATGATCCAGAGGCGCGGTTGAATTATTATCACTCTGTTTTGGATCGCAGTTTCGCGCGGCTTCCCAGTACGTGCTCGCAATTTACTGAGTAATGTTACGCCGGTATCGTTGTACATTTGCTGTTGTCCCGTGTGTTGCGTTCACCGGGGTGCTTTTTAGCCAAGTCGTTTCGCCTAATACTCCCTGCTGGTGCATGCTGCATGTTCATTGAAACGAAGCGTTGGCGTGCACCAAGTGATTCGGGTGAAATCCTGGTTGATCCCCCCGCCACCGAATTTTGCAATGTAATCAGAGGCAATCGCACAAACAATGCCGCACACGAATTTGCTCTTGGAGGTGAAACAATCCAGGGGGTGCGGGCAGAAGCTCGTCACGAATTAATCGCGCTCTCCCGTCAATACTCGGATAGCGATCAGGAACAGTGGACCGAACCGACGAGCAACTGCGATGGGATTGGTTCGCCGCAGTCTGAGCCCGCTGCCAAAACAGCTGGCACCTTGCCACAGATCATCATTTCGGGGCATCAACCGGAATTGTTTCATCCAGGTGTGTGGTTCAAGAACTTCTTGTTGTCGCACGCGGGCCAGCAGACGAATTGCGTGGCCGTTAATTTGGTGGTCGATAATGATCTTTGTCGCCATGCCTCGATCAATGTGCTGCAGGGTAATGTAAAAAACCCAAAAGTGCGGCCTATTCCTTATGACTTGGCTGGACAAGTTCTTCCCTACGAAGTGCGACGTGTGGCTGATAAACGAGTCTTGTCCAGTTTCGGTCGACAAGTCGCAAAAGCCATTCAGCCATTCGTGGCACAGCCGATTATAGAGCCCCTTTGGGAGAACGTTTTGGGGATTGCCGAGGGAACGGATTTGTTGGGTGAAGTGATGGCTCGGAGTCGCCACCAGTACGAGAGAACACTGGGACTTCGAACGTTGGAACTTCCGCTTAGCCGTGTGTCTGAAACCAGGGGATTCAAATTATTTGTTGCCGAAATTCTATCGCGCGCTCGGGAGTTCCTCGCGGTCCACAACCAAGTCCTAGCCGATTATCGGAATCAACGTCGACTCCGATCAAAAAGTCGCCCAGTGCCCGATTTGAATACGGTCGATGAATTCTGTGAAACTCCATTTTGGATTTGGCAGAATCGTCGTCCGCAGCGTCGACCACTTTACGCACGAATTCATGGTGATCGAATTGAACTCACTGATTTTGCCGAAGTACGTTTAGATTGTCGGCTGGCAAAGCTCGTTGACATCCTATCAGACTCTGCAAGATCGTTTGTCATACGCCCGCGAGCACTCACGACGACGCTGTACGCGCGGTTGGTGTTGTGCGATCTGTTCCTTCACGGTATCGGTGGAGCTATCTACGACGAAGTTACCGATGGCATCATCCAGCAATTCTGGCGCGTCATCCCACCGCTGTTCGCTGTAGCAACGGCGACCTATCGATTGCCAATCGAATTCGAACGAGCATCACTGGCCGATGTTCAAGAAGTTCGCTGGCGGTTGAGAGAGCTGCGTTACCACGGCGAAAAGTTTGTTGATCACGCTAACGAATCAGCTACCAGTTGGGCTAAACGGAAACAGGTTCTGTTAGAAACTCCGCCGCCAAAAGGAAATCGCAGATCCTGGCACTACCAAATACAGCAGGTTAATCAGCAAATTGAGGGGGCATTGCAACCGTTGACACGAGCTTGGACGGATCAGCTTGCGCGAACCAGCGAATTGCAAAGGCGGACTCAAATGTTTGACAATCGCGAATACAGTTTTTGTCTTTTCCCGTTGGAATTGACTGAGCAATTGCGTTCAGCCTTTCGGGTGTAACACAGACGCAACGTCGTCGCGACTCCGCTACCACATTCAAGACTGCGATCGGTTCATCCGAATTGCCGACGCGATCTTGGATCATTTTTCCTTTGTTGCCGAACATGTACCGTCCTATACGTTCACGTTTGTCGGCCCAGCTTGCCGAATGCAAATCATGAGACGGAGGTCACTTGGGGTTGGCCAATACGGATGTATGATCATGGATAATTTTCCAATCACCTTCAAGCTGTTTCAGCACTAAGGTGAACTTCCCACGCATCGGAGCGGTCTCGGAGGAGTCAGCGAAACTTAACTCCCAAGTTCCCAAAACCATTGCCGCAACTTTGTCTTCGCTAAGGATTATGATTTCTAAGTCGCTGAAGCGTAGGAATCCCATCTTTTCCCGCGAATTGTAGTTTGTCTTGTATCTTTCCAACGTTGCTTTCCATCCACGAGTAGTTTTTCCGGATGAACTGAACGTCAAGTCTTCAGAATTCCAATAGGTTTGCATAAACCCGTCGATGTCACCATCGTTCCAGCAGTCGACTTGAGTTTGCAGCAAGGCTTCAATCCGTTGCGTGACATCGTCGAATATCGCTGAAGCAACCGTGCTTGCCACGGAAGCCTCAGATGTTCCCGATGTCGAAATATCAGCGCGGAAAATAAGTACGGACGCGCAAATGCAAACACAGGACGTCGCGCGTAATCCAAAATCGTGTAATCTCGAAATCTGCATGGTTCATTTCCTCAATGGATTCAGTCGTGCATGAAAACGTAATTGCTTTGGGCCAAAACGCCTATCCTACCTTTTCGGACTCATAATCCAAAGTCTAGCCCACTGCGACAGAGTAGATTTTAAAGCCAGGGAGATTGCTAGATCGCCGCCAATCACGAACATTTAAGAATAAGAAGGGAACTGACCAGCAACTTGCCCAGGCGACATGCGAAGTAACTCGTATTCGAACAAAGTCTTAACCAAAACGATTGGCTTCAGCAACTGGATCGAATGCTTTGTGGGTGTTGCGAATGGGTGATGTGAACTGAGCGTCAAACGGAAATGTTGCCGAAATGTTCCGGCCGCGTTCGATAGTTGCTTTTGAAGTGGCACTCTGTAACAATTAGACCGAAGAGAGTGTTGTCGTCGCGAGGTTATCGGATTGCAAATCGGATCATGGCCAAAATTACCATCACTAAGGCTCAGTTTCTAGAATATCTCCAGAACAGCCACCTATTCAATCAGGCCGCATTCGAAACGCTGGTCAATCGATTCAAGGACCAAGAGGATCCCGGACGCATTGCACGAACTCTGATTACCGATCGCTTGCTTACTGAATGGCAAGCCAAGACTCTACTCAAAGGCCGCAGTCGTCTAACACTAGGTAAATATGTCTTGCTCGATCAGATCGCGCGGGATCAGTTGGGCGATCGTTTTGTTGCTCAACACACGAGCCTCGACCGCAAAGTGGAGCTGCAGATATTGCCAGCAACGTTCACTGATGAACCGAACAAATTGAGGGCGTTCATGCAACAGGTGCAGAACGCGTCGATGCTCGATCATCGACACTTGGTCCATGTGTATGACATCGACAAAGAGGGAGGTCGCTATTATTTGGTGTTGGAGCACGTAGCGGGCAAGGTCGCGACGGAAATCGACCTTGACGAATTGAGTGATATCGACGTTGGGCTCGTGCTGTACCAGGCTTTAGACGGAGTGCGTTTCGCTCATAGTCACGGTATCGTGCATGGTAACATCGGCCTCCCTTGCTTGTTGTTTCATAAACAGAGTGACGTGAGAATCGCCGACATCGGTCTCTCCATGATTCGTCGCCAACTCAATGATCTAGGTGAGTTGATCGAAATCGCGGAGGCGACGCCCGAGTCGGATCTGCGCGACCTCGGCAAGACAGTGATCGAATTGGTCAAGCGATGTCGACGCAGCAATGCTGCCGGCACGTTATTACGAATTGCAACCGACCTTTCCAACGTTAACGCATACGAGCAGGCCGAACAAGTAACTATTCGGTTGAAGCGATGGTTAGATGAAAACAAAGCATCGCTCAGCCAAATTGGTGAATCGGACGACGAACATTCCCACGCTAATGAGGATACAACTGATGGGGCGGCAATAGCCGCTGCAGCCTCCGGCGAAAGTGTTCGGGCCTCCGCTTTAACGCCTGCCGAATCGATGCCGGCGCAGGGCAATCGGCCAACCGGAACTCCAGAAGAACTAGGTGCGAAGACACGGGCTGAAACACGTGGTTCACAAGCCACAAAAAGACTTGCCAAATCCCCTGCAAAGTTTTCTTTTACGGCAATTTCAATTTCCGTCCTGTTGGCGGCGATTGTTCTCGTTGGCGCGTACGTCGTATGGAATTCTATCAACCAAGAGCCTTCGATCGATGTCGCCGGCGATACAAAAGACAGTCGGCAACTGGCGACTGGCTCCACTGCGGAAAACAATAGTTCTCGGGCGACGAATAACTCCACATCCGGCAAGCGGGGAGGTTCGACTAAGAAGACCGAGTCGCTGCCTTCGGAAAAAGACGGGGCGAGTCAGCCTTCATCTACCCAAGTGGCTAACAAGAACCAGGCGGATGAAAAACCTGATGGAAACACGGACCTAATAACCGATGACGTCGCTTTGCCTGACGCAAAAAATGAAGGGGTGGAGCAGAAAACGGTAAAAGCGAGTGACAATGATCTGGCCTCGATCCTGGACGAAGCAGGTGACGACGATTTGGATCCATCGTTGGATGATGCCGACGATATCACTGAAGAGTCGCTGACGGCAAGCGTGCGGGATACGTTTGACGTATTTCCGCAAACAATATCGCTGCCTCAACTCGAAACGAGTGACGATACGCAGGCAGTCACGGTATTGACTGAGCTTTTTCCAGCCAGCGGAAAGTTGGATCGAGTGGAGTTGCTTACGCACGCTAGCGACCATACGTTGGGATCACGATTGAAATTGCTAGAAGCGGGGGGCGAGCAGCGTTGGTTCGTGGAAATGGAAACAGACGGACAACTGATCAAGGTTGCCGAGTTGACGTTCGCACCGCCTGCGTTTTCGTTCCAGTGGTTGGAACCGGCAGCGACCAATTTGGAATGCAATTATCTTCGCAATTGCGTGCTGCAAGTATCCGTAGGCGGTGAGACGCGATCGGCGATTTTACGCCATCCAATCATGCTTGATCCACTGCACATCGATGGATCGAAATTCGCTGCCACCTTGGTTGCCGACATACCATGGATGCCCAGTCCGACCGTGATCGGACTCGACCTGATGCTCGATGCGGTCCACGACTTCCCGGAAGTACAGGTAATCTATTTGGAAACACAACCTAAGGGCCGTCAGGCAGAAAGCACAAAGGAGCTTCGCGTCGTATTTGACCGCAACGAAGATCAACAATTTTTTTGGCTGAGCCTTCGACCAGAGTTTCGCAGGAATCGCCTGAGCCTAAAGGGGCAAATGTATATCCAACCGTTTGTCGAAAAGCACGTTCAGGAAGGCGTCTATTTGGTCACGATCGACCACGATCCCGCCAACGGAACCATCTACCGTCCGGCTGACTTCAAAAAGACTGTCGAGCGGTTGTCGTCGTACCGAAGAGCCCTCAACGAAACGTATACTCAAAGGAAATACCTATACGATACGCGTGCGATCGAAAAGGATCGTACAAGTTATGCGGATTTAAACAAAAAGATATCGGCGATTATCGATAGCATCGACTCGTCGCTAAATTCCTTAGAGAGTCAATTAGAAATTGTGAAGGAATTGGTGGGAAAACCAATTCCTGTCCGCATTGCATTTAAGTCTGATTCACATGACCAAGTGTATGAACTGGCTCGCACGTCGGTTTCAGGAGGTGGCGATGGCCCGCGGATTAATCTGGATGTTGCAGGAAACACAGCTCGAGCCAAGAATGTGCTACGAAACTCAGAACTCAACGGTATGAAGGGGCAGTTCACCGATTGGGAATTTGCCTTTACGCGAGGTGGAACGCGGAACGACAATTACGTTCTGAACGTCTCTGAAAACGAATTGGTCATCAATGCCTATGATTCAGCAGGCAGCATGACACAGACGAATGTGAATCATGCCAACGTCGGAGGATCTCGCTTTGGCACGGCACAAATCAAGTTCAACTTCGCTTGGCATGATCACGGTTCGTCGAAATCCACTCGACTCGACTTGTTCATCAACGAAACGAAAGTGTTCGAGATAGCAACGCCGGATGGTGACGGAACTGGGTTCTGTATTGCTAAAGGGGTGAACGGAAGCGCGGTCAGCGTCAGCAATGACAAAGTTGTGGCGAAGCAAGTGACACCGATTGTCGTGGATTTGCCGAATCAGATCAATGCGATCGAAACCGTTCGCTTTGCGTGGGTTACGGGAAACGACCGGATAAAGGTGGACGATGTCGAACTCTACGTGGTAACTGAAAATGGTTTCCTGGCCAATTACGATTGGGATGCGAACAAAGCGCCGCTGGCGAACACCGATTGCGTAATGGCTTCGCCCGATTCGAGCTTGTTTGAAGCAGTGGCAATTGCGCTTACGAATCCAGGCGACAATGATCGATTCTTGCTCGGAGCGGAACAAATAGTTGAAAACCAATGGTTATCCATTGAAGGCACGGCTTTGAAATGCAGCTTGAGGCGAGACAATGAACAACTGATTGTTGACATCCACGGCCCAGCACCCCCGATTCAGTTTGCTTTGGCGCTGCGATCCATTTTCTTTACGACGGATAAGTCGAGCACCGACCTGGACGATCGATTCATTGAAATCAGTGCCGTCGATGTTTCTTCACGCGAAGGCCGGGCCGCGACAGTTATCGCATTGGATAAATAACTTTCCTCTCAAATGGATTGTGTCCTGACAATATTCTTGGCAGATGTTGAGGACGCATGATGGCATTCTCACACGATGCATTCGCATCACCTGATGTTTGCGAGTACGAGAAATCGAGCAATGTAAAAGGTGCCTGTCTATGTGTCCATTCTGTTGCGCTGAAAAGTATGTTGGGGCGGTAATTTATAAGGGTAATCTCCTCAATGACGGTGAGCGGGTCCTTGACGTTGTTTAACGCGGACGTAGGCTCCGCAAAAAAAGGTGGTTTTTCAGGAATGAATCGAATTGACTGCGACACCGATTACCCTGTTGGAGATTTTCGAGAATTCTTGGACCTAGCCTATTTACAAGGAAGCATGGTTAGCGAAGAATCAATTGGCACACAAAAACAGGCGTAGGGGGTGCACGACGTTGTTGCTACGGCGTCGATGGCATCTTCTCAGTCGATCATTTTGCGCATAGCTTCGTTGTTTGCACCAAGTGACTTCAAGTTGTATCGAGATACGCGACAACGACCTTTTTAGCCCGCTTCCACTGGCTGCGTTGGGAACATGCTTTGCTTAATCGGTAAAGAGTTCCGTGAAAACGATACGAAAGATTTCGACGGCGTACCAGATGAACCAACAGGGTGTTCAATTGTGGATTAGGGAGGCGTCACTGGGGCCTGGAACCGAGGCTAGATTTGCAGGCCCGTTTTGTCGTGCCCATTCAACTGTTAACAACGACGACCCGATACCAAATTTCGTAATGCCCAAGGAGAGTGAATTATGGACATTGACGACGATGAAGATGATGACGATTTACTTGGCGAAAGTGATGAGGTGGTTGGCGAACCGCTGATCCGTCCCGATGATTCCTTGGTCAAGTATTCACCGATCTTTGATTCGACTTCGATTGTCGATGACGATGCTGCGTTGACATTTATTGAAGATGACTTTGACGATGAGTTCGATGACGATTTCGAGGCTGAAATCGAGGGCGAGTACGAATTGGAAGATGACCAATACGGCGAAGAGTTCGCCGAGGTTGAGGAAGCGATCGGCATGAAGTCGCCACCTAAACGTCGGAAACGGAAATCGGCGGAAGACGCTGAGAACGCCGATACCGAGTAGACGCGACAGTCCACCATCGTAATGGATTCAAGCACCACCTTCACCAACGGTGGTGCTTTTTTATTTGAGTGGCAAATAGATATCTGTGGCCAGTTCAGCTTCAGGCGTAGTCGGAGGCGTGGTGCGATAGAGTTCGAACGTACCGATCCGCTGTTGTTTCAGCTTCCTGTAGCGCGCAATTTGATTTGCCACACTCCAGCCATTCCCCAAATGCCTATAACTGCCGATGTGCTCTACTCGAAAAGCCTTGCACGCAGGGAGCGACCAAGTTGTTAATCCGCAATCGAGGGGCACATTCTCGTTGGCCGGAATGACATAGCCACAAATATATTGGAACACTTGTTGTTTCACTTGAAAACGCGTGTAGACGGCGATCATCCCCCCCTCGGTCGAAATTCCCAGGCGGTTGAAAATCCGCTCAACCTCGACATATTTTGTGTGCAGCGTCTCTCCGACATTGTCAACATGGCAAGCTCCGGCAAGCCCCGCCATCCTTAACGGACTGATTGCCTCCACACCATGCACAATGGTTTTGGACGGGATTGAGCCGGTTTCGATATAATCCTTCAACATATTCAGGCCGCGCCGGTAGTCCATGCCGATGAAGGTCTTCATCATCGGAATCATCCAAAACAAAAACCAAGGAAGGCTGCTCTCCATCGTCCAGATGACTTCCGTTCCAGAACTACTTGGTCGGAATTCAAAGGCAATCTTAGCTCTCGACTTGAACGGCTTGATAAATTCAAGCTCCTCTTCAATGAGCTGGCCGGGTTCCAACTTTACGTGTTTGATTATTCCTTGGCCAGTTACGTCTCCTTCCCATGCGTACGTTGATCCGATGGAAGACGGATTTGATGATACCACGACTTTTGCTTCGGGTTCGGCTATCAACCAAGGTGACCAAGAAGTCCAAGTTCCAAAATCAGCAACGGTTGCAAATACCTTGTCTGCACTGGCGTTAACGACAATATTCTTGGCGACGGAAAAAGCCGGCATGTCGATTGCTTTCAATGTGAAGTGTAATTGATGTCGAAGGCTAACACGGGGGTTCGAAACCATACGAGTAACGAATCCATGCGGCTTCAACGAAAACCAATGTGAATTTAACGTACCTGCGACGATCCGCTAGTTGAGCGTACCTGCCGCTCCGCAAAATGTTTACGCTTGTCGTCCAGCGACAGCTTGAATGACCTGCGGAACGAATCTTAACATGCAATAGTGAGTCGAGTAAGCCTAGTTCGTTATCAGCAAACTTGTGGGATAGAGGAAGTTGATGAACCATGCCTGCTCAGACGAACGTCAACTGGTTCGACCACCATCCCCCAAAGTCTGAGCAGAAACAAAGCACTTGGGACCCTGACCGCTGTGGAACTTGGTTAATAGTGACGGAATGGCATTTAGCGAAAAGTGTCGGATTCGCCGCGGATTAAATCGGTTTACCAGTTTACCAGTTTACCAGTTTGCCGCTTGTCAATTTGAACTCGTACAGGCTTCGGGAGGCCCGTTGTAGGGAGAAAGTCAACCGATTCGACCAACACAACCGAAATCACTGGAATTAACGAAAATCTTCGTTGCGCGGTTTGCTGTTGTTGAGACTTTTCTTAGGAAAATTCAAATGAAATAATAGTAAAGGTTTGATTTTGGTTGCATCTACGATAAGTTATACAAATATCGCCATGAACCGAGGCGATTGTTGACTCGTAGGTTGAGCGCTCAGCACATTGTCAGCTGGACATTTGCTCGCGCCTTGGCTGGGCGAAACATGTGCATCGAGCGAAAAGTGGAACCTGTTCGCTTGCTCGGTAGGTGCATCTTTGTACCACGTTTACGAACTTGAACCGATGCATCTCTATTCAGTTGTCACGGTCGATTGATGTCGGAACCACAAAAGTCTGGTAGGAGTTTTCTGAGTATGCTTCAACAGAGTGGCATCGCTGATGCGACTCGTTTGAAAGCGGTACTGGCTGACCTAGCGAAAAAGGCGAACGGCCAACCGGTCAAGCTTGATGACCTGACCAAGCACTTGATTTCTAGCGGACTGATCACGCGGTGGCATGCTGATAAATTGTTGGCTGGGAAATACAAAGGGTTCTTTCTTGGCAAGTACAAATTGCTGGGGCACTTAGGTACTGGTGGGATGAGCAGTGTTTATCTCGCCGAGCATACACTCTTCAATCAAATGCGGGCGATCAAAGTTCTGCCCCGCAATCGCGTCGGGGATAAGACCTACCTCGATCGATTCTATCGCGAGGGCCGTGCGGCAGCGGCATTGAACCACCCCAACATCGTGCGAGTTTATGATATCGACAATGAATCCGACACGCATTACCTGGTGATGGAGTATGTCGAAGGTCGAGATCTGTACGAAACAGTGAAGCAAGATGGGCCGCTGAATTTTGTCGATGCAATTAAGTACACCATGCAAGCCGCGCAAGGCCTGGCCCATGCTCACGAAGCAAACCTTGTGCATCGCGATGTGAAACCGGCGAATTTGCTCGTGACCAAAGGGGGAACCGTAAAATTGCTCGATCTGGGTCTTGCGCTTTTCCAGGAAGAGGACTATTCGTTAACCGTGGATCACAACGAGAAGGTTCTAGGTACTGCCGATTATCTTGCGCCGGAGCAGGCCCTAAATAGCCATCAGGTTGATCATCGAGCCGATATTTATGCGTTGGGGTGCACGCTCTATTATTTGCTCGTGGGAAAGCCGCCGTTTCCGGAAGGTACTCTTGCACAGCGCATCGCGATGCACCAAACGCAAAAGCCGCGGTCAATCAAAACTGTCCGTCCAAATTGTCCCGATGCAATGCTTGCCGTCATCGAGAAAATGACAGCGAAGAAACCTGAGGAACGCTACCAAAACTGTAAGTCATTATTGGTGGACTTAAAGAAGTGCCTGCCCATCGCGCAATCGATAGTTGCTTCTGAAGTTGGTGCGAAAGCAGAAGTCAAAGTTGCGTCGAGCGTCAAACCGCGCAAAGTCGAATCTGCACTCGTTCACGCCGCCCCAAACACCGCGACAGGAGGCGATGACCCGGGCGATATTGACGATGCGAGCCACGCCACCCAAGAACAACAATCGGCCGCAGCGATCCGCACAACAATTACCAACTCGGATCAAACTGACGAGACGCCGGTTGTCGAGTTGCAACAGGAATCTGCTCAACAAACGGCAGACAATTCTACGGCAGTGTCGCCACCGTCGAAAAAGCCCGAACGGGTTCCGGACTCAGTAATTACTGAACCAAAGAACTCTACGGCAGTGCCGCGCCAGAACAGTCCGTCGACAAAAGAGGCCGCTTCGCACAAAGCGGGTACGGTGCCAACGACTGGGAGCGTGGCCAGCGTGGCCGATGCCGCGCCTTCCATTGGCACTGATCTACCTGTTGTCAAGAAAATCGAAACCGTCGCTGAGCAGTCCAAAGAGCCCGCTAAGAAGGGTGCTGCGCAGGCAGCGTTGGAGGGGCAAAAGAAAATAAGCGAGACAAACGCAGCTGAGCAATCATCTGCAAAAGCAAACGATGTGCGGCCCACCGAGGCTGAGTCGAAAACTGGTTCGCTTGACTTTTCGAACATTTCCGAAAACGCGCGGCGTCAGACGTCGATTAAATCCATCGTCGGCCAGAATGTGCAAACGCAAGTGTCGGTGGAAAGAAGTAAACGTCGGCAGGTATCTCAAAAGGCGTATTACATTGCTGTCGGCATCGTTTCGGCTATGGTTTTTGGCCTGCTTATCGTAATGTTGTTGGTTCTATTGTTGGCATCACGCTAATTCGCTATGTATGACCTTTACAGAATCGCTAGCCATTTCCTTGCTTTTTCCTTGTTCGTGATCATTGTATTTGGCAATTGTTCTGGATTGTCGGGCCAAGTATCGTCCAAGCAAAGACAAGAGATCCGAAAAATAAAGACCATAATCGATCGAGCTGGAAAACAGTACCAAGCTAAGCGATACGATGAAGCCGCCGAGGCCGTCAAAGAGGCCAATAAGCAACTCCGCGACCTTCTGGCAAATCCAACTAAGGAGCTGCTCGAACTGGCGGCACCTGAATATGAACGCATCAAAACGGCGTTTCAGCTCTTGCGGGAACAAGGCCAATCTCTCGAACAACTTGCGGATCTACCGCAACCCCCACGCGATGCTGGTGATGTCAGTTTTATCAACGACGTTATCCCCATCTTGACCTCAAAATGCGGAGGATGTCACGTCGATCGCGCCTCCGGTCGATTTAGCTTGGCAAACTATCAAGCAATTGCAGAAGGGCGCGGTATCACGCCGGGCCAGCCTGAGACCAGTCGCTTAATTGAAGTCATCGAAAGTGGCGAGATGCCCCAAGGGGGTGCGCGAGTGACCGAGGCGGAACTAACTACGCTTAAAGCGTGGGTTATCGCCGGGGCAAAATTCGACGGAGACAATCCTGCAACCGGTTTGCGAGCGACCGCCAGAACGGATCAGCCGGAGCAAGTGGCGAACGACTTGGTAATGGCAACTGGGAATGAGACGGTTAGCTTTTCTGCGGACATCGCTCCAATGTTGGTGGAAAATTGCTCTGGGTGCCATGTCGAGGCCAGAAACGTTCGCGGTGGACTCAACATGACGACCTTTCGCATGTTGTTACAAGGTGGAGATAACGGAAGGTTGTATGAACCAGGCAAAGGCAGTGAGAGCCTTCTCGTTCGCAAATTGCGCGGTACCGGCGGGGGCCAGCGTGTGCCGGCGGGGGGCCCCCCGGTGACGGGGGCGCTGCTCGGCGCCGAGGTCGCGCTCGCGCCGGCCAAGATCGAGAGGAACGGGGCGATGTCGTAGCCCAGGTAGAAGCCGGTCACGAAGCCCAGCCCGAAGGTGCGTCCCTGCACCTCGTTGACGATGAAGCTGGCTCCGACGTCGGTCTCGAGGAAGAAGCCGCGCTCCACCGGCTGCGTCGGGTCGGTGACGTCGACGACCCAAGTGCCGGGGCGGGCCCCGGCCCGCGCGTATTCGCGGCCGGCGGCCGTGGCGGAGCCCCCGACATTGGCGTAGCCAGGGCAGGGCTGGCACGTGCCC